>NZ_NTHN02000079.1 GCF_002300555.2 Alloyangia mangrovi | reverse complement strand
GGGCTCCCGCATCTTCGCGCCCCTTCCCCAGCGTCCGCCAAAGCCGCCGAGATCCACATCTTGCGGCACCCACAGGGTTATCCACAACACTGCCCACAAAAGCCCCCGAGTCAGGCAGAGTCCGCCCCGCTCAACGCGCGCAGGCGGTTTCCGTCCGGTCCTGGCCCAGCGTGTCGAGCGCGTCGGTCTCATGGGCGAAGCCCTCGATCGGGGCCACCGCGATCACCGCATTCGACGTGGCCAGAAGCAGCGGCTGCCGGAGCTGCCCGTTCCAGGGCCGGAAATTGCCGCGCACGCCCTTGTAGAGATCCACGGACAGATCGGGCGCCCGCAGCACCGCCCGAACCTCCTCGGGCGCGGCCGAGCCAGCCTGCACCGTCGCCTCGGCGATGGCCTTCACCGCCGCCCAGGCCGCCCAGTCCCCCGAGGACATGTCGCGCCCCGCGAGGCGCCGGAAGCGCTGGTTGAGCTGCGGGGCGCCGTAACGCTCGAAGGTCCAGTGCCAGGCGCGCGGCACCAGCCCCTCGGAGCCGACCACCGGGCGCGGCGCGTAGGTGGCATAGGGCAGGAAGCGGCCGAAATCGCCGAGCGCGTCGACCAGCCAGACCACGTCGTAGCGCGCATCCCCGGTCAGCAGGGCAATGTTGCTGCGTTCGCGCTGGCGCGGATCGTTGCTCAACTCGAAGGCGCGCTCGGCAACCATCCGCAGGCCGAACTTGGCCGCCGAGCCCTTAGCCGCGCGCGCCTCCTCGTCATCGGCCGGCGTCGTGCCGCGCACCAGCAGCACGTCGGTCCAGTTGCGTGCCCTCAGGTATTGCGCCAGCGCATCACTCAGCATCGAGTCCGAGGGCATCGTGTGCAGCAGGTTGGCGGCGCAGTCCTCGCGGCGCCAGCGGTCGGCGCTGTCGCGGATGTTGACGAAGAGCGTCTCCGGCGCAGCGGCGTGCAGCGCCGCCGCCATGGCCTCGGGCGGCAGGTCCAAGAGGATCGCCACGGGCCCACTCTCCTCGATGGCGGCCAGTGCCTGCGGAAGCTCCTCGGCTGCGGCGGTCACCTCCTCGAGGTCGAAGCCGAGACCCAGCGCCCGCCCCAGCACGCGCGTGTCGCGCAGCCCGAGGTGCAGCCCCTCCAGCGGGCGCTGATGATCCCGCAACGACAGGCCGGTGTAGAGCGGCTGCGGCTCGTAATAGGGATCCTCCTCGAGCCCGAGGTAGACGAGCCGCACCGCCTCCTGAGCCGCCAGCGGGCCCGAGAGCAGGAAGAGCAGCAGCAGCGCCCTAGCGATCATCGATGAGAATGTCATAGGGCACGCGGCCGACCGGGATCGAGGTCAGCGCCCTGAGGCTGCGGGTATCGATCACCGTGACATCGTCCGAGAGGCCGTTGGCGACGTAGAGCCGCGACTGATCGGCGGTCAGCGCCAGCCCCCATGCGCGGCTGCCGACGAGCACGTAGTCGATCACCTTGCGCTTCGGCACGTCGACCACCGCCACGTGGTTGGCCCGCCCGAGCGCCACATAGGCGCGCTGGCCGTCGGCGGAGATCTCGAGGTCCACCGGCGTCACCTGCTCGGCGCGGAAGCCCGTGGGCAGGAAGGTGACATCGCCGACCAGCTTCAGCGTCTCGACGTCGATGATGTCGACGATGCCGGCGAGTTCGGCCGAGACCCAGAGCTCCTTGCCATCCGGGGTCAGCGCGAAGCGGCGGGGGCGGGTGTCGACGAGGATGTCGGCAATCACCGCATCGGCCTCTAGGTCGATCACATGCACGAGGTTGGCAGCTTCGGAGGCGACGAAGACCAGCCGCCCGTCGGGCGTGACCTGCACCCCTTCGGGTTCCTCGCCGGTGAGGTATTCCGCCAAGAGCTCGCCGGTGTCGATGTCGATGACCGAGGCGGTGGCGTCCTCCTCGTTCGACACGATGAGCCGCCGCCCGTCGGGATGCAGATCGAAGGTCTCGGGGGCGGGCACGCCACGGATGCGCCCGGTCAGCTCGAGCGAGGCGGTGTCGTAGATGGCGATCGTGTCGTCATCGGCGCAGCCGACGTAGAAGGACGAATGATCGGCGCTGAAATGCACCCCGCGCGGGCGGGCGCAGGTCTCGATGGTGCGCAGAAGTTTCAGGTCGGGCGAGAGGATGCTGAGCGTGTCGCCGCGCTCATCCGAGACGATCGCCAGGCCCGTTCCCATGCCCGATCCCATGCCCGGTTCCCCGGCCGACTGGGCGCAGACCGACCCCGTCACCGCGGCGAGGAACGCGGCCCGAAAGAGCAAACTGGGGATCGGACTCGGCCGCATGAGACTGTGCTATTTTTCTAAACACATTTGGTTTACCCTACGTAAACCAACGAAGATCTACAACGCAAACCTTGGGAGGATATGGTTATGCGTGATTGGTCGAGACTCGCCGCCAGCTGTCTGGCGGCGCTGGTCGCCTCTGCTCCGGCGCATGCTCAAGATGAAACCTCGGCGAGTACGCTTTACGGCGACTTGCAGTCGGTGACGCAAAGCATGCTCTCGCGGGCCGCGGGTGACGGCAACAACTTCCTGCACACCAACGGCAACTACGCGCAGACGCGCTACTACCCGGCGAGCCAAATCAACACCGGCAACGTCCGGAACCTGCGTCCGGCGTGGATTTTCCAGACCGACATCGTCGATTCGATGGAAACCTCGCCGATTGTCGTGAACGGGGTGATGTATATCACCACCGCCTTCAACGAGGTCTATGCGATCGACGCGCGGACCGGGGCGCAGATCTGGCATCACAAGCATTCGATGGGCCCGGTCACCACCTATTGCTGCGGGCCGAACAACCGCGGCGTGGCGGTCGCCGGGGACAAGGTCTTCATGGGCACTCTGGATGCCAAGCTGGTGGCGCTTGACGCCAAGACCGGCAAGCAGCTCTGGGAGACGCAGATCGCCGACGCCGAGCTGGGCTATTCCGAGACCATGGCGCCCTCGGTGGTCGAGAACATGGTGCTGATCGGCACGAACGGCGGCGAATACGGCATCCGCGGCTTCGTGAAGGCTTTCGACACGGAAACCGGTGAGCTGATCTGGACCTTCAACACCGTGCCCGAGGATTCGGTGGGGGTCTGGGCCACGCATGACGCCACCGGCCGCGACATGCACCGCGACATCGACGCCGAGAAGGCCTCGCTCGAAAGCATGGGCGATCCCTACGAGACACTGGGCGGCGGCGTCTGGCAGAACCCGGCGGTCGATCTTGCCGAGCGGCGCATCTACTTCGTGGTGGGCAACCCCTCGCCCGACCTCGACGGCAGCCTGCGCCCGGGCGACAATCTCTATACAGACAGCCTCGTGTCGGTGAACCTCGATACCGGCGAGTATGTCTGCCACTTCCAGTACATCGCGCATGACGTCTGGGACCTCGACGCGGTCTCGCCGCCGATCATCACCACGGTGAAGGATGACGCGGGCAACGACGTGAAGGGCATCCTGCACGGCGGCAAGACCGGCCACGTCTACGTGCACAAGGCCGACGATTGTTCGCTGATCCGCTACTCCGAGGCAATGGTCCCGCAGGAGGACATGTGGACCCTGCCCACCGCCGAGGGCGCGCGGATGCTGCCGGGCGCGAACGGCGGCGTGGAATGGTCGCCCATGGCGATCGATCCGAGCCTGCACCTCACCTACGCGATCAACCTGCACCAGCCGATGACCTACACGGTGCGCTCGACCCCCTACCCCGAGGGCAAGATCTGGCTCGGCGGCTCCTTCGACGTGATCCCCGACGAGGCGCAATGGGGCAATATCACAGCGGTCGACTACAACACCGGCGACATCGCCTGGCAGGTGCGCACCGCCGAGCCGATGATCGGTGGGGTGCTGGCCACCGCCGGCGGCCTCGTCTTCACCGGCGAGGGCAACGGGCTCTTCAAGGCCTATGACAGCTCCAACGGCGGCGAGCTCTGGCGCTTCCAGGCCGGGGCGGGCGTCAACGCCCCGCCGTCGAGCTACACGGTCGAAGGCCAGCAGTACATCGTCGTCGCCGCAGGCGGAAACTCGCAGCTCAACTACAAGCGCGGCAACAACATCATCGCCTTCACGCTTGCCGACTGAGGCAGGGCACAGGTGCTGACATCGGGGCGGGCTCCTGGTCCGCCCCCTTTCTTCAGGGAGACCCCATCATGACATTGCGCTCCGCCCGGCTGCTCGTACTCCTCGCCGCCACGGCCCTCGCGCCCCCCGCCAGCGCCAAGGACGGTTTCGTGCTCGACGACGAGGTGGCGATCTGCGCCGGCTGCCACGGCGAGGACGGCGTCCCGGTCGACCCGGAGTACCCGGCGATCTGGGGCCAGCAGTATTTCTACATCTACACCCAGCTCCGCGACTACGCCGCCGGGCGCCGCGAGAACGAAATCATGACCGGCGTCGCCGCCGAATACGACAAGGACCAGGCCAAGCAACTGGCAGAGCATTTCGCCGCCCAGACCTGGCCCGCCATCCCCTCGCAGGCTCAGGATGGCGACGAGGCGCTGGCCAACACGGCCTTCACCGCCGCGCAATGCAGCGCCTGTCACGGCAAGTGGCAGGGCGACAGCCGCATTCCCCGGCTCGCCGGCCAGCAGGCGGGATACCTGTCGAAGACCATGCATGACTTCAAGACCGAGGTGCGAATGAACGCGCCGGACATGTCCAACATCATGAAGCAGTACGACGAGCCCACCATCGAGGCGATGGCGCGCTACCTCTCGAGCCTCGTCCTCCACTAGCCCGGGTCAGGGCCCGAGCAGGGCGGAGATCTCGCTCCCGGCGGCAAGGTCGGCGGCCCGCTTGCCCTGCATGTCGCGCAGCCCGGGGTCGGCGCCCGAGTCCAGCAGGAAGGCCACCATCTGCGCGTGGCCGCGCTCGGCGGCGATCTCAGCGCCGAGCGCCCCCGATCGTCCTGCCGGTCGATCCGCGCCCCCGCCTCCAGCAAGAGCCGCGCGGTCTCGACCCCGTCCGGCGCGGGCGCGTCATTGGCATGTCCCGCCGCCCACATCAGCGCGGTCAGATCGTGCCCCCATACCCGGTCGGCCTCGGCCCCTGCCTCCAGCAGCGCCGCGACGATGCCGGCAAAGGCCCGCCCCGCCGCATAGGTCAGCGCCCCCTTGCCGCGCCGGTCCTCGGCCTTGGGATCACCCCCCGCCTCGAGCAAGATCGCAAGCATCCGTGCATCGCCATCGAAGGCCGCCGCCATCACCGGGGTCACCCCCTCGCGGCTGGCAAGTTTCACATCGGCCCCGGCTTCGACGAGCTGCGCCACCATGCGCCGCCGCCCCTCCTGCACGGCCCCAAGAAGGGGCGTGACGCCGCCGAGGTTGGCATGGTCGATATCCGCCCCCCCGCGACAGCAGCTCCGCCGCGATCTCCCGCGAGCCGCGCGCCGCGGCAATGTTGAGGGGGGGTTCCGCCGAACCGGTTGCGCGCCTCGACCGAGGCGCCCTGTTCCAGAAGCCGCCGGGCGGTCTCGGGGCAGTCGAGCGCCGCCGCCTCGAAGAGCGCCTCGTTCAGCACCCGCCCCTCGAGCGCGGCGCGGGATTGCGACAGGCGGGTCTCGAGCGCGCTGCAGACCGGCGCGGCGGGCTGGGCAAGGGCCCCGCCCCCGCCGAGCACCAGCAGCACGAGCCCCAGCCCCGCCGCCCGCCTCATTTCACCACCATCACGCCGCGGAAGCCCTGCGTGTCGAGCCCCTCTATATAGAAGGGATACTCGCCCGGGCGCTGCGGGATGAACCAGATGTCGATCTCGCCCTCGTCGTCGAATTCCACCGCGTGAAGCCCGTAGGGCTTCACCTCCTTGTCCTCGATGACGACCTGGTCGATCCAGCTCTCGCGGAACAACTCCGGGGCAAGCAGCTTGTACTCCTCGAGCCCGTCACTCTCGATGCGCCAGCGGTAGTATGTCCCCGCCTCGATCTCGTAGCGCGTGACCGAGAACCCCTCGGCGGCGCTCAGCGCCAGCGGCTCCAGCCGCTCGGCGCGGCGCGTGGCATCCTCTGCCTGCGCCGCCCCCGCGAGCATCGCGAGGGCGATCCCAAGAAGACCAAGCCTGCCTGTCATTCCCCGCCCTCCCGCAAGTTGCGGAAAACGTACCATCGGGACGCCGGGCAGACAAATTGCACCGCCCGACCGTCGCTCAACTCTCGGGTTACTGGATGGTGATATCCACGCGCTGGCTCTCGCCCGTGGAGCCGGGGATCTTCAGGTAGTACTGCCCCGGCTTGATGGCGAGGAACTCGATCTCCATCTCGCCCGCCTCGTCGAACTCGACGCTCTCGAGACCGTAGGGGCGGATTTCGAGCCCGTTCACCACAACCTCGTTGATCCAGATCGCACGGAAGAAGCCCGGCCCTTCAAGGCCCAGCTCGCCAGTGCCGTCGGCCTCGATCTCCAGCTCGTAGACCATGCCGGACTTCAGCGTGATCGGCCCCTCGGCCAGAGGCTTGCCGACCGAGAGGGTGATCTCGGGCATTTCCTCGGAGTTCTGGTGCGACAGGATGCCGGCAAAGCCATAGTCATGCGCAGCCGCAGGCAGCGCCATCGCGACGAGCGCGGCGGCGATCAGGGTAGGTTTCATGGTCGGATCTCCTCCTTCAGACCAGATGCGGGGTCAGTGTGGCGGGCTGACCCTGCAGGTGCAGGATGCGGCTGGCCAGTCGTTCGGCTTCGGCACGGGCGTGGGTGACGAAAAGCACCGCCGGGCGCAGCTCGGCGATCAGTTCCTCGGTCAGCGCCAGCATCGACTCGGCCAGCTCGGGGTCGAGCGACACGAAGGGCTCGTCCATCACCAGCATGTCGAGCCGCCCGGCAAAGGCCCGCGCGAGCGCGAGGCGGCGCTGCTGGCCGAGCGAGAGGCTGCGCGGATAGGCATCGTGCCGCCCCTTCAGCCCGACCCGGTCGAGCGCCGCGCGGGCGTCCCCCTCGCTCAGCTCGGAATGCACGAGGGTCAGGTTCTGCAGGGCGGTGCGCCATGGCATCAGCGTCGGTTCCTGGAAGACCATGGCCATATGCGTCGGCCGGGTGATCTCGCCCTCGAACTCCGGATCAAGCCCGGCGACGATGCGCAGAAGGGTCGACTTGCCGATGCCCGACGGCCCCAGAAGCGCCACGGTCTCGCCGCGCGAGACGGTGAAATGCACGTTGCGTAGCACCTCGGTCCCGCCGAAGCGTTTCGAGCGGATCTCGACCCTTACCGCCCCGGGATCCGCGAGCTTGGGATGCAGGGGCACGACGCGCCCGTCCTCGGGTCGGATGCTCGGGCTCATTGCACCTCCGCGAAGAGCCCGTCCGGCACGTGGCTCGCCTGTCCCACCAGCTCGGCACCGCCGAGCTCGGCCATCAGCGACAAGAGCTTGTCCGCCGCCCCGGCATCCACCGGCCCGCGCTGCGGCACCCCGGCCAGCCAGTCGCCCCGGAGCTGCTCGAACTCGGCCTCGTCCGCAGCGTTCATCTGCGGCCGCAGCGCCTCCCATGCCGAGGCATCCTCGGCCAGCAGCGCCTTGGCATCGCGGCTGGCCTCGTAGAAGGCCTGCGCCAACCCTTCGTGCCCGGCAAGGAAGTCCTCCTTGAAGTAATACCCGAGCAGCGGCACGTCGGGGTCGAGCCCCAGCGCCTCGGCGGCGGTCTCCACCGAGATCAGCTCGCGCATGCCCGCGGCCTTCATCTTGGCAAGGAAGTGCCAGAAGTTGATCGCCCCGGCGTAGTCCCCCGAGAGTCCCGACTTGAAGATCAGCGGCGGCGCGCCAAAGACCTGCTCGGTCTCGGCCTTGAGGTCCATGCCGTACTCCTGCTGGGCAAAGGCACGCAGGATCAGCCACGACTTGTCGAGCGGCCCGCCGGCGATGCCGATCTTGCCGCCCTTGAGATCGGCCAGCGTCTCGGCGTCCGAGCCGCCCGGCACCAGCAGCCCACCCACCGCGCGGGAATAGGGGACCACCACGTAGTCCTTGCCCTCGGCCCGCTGGCGGGCGACCCAGATCCAGTCAGCCACGGCCATGTCGGCCTCGTCGCCCTCGACCGCGATGCGGGTCGCGCCATTGTCGGCATAGGTCACCATCTCGAGCTTGAAGCCATGCGCGGTGTCGAAGCCGTTCGCGGCGATCGTCTCCAGCTCCCAGTTCACCGTGCCGATCTTCAGAACCGCGGCGCGGACAACCGGCAGCTCCTGCGCGGCAGCCGGAAGCGCGGCGGCGCAGCCCAGCACCAGCGCGGTCAGAAATACCTTCATGAGCTTCGTCTCCCCCTTGCCGTTCAGTTCGGCGTGATCGCCACGCCCCAGGGCTGCTGCCCCACCTGGACCGACTTGATCGCCTTCTGCGCGGCCACGTCGATCACCGTGATGTCGTTGGAATTGCCGTTGGTGGTCACCAGGAACTCCTCGCCGGGGGTGAAGGCCATCTGCCAGACCCGCTGCCCCACCATGATATAGTCCATAACCTCGAGGCTTGTCCCGTCGATCACCGCAACACGGTTGGCCGGCCCCAGCGCCACGAAGATGCGGCTGCCGTCCGAGGTCGCCCGGATCCCCACCGGCTGCAACCACTCGGGCAGCACGCCGGGCACTTCGAAGCCGATCTTCTGCTTCAGCGTCGGCGTGCCGTCCTCGGCGATGTCGATGACGCTGACCGTGCCGCCGATCTCGGCGCTGACGAAGAGCCGGGTGCCGTCATCGGTGTACTCGGCGTAACGCGGGCGCTGGTCGACGAGGATGTTGTGCTTGATCTGGTAATCCTCGGTCGAGATGAAATGCGCCATGTTGGTGGTCTCCGAGGTGTTCACCACCCACTTGTGGTCGGGCGAGATCGCCATCCCCTCGGGCTCCACCCCCACCGGCACCTCGGCGAGGATGGTATGGGTCTGCGTGTCGGTCACCGTGACGAGGTTGTCATCCTCGTTGGCGATGTAGAGCGGACTGCCGGAGCGATCGAGCACGAAGAGCTCGGGGTCCGGCCCCGAGGGCAGCGTGTAGAGCTCCTCGTAGGTCTCGGTGTCGAACACCCGCACCGTGTCGTCATCCGAGGCGCAGACGTAAAGCAGCTTGCCGTCGGGCGAGAGGGTGATTCCGCGCGGGCGGTTGCCGCCCTCGAACTCGGTGATCACCTCCCAGGTGCCGGTGTCGAGCACGGTGATCGTGTTGCCCCGCTCGTTCGAGACAAAGGCCTTGCCGGCAAGCGCGCCCGAGGCGGTCAGGCAAAGCGCGGCGGTGAGCAGGAGTGATTTCATCGGAGTCCTCATTGGAAGGCCGTGCAGTCGGATTCGGGACGGTCGAGCCCCAGCGTGTCGAGCGGCGAGACCTGGTGAAGGAAGCCCTCCTGCGGGCTGACGCTGACGGTGATGCGGCCGTCGTAGAGCAGGATGGGCTGGCGCATCTGTCCGTTCCAGTCGCGGAAGGTCACCTTTTGCCCCTTGAAGGCCGCCAGCTCGAAGGCGTCCGACAGAATGTAATTCTCAAGCTCGGCGGGATCGTCGCTGCCGGTGCGGGTCACCGCCTCGCCGAGGACACGCAGCGCCAGCCAGGTGTTGTAATCCTCCTCGGTCACATGGCGCCGGGCGAGCTTCTCGAAGCGGGTCTGGAACTGGGTCGCGCCCCAGGCCTCATGCGCACCATGCATGGTCACCGGGCGCAGGCCGGCGCTGCCCATGACCGGGCGCGGCGTCCAGAGGTGATAGGGCAGGTAAGCGGCGAAATAGTCGGTGGCGTCGGCGGCGATGACGAGGTCATGCTCCTTGGTGCGCTGCAGGAACGTCGGCAGCTGGCGCTGTACCATGGCATGGCCGGTGTCGGTGCGCCGGGCGCCGCCGGTGTCCTCGAACTCGCGCTCCTCGACGATCTTCGCGCCGAACTTCTTCGCCGCGCGACGGTAGGCCTCGGCCAGCGCCCGGTCCTCGGGGTTCGAGCCGCTCACCAGCAGCCAGCGCGGCCATTTCTTCCAGACAGCGAACTGCGCGATGGCATCGGCCTTCATCGCGAACGAAGGCGCGATGTGCAGCAGGTTCGCCCGGCACTCGGCGCCGCGCAGCGCCAAGTCGGGCGCCGAACCGTTGAGCACCAGCGCCCCCGCCTCCGCCGCGCGATCGGCAAGCGCCAGCAAGTCGCCGGCCCGCGCGTCCACCACCACGTAGCGGATGCCCTCCGCCAGCATCTCGTCCAGCGCCGCCAGTGCCCCCTCTGGCGGGGCGGCAACGCTTTTGGTCTCGTAGGTATGGCCAAGGAAGGCGCCGGTGGTCGCATTGTCCTCGTCGGCCAGCACCGCCCCGGCAAAGTCGAGGTCCTCTGGCCGGGCGTCGTAGCGCGAGATCGGCAGCAGCGCCGGATAGTCCACCCGCAGCACCCCCGCGCGGACCTCCACCGCCTGCGCCGCCGGGGCGGCGAGGCAGGCGGCAACGGCAAGCGCGGCCGCGGCCAGCAGCGGGACAGAACTCTTTGGCACTTTCTCCTCCATGCCCGCGCGGATCCGGCGGGCCCCGTGTCCACTCTGCCCCTCCCAAGGCGAAGCGGTGAACCGATACTTTCGGTTCGGTTGCGAGACACAGGGTAACGGCGGCACGATTGTCGGCGACTCTTAATTTCTAAGAAGGCAGCAATGCTTACCCGCGCCCTCCCGCTCGTACTGATGCTCTGCTCTCCCGCCGCCGCGGGCGAGAAGGTCGCCTTTCTCGGGATTACCTTCCTCGACAGCTCGCTGCAGACCGCCGAGCTTGGCCAGGACCCGGCCGAGCTGGCCCGCATCACCATGCTCGAGCAGATGGTGGCGCAGCGCTTCGAAGACGAGGGCTTCGACCTGCTGGACCTCGGACCCATCGCCGGGGAGCGCGACCGCATCGTCAACCCGGCCAAGTGCTACGGCTGCGACACCCGCATGGCCGCCAAGCTCGGGGCCGACTACGCCTTGGTGGGAGAGGTTCAGAAAGTCTCGAACCTGATCCTGTCGATGAACCTGCAACTGCGCGACGTGGAGAGCGGCCAGACGGTCAAGGGACGGGTCGTCGATATCCGCTCGAACACGGATGAAAGCTGGCGCCGGGGGATGGACTACATCCTGCGGACGGGGATTTTCAAGGAGGAGACCAGATGAAAAGACGCAACCTGCTGCTCGCGGGGGCAGCGCTGGCGTTGATGCCCGCCGCCGCCATGGCGCACGGGCCGACCCGGCAGAAGGTCACGGTGACCGCCGATGTCGCCGCCGAGCCTGCCGAAGTCTGGGCCGCGATCGGCGATTTCCAGGACATGAGCTGGCATCCCGCCGTGGTCTCGCAGACCGGGACCGGTGGCAACGAGATCGACGCCACGCGCGAGCTTTACCTGTCGGACCAGGGCGCCTCGGGGCCGAAGATCGCCGAGGTGCTCTACAAGTACAGCGCCGAGAAGATGTCCTACAGCTACCGCATCACCGATGTGGCGGTCGAGGTTCTGCCTGTGACCAACTACTCCTCGCATCTGACGGTGCTGCCGCGCGAGGGCGGGGGCTCTACTGTCGAATGGCGCGGCGCCTTCTACCGCGGCTATCCCAACAACGACCCGCCCCCCGAGCTGAACGACGAGGCCGCCATCGCCGCGGTCACCGGCGTCTATCAGGGCGGGCTCGATGCGCTGGTCGAGCGGTTCGGTGCGCCGGGCTCCTGAGCTGGCGCTCGCCGCCGTTCTGGCCGTCGCCGCGTGCCCCGCGGCGGCGGATCTCGCCTTCGTGACCTGTCAGAACGGCGACGCGCTCTCGGTGCTCGACCTCGAGACCGGCGAGGAGACCGCCCGCTGGACGGTCCCCGGCAAGCCCGCGGGGGTGGCGGTGGCTCCGGACGGCACGGTCTACACCGTGGCACCGGACGCCAAGACCGTGCGCCGCCACGACCCCAAGGGCACGGTGCTCGCCGAGGCCCGGCTCGACGGCGGTCCGATGGGCGCCGCACTGGACGCGGCCCGGTCGCATCTCTTCGTTTCGGACTGGTACAACGCCCGGCTCTGGGTGCTGGATGCCGGAACGCTGGAGGTCCTCACCGAGCTTCCGGCTGGCGCCGCCCCCGCCGGGCTGGCGCTTTCGCCCGACGGCCGCCTGCTCGCCGCCGCCGAGCGCGATGCCGACCGGGTGAGCCTTTATGATGCCGAGACACTGACCCTCGCCCGCACGGTGCCCGTGGGCACGCGGCCCTTCGGCCTTGGCTTTGCGCCAGACGGGCGGCTCTTCGTCGGCAATGTCGGCAGCAACGATGTGACGGTGCTCGATCCCGCTTCGGGCGAGCGCCTGGCGACCCTTCCGGTGGGCGAGCGCCCCTATGGCGTCGCCTTCGCCGCCGGGCGGGCCTTTGTCAGCAACCAATATGCCGGCACGGTCAGCGTGATCGCGCTCGACACGCTGGCGCCCCTCGCCGAGATCACGGTGGGCGAATACCCCGAGGGTATCGCCGCCACCTCGGACGGGCAGATCGTCGTGGCCAACTGGTTCGACAACACCCTCAGCCTGGTCAACGCACAGACGCTCGAGGTGAGCGCCGAGATGGACACCGCCGACGGCCCGCGCGCCTTCGGTGCCTTCGTGCGCGCAACCGGTGACTGACCGTCCCGGTCACTGCCGCGGCGAGACCCTCTCGAGCGGGTATCCCGCCGCGGCCCACCCGTCTGTCCCCACGGGCAGCCAGGAAACGGACGTGTAGCCGTAGCTCAGCGCCCGCTTTGCCGCGTTCCAACTCATCCAGCAATCGGCGAGGCAGAAGAACAGCAGCGGATGCGCAGGATCGCCGCCGCTCGCCGCCTGCAGCCCCGCGCGCAGATAGGCCTCCTCCGGCGCGCCGAGCGCCCCATAGCCGGTATTGGGAAGCCAGATCGCTCCGGGAATGGAGTCGCGCGGCTTGTCACGCCAGACCGTGCCCTCGGGAAGCGTCTCCGGCTTCGGCGGCCGCGGCAACACGTCGATGAAGGCCGCCTCCCCCGCCTCCCAGAGCCGATGCGCCTCCTCGACGTCCACAACCGTGCCGCCCTCCAGCGAGTCCGGCACCGGCGCGCGGTAGTCCTCCATCCGGTAGGCCTCTGGCTCGGGCACCTGTGCCAAGGCCGGACCGCAAAAGACCAGCGCCGGCACGAGTGCCAGCGCCAGCCGGAAACGCCCCGGCCCCGACATCACTGCCCGACGTCCAACGCCCGCGCGCCCATGTCGTCGAGCAGCGGCACCCCGGCCTCGGTCAGCAGCGCATCAATCTCGGGCTGGTTGCGGCGGATCAGCGAGTTGAGCTGGCGCTGCCAGACCTTCTCACCCTGCCGCACGCCCATGGTGATGCGGTAGAAGAGCTTGGGCGCGCCCGGCTCCTTGATCAGCGGCGTCACCTTCAGCCCCGGATGGTCGCGCTTGACCAGAGGCCCGCCGATCGGCCCCCAGAGCACCGCGGCGTCGATCTCACCCGCGGCGAGATCGTTCAGCATGTCGCTGGCCGGGCTCTCGACCCGGCGGTCGACCACCAGCGCATAGGGTCGCGCCTTGCCGATCAGCCCGTTCCGCGCCATGTGGGTGGCGGGCGGTGATCCGGCGATGACACCCAGCTTCAGCCCCGGCAGCGCCGGGTCCGACAGCTCGGTCACCCCGGCCAGGGGCCCGTCCTCGGGCACCACCAGAACATAGGCCGAGGTCATGTAGTGGTTGGTGTTCAGGACCAGTTCGTGGCCCTGTGCATAGCCCATGACCACGTCGCATTTCCCGGCCTTCAGCGTCTGGCGGATGAAGCCCGTCGCCATGGGAAACCAGGTGTAGCTCACCGGCCGCTCCAGCATTTCGGCAAAGAGTTCGGCCAGCTTGTTCTCGTAGCCCGAGCCATCCTGCATCGACATGGGATCGGCGGCGGGATCGGCGCAGACCCGGAAAGCACTCTTGGAGACGAGGTCCGAGGTCTGCGCCTGCCCGGCGCCCGCCGCGCCCACAAGGAGCAGCGCCAGCGCGGCGGCCCGTGCGGGGTCAGCCCATGCAGGCATTTTCCATTTCGGTATAGGTCTCACTCTTGGGCTCCTTCTTGGCCGGGCGGCCGCGGTCGATCGCACCGGATCCATGCGCCTTGAGGTAGGTGTAGATGTCGTCGAGATAGCACATCACGTTGGGGTTGGTGCCGAAGGCGGGCATCACCGAGTTCTCGGCGGCACCGACTTTCTTGCGACCGTTCACCACGGTGTCGACGAATTCGTAGTAATCCATGTTGACCGCCGAATTCTTCAGCGCCGGCGCGTAGGTCGACCCCTCGCCGTCCGGGCCGTGGCAGACGTGGCACTCGGCGTGGTAGCGGCGGAAGCCCGAGAAGGTCGGCCAGTCCACGGTGCCATCCTCGGCGACGTTGAACGTGGGGACGCCGTCCGCGGTGTAGTAGCGGCCGCCTTCCTCGTAATCTACCGCGATGTTCGGGTCCTCCATCGAGACGTTGGCAGCGCTCAGGGCACTGGCTGCGAAGAGGCCGGCGGCGGTCAGGAGGGTAAGCTTTCGGGTCATGGCATAAGGGTCCTGGGCATGAGGGTCCTGGAGATCTCTGTGAGATGTTCTTTCGAAATGCGCCGGCGGGACGCGTCTCCCGCCGGCGCCTCGGGTCGCTGCGGATCAATCCGGGAGCGCAAAGACCGTCAGCTGACCGCCGAGCGCGGTGTAGTCGGACAGGGCCGCGTAGCCGCCCACCGCACCGAGACCGTCGTTCGGGTTGGTCAGACCGGCAGCAAGACCGATGCCGGCCCAGCCTCCGACACCCGACAGGATGCCGATGTACTGCTTGCCGTCATGCTCGTAGGTCATCACGTTGCCGATGATCCCCGAGGGGGTCTTGAAGCGGTAGAGCTCGTCGCCCGTCTCGGCGTCGACCGCCTTCAGGTAGCCCTCGAGCGTGCCGTAGAAGACGATGTCCCCCGCGGTGGCCAGGGCGCCCGACCAGACCGAGAACTGCTCGGGGATCGACCACTTGATCTCGCCCGCGATATTGTCCCAGGCGATGAAGTTGCCCATGCCGCCATGGCTCTCGGGTGCCGGGTACATCGCAAGCGTCGCCCCGACGTAGGGCTGGCCCGCGGTGTAGCTCACCCGGAACGGCTCGTAGTCCATGCAGACGTGGTTGGTCGGCACGTAGAAGAGTTCCGTCTTGGGCGAGAAGGACGCCGGCTGCTGGTCCTTGGAGCCGAGCGCCGCCGGGCAGATGCCGGTCGAGTTCACGTCCTCGCCATTCTGCTCGGTGGAATATTCGGCGACCACGGCCGGGCGGCCATAGGTTTCCGAGTTCGGGTCCATGTCGACACCGGTGGTCCAGTTCACCGCCGGGTCGTACTTCTCGGCCACCAGAAGCTCGCCGGTCAGGCGGTCGAGCGTGTAGCCGAGGCCGTTGCGGTCGAAGTGGGTCAGCAGCTTGCGCGCCTCGCCGTTGAAGTCCTGGTCGGTCAGGATCATCTCGTTGATGCCGTCGTAGTCCCACTCGTCATGGGGCGTCATCTGGTAGACCCACTTGGCCATGCCGTCGTCGGGATCCCGCGCCATGATGGTCATCGACCAGCGGTTGTCGCCCGGGCGCTGCGCCGGGTTCCAGGTCGAGGGGTTGCCGGTGCCGTAGTAGATCAGGTCGGCTTCGGGATCATAGGAGTACCAGCCCCAGGTGGTACCGCCACCGATCATCCACTGGTCGCCTTCCCAGGTGTTGGTGCCCGAATCCGCGCCCACCGGCTTGCCGAGATGGGTGGTGGTCTCGGGATCCATCAGGATGTCGCTGTCGGGCCCCATGGAATAGGCGCGCCACTCCTGCTCGCCGGTTTCCATGTTGTAGGCGGTCACCGAGCCGCGGACGCCGAATTCACCGCCCGAGATGCCGACGATGATCTTGTCCTTGACCGGCAGCACCGTCGCGGTGTTGGTCTCGCCCTTCGAGGCGTCGCCGTTCATCACTTCCCACTTCACCTCGCCGGTCTCGGCGTCGAGCGCCACGACCTTGGTATCGGCCTGGTGCAGGAAGATCTTGCCGTCGGCATAGGCCACGCCGCGGTTCACCGTGTCGCAGCACATCACCGGGATCACGTCCGGATCCTGCTTGGGCTCGTAGCGCCACTTGATCCGGCCCTGGTCGTTCAGGTCGAGCGCGTAGACGATGTTGGGGAACGGGGTGTGCACGTACATCGTGTCCCCGACCACCAGCGGTGAGCCCTCGTGGCCGCGCAGCACGCCGGTCGAGAATGTCCAGGCGACCTGCAGGTCCCCGACGTTCTCCTTGTTGATCTTGTCCAGCTCGGAATAGCGCTGGTTGGCATAGTCGCCGGTCTGGATCGCCCATTGGCTCGGGTTGTCCATCTGCGACATCAGGTCGTCGTTTGCCATCGCCATGGATGCGGCGCAGAGCAGCGCACCAGACGATAGAAGCAGCCGTCTCTTCATCTTCCTTCTCCCTTGGAATTTACGGCGTTGCCGCCGCGTGGCCCCGTCCCGGCCGCCTTTCGGCATCATGTGAAACCGTGTCGGGTCATCCGGATCCGGCGCTCCTTCTCCTCCCGCCGAACCCGAAAATCTAACTACGTCCGATGATCAGTTCCCCCCCGCTGAAACTCGCGAGGTAGGCGATCACGTCGGCCCGCTCCTCTTCCTTGCGCAGGCCCGGAAAGGACATCTTGGTGCCGCTTGCGAAACTCTTCGGGTTCTCGAGGAAATGCCCCAGCTCCTCGGGAGTCCATGTCCCGTCGGCGGCAGCCAGTTCCTTGAGCGCGTCGGAATAGTCGAAGCCCTCGGCCGAGGCGATCTCGCGCCCCACGACGCCGGTCAGCACCGGGCCGACGCGGTTCTCGGCCCCCTCGCCCACCATGTGGCAGGCCTTGCACTTGCGAAACACCTTCTCGCCCTTGGCCGCGTCCCCCTCGGCAAGGGCCATCCCCGCCGTGAGCGCCAGGATCAGTCCGGCTGCGAGCGTTCCTTGATACATGCCTTGTCTCCTCTGCTGGGCCCGCGCTCAGGCAAGCCGGGCTGCGTGCCAGGCGACATGGTCGCCGGCAAACGAATTCACGAAAAAAATACGAATGGTCGTAGCCGGGCTGCATCCGCAGCACACCCGGCTGACGCCGCTTGGTCATCGCCGTAGCCAGCGCCTCGGGCTGCAGCAGCTCGAGGAACTGGTCGCTCGCGCCCTGGTCGATGAGGATGTCCTCCTTCCAGCCGCGCTCCTCCATGAGCAGCGTCGAGTCGTGCGCCGACCAGCACCCCTCGTCGTCGCCGAGATAGGCCGAGAGCTGCTTGCGCCCCCAGTCCGAGCGGGTCGGATGCGCGATCGGCGCAAAGGCCGAGAGGCTGTCGTAGAGATGCGGGTTGCGCATCGCCAGGGTCAGCGCCCCGTGCCCGCCCATCGAATGGCCGGTGATGCCATGCCGCTCGCCGATCCCGCCGAGCCCGCAGACGATCTCGCGCAGCTCCTTGGTGACGTAGTCGTACATGCGGTAATGCGCCTTCCACGGCTCGCGCTTGGCATTGACGTAAAAGCCCGCCCCCTGCCCCAGGTCGTAGGCCTCGTCGTCAGCCACCTCCGGCCCACGCGGGCTGGTGTCGGGAAAGACCAGCGCCAGCCCGTGCAGGGCGGCGTGCTCCTGAAAACCGCCCTTGGTCATGGCGTTCTCATGGGTGCAGGTCAGCCCCGACAGATACCACAGCACCGGCACCGGACCGTCCTGCGCCTGCGGCGGCAGGTAGACCGCGAAGGTCATGTCGCAACTACAGGCCTCCGAGGCGTGCCGGTAGACGGTCTGCCTGCCGTCGAAGCTCCGGTTTTCCGCCAACACGTCCATGCTCAGTATTCCACCACCGCGCGGATCGACTTGCCCTCGTGCATCAGGTCGAAGCCGTGGTTGATCT
>NZ_NTHN02000078.1 GCF_002300555.2 Alloyangia mangrovi | reverse complement strand
GCGCCGACCTGCTGGTCATCCTCACCGAGTGGAACGAATTCCGCGCGCTCGATCTGCAGGCGCTGGCCAAGGGGATGGCGACGCCCCGGATGGCCGACCTGCGCAATATCTACACCTACGAGGATGCTCTGGCCGCGGGCTTCAGCGACTACGAGAGCGTCGGTCGGGGCGATCCCGCCGCCGCCTGAAGCTGGCGTGAAATGCGGATCGGGCGGCGCATGTCCTGCGCCGCCCGACCAAGGGTCTTCCGATCAGAGCGCCGAGGCTCAGCTCAGAATGCTGTCGCTCGGCATGAACTCGAGCGCGTCGATGCGCAGCGGCTCGCTGCCACCGTCGCCGTAACCCGCGAGCACGATCTCGTCGCCGGCCTCGATCTCGACATCCGAGATGACGTGGCGGGTGAGTGTGTTCTTGTTCGCCAGGCGGTCGCCCAGGTCGGCATCCCAGTGCCAGGAGTCGACGACCTCGCCGTTGACGCGAACCTCGAGGTAGGACACGCCATCGGTTTCGTCGAAATAGTCGACGCCGATGTCGTAGGTGCCGGTCGCCCCGTCGAAGGTCGCCGATGCCTCGGCATTGCCAAGCGCGCTCAGCACCTGGCCACCGGAAGCGGCAGCGATGTCGGAAACGCCGAAGCCCTTCTTGACGCTCGAGTCGAACTGGAAGGTTTCAGCTTCCATCCACAGCCATTCGCCCGAGCTGCTGGCCGCCTGTTCGCCGGATCCGTCGATGACGTCGGTCATCTCGAGGCTGACGTTGTCGATGCGCAGCGGCTCGCGGCCATCGTGCTGGCCCTGGAGCGTGACGACGTCACCTTCCTTGAGCTCGAGACCCTCGATGACCTTGGAGGTGAGGGTGGTCTTGTTGGCCAGGGCGCTGCCCAGCTCCTCATCCCAATCCCAGCTCGTAACCTCTTCGCCGTTGACGAGGACCGCCAGCGAGCTCACGCCGTCGTTCTCGTCGTAGTAGTTGACGGTGAGGCTGTAGACGCCCGCATCGCCGTCGAAGGCCAGCGAGGCATCCTGCAGCGAGCCGCTCTCGTTCTGGATGACCTTGCCAGCCGAAGAGCCGGACAGCGACTTGACCACCCAGCCGTCGGTGAGTTCGAGGTCTTCGGCCTCGACGGTGATCACCGTGCCGATCGCGTCGATGTTGCCGGTGCCAGTGCCGACGTCAGTGCCGGTGTCGGTATCGGTATCGACAACCGAATCCTCGATCTCGGCGGTCATCTCGAGGCTCACCGTGTCGATGCGCAGCGGCTCGCTGCCATCGTGCTGGCCCTGGAGCGTGACGACGTCACCTTCCTTGAGCTCGAGGCCCTCGATGACCTTGGAGGTGAGGGTGGTCTTGTTGGCCAGGGCGCTGCCCAGCTCCTCATCCCAATCCCAGCTCGTAACCTCTTCGCCGTTGACGAGGACCGCCAGCGAGCTCACGCCGTCGTTCTCGTCGTAGTAGTTGACGGTGAGGCTGTAGACGCCCGCATCGCCGTCGAAGGCCAGCGAGGCATCCTGCAGCGAGCCGCTCTCGTTCTGGATGACCTTGCCACCCGAGGAGCCGGTCAGCGACTTGGTCGCCCAGCCGTCGGTGAGCACGAGGTCTTCCGCCTCGACGGTGATCACGGTGCCGACGGAAGAGCCGGTGGAGGTGCCGCCATCCACGATGGTGGTCTCGTCCGAGCCGTCGGTGACATCGGAAATGTCGCCGCCATCGGTGACCGAGTCCTCGAAGCCGTCGAGCAGCCCGTTGATGTAATCCTCGATGTTCGAGTAGCCGTCGCCGTCCGCATCCTTGTTGGCGTCCGCGACGCTGGAGTTGGAGCCGATGATCTTTTCGTATTGGTCGGGAATGCCGTCGCCGTCGCTGTCCTTCAGCGCGTCGACGGACGTGTGCTTGCCGTAACCGCCGACATCATCCGGCGAGTCGATCAGCGTGCTGGTCTCGTTGATCACGCTGTCGATGATGCGCTGGTCGATGTCGCTCAGCTCACCGTTGACGCGCGCGCCGGCGTTCGCGAGGATCCAATCGAGGGCTTCGGCCGCCGACATAACCTCGGTCGTGGCCGGGTCGAAGACGAAGTTCTTCTCGATCTGCGAGGAGTTCTCGCCGCCGATCTCGCCGACGTTGTCGGAGACGTAGTACGCGGCCTCGCCGGTGCTGCCGATGAAGCGGATGGCTTCGCGGCCGCTGGAGTCCTCGCCCTTGATGAAGGTGTTGCCGATGACATGCACCGTCGAGGCGCCCGCCGCGACGAGGCCTTCGTTGCCGTAGTTGTAGATGACGTTGTTGATGAACTCGATGTTCTTCGCGTCATCCTTGATCAGCGCGTTGCGGAACTTGTTGCTGACCAGCAGGTTGCCGATGATGCTGACGTTCGAGCTGTGGTCGCCGATCAGCATGCCCATGCTGTGCTGACCCTTCGGGTGCAGCGACTCCTTGAGCGCCTCGGCGACGATGTTGTTCGAGATCGTGATGTTGCTCGGCGAGCCCCAGGTCGCGACGTTCTCGTCGATCGACCAGCTGATCGAGTTGCTGTCGAGGATGACGTTCTCGACGGTATTGCCCGCCTTGCCGATCGAAATGCCGTCGCGGTCATCGGGGTTCTGCCCGTCGGGGTCGTCGCCCGGACGCACGGTCATGCCGCGGATGATCACGTTGCTTTCCACGACGCGGAGACGGGCGCCGGTCACCGTGATCCCCCCCGGGCGCAGTCTGCCCGGCCACCGTGACGTCACCGTTAATTTCAATCTGGCTGGTCAGGTCAATTTGTCCGCCAACTTCGAAAACCACAATGCGCGGCCCGTCGAGATCTTCCAGAGCCCAGCGAAGCGAACCTTCCCCGGAATCGTTCAGATTTGTAACTTTAACAACTTCACCACCACGGCCACCAGTTGCGCTTGCACCAAACCCCTGCGCTCCCTCAAACGCGAGAAGCTCTGAATTATTGTCCGACATTATGTGACTTAGTCCCGATTAGTTTCTTTATGTAGTGTGCGAGTAGTTCCTTTGCGGTGCCTATCGGATACTCGCGGAACGCTCGGGACGCATTCCGTCTGAAAGTTTACCTTGGGGTATTGGGTGAGTTTCCGCCGACTCAGCGTCGGTGAAAGATCGCCGGGCGTCGTGCTGCGACGGTTCAAATGGGGTGGATCATTTGGAATTAAGGCGACAATGGGGCGCGGCGGAATGCAGAGGCGCGGCGAGAAGCGCCGTAGTCGGTTAAGTTTCAACGCAATTTGTACGCTAACGTTAAGTCATGTTTCTACAATGGACACGATTTGTGTCGCCGCGGGAAAGGCAGGTTTTTGCCGAGAGCCTCTTGCCTAAAATATGGGCGGGTCTCGAGTTTGCGCTGTTCGGTGTAAGCCCGCTGAGGCATAATCCGGGCGAGCAGCGTATGCTGCCGCTGCGGCAATGGTCATTTTCGGCCGAATCGTCGCCCCGTCGCGGTGATCCGCGAAGCTCGATTTTGAACATTCACGACCAATTGTTTCTAAATATGTGGATTACCCATGCGACAGATCAGTCTGCTAGCCGTGACCAAGTCGACCGGGGGCATCGCCCTCTACAACAAGCTGCTTTTGACTGAACTGAGGCGGATCGGGGTGCGAGCGCACACTCTTTGCCTTTCCGAGAACAACGAGGCCTATGCGGCCGATCTGGCACGCCGCGGCCTCAGCGCTGAGCCGGTGGAGATGGCGCGCTACAGCATCGACATGGGTGGAGACGCCCGGGTGCTGCGCCGTGTCATCGCCTCGGCGCGCGCACAGGAGGCGGATGTGATCGTCTGCCACGGCAGCAAGTCGGGCTTCATCGGCCGCGCCGCCGGGCGGATAACCGGCATTCCCGTTGTCTACCGGCAGGCGTCGATGCCCTTTCAGCGCCGGGTGCAGGGCGCCAAGGCACCCTTCTATTGGGCGCTGGATTTCGTCGCGCGCGGGTTTGGCGGCCACGTCGTGACGCTGACCGAGCACGCGCGGCAAGAAACGCTCAAGGCACGGCTGATGCCGCCCGAGCGGGTCAGCGTGATCCGCACCGGCGTGGATGTGGACCGCTTCCGCCCGCCCATGGACCGGGGCGCGGCGCGGCGCGCGCTCGGGCTCGACCCGGACCGGGCCGTGGTCGGCTGGATGGGCCGCATCGAGCCGCAGAAGGCGCCGCTCGACTATATCGAGTCCCTGCGCGATCTGGCGCTGCGCTACCCGCAGGTGCAATTCGTCATGGCCGGCGAGGGACGCCTGCAGCAAGAGGTCGTTCAGGCGCTGGCCGCGGCCGGGCTTTCGGATCGGGTGAAGATGCTGGGCTGGCAGTCCGATCCGGTGGCGGCGCTGCAGGCCTTCGACATCTACTTGCTCAGCTCGCATTGGGAGGGGCTGCCAATCACCCTGCTCGAGGCCATGGCCAGCGGCTGCTGCTGCATCTCGACCGACGTGGACGGCTGTTCGGATGCGCTCGAGGATGGCGTCAGCGGGCGCCTCGTCGGGGCAGGCGACACGCGGGGGCTGGCCGATGCGCTGGACAGCGTTCTGCGCGATCCCGACCTGCGCGCGCGCTACGCCGCGGCGGGACGGCACCGCGCGGCGACGCTCTTCGACAAGGAGACCATGGTGGCCAAATGGGTCGAGCTGCTTTCGACGCTGACCGCGGGCCGGGCACCGGTGCCGCTTGGTGGCACGGCGCAAGTGGCATCGGAGGGCGGACAATGACCTCCGGCAGCACATCCTCCCTGAGCCGGGCGACCGGCAGGGCCGAGCCCGCGGCCCTTCAGCCGCTGCGCATCTGCATGATCATCTCCTCTTATCACCCGATCGTCGGCGGGGCGGAAAAGCAGGTGGCGCAGCTTGCCGGACTGATGACCGGGCAGGGGCACGAGGTCTATATCCTTACCCGCCGCTACCCGGGCCTTGCCGCCGCCGAGACCATCGACGGCGTCAAGGTGCGGCGCATCGCCATGCGCAAGCCGGTCAAGGGCGTCGGCTTCATTCTCGGCGCCGCGCGCATGGTGCGGGAGCTCAATCCCGACGTGATCCATTGCCACTCGCTCTTCTCCCCCGCGCTGGCCGGGGCGCTCGGCAAGCGCTGGACCAACGCGCCGCTTCTGGCCAAGCCCATGTGCGGCGGCGAGGCCACCTCGATCGTCCGCAAGCCGCTCGGTCGCCAGCGGCTGGCCTATATGGCACGGGCGGTCGACCGCTTCCCGATGGTGAGCCGCGAGATCGAAGCCGAGCTGACAGAGCTCGGCGTGCCGGCAAAGAAGCTGCGCTTCATCCCCAACGGTGTCGATGGCGCGCGCTTCTGCCCCGCCCGAACCCCGGTCGAGAAGGACAAGCTACGCCTGAGTTTCGGACTGCCCGCGGGACCGCTGTTTCTCTTTGCCGGTCGGCTCGCCGCGCAGAAACGCCTGCCGCTGCTTCTCGAGGCCTGGTCGGACGTGCGCGCACGCATCCCGCAGGCGACGCTGGCCATCGCCGGGGCGAACCGCGCCGCGGGTTCGGGCTATGAGGCGACCTTCGGAGAGGGCGACGAGATCTCCGCCGCGCTGCTCGAGCAGCCGGGGGTGCGGATGCTCGGCCATGTCGCTGACATGCCCAACCTGCTGCGGGCGGTGGATGTCTTCGTTCTGCCCTCGGCGCGAGAGGGTTTGTCCAACGCCCTGCTCGAGGCCTGTGCTTCGGGCCTTGCCTGCATCACCGCGCGCACCGGCGGCGCGATGGATTTCATGCGGGATGGCGAGAACGGGCTGCTGTTCGAGGTCGACGACCGGCAGGCGCTGGCCACCGCGCTGGAGCGGCTGGCCGGCGATGCCGAGCTGCGCGCCCGGCTCGGCGATGCCGCGCTGCGCACCGTGGCCGAGAGCTACGACATCCGCCAGACCGCGTCCTCGCTGCTGGCGCAATATGTCGAGCTAGGTGCCGGTGCCCGGGCCGCCTCGGCGGGGAGGGGCTGAGATGAGCGATACGGCTCCGATCTTTCTTCTTGGCCTGCAGCGCGGCGGCAGCGACCAGTTGCACGACGCGCTGCGCGCCCATCGCGACACGGTCTGGCCCGAGGGCGCCCTGCATGAGGTGCTCCGCCCGGCGCCGGTGCCGCGCGCCGAGACGCTGCAGGCACTTTCGGGCTACCTGCCCACGCTGCTCCGCAGCGGCGACATCCTCAACCCGCAGCGGGCGCCCGGCCCGCTGCGTCCGCGCGATCGTGCCTGGATCGCCCGCGAACTGGCCCGGGCCACCGACCGCAACCTGCCCGAGGTGCGCCGTTACAAGCGCGCGCTCGCGGCGCGGGGAATGGGGCCGGGCCTGCCCTCGGGGCGCGGGCGTATGCTGGTCAAGGTGATGAACTACAACATCGGCCTCGCCACGGAGCTCGACCGGATTTACCCCGGCGCGCGTTTCGTCGGTCTGGTGCGCGATCCCTACGACATCTGCGAGAGCATGCTGGCCCGTGGCGGTGATCCCGCCGAGATCCTCGCCCTCTACCGCTATTTCGGCGAGACCTTGCTGCGCCTCGAGCAGCGCGGCCTGCCGCTGAAGCTGGTGCGGCACGAAGATATGGTCAGCGATTTGGCCAGGGCCGTGGACGAGGTCTTCGACCTCTGCGGTCTTGACACCCGTGCTGCGCGCGGCCTGTCGCTGAACGACCGGGAGCGGGGCGGGGCCGGACATCCCCCTGCCGATGCGGTCGGGGTGCAGGGCAGGGTCGAGGGTCTCTTGCGAGAGGATGCCGGCAAAACTGCACCGGCCCGCCTCGCGCCGGAAATGGCGGGGATGATTCAGTTGAACTGCGCCGCGATTATCGAGCGTTTCGGCTACCTCGCCCCGACGGCGATGGGTTGAGCGGAGGTGCGGTCGCAGTCTCGCCGGCGCCCTGGCGTCGTCCTCGCCCCGAAGCTCCGATATCTGCTTGACGGCTCTTCGCCGGGAACTTAAGGAGTGCCACACCCCCGGCGAGTTGGCGGAGTGGTGACGCAGCGGATTGCAAATCCGTGCACAGGGGTTCGATTCCCCTACTCGCCTCCATCCTTTCTTCTGGTTCTTATGTCCTTGCTTTGCTAGCAAAGCGAGCGGCGTTGGCCGTACCGTTGACATTACGGTTGACACTACGACTGACATTAAGGCTGGAGAATCTACCTTGGATCTGCCCTCTGCGACGCTGAGCCAAAGGCGCGGTCGCTACTATGTTTCGATGACTATCCCTCAGGAAGTGCGGCAGGCTTTCGGAGGGCAGAAGCAGCTTCGGCTCTCGACGGGTACCAGCGACAAGGCGATTGCTGAAAAGCGGCGCTTCGAGCTTGAAGCTCAGCTCCGTGAGAGGATTTTGCGCGTCAGGCATGTTCAGAGTTTGCGGTCCGTCGATAGTGCTTACCAAACTGCGGTTCGGAAGCTCCGCCTCTACGATACTGGCTACGACTTCCCCTACGATCAAGAAATCGGCGATGTGGTGACTCGGGCTATGCCCGATCCTCCCGAGGATGCGTATCAAGCGCGGAAGGCGATTGCCGAGTTCAAGAAGGTTCTCTTGGAATTACAGGGCTTTGCGTTGTCGCCGCAAGATTCTGGGCAGCTCGTCAAGATGTGGAAGCGATTTGACGGAGAAATCCCTGACTTAGAGGAAGCGCAGAGGCTGATCAGCGCCGCAGAGCGTGAGCTTGATCGTAGTTTTGGGTCTGGCGAGGCCTCGGCTACGGTGTCCGGGTATTTGCCAGGCTTCGAGCAGGCCCTCAACGTTCGCGTTGCAAACAAAGACCTCAAGGCGAAGACAGCCAAGGCTAGAATCAAGAACATCCAGCAGTTCATCGACGTGGTGGGCGACAATGAGTTGATCGCCGTGCAGGCCAAAGATGCCTACGATTTTGCGAAGCGGTTGGCCGAGCAGGGGTGTAGCAACTCCACGGTCAAGACGCGAGTAAGTGATGTTTCAACAATGCTCGACGCGGCGGTTCAGGATGGCCTACTTTCGCAGAATCCTTTCTCGAACTTGAAGCTTAGTCGGATCGGAAAGAAGGGTCAGCACTACACGCCGCTGAGCGATGATCAGCTCGTGGCGCTGTTCTCGATCCCCAAGCTTCCGCGTGAAGTGCGTGACTTGTGGGCGATCTTAGTTTGCAGCGGGATGCGCCTTGATGAGGTGGCGCTATGCAAGACCCATCAGGTACGCGAGCAAGATGGCCTGTTTTACTTCGACTTGCGGAACGCTGACGTCAAGAACCGGCAGTCTCAGCGACAGGTTCCGGTTTGTGAGACGTTGATTCCGCTAATCAAACGCCTTCTGAAGGAGCGGACGGGGCGTGAACGCCTCTTCGATTTTCCGGTCAAGTCGGACGGTAAGTCCCGCGCGTCTGAAAAATGTGGTTTCTGGATGAAGAAAGTAGATCTTGGCAAGGTGTCGGGCGAGGTAGCTGGTCGATACACAAATCACTCCATGCGAGGCAGCTTCAAAGACAAGATGCGGAATGCTGGCGTTGCGCTGGAGGTCCACAATGCGATCTTGGGTCATGATCAGCACACCGTTGGTGCTGCGTACGGCCATGGCCCCAGCCTTGCCGTCATGAAGGCTGCCGTAGACTTGGCAGCCCACCCCTATTTGTCGTGGATTTCCGAGGAGTGTATGGAGGGTTAAGAGGTCGGGGAGAATGCCCGGCTCGACGGCGGCCAGAGTGTCGGCTACGGCAGGGGTTCGGAAAGCTCCCTATCAATAAAGAAATTGTTCTGGTGTGACAAACCGCCCGAAGTGGTGTGTTGCCTAGACTATGCACCCTTAGACGTAACGTTCACATGCACAGACGTTCCGGGGCAGTACCCCGCGAAGACTTCCTTCATCATTCTCTCGGTTGTCTCAGCGTGGCGACGCTCAACGATGAAGCTGTCGTGTACCGGGATCGCGGTGATTTCTTGGTCGAGCAATTTCGCCAAGATTCGAAGAGCGATGCGGCTGTCTAGGTTTTGAAGCACAGCCCAAACGCCATCACGGGCGTGCTTTTGGTGGGGGCTTACTGCTTCGTGGCAAGCCCAGAAGGTATTGTATAGACGCTCGGCTTTATCCGGTCCCGCGCGGCCTTCATCATGGAGCCTTTTGCGGATCGCGCCTAAGGTTTCGTCCCGGGTAGGATTTCCAACCGAGAGTGTCAGAACCATTTTCATATCATCGCGATCTCGGGGCATGCCCGGCATGGCGTAAAGGTCTTCAACATCAGGAACTGGAACCTTTGAAAGGCCATAGAGCAAAACAAGTTGCATGTTCCTGAAATCGAGTTCCGCAACTGGCTTCCCCTTAATCAACAGTCCCCTACGTAGCCAGCCGGGAATATTCTGAACCCAATGACCGTAGAGGCGTCCCCCACGCCCATCAGCTCCTGCGAACTGACGGTAGAGACGTTTGCTCCCGCACAGCATTGCTTTAGGTGTTCCGCGGTCGAAATCGAAGTTGTCCGTGAATTCTTTGTAGCTGTTGAGGGGCCGGGAGAGGGCCTGACCGGCTAGGGCATCATTAATGAGGGGAAGGACCAGTTCCTCGTCTTGAAGGGGGCGATTAAGCGGTGTGGCTATTATCTCGCCTGTGGTGGGGTTTTCAAACGAGACGCGGAGCAGTGCTTCGCCTAGCTTGTTCCGCACGCTGCGGGCGAAAGGGTGATTGCCGAAGATCAGGCCCTGAGAGGTCATCCAGTTGCAAAAGGAGGTAGCGGGACGCACTCGGGATTGTTTCCTCTCACCTGTCTTCTGATTATAATGAGAGGAGCGATATTCGAGCCACGGATGAGGATTAACTTCTTCTGTGTAAACCGTCAGGGCGTAAACCATGTGGCGAAAGGCCGTTCCGCTGAGGTGTTTGTAAGAGTCCTTAGAGAATTGGTTGTGATCGAGGGGGATGGCGACATAGTCCCGTCGCAGCAATTGCCCCCCTTCCATTTTCGTGGGCCAAGAGGCGAGATTTGCCAAGCTATGCAGCAGCATTTCTAGAGCGAATAGATGGGCAGGCTTAGGCCGTTTTGGCAGCGTGGGAAGAACGCCATGATCTTTTCCGCGTAGAATGACTTTCTTGCCGAAATTCGCAGTCACATGGTCATTGGTGTGGATCATCCGGTACAGGGTTTCGGCGGCACGGGAGAGTTTGGTCCGATAGCCTTTTGTTCCCTGAATTTTCGGGAGTAAAGGAAAAGAAGATCGAACATCCTGCATTCGGACGTGCTGGGAAGGATCAGACCCGACCCGTTTGGCGAGTTCGACCACTCGGTGTTCGTCAAGTTCGAAAGGGTCGTCCTGCAAGTTTGAATCTCGTTAGAAGGCGGGGAGGCCCCACCTATATTACACAGATTCACTTCTCGTTCAAGCTATTGATTTATAACACTAATTGTTCCATTTTTTAGTGGATTTGAACGGAGTACATTTTGACGTTGTTCTCGGGTTTCCAGCTCGGGGAGTCGCTAGTTGAATAATCATGTGGGTAGTCTTCGCACATCGCCGTAGAGGTCGATTTTAGCCCCGTAGACGCGACCGAAGCTTCGGCCCGCTCAACCCCGCAACGAAAGCCGACACTGCGGCTTCTTGAGTCGCTCTGTGGCTCTGGCGGGCTTGCCGAAGGATGCTCACTGCAAGGCATAGGTTGATACGCTCCACGCCCTATCCGTCGTCGTGGCCATGTACGGGAACGGGATACCCCCGGGGTGGCACTCGCCCTGACCAAATCTTCTCATGAACGGCTTTGGGTGTAGCTCTGGAAGCTAGCAAAGGACCTAGGTAAATACCGAACAAAAACGGAACCGGTGGGATGGAAAGGCCAGTCCTCTACACCATGGATAGACATTCGGTAAAGCTAGTTTAGGGGCCTAGTTCTCGAAAATATTGTGGCTGTTCCGCGGCTATCGACAACATTTCGCTTTACGTATGCGCCGCAGCCTCAGAGAATAGTCACATGAAGTTGCGTATCTTCTTCATGGGCCTGCAAGTTCTGGGGGCTATCGCTTCCGTTGCCGCCCTGATCCTCGCTCTGCTGTAAGCGAGCCGGATCTAGAGGAGCCGGTGGGCCGTGCCAGTCTTTCCACGGAAGGCACGGCTCCACCAAAATTCACCGCAGTGAACGGGGAGGGGGCTAGGAGCCTCTCCCCACCTTTTTCGCATGTCGCTAGACGACATCCTAAATTCATCCTGCACTTTGTCTGCGGACGACAACAAGGAATTTCTCAAAGTTTTTCGCAAAAATTTTTGACGCACGTGCGGCGAATGAGCTTCAAAAAAGGTCCATCGCATACGGAAACGCACTTCGAACGCGTTCAACCGCATGCAGCTGACTTCCTTCCGGAAGATTGCTCCTTATTATTCTTTAGGGTATACCTCAACGGACATCGCTAATAGCGACGCTCTCAGCGTACGTAAGGGTTGATTTCAATCAACGGACATGCATTCTACGTACATTACCCTATCGTACAGGATATTTCAGCATGTCCCAAACCATTCTCTATGCCCGCGTTAGCACCGCGGACCAAACGCTCGAACATCAGAAGACCCACGCAGAGGCCGCAGGCTTCGCCGTAGACGACGTGATCGCCGATCATGGGGTATCGGGCATTTCTACGCGCCTATGCGACAGAACGGGCGGAAAACGGCTGTATGACCGTCTCCGGGCCGGGGATACCCTCGTCGTGCGGTGGGTGGATCGGTTGGGGCGGAATTATCAGGATGTGACCGACACGATCCGGGAATTTATGCGCCGGGGCGTGATCATCCGAACCGTGATCAACAACATGACTTTCGATGGGTCCACTACAGACCCCGTGCTGCAGGCCGTAAGGGATGCGTTGATCGCCTTCATGGCTGCGACGGCTCAGGCGCAGGCCGAAGCTACGAAAGAGGCTCAGAGAGCCGGTATTGAGGCCGCCAAGGGCGACCAGAACAAATACAGAGGAAAGAAGCCCAGCTATGACCGAGCAACCTGCGAGGCGGTGCTTCGCATGCTCTCCGAAGGAAGCGGTGCGTCAACAATCTCTAGAGCTACTGGATTGAGTCGGCAGACAGTCATAAGAATCAAAGGAGACCCGGCGGCTGCGATGGCTGCGGTGGATCGGTGGGCGTGCTGATGTCCGCCCAAATTAGTCTTTCGTGATTGGATCGGTCGTGGCTACCTGGATATTTCAATGCAACCCGGACATCTTCGATGTTGATAAATTGCTCAACGAAGGCGTAAGTGTATTCCTTTTTGCGGCGAAACAAAACGCGAAGCGGATGCAGGACGGTGATAGGTTCTACCTCTGGCGTTCGCAGGGCAAAGGTAAGTCAGTAGCGGGTGTTGTCGCGAAGGGCGTCTTGCTCGACAGGCCAAAAGTGAGAGAGGACGACAGTGCGGGTCGGAAGTATTGGCGCGATCCCAAGAATGCGACCGCTCAAACCTCGCGTGTGAGCGTCAGAATCGACGAAGTGGCAAACAAAAAGGGGGTGCTTCAAAGAGCTTGGATGTTGGACGATCCAATATTGAGCGACTTACTGATACTCAAGATGGCGAGCGGATCGAATTATCTTTTGGAAGAGCCTCACCTAGGCAGAATTGACAGCCTTTGGGAAAACACAGGCGTCAATTGGTCCCGGTCGCAGAGTCTGGCGGCTCTTCACGTATATCAATATACATACGGGGGGAGTCTTTCATTACGAGCCGGGCAACCGATTCCAGAAACGGCCACACTTATCGGGCGTACGGTGAAAGGCTTCTATAATAAAGTCCTCAACTTTAGGCATATTGATCCTCGTGACCAGAGAGCTGGCTTTTCCGGTGCTGGAGAGGTTGATCGAGAGGTCTGGGCCGAGTTCTTCGATCCAGAGGCAAACGAAATTAGGACGGAAGCTCTGGAGGGTGAGTACCAACGGCTTTGGGGCGGTTCTTCGCGGGAGTCAAGAAGACAAGAGCAAGGAAAGGCTGACGCAGCTGGGTCGGGTGCGGGATCAGACTACCAATACCGGCCTGGTCCCGCGCCGCGTATTGAGGGGTACTCTGTCATACCTATACAACATGAACGGTGGTTCGTGTATGTCCTAGCGCTTAACAACAAAAAGGCTCTAAAGGTTGGCTATTCGCATGCCCCCAAATCGCGTCTATCTGCGTACAACAGGACGATCATGCCAGAGGTAACTGGCCTCAGTTGGAATCTCGCGTTCACACATGAAGTCCCGAGTGTAAAGGTAGCCGAATTGACTGAGCAGAAAACGCTTAACCAATTCGCGGGAAAGCAGCTGCCGAGCAACGGCGAAATTCTCATGGGGGTGGATGTCGTTGAAATTCAGCTCGCGATCATCAAGAATTCTGGAGATGCTGTAGATGAGGTATCCGCGGGCCGAGGTGTTACAGAAATTGGTGAGCCGTGGCGGTCATTCATCTGAGGGACAGATGGGGCGACTTCTATACTGCTTAGAACCGGCGGCTGTTTGGCAGTGGTTTTGTGTAACGACCACCTGAACAGTTTTCGAGAGGTTGTTCGATAGCCTCGCGGCATAAGACGTAGCCAAGTGCCGCGAGGTCAGTTTCAGTTAGTGGCAGTGATAAGGCTTGCTTCCTGCGTGGCAGCATTGTCCACGCGGGGAGTCCTTGCGACAACCTCCACCGTGAGAATATTTGTCTTGCTGAAACGAGGAATATGCAGGATTTTGTGCTGCGCTTACTGCGTAAGGAGATGCCATTGCGCAGGACAGAATGGCGGTGGCAAGAATTTTCTTCATGATACAACCCAATAGTTACTACGTACCATTTGGATAATCGATTCTTAGCCGCGCGATGTTTGCGATTTATGAGCCACAAACGACCATTCATGAACTGTGGTTTTTTCGCAACACCTTTCCGTGTGCTTCTCCATTGATCTTGGTATCTTAGAGGATAATATCGGAACTAACCTCGGTTAACTCGACCTGGTTATTGAGGCCCCAAGTTAATAAAGTTCATAACGTGTCTATGTTGAACCGTGGCCTTCATTCCAGCGGCGCGGGGGAGGGCCTCGAACAATTTTCTCAAGTTTTCATCGGACTTATTTGCGACGAAGTTGTCGTACGCTTGAACAACCTCGGAATCATCAAAGAAAACTATCGGAATTTGATTAAGTCCGGTAACGACCAAGTGCTTGCTCTGCGATTCTGATGGTCCGTTCGATAGGCAGTGGCGATTCCCGAATATCTGGTAAGTCAGCTCGCGCTTCTTGGCTCGCCTCTCCAATTTATCCGTCTTCAAATAAGCAAAAACGCTGGCCGCGATGGCTCCGATGCCGCCTACGAAGCCAGAGAGCAGCCCCGAGATAATGGTTACAGTGTCCATCGGTACCCCTAATTCCCAAGACGCGTGCTGTGAAGTTCACGCTTTTCAGCGTTTTTTTAAGTCGTCAAGCACGCGAAGTACAACCAGCGTAGTGTGCGAACCGCGAAAAAAGGCAAAGGCGGCGCAGTCAGTGACATTATGGATGACACTATCATTTCGCCGAGAGTGTTAAAAATGAAAATGAAAACAATAGTTTAGGTTGATGTTCGGTTGCTTTCAGGCATTCCCCTACTCGCCTCCAAACACCCCCAAGACATGCATCACCACGCCTGCGTTCGCCCGGACCTTTACGGTGCGTGATGTCTGGCGGGGTGACTTTCGGCGTCCTTTGCCGCTCGGCCTCTGAGCACGGAAACCGATCTCTCCGATACATATTTTGTGCATTTTCTGACACCCGCCGAGCAAAGCGCCCGGGTCTTCAGCATCCGCGTGCTTCACCCCAGAAAATTCGCAGAAGTCAATTTTACCGTTTGGTAAAAAAAAGCTTTGCTGACCTCAGACGGCCCGCGCGCCGCCGGACACCAGTTCAGACAAGAGGTCATTCATGGAAATCGGGGTCTTCCTTCCCATCGGAAACAACGGCTGGCTCATCTCCGAGACCGCGCCGCAGTACAAGCCGAGCTTCGAGCTCAACAAGGAAATCACCCTCAGCGCCGAAAGGCACGGGCTGGATTTCGTGCTCACCATGATCAAGCTGCGCGGGTTCGGCGGCAAGACCGAGTTCTGGGACCACAACCTCGAAAGCTTCACGCTGATGGCCGGGCTCGCCGCCTGCACAAGCAAGATCAAGCTCTATGCCACCGCTGCCTCGCTTGTGATGCCGCCGGCGATCGTGGCACGCATGGCGGCGACGATCGATTCCATCTCGGGTGGCCGCTTCGGCGTCAACCTCGTGACCGGCTGGCAAAAGCCCGAGTACACACAAATGGGCATGTGGCCGGGGGATAAGTTCTTCGGCACCCGCTACAAGTACCTCGGTGAGTATGCGCAGGTGCTCCGCGACCTCTGGGAGACCGGCAAGAGCGATCTCAAGGGCGAATTCTTCCAGATGGAGGACTGCCGCCTCAGCCCGCAGCCGCAGGCCGACATGAAGGTGATCTGCGCCGGCTCGTCGGATGCGGGGATGGCCTTCTCGGCCCAATATGCCGACTACAACTTCTGTTTCGGCAAGGGGGTGAACACGCCCAAGGCCTTTGCGCCCAATGCCGAGCGTCTGAAGGAGGCCACCGCCAAGACCGGGCGCGATGTGTCAACCTATGCGCTTTTCATGATCATCGCCGACGAGAGTGACGAAAAGGCCCGCGCCAAGTGGGAGCTCTACAAGGAGGGGGCCGATCAGGAGGCGTTGTCCTGGCTCGGCCTGCAGAGCGCGGCGGACACGACCTCGGGCACCGACACCAACGTGCGGCAGATGTCGGACCCGGTCTCGGCGGTGAACATCAACATGGGCACGCTGGTGGGCTCCTACGAGACTGTCGCCCGGATGCTCGACGAAGTGGCAGAGGTTCCCGGAATGGGCGGCGTTCTGCTGACCTTCGACGATTTCGTGCAGGGGGTCGAGGATTTCGGCTCCAGGATCCAGCCGCTTATGGCCTGCCGCAAGGCGGTGAAGGTCGCCGAACCCGCATGAGGACCGAGATGGACGTCACCGCACAACCCGAAGCCTTTGGCTTCGACCCTGAGACCACCGCGCTGATCGTGGTGGACATGCAGAACGCCTACGCCACCAAAGGTGGCTACGTCGACCTCGCGGGCTTCGACGTGTCGGGCGCGCGTTCGTGCATCGAGAACATCTCGAAGGTGACCAAGGCCTGCCGCGACGCCGGAGTTCTGGTCACCTTCCTGCAGAACGGCTGGGACCCGGCCTATGTCGAGGCCGGCGGGCCCGACTCGCCCAACGTCAAGAAATCCAACGCCATCAAGGCCATGAAGAAGCGCCCCGAGCTCTGGGGCCAGCTCCTGGCCAAGGGCGGCTGGGACTACGAGATCATCGACGAGCTGCAGCCTCAGGAGGGCGATCTGCTGATCCCCAAGCCGCGCTACTCGGGCTTTTTCAACTCCTACCTCGACAGCGCGCTGCGCTCGCGCGGGATCCGGACGCTGATCTTCACCGGCATTGCCACCAACGTCTGCGTCGAAAGCTCGCTGCGCGATGCCTTCCACCTCGAGTACCACTGCCTGATGCTCGAGGACGCCACCAACCACCTCGGCCCGGACTTCATCCAGCAGGCCTCGGTCTACAACGTCGCCACCTTCTTCGGCTGGGTCGCCAAGACCGACGACTTCTGCGCCGCGCTCATCTCCAAGGAAGAAAAGGAACTTTCGAATGCCTAAGACTCCCGTGATCCCCGAAGGCACCGGCAAGCCGCTCGCACCCTACCTCCCGGGCGTGCTGGCCGACGGGGTTGTGTACGTGTCGGGCACGTTGCCCTTCGACAAGGAAAACAACGTCGTGCACGTGGGCGATGCGAAGGCGCAGACCAAGCACGTTCTGGAAACCATCAAGTCGGTGATCGAGACCGCCGGCGGCACGATGGACGACGTGGTGATGAACCATATCTTCGTCACCGACTGGGCCAACTACGGCGCGGTGAACGAGGTCTATGCGACCTATTTCCCGGGCGACAAGCCGGCGCGCTATTGCATCCAGTGCGGCCTGGTGAAGCCCGACGCGCTGGTCGAGATCGCCACGGTCGCGGTCATCAAGTGATGCAGTTCACCCACCTGAGCTGCGGGCGCGAGGGCGCCCGCACGCTTGTCCTTTGCTCGGGCCTCGGCGGGGCGCAGGGCTACTGGGCGCCGCACCTCGAGGCGCTGCGGCCGCTCTGCGACCTCATCCTCTACGACCAGCGCGGCACCGGGGCGAATGCCTGCGACCTCGGCCCGACCTCCATCGAGGCCATGGCCGATGACCTGCTCGAGGTCTGCGACGCCGCCGGGGTCGATCGTTTCGACCTCATGGGCCATGCGCTCGGTGGGTTGGTCGGCTTCGATCTGGCGGCGCGCGAGGACCGCCGCGTCGAGCGGGTGGTGGCGATCAACGCCTGGCCCGAGATCGACGCGCATACCTCGCGCTGCTTCGACATCCGGCTGGCGGCGCTGGCGGGGCAGGGGCTGCGGGCCTTTGCGGCGCTGCAGATGAACTTCCTTTACCCGCCGTTCTGGATCGCCGCCTTCCCCGAGAAGATCGCCGCCGAGGAAGCGCATGCGGTGGCGCATTTCCAGGGGGCCGAGACCATCACCCACCGCATCCGGGCGCTGCGCGACTTCCGCCTGCCGGAGATCGCCGATGGCTCTGGCATCCTGCTCATCGCCAGCAAGGACGATGCGCTGGTCGACGTGGCCCAGTCCGAGCGGCTGGCGGCGCGCCTTCCCGGCGCCAGGCTGGTGATCTTCGACCAGGGTGGCCACGCGATGAACCTGACAAAGCGCGAAGATTTCGAGGCCGTGGTTCTGCCCTTCCTGTCGGTCCTCTCCTGACGCCGGGCGGGGCGGGGTGCGGTCCCGTCCCGCGACACGCGCCGCAGGTGCGGCGTGACGTCCCTTCCCAAGCGCCCCGGATCCCGGCTACAGATTGGGCCATGATCCGCGCACGCGCCCATCGCCTGACCCTCGCCGTCGCCGTCCTCGCGGTGGCGCTGGCAAGTGTCGTCTTCGCGGCGCGCATGGCGCCCGAAGGGCCGGAGGCCGCCAACCTGCGGAGCTACCTCGCCATGGGCGGCACGCTGGCTGACCTCTGCGAGGTCGAAGGCGCCCACCACGGTCACCATTGCCCGATCTGCAACCTGTTGCCCGAGGCGCCCGAGAGCGCGCCCGCCGCCCTTGCGTTGCGCATTGATCGCCGGTTCGAGGTGGCCCGCCTGCACGCTCTTGGCCTGCCGCCGCAGCCGGGCAACCCCCGCAGCTCTCCGCGCGCG
>NZ_NTHN02000077.1 GCF_002300555.2 Alloyangia mangrovi | reverse complement strand
CGCCGGCTGGGCAGGTGTCGCGCCAACTCTTCGGCACGACCCTCTGGGCCATAGACATGGGCGTAGATGGTCTCGTGGCTGACGGTCACGGGCAGACCTTCGAGACGCATCCGACCGGCGATCTGCTCAGGCGACCAGCCGGCCTTGAGACGGTCGATAACGGCTTCGCGCAAATCCACAAGCCGGGTCAGCTTGCGCCTCCGGGCCCGGCGGTCGGAGGCATTGCGCTGCGCGACCATGCCGTAGTAGCCATCGAGGTAGGCGACCTCTTCAGTGTCTGCGGCAAAGGCATTGCGCTTGATCTCGCGGTAGACCGTCGAACGATGCCGACCGATCTCTGCGGCAATCGTGCTGACCGGCAGCTTCGCGTTCAGCAGGTCTTCGATCCTGCGCCGTTCACCCAGGTCCAGCTCTTTGTGCGCCATTGTCCGTTCTCCTTGCTTTCCAGCAAGATAGGGGATTTGTCGCAACCCAGTTTAGAATGTGCCTCGTTCTTTGCTCTTAGGCGCGTAAGGATAATTATGTTACTGAATCTGATCTCCAGGCGTGTTCATGGTAGTCGCCGACAGGTTGGGTGTGCCGGACCTATGGTCCGGCACCACGTGCTACTCCTGGCAGCCCCAACTTTCGGTGGCTGGCTCCCAGGTGACGTACCTCGGATAAGCGCACAAAGGACGCTCCCGCGACGGCGTGCCGCCACTCACCGAGCGATGGTCCGGCGCACTCCCGTCTTCGACCCACGCCATGAGCATCTCGAGGCCCGGGAAGACGTGCGGGCCGGAGCCCGTCCGGTCGTGCCGGACGCCGGTCAGCAGGAAGAGGCGCGCAAAGCTCCCGGTTTCTGCGCCATAGCGGTTCTGGAGGGTCTCGAACCAGCGGGTCGTATCTACGGCCGAGATTCCGCTGTCGCCCATGCTATGCACCACGATCAGCCTTCCGCCCGCGCCCTTGAACGCGTCGAGATCGGCGGAAGCGGCGTCGGTGAACTGCGCGGCGGCGTTCATGGAGACGGGATCCGTGTCGAAGTCGAAGCCGTAGACGTCGAAATCCGGATCCGGCGGGTCGCGGAAGACATTGTGCATCGAGGTGTTCCGCGCCTTGCGGCCATTGTTCGGGAACGCGTCCGCATCGCCGATGTGCCAGCCCATGAAGTCGGAGCCCGCATCATAGGCGAAGGGTACGTAGAGCTCTTCGCCCGCGGAGTTGACCGGACCCTCGTGGATCAGGGTGAAGGCGTCGATCTGGTCCCGTGACAGGCACTCTTCCGTCGCGCCGTCGCGGCACTCCAGCGCGGAAAAGTCGGGACTGCAGAGCCTTGCGCTGTCGACCACACCGTCCTTCAGGCCATCAAGCTCATCGCATTGGGCGGTGAGCTCGCGCGTCAGCAAGGCGAAATCGGCATCGTCGAGGAACTGCGTGAAGATCGGCTTCCCCGCAGCGTCCGTCGGCGCCCGCTCTGCGAGCACACGCACGCTCCAGGCCCCCGCCACATGTCCGCGGGTCTGCTGTCTGATCGGATTCTGCGCCAGGATGCCATCAAACTGGTTGGGATGCCTTAGCGCGAAGATGAGTCCCTGCCGGCCCCCGTTGGAGTTGCCCACGAAATAGGAATATCGGGGCCAGGTCCCGTAGGCCGCCTGCAGCAGGGCCTTGGACACGGTGGCAGTCAGGTCGATGGCGTTGTATCCCCAATCGACCCGCGCCTTCGGCTCGAGCCCGAAGCTGGTGTCCGCACGATCGCCAAGGTTGTGCCCCGCATCGGTGGACACCACCGCGAAGCCGAGAGTGAGTGCCGGCGGATGGCCGATCGTGTTCACCCCGACCGCGGGCCTGATCGAGCCGTCGGTGCCGCCTCCGCCCTGGAAGTAGAACCGCTCGTTCCACGCAACCGGCATGCGCAGCTCGAAGCCGGTGGCGTAGCGCTTGCCGTCACTGCCGACGCGTTCCTCGAGATAGCCCTCCACGCGGCAGTGGTTCGGCAAGGCCGTCTCGTCGATCGTCGCGCCGCTGAGGAACTCCGCGACCTCGATGCGCAGATCGGGGTAGGCGAATTCTGCAAGCGCGCTGCAGGTGTCCTCGGTCATTTCGGCCGACGCCGCCGAGGCCAGCGCCGTGGCCGCCGTGATCAATGCCACTGGCAGTATTCTCATCCTGGAATGTCTCATCCCGTCTCCTCCTGGGAAGCTCATGCTGCATGCGATTTCTTGTGATGCCCGCCTCGGCACCCAGGTGATCGCAGGATTCAGGCCCTGCGCCGGGCTGCGCCGGGCAAGGTTCACGCCAAGTCGTCGGCGCGGCCTTGGGAAAGCTGGCGCGCGGTGGTGACACCCTCGCGCCCTCATCTTGCGCAAGCGCGGACCGGAATATGCCCGTCCCGACACGGGGACGGGCCCTGGTGCCGCCGACGCCGCTGCGCGGCGCCTCGGCGCCGAGTCATTTCTTCAGGAGTGCATCCGCCCAATCGGCGATGGCATCGGCGGTCTCGACGGGCTTCGCCGCCGGAAGCGCGTGGCTGGCGCCATCGATCACCGTGACCGTCACGCGATCACCCAGTTCGTCACGCACCTCCATCCGAGAGCTTTCCGGCCGGAACGGATCGGCGCCCGCCTGCAGGTCAAGGATCGGCGCGGTGCCGCCGGCCCAGTAATCCTCGCGGTTGGTCAGCTTGCGCGCCGCGCGCTGGCTGACCGTCACGTCCTGGTGCCAGCCCTCGAGCCAGGGTTCGGCACTCTGCTCGTCGGTGAAGAAGGCCAGCAGCAGCCCTTCCATCTTCTGGTCCCGGCTCGAGTCCGGATCGTTGATCATGGTGATCGCCTCGGAAAGCTCCGAGGGCCAGGACTTCGCCCCGCCCGCGATCAGCGCCAGGCCCGAGACCATCTCGGGGTGGTCCGAGGCGATCGTCTTGGCGATCCACTGTCCGTAGGCATGGCCCGCGACGATGGCTTTTCCGCCCTCCTGTTCGATCACCGCGGCGAAGTCGTCGCCGAAGTCGTGGAACGAGACCTCGGTCATCTTGCCGGAGCTGGCGCCGATGCCGCGCGGTTCCGGCAGGGCGACGCGGTAGCCGCGTTCGGACAGCCTGTCGGCCAGCGGGGCAAGCTCGCCGGAGCTGCGGCCGGTCGAAGCAATCACCACCACCAGAGGCCCCTCGCCGCGGACCGAGTAGCCCACCTGCGCATCGCCATTCATCGCCGTCTTCTCCTCGACCTGCGCTTGCGCAAGGCACGGCATCGCCAGGGCGAGGGCAAGGCCCATCACCGCAAATCTCGTCTTCATGTCTGTACTCCTCCGAGGGCCCCACACTGTCCGCGACCATTCCCGGCGTGGGGTGAGCCGGGGCGGGTCCGTTCAGGACCCGGGACGCGGTATTTCGAACGTCTGCTCCGTGACCGCGTAATCGAGGTAGCCGAGCCGCGAGACCGGGCGGATCAACTCGCTGCGCACCCGCCCGTCGCGGATCACGCGATCGGCGATCTCGATCCCGGTGACCTCGCCGAAGACGATGTGCGTGTCGCAGGGAAGTCCGCTCTTCGGCGAGAGCGAGATCACCCGGTTCAGGATGCACTCGATGACGACGGCGCTCTGCGCCACGCAGGGCGCGTCGATGCTGCGGCAGGCGCCCGCCTTCACGCCGGCGAGCCCGAACTCATCGACATCGGACGGCACCGGCGCAGAGCTGCGGTTCATCGCCTCTGCCAGCTCGGCGCCGACGATGTTGATCGCGAAGACGCCTGTGCTCTCGATGTTCGACAGGCTGTCCTTGCGCGGGGTCGAAGAGAGCATGACGAAGGGCGGATGCGTCGCCGCCGCGTTGAAGAAACTGTAGGGCGCGAGGTTTGGCACACCGGCGGCGCTGCGGCTCGACACCCAGCCGATCGGCCGCGGTGTCACCAGCGCCGTCCAGGGGTTGTGCGGCAGCCCGTGGTCGCCCTTACGCGGATCATAAAACATTATCTTGCTCCTTGCGGCATCGCGCCACGACGCGGCGCGATGACACTGCACTCAGCGGCAGACGAAGCTGGCCGCCGCATCGGTGGGACCGCTGCCATCATAGATCGCCACGGTCGGCCAGGGGCAGAGCGGACGGGTCACGCCCTCGATCGTCGCTCCGGTGGCGATCAGCCGGTCGGGGGCCCTGCCCTCCTCGACCCAGCCGACGATTGTCTGCAGCACGTCGAAGGACTCGGGCCCCGGCCCGCCGCGGCAATGCCCCATGCCCGGCACCGGGAAGTAGCGGGCGAAATCCCCGACCTCGCCCATGTCCGCCTGCAGCGCCGCCATGTAGCGGGCGGTGTCATTGGCCGAGATCGCCGCATCCCCGGTGCCGTGGTAGAGCAGGATCTTGCCGCCTGCATCGCGGAAGGCGCTAAGATCGGTCGAGGTCGCATCCGCAAAAGCCGCCGAGGCCTCCATGCGCTGCGGGTCGCTGTCGAAGTCGAAGTTGATGATGTCGAAATCCGGGTCCGGCGGCGTCAGGAACACGTACTTGATGCCGTTGTTCGACAGGCCTGCCTTGATTGCGTTGGGCTCCGGGGTTTCCGAGGTGCCGAGCCGCCAGCTGCGCCAGCCCGCGTCGGCAATCGCCGGGTCGTAGCTCCATGCGACGTAGAAGCGCTTGCCGGCGCTGTCGCGTGAGCCCTCGTGCAGCAGCTTCAGCGTCTCGACCTTCTCTGCGCTCAGACAGGCGTCTTGCCCGGCGCTGCAGGCGAGCGCCGAGGGATCATAGTCGCACCCGGCAGGGTCAAGCACCAGCCCGTCGGCGAGTCCGTCGCGCGCGTCGCACTGCTGGACGATGTCCTGCGCCAGAAGTTCCAGATCGGCATCCGAGAAGGCGCGTGACAGGATCGGGTTCCCCGCGTCATCCTGTGGGGCGATGGCGGTCAGCTTCTGCAGGCCCCAGGCGGTATCGACATGGCTGCGCGACAGGCGGAACACCGGCGCGCCCGCGACAATGCCATCGAAGAGTTCGGGAAACCGCTGGCTGGCCATCATGCCCTGCCGACCGCCGTTGGAGCAGCCGATGAGGTAGCTGTGGTGCGGAGCTTCGCCGTAATAGCCGGTGGTGAGGGCCTTGCCGGTCTCGGCAACATCCTTGAGTGCCTGATAGCCCCAGGCCTCGCGGGCCTCGGGATCAAGCCCAAAGGAGCTGTCCTTGTCCTCGTGCCCGGCATCGGTCGAGATCACGGCGTAACCCTCGGCCACGGCCGCCGGCTCGCCGGTCGGCTGCGAGCCGCCAAAGGCCGGGCGTACGCGACCATCGAGCCCACCGCCGCCCTGGAAGTAGAAGCGTCCGTTCCAGCCTTCGGGCAGACGCAACTCGAAGCGGTCGCCGAAGAGCACGTCTCCCACGCCCCGACGCTCATCGATCACCCCGGTGACCTTGCAATAGGCCGGCAGGTCCTGCCCGGCATCGTCATCGGGTCCGGCCGGGACCCAGGCCGCCTCGGCGATCTTCAGGGCGTCCCGGGTGATGTTTGCAAGCGCAGTGCAGCCTGCCTCATCCGCTTGCGCACCGGTGGCAATGGCACTGCAAAGCAGTGCGCCATGAGCCAGAAATCTCATGATTCTCCTCCCAATTTCACCCTTGAGAGTTAAGTTAAATCATTAAGCTAGCTTTGTCACTTAAACAGTCGCCACGGTCCCGGTCTTTGCCTGGACCACTGGGTCAGGTGAGCAATTTCATATCGATCCGCACCTTGTCGCCACGGTAGATTCCGTTGGCGACGAGGATCAGACGTCCGCCCTCATCGATGGCCAAGCGCTGCACCAGTACGATCGGATCGTTGAGCGACAGCTGCAGCAGCTGCGCGGTCTCGACATCGGCGGAGGCCACCGACAGGATCTGCCGGGCATCAGCGACGCGCACGCCCGGCAAGTCCGACACCAGCCGCATCGCGGTGGTGGTGGAGTAGTTCTCTTCGGGGATCAGTGGCTGCAGCTTCTCGTCGACGAAGACGTCGGCGACGAGGAAGGGCACGTTCTGCCGCCGGTGCAGACGTCGCAGGTGACGATAGCTAGGCGCAACAGTGCCATGATCGAAATCCGCCTGCGCGAGCATCGCGCCGGGCGTGTCCGACAGCACCTCGATCTGCGCATCGGCACGCGACATGAGCAGGCCGTTCCAGTCGGTCTGCACCTCGCACCAGAGGTCACGCTCCGGCCGTGCGCGTACGAAGGTGCCCTTGGCCCGGAACCGCTCGATCAGACCCTCCTTTTCGATCTGATCGAGCGCCTGGCGGATCGTCATGCCCGCCACGCCGAATTCCTTGGACAGCTGTTCCACCGTCGGTATCCGCGCTCCGATCGCCCAGTCCCCCCCGCTCGATCCGGCCGCGGAAAAGCGAGGCAAGCTGGATATAGCGGGCGACATTGCTCTTCTCGAGCAGGTCGGTCGAGCTGGGCTTCTGCATGGAACGGTCCTCGCTTCTCTTTGCCTTCCGGGCATATCTGACGATATTATAGCTTTATATCACTTACTCCAGGTAGAGGGGAACCGGCTGCAGTCCTCAGTTGCGCAACGGCAGGTCGAAGAGGGCGCCGGGGGTGATGGGAAGATCGGCGCTGACCCCTTCCGGAACCGGGATCTCATGCGCGTTCAGGGTCATGGCCACCATTGAATAATAGCCGACGACGGCGGTCAGCTCGACCACCCCGACCTCGCCCCAGCGCGCGCACACCAGATCGTAGACCGGCTGCTTCGGGGTGCCTTGCGTCAGAAGTTGGCAGACGAAATCGTAGATCTCGGCCGCCGCGGTGTCGTCGCCGAAGTCTGGCACCCGGCCCACGCGAAGGGCGTCGATCCACGCCTGATCCAGATCCACCTTCAGACCGTCGCGCTCGTGGATCGCCCATTCCAGCAGGCTGTTCCAGCGCCGCGCTGTGATCAGGATAGCCAACTCGTTGAGGTAGCCCGGCAGCGTCGTTTCGAAGCGCAGCACGCGGCCAAGCTGCTGCCAGCGATCGGCAAGAACCGGATTGTGCAGCGCCGCCCGCAGGGGGCCGACGAGCACGCCGCGCGGCCCCGATACGATCTCGTCGAAGACGGCCTTCTGTGCCGGCGACATGGTCTCCGGGGCGGGAAAGCTGATACGTCCCATGGTCGTCATCCTTTCACCTTGGCCGCGGCGACGCGGTCGCGGATTTCATCGGTGTGCTGGCCCAGCAGCGGCGGCGCCGCATCGAAGGACAGCGGGGCCTCGGCAAAGCGCATCGGCGAGACCACCTGCGGCACGCTCCCGGCAAGCGGGTGCGGCAGCTGGCGCAGCATCTGGCGGTGCTGCACCTGCGGCTCGGCCAGCACGCCCGGCACGGTGTTGATCGGCGCGCAGGGCACCTTCACCGCCACCAGATCGGCCCGCCAGTCGGCGAGATCGCGGCTGCGTAGCGTGTCGCAGATCAGCGGGTGCAGCACGTCGAGGTTCTCGACCCGCGCGGCATTGGTGGCAAAGCGCGGATCCTGCGCCCAGTCCGGGTGGCCGAGGGCGGCGGCGAAGCGCACGAACTGGTCGTCATTGCCGACGGCGATCACGATGTGGCCGTCGCGGACCGGGAAGATGTCCTGCGGCTGGATGTTCGGGTGCTTGTTGCCCTTGCGGGTCGGCGTCGCGCCCGAGACCAGGTGGTTCATCGCCTGGTTCGCAAGCATCGCCGTGGCCACATCCAGCATCGCGAGATCGATGTAGTCGCCCTTGCCGGTCTCGGCACGGCGCGCCAGCGCGGCCAGCACGGCGACGGTGGCGTACATGCCGGTCATGATGTCGATGACCGGCACCCCGACCTTCTGCGGCCCGGCCCCCGGCTCGCCGTCCGGCACCCCGGTGACCGACAGCAGCCCGCCCATCGCCTGGATCATGAAGTCATAGGCGACGTCCTCGGCCATCGGCCCGTCCTGGCCGAAGCCGGTGATCGAGCAGTAGATCAGCCGAGGGTTGATCGCCCGCAGCGACGCCTCGTCAAGCCCGTAGCGTGCCAGGGTGCCGACCTTGAAGTTCTCGAGCACGATGTCGCTTGTCCGGGCGAGATCGCGGATCAGCTCCTGACCTTCTTCCGAAGCGATGTCGACCTCGACCGATTTCTTGCCCCGGTTGACCGACAGGTAGTAGCCCGACTCCCTTGTCGGCTTGCCATCGCTGTCCTTCATGAACGGCGGCCCCCAGCGCCGGGTGTCATCCCCGACGCCGGCGCGCTCCACCTTGATGACCTCCGCGCCGAGGTCGGCGAGGATCTGGCCCGACCAGGGGCCGGCCATGATGCGGCTCAGGTCAAGCACCCGAACGTGGGAAAGCGGTCCGCTCATGTTGTCTCCTTTTCGAAAGTCAGGACGCCTGCGGTGACCTCGTCGCCCGCTGCGCCGTCATCGACGATGGCGGTGGCGGCAACCGAGGGGCGCTCGGCCCAGCTCGCGGCAAGGTCCGCGAGGCGCGGGAAATGGCTCCGCCAGGCGCAGTCGCCCCAGCGGAAGTCGAGTTGGCCGAGGAAGCAGATCGCCGCGACATGGCCAGCCCCAAAGGGCCAGCTGGCCAGCGCATCGGCCTCGGCCTCGAGCGTGGCCATGACTGCAGCGATCTTGGCGCGGAAGCTGGCGGTGATCGCGTCCCAGGCGCCCTGCGGGCGAAGCAGTTCTGTGCGCCAGGCCAGCAGGATGTCGGTCGCGCCGTCGGCCAGCGCCTGCCAGCGCTGCGCCTCGACCCCGGCATCGAGCACGCCGTCCCGGTCGAGCCAGGCGCAGATCACCCGGCTGTCGAAGAGCACGCCCTGCTCGGTGACCAGCGCCGGGATCTTGCCCAGTGGGTTGTCCGCCAGCACGGCCGGGTTGGGCGGAAGGTGGCTGGCGACGACGTTGCGCATCAGCTCCACTTCATCCAGCCGGCCGGTCTCGTGCAGGGTAATCATCACCTTGCGCACGAAGGGCGAGCGGGGGGGACCAGTGCAGTTTCATGCCGCAGCCTCCACCTCGGCCAGAAATGCGCTGAGCAGTCCCGCGGTGGCCTCGGGCTGCTCGAAGCAGGGCACATGGCCTGCGCCCTCGACCCCTTCGAACCGCGCGCCGATGGTTTGCGCGATGCCGCGCATGGTCTCGGGGATCTTGCCGTCCGACAGCCCCGCCACGAGAAGAGCGGGGACCGCGATGCCCGGCAGGACCGCGGCATAGTCGTAGCCCTGAAGCGCCGTGGCGCAGGCCTTGAACCCCTCGAATGGGGTCGCCGCAATCATCGCCGCCAGCGCCTCGGCCCGGTCGGGCGTGGTCAGCCAGCGCTCGGCGGTGACCTTGGCGTAGCCGAGCATGCCGAGCCTGCGGCCCTCTTCGATCCGCGCGCCCCATGTCTCGACCGCCGCGGGCGCCGATTTTGCCATGCCGTCCATGAAGACGAGGCCAGCGAAACGCTCGGGCGCCTTGGCATAGGCGGCCAGCGTGGTCGGCACGCCCATCGACAGCCCGACGCAGACCGCGCGGGAGACGCCCGCGTGGTCCATCACCGCCAGCAGGTCCTCCGAGAGAAGTTCGAAATCCACCGCGCCGTCCGGGACGTCCGAGCCGCCATGGCCGCGCTGGTCGTAGCGCAGCACGTTCCAGCCCGAGAGCCGCGTCACCACGCCGTCCCAGACCGACAGGTCGGTGACCAGCGAGTTCGAGAACACCACCCAGGGCGCGCCGTCTCCGGCGCGATCGATGCGGATGTCGAGCCGCGTGCCGTTGATCGGGTACAGGCTCATCAGCGCCCCTTCCAGACCGGCTTGCGCTTCTCGACCGCGGCGGCGGTCGCCTCGCGGGCATCCTCGGTCTTCATCAGGATGGTGCTGAACTGCTGTTCGATCTGGTAGCCCTCGTCGACCGGCAGAAACTCGATCTGGTTCAGCGCCTGCTTGCCGAGGCGCAGGCCGAGCGGCGACTTCTCGGCGACCTTCGCGGCGAGCGCACGGGCGGCCCCCATCAGCGCCTCGGGGGCGAGCACCTCCTGCACGAAGCCGAAGCGATAGGCCTCGGCCGCGTCGATCGGCTCGCCGGTGAAGAACATCTTGCGCAGCATGCCCTGCGGCAGGTGCCGGCCCATGTGCGACGCGCCGCCGCAACGGCCGACGTTGATCTCGGGCATGCCGAACTTCGCCGTCTCCGACGCAAGCCGGATGTCGCAGACCGAGGCCAGCACCGTGCCGGCCCCCAGTGCGGGGCCGTTGACCGCCGCGATGGTCGGCAGCGCGCAGTCCCGGATCGACTTGAAGCAGCGCCGCACGATGCGGGCGCGGGCCGGGTCTTCCTCGACCGTGGCGGCAAGGAACTCCTTCAGGTCGAGCCCGGCGCAGAAGGCGCGCGCGCCCGCTCCGGTGAAGAGCACGCAGTTGATCCCCTGCCAGCTGTCGGCGGCGTCGAAGGCTTCGCCGATCTCGGCGTAGTTGGCGAGGGTGATGGCGTTGACGGGGGGGCACGTCGATGGTGATCTCGGCCACTTTCCCGTTGAAGCTGATGTCGATACCCATTGGTCGGTCCTTTCTGAAGTCAGGCGGCGGCGAGCGACAAGGCGATGCCCTGCCCCGCCCCGATGCACATGGTCGCGAGCGCGGTGTTGCCCTCGCCGCGCGCGATCATCCGGGCGGCGGTGCCGGTGATCCGCGCGCCGGACATGCCGAGCGGATGGCCGAGCGCGATCGCGCCGCCATAGGGGTTCACCCGCGGATCATCATCGGCGATCCCGAGCCGCCGCAGCACGGCCAGCGCCTGCGCGGCAAAGGCCTCGTTGAGCTCGATGCGGTCGAAGCTGCCTGCCGTCACGCCGAGTTGGGCGCATAGCTTCTCCGTCGCCGGGGCCGGGCCCATGCCCATGATGCGCGGCGCCACGCCCGCGGTCGCGCCGCCGGTGATCCGCGCCAGAGGCGTCAGCCCGTGGCGCTTCATCCCGGCTTCGGTGGCAAGGATCAGCGCCGCTGCCCCATCATTGACCCCCGAGGCATTGCCCGCGGTGACGCTGCCGCCCGCCCGGAACGGGGTCGGCAGCGCTGCCAGCTTCTCGGCGGTCGTGCTGCGTGGGTGCTCGTCCTGATCGAAAATGTCCGGCGGCCCCTTGCGCTGCGGCACGGCCACCGGGATGATTTCCTCGGCCATCACGTCGCGCGAGGCCGCCGCCTTCTCTTGGCTGCGCAGGGCAAAGGCGTCCTGATCGACGCGCGAGATGCCGAAGTCGGCGGCGACGTTCTCGGCGGTCTCGGGCATCGAGTCGGTGCCGTAGCGGGCGTGCATGGCGGGGTTGATGAAGCGCCAGCCGATGGTGGTGTCCTCGACGCTGGACTGGCGCGAGAAGGCGCTCGTGGCCTTGGGCATGACAAAGGGCGCGCGGGACATCGACTCCACGCCGCCCGCAATGGCCAGATCGCCCTCGCCCACGGCAAGCCGACGATAGGCCGCCAGCACCGCATCCATGCCCGAGCCGCAGAGCCGGTTGATCGTGGTGCCCGAGACGGTCTCGGGCAGCCCGGCAAGCAGCAGCGCCATGCGCGCCACCGACCGGTTGTCCTCGCCTGCCTGATTGGCGCAGCCGTAGATCACGTCGATGGTGTCGGCCCAGTCGAGGACGTCATGGCGATCCTGCAACGCCAGCAGCGGCAGTGCGCCCAGATCGTCGGCGCGGATGCCCGAGAGGCTGCCGCCATAGCGGCCAATGGGGGTGCGGATGTAGTCGCAAATGTAGACGGTCTGCATGGCTCAGCCCTTCAGCTCTTCGAGGGTGTCGGACACCGGGCCGCGGGCGAAACCGTGGCAGATCGCCATCCCAAGCGCGTCGAGATCGGCCTCGATGCGGTCCGCGGGCTGCTGCGCCGCCCACCACAGCGGCCCGCCCTTCCAGCGCGGGAAGCCGTAGCCGTTGGCAAGCGTCACATCGATGTCGGAGGCGCGCTGCGCGACGCCTTCGGCCAGCAGCAGCGCAGCCTCGTTGACCATGGCGATCAGCAGTTGCCGCTGGATCGTCTCGGCGTCGAACGAACGCGGGGTGATGCCGGCCTCGCGGCGCGCGTCCGCGATGAGTGCGGTCACCTCGGCCGAGGGCTCGGGGCGTTTCTCGGGGTAGTCGTACCAGCCGCCGCCGGTCTTGCGGCCCAGCCGTCCCGCCTCGCAGAGCCGGTCGGGGATGGTGACATAGCGCGCTGCCGGGTCGCGCGTCGCGGCCTGCCGCTTGCGCATCGCCCAGGCGATATCGAGCCCGCTCATGTCCGACACCGCGAAGGGCCCCATCGCGAAGCCGAAGGCTTCGGCAGCCGCATCCACCTGTTCGGGCGCGGCCCCGTCGAGCACCAGCAGCTCGGCACGGCGGCGGTAGGCGGCGTAGATGCGGTTGCCGATGAACCCCTCGGCGACGCGCGCCACCACGGGCTGCTTGCCAAGGCGTTTCGCCAGCGCGAGGCCGGTGGCCAGCACGTCATTTGCCGTTGTTTCGGCCCGCACCACCTCGAGCAGGCGCATCACGTCGGCGGGACTGAAGAAGTGCAGGCCCAGCACACGGGACCGCCCCGGCAGGCCCGCGACCATGGCATTGATGTCGAGATAGGAGGTGTTGGTGCCGATCACCGTCTCGGGCGGCAGCGTGGCGTCGAGCTCGGTCAGCAGCGGCACCTTGACCGACAGCTCCTCGAACACCGCCTCGATGACCAGATCGCAGCTGGTCAGTTCGGAGATCCGCGTCGTTCCCGAGAGGGCCTTCAGTTGCGCCGTCAGCGCGGCCTCCGAAAGCCGCCCGCGCGCCTGCTTCGCCTGCAACGCCTCCCGCAGCGCACCGAGGCTGCGTTCCAGCGCCTCGGCGTCGCGCTCGACGAGCGTCACCGGCAGCCCTGCAGCGAGGCAGGCGCGGGCGATGCCCTGCCCCATGGTGCCGCCGCCGATGACACCAATCGCCGAGACCGCACGCGGCTTGGCATCGAGCCCATCGACGCTGCCCGCCTTGCGCTCGGCGAAGAAGAGATGGCGCAGGGCAAAGGCGTCCTCCGACAGGCGGAGCTTCTGGAATGCCGCGCGCTCATCCGCCAGAACAGAGACGACGTCAGGATCAGCCGAGGCCCGCACCAGGCGGATCGCCTCGGCCACGTTCGGCCGGCCCCTGCCCTTGTGCAGCGCCTTCGCGGCAGCGCTCTCCAGCGCGGTCTCGTCCTCTTCGGGCACCGCAAGGTCGGCCACCACGCGCTTCGGGCGATCCTCGGCGAGGAACCGCTTCGCCGCCGCCAGCAGATCGCCCTCGGCGACCACATCGACCAGCCCCAGCACCTCTGCCTTGACCCCGGTGATGCGGGTGGCACCACAGATTATCTCGAGCGCGGCGATGCGCCCGGTCAGGCGCGGAAGCCGCTGTGTGCCGCCCGCGCCGGGCACCATCCCCAGCGACACTTCGGGCAGGCCGAGCTTCGCGTCCGGCGTGGCGATGCGATAGTCGCAGCCGAGCGCCAGCTCGAGCCCGCCGCCAAGCGCCACGCCGTGAATGGCGGCGACGACCGGGAACGGTGCCGCCTCGCAGGCCGCGATGACCTCCGGCAGTTCGGGCCAGGCGAGGGGCGCACCGAACTCGCGCAGGTCGGAGCCGGCGATGAAGCTCTTTCCGGCCCCGACGAGCACCGCGCCCCGCACCTCGCCGCAGCTCCGCAGCGCCTCGATCAGACCCTTGCGGATCGCGTGGGAGCCGGCGTTCACCGGGGGATTGTCGATGGTCAGCACGGCGATGCCATCCGTGACCTCGAGGTGAACGGTGCCATGCGAGGGGGCTGTGTGGGTGTTCATCGGGCTTTCCTCTTCACTCGGTGGACGGGGCCGCGGACCGGGCCGGCTCGGGGCGGCTGTCCGGCGCGCTCAGGCGGTTCACAAGTACCGCGACCGCGAGCAGAACCAGCCCGATGCCGTCCGACAGGTAGCCGGGTATGATCAGCGTGATCGCGGCGGCCCCGAGCAGCACCCGCGCCGGGATGCCCAGTCGGCCAACGAAGTGCAGCCAGCCTTCGCTTGCGGCCGCCATCAGCCACACCGCCAGAACCGCGCTGCCCACGTCATGCAGGATGTCGAGCGGTTCCCCCTGCAGCACCAGCGTCGGGTTCAGCGCGAAGATGAACGGCAGCACGAAGTTCACCGCGCCGAGCCTCATCGCCAGCACGCCGGTGCGCATGCCGTCGGATTTGGCGATCACCGCGGCGGCGAAGGCGGCCAGCGCGACCGGAGGCGTGATGTAGCTCAGCATGCCCCAGTAGAGGATGAAGAGATGCCCGGCGATCGGGTTCAGCCCCGCTCCGGCCATGGCCGGCCCCAGCACGATGGCCAGGAAGATGTAGCAGGCGCTGACGGTCATCCCCATGCCGAGCACAAAGGAGGTGAGCGCCCCGAAGAGCAGCAGCAGGAAGACGTTGTCGCCGGCGAATTGCAGCAGCTCGCGCGAGAAGGCGCCGCCGACGCCGGTGTAGCTGAGCGCACCGACGATGAGCCCGACCCCGGCAAGGATGCCGACGATATTGGCGATGTTGCGGATCGCGTCATCCAGCAGATCGACGAGCCGGCCGAGGGTCAGCTGGTTCTCGCCGCGGATCCAGCCGTTGAGCGCGCTGGTCGCCAGCAGCACGAGCGTGGCGTAGAAGGGTGCCTGCGCCTCGATCCCGCGCGCCACGATCAGGTAGATCAGCACGACCAGCGACAGCAGGAAGTGCCAGCCTTCCTTCAGCGTCGGCCAGAGCTTCGGCAGGTCCTCGGGGCGCTGCCCAGCCAGCCCGCGCCGCGCGGCGTAGCAGTCGGTCTGCAGCATCAGCGCGAGGTAGAAGAGCGCGGCCGGCACGATGGCGGCGATCATCACGGTGGAATAGGGAACGTTGAGGTTCTCGGCCATGATGAAGGCGACGGCGCCCATGACCGGCGGCATCAGCGCGCCTCCGGTCGAGGCGCAGGCTTCAATCGCGGCGGCGTAGCGCGCCGGGTAGCCGACCTTCTTCATCGTCGGGATGGTCATCTGTCCGGTGGTCACGATGTTCGAGATCACCGACCCGGAGAGCGAGCCGAAGAAGCCCGAGGAGAGGATCGCCACCTTGGAGGGACCGCCACGGGTGCGGCCGAGCAGCGCCTCGGCGAAGGCCATGAAGAAGGCACCGCCGCCGGTCACGACCAGCGCCGAGCCGAAGAGCAGGAAGCCGATAAGCAGGCCTGCCACCACGCGCATCGGCACGCCGATGATGCTCTCCGAGCCGAGCGCGTGCATCATCACCAGGCCGGGGATGTCGGTGGACGGCCCCCAGAGGAAGCCCGGCATGTTCTCTGCAAAGAGCGGGAAGAGGAAGAAGAAGCCGCAGATGCACAGCAGCACAAGCCCGCCGGTCCGGCGCAGCGCCTCGAGCACCAGCAGGCAGAACACCCCGGAGATGACCTGCGCATTGGTCGGCGCGACAAGGTCCCATCCCTCCATCAGGATGCGCTCGCCGTTCCAGGCGAAATAGCAGGCCGCACCGAGGGCGAGCAGCGAGAAAACCACGTCCGCGATGCGCCCGGCACTGCCGAACCGGTTGTAGGGCAGCGGGTAGACCTGGAAGACGATGGCAAGGAAGATGCCGGTGAGCAGGTAGAAATACGCGGTGTCGAGCAGCACGTAGCCGATCAGCATCTGCGTGTTGAACAGTCGGTCGACATTCAGCAAGAGCGCGATCAGGCCGAGAATGAGCACCACCGCCCGCGTCGGCCCGTGCAGCATGCCGACCTTGACGCCTGAACTCTGGGAGGTGTCCGGCTGATCGGACACGGAAAGGGACTGCGGATCGCTCATGACGGACCTCGCTCACGCTCTGAAGTAGGGAAGAGGAGCGGGTCCGACCTGTGCGGACCCGCAAGAGGCGAAACTCAGTTCGCCAGGTGTTCGGCGCGCCAGCTGCCCCAGAACTCGGGCCAGACTGCATCGTCGCCGTCATAGGCCGCCTGTGCCTCGGCCCAGGCCGCCTTCACCGCGTCGACGCGCGCCAGGCGGGCGTCCTGCCAAGCCTGCGCCTCGTCGGTCCAGTAGCCCATCTCCTTGGCATAGCGGATCGCCCCGTCATGGAACGGCGCGTCGGCCGGCGGCACGATGGCGCCTTCCGTGGCCCAGTTCGCCGCCTCGGCGGTGGCCTCACGGAAGCCGTCGAAGCTCTGGTCGATCGCCTTGACGAGGTTGTAGACCTCTTCCTCGCTGGTCTCCGCATAGGTCGCCAGCATCGGGTAGCGGTAACCCAACAGCCACACCGGATGGTCCTCGTCGATCCCTGCCCCGGTGGTCTGCTTGTGCGGTTCGGCAAAGCTGATCACGTCGGTGGCCTTCTTCCAGCCCTCGGTGTCCTCGGGCGGGAAGTTGAGCCAGGTCAGACCGCGCGAGCTCGCCTCGATCTCGCGCGCGAAGGACGAGGTCGGCACCATGCCCATGGCGTCGAGCTGGTTCGAGATGATCGCATCCTTGAGCGCGCCGTAGCTGCCGAACCAGACCGCCTCGACGTCGTCACGGGTCAGGCCGCCGAAGGCAAGATAGGCGTCGGTCTTGATGTTGAGCGACGGGTTGCCCTTGACGAAGCCGACGCGCTTGCCGCGCAGGTCGGCGACGCTTTTCGCGTTCACGTCGGCGGCGGCGATGATCCCCACCGAGGCCGGCCGCCCGAGCATCACGCGCACGTCCTGCGGACCCCAGTCGGGCGTGGCGAACTCCTCGGTGCCTTCGCTGGCAAAGAAGAGCTCGTTCGACAGGAAACCGAACTGTGCGCGCTGTTCGCGCAGCGGCAGCAGGCGGCCGATCGACGTGCCCGAGGGCAGAACGCGGATGCGCGTGTCGAAGTTGCCCTGCACGGCATTCGCGATGGCCGAGGCCTCGGTGTAGCCGCCGGAGCCGACGTCATAGGCGCTCCAGATCATCGAGCGCGGCAGGGTCACGTCGTCCTGCGCCAGCGTGGTGGTGGCGCCGAAGCCGAGGACGGCGAGCGTCGGCAGGGCTTTCACGAGCAGTCTAAGCATGAGGGGGGCTCCTCTCCCAGTTGTCGATCAGCCGGTCCCGTATCGGCGGCCGATCCCTCCTGCGAGAGAGCTAAAACATTAAAAGCTATATTACTAGCTTTTTGTTGTGCGCAGAAGTTCAATCGAAATTTCTGACTTGCTGAAAGCAAGTTACCCCAGGCCTCATGTGCGCATGGCTTCGGGGAGCCGGCGTCTCGCGTCTCCTTTGCTTGCGAACAAGACTTCGCAGCGCGAATCGATGTGGCGCTCAACCGCACACGCCAATGCATGGACCACGGGTCCGCCACGCCGTGGCGCGTTGCCTCGTCAAAGCTGCCGCCGCCAGACCATACCCCAAGGTCCCTCGCCAGACGGGTCCATTGGTCCAGCAATGGGTGCTGTTGAAGTTGACCCATTGCTTGGGTCGGGTTCCCTCACTTCTATCATGAAGGTCTTTGGGTCACGATAATCCCGCCGGACATCGCGCCAAGCGCGCGGACTAGCCACCTTTGAGAGCTACGAATGTGTCCACGTCCGGGCCCATAGGGCCAAATTATGTATTACTTTGGACCCGCTGGTGTCCGCGTCGAGCGGGTCAGCGCGGCTTTGATGCTGAGAAGTGCTGCGGCGTCAGAGTTACGTCTATCCCTGGCGGACCCGGCAGGCACGCAGCCTTGGCCCTCACCGCCGGCCCCCCGCGCTTGGGTATTGCCCTTAGTCACCTGTTGCCGGAGCGGCCGCGCTGAGCGACGCGGCCCGCGCGACAGATGCTCCTTCACCCGGACTACTCAGCCCGGCACCCTGTCCCCCAGCGCTGAGGCGAGGTCCGCATCCGGATCGAGGAGCAGCGCCGGCGGCAGCGACGAAACCTTCCCATTGCGAAGACGTGCCAGCGTTGGGACGCCACGCGCGCCAAGCCCCTGCATCAGCAATTGCGCCCGCTCTATCTCGGCCCGGACACGATCGGCAAGGGCATCCGGCATATCCTGCAGCAACTCCGCAGCTTCGTGCAGTCCGGCATCCATGAGCATGTCCGACACGCTGACCACCGAAGTGAGCGACCGGCCTTCGACATAGCGCCCAAGCTGAAGGGCCCGAAGCGCGTGTCGCCGCTCGGGCGCGCCCGGTGCCCCGGCGGCGGTGACCGCCAGCGTGGCGAGGCTGCTGTCGAAAAGCCCGCCGGCATCGAGCACCCGCCTGCGATAGACGTCGCTGAAGGTCACACCCGTCATCTGCGCGATGCGCTGGTCATTGCTCCAGGCGTAACGCGCGAACTCGGCAT
>NZ_NTHN02000076.1 GCF_002300555.2 Alloyangia mangrovi | reverse complement strand
TCTTCTAGGTCCAAATATCCCGGGGGAGCCCGAAGGGCGGGGGCGGAGCCCCCTCCTGCGGCATCACGTCGGAGATCCCTTCCGCCTGCCGACGCTTTGCGGTAAAGGCGGGGTTTGAATCCGCAAGAGGTGCGTGCCATGACATTCTCCCTCGCCATCGTCGGCCGCCCCAACGTTGGCAAGTCCACCCTGTTCAACCGCCTCGTCGGCAAGCGGCTTGCGCTGGTCGACGACCAGCCCGGCGTCACGCGCGACCTGCGCGAGGGCGAGGGCAAGCTCGGCGACCTGCGCTTCACCGTCATCGACACGGCGGGCCTCGAGGAGGCCACCGACGAGTCGCTGCAGGGCCGCATGCGCAAGCTCACCGAGCGCGCCGTGGACATGGCCGACATCTGCCTCTTCATGATCGACGCCCGAGTCGGCGTGACGCCGACCGATGAGATTTTCGCCGACATCCTGCGCAAGCGCTCCGCCCACGTGATCCTTGCCGCCAACAAGGGCGAGGGTTCGGCCGCCGACGCCGGCGTGCTCGAGGCCTACAGCCTCGGCCTCGGCGAGCCGATCCGGCTCTCGGCCGAGCATGGCGAGGGTCTGCCCGAGCTCTACAGCGCGCTGATGCCGCTGGCCGACGGTTTTGCCGAGCGGGCCGCCGAGGAGGCGCCCGAGACCGAGCTGGAGCTGGACGAGGACGAGCTGGGGGATGACGAGGACGGCGAGGCCAAGCTGGTCATGCCGACCGCGGGCAAGCCGCTGCAGATCGCCGTCGTGGGCCGCCCCAACGCTGGCAAATCGACGCTGATCAACAAGATCCTCGGCGAGGACCGGCTGCTGACCGGCCCCGAGGCCGGGATCACCCGCGACGCCATCTCGGTCCGGCTGGACTGGGAGGGCGTGCCGATGCGCATCTTCGACACCGCCGGGATGCGCAAGCGGGCCAAGGTACAGGAAAAGCTCGAGAAGCTCTCGGTCTCGGATGGTCTGCGCGCGGTGAAGTTCGCCGAGGTCGTGGTGGTGCTGCTCGATGCCGCCATTCCCTTCGAGCAGCAGGACCTGCGCATCGCCGACCTCGCCGAGCGCGAGGGACGGGCGGTGGTCGTTGCCGTCAACAAGTGGGACGTCGAGGAGCACAAGCAGGAGAAGCTGCGCGACCTCAAGGAGGCCTTCGACCGGCTGCTGCCGCAGCTGCGCGGCGCGCCGCTGGTCACCGTCTCGGCCAAGACCGGGCGCGGGCTCGACCGGCTCAATGCGGCAATCATGAAGGCCTGGACGACCTGGAACCGCCGCGTCTCGACCGGCCAGCTCAACCGCTGGCTCGAGGGCATGGTGTCGAGCCACCCGCCGCCCGCGCCGCAGGGCCGCAGGATCAAGCTGCGCTACATGACCCAGGCCAAGACCCGTCCGCCGGGATTCGTCGTCATGTGTTCGCGCCCGCAGGACATGCCCGAAAGCTACACGCGTTATCTGGTCAACGGCCTGCGCGAGGCCTTCGACATGCCCGGCACGCCAATCCGCCTGACGCTGCGCGGGCAGGGGGACAAGAACCCCTACAAGGGCCGCCGCGAGAAGAACGCTGGCGCGCTCAAGAAGCACCTCGGCAAGCTGCCCAAGCAGAAGGGCTGAGCCAAGGGCCGTAACATGGGAAAAGCGCCGGAGCCTCCGCTCCGGCGCTTTTTGCATTTGGGGGCGGAGCACCGCCGCGGATCGGCTTGGGGGGGTGCTGAACAACCCATGGCAGAAGTTTTGGTGCCGGGAGAGCGTCAAAGGATTGTGCTCTCGCAAAATGGTTTACCTTCTTTACCTGAACCTCAACATAAGGTTGCAAGGATAAGTTACGCTAGGTAAACTTTGATTCACTTTGATCTGGAGTATTTGACATGAAATTGACTCACCTTTCCGCAATCGCCGCCGTGTTCGCCCTGTCTTCGACCGCGGCTTTCGCCAACGTCAAACAGGTGAAATGCGAAGGTTTCGTCATTGCGGTGTCCGAAGATATCGCCGTGGCGGCCGAAGAGAAAGCGGGTTCCGCAACCGAAGCAGCGGACAATATCTGCGAAGCGGCAAAACAGATCTCGGTCTCAGGCGACGATCCCGAGGTGCATGAGATTGTCATCCTGCCTTACGAGATCCGCACCACGGTGACGATCTTCCCGACCGACTGACCACAGCCTTCGCCGGAAGGGAGGCCAGGGTCGATTGGGGGGGAGGTCTCGATACTCCTGATCCTTGAGGCTCCGGATGAACTTCGGGTCGATCCTTCGACGCCAACTGTCACCTCCGCGGGTCACTCCGCGGAGGTGATCCTTTTCGAGGCGCGGAAAACCGCCTACTCGGTGTCGGTGCCGCGCAGCGCGAGGATCGCGAAAATGCCCGCCGCCGCAAGCCCGGCGACCGCGAAGTTCAGCGGGCTGGCGTTGGCCACGATCACTGCGATGAGCGCCCAGATCACCGTGATCCCGTAGAGCGGCGCGCGGTGCAGCCGGTATTGCGCTATGACCGAGATCGTCAGCGCGAGGGCCAGCGCGAGCAGCGCCGCCGGGGTCTCGGGCAGCAGCCCGTAGCCCGCGAGCAACAGGCCGACCGAGACGCAGGAGGCCGCGGTCAGCCAGCCGGCGTAGAGCGCGATGGGGGCGATCTGCCACCAGCGGTCCATGTCGCCGGCGCGGAACAGGGCGACCAGCGCGGTCACCAGCATCACCCAGATCATCGCGGTGGCGGCGATCGGCGAGAATTGCGCCACCGGCAGCCAGAAGATGCCCACCGCGAGGCTGATCAGCAGCGGGTCGCGGTGGTCCATCCAGTCATAGTCGTCCGACCGGCGCAGCAGGCCGAAGCCGGTGCCGGCGATCAACCAGAGATAGATGACGCCCCAGATCGCGAAGGCGTAGCCCGCCGGTTGCACCGGCGGGTCGATCTGGGACACCGGAAAGGCGTCCGGCGCGAAGCCGTTGAACCCGGGGAAGACCAGCGGCGAGGCCGCGAACCCCAGCGCCGCGAGAAACAGCAGGAGCGGCCGGACCCAGATCATCTCGGACCCCGCCCCTCAGACCAGCGTGCCGTCGGCGGCGATGCGGGTCTTGCCGCGCAGCCACGGATGCAGCGCCTCGGGCAGATCGACCGAGCCGTCCGCCTGCTGGCCGTTCTCCAGCACCGCGATCAGGCAGCGCCCGACGGCGAGGCCAGAGCCGTTCAGCGTGTGCAGGAACTCGGGCTTGCCACCTTCCGCGGGCTTGAAGCGGGCGTTCATCCGCCGCGCCTGGAAGTCGCCGCAGACCGAGACCGAGCTGATCTCGCGGTACTGGTTCTGCCCCGGCAGCCAGACCTCGAGGTCATGCGTCCGGCGCGCGCCGAAGCCCATGTCGCCGGTGCAGAGCGCCACGGTGCGGTAGGGCAGGCCGAGCTTCTCGAGGATGCCCTCGGCGCATTTGGTCATCCGGTCGAGCTCGTCGCGCGAGGTGTCGGGATGGGTGATCGAGACCATCTCGACCTTCTCGAACTGGTGCTGGCGCAGCATGCCCGCGGTGTCGCGGCCGGCCGAGCCCGCCTCGGAACGGAAGCACTGGGTGTGCGCCACGTAGCGGCGCGGCAGGCTGGATTCCTCGATGGTCATGCCGTTGACCATGTTGGTCAGCGTCACCTCGGCGGTGGGCACCAGCCACCAGCCCTCGCGGGTTTGATAGCTGTCCTCGCCGAACTTCGGAAGCTGGCCGGTGCCATACATCATGTCGTCGAGCACCAGTACCGGGGTCCAGGTCTCCGACAGGTCGTTCTCCTCGACATGAGTGTCGAGCATGAACTGCGCCAGCGCGCGGTGCACGCGAGCGACGGCGCCCGAGAGCACCACGAAACGCGACCCGCTGAGCTTGGCCGCGGTCTCGAAATCCATGCCGGGGATCACCGAGGGCAGCTCGAAATGCTCCTTGGGCGTGAACTCGAAGCTCTTGGGCGTGCCCCAGCGGCGGATCTCGACGTTGTCATTCTCGTCGGCGCCGTCGGGCGTGTCCTCGAACGGCAGGTTGGGGATGCCCATCAGCATGTCGGTGAGCCGGGCATCGAGCTCCTTGGCCTTGGCCTGCATCTCGGCGACCTCGGCCTTCTTCTCGGCGACCAGCACGCGCAGGCGGTCGAACTCGGCCTCGTCGCCGCTGGCCTTCGCCTTGCCGACGTCCTTGGAGGCGGCGTTCTGCGCGGCCTGCGCGGTTTCAGCGGCATGGATCGCGGTGCGGCGCTCTTCGTCCAGCGCCAGCACGGGGGCCGAGGCATTCTCCACACCCCGGCGCGAGAGCGCCGCGTCGAAGGCGGCGGGGTTTTCGCGAATGGCGCGGATGTCGTGCATCGGTCTGTCCTCTTTGTGTGCGACTCGCGCGGGTTATGCCCTGAATCGCTCAGGGAGTGTAGGGGGCGCCGCGCGTAAGATGCGCGCGAAGCCACTCATCCACGGGCACGGCGAGCGTGCTGCGCGCATTGGTGGCGCTGACAACGCCGATGACGCGCCATGGGGCATCGGGGGCATCGGGGGCATCGGCCTCCCGCACCAGCACCGGCCCGCCGGAGTTGCCGGGCCGCACCGGGCAGGACAGGCGCAGCAGCGCATGCGCGCGGGTCCCGTCGCAATCGAAGCGCCCCGAGAGCCGGTTGGGCTGGGTGTCATGGTAGCCGAGAAGCGCAAAGGGCGGGGCGGGCGTGCTGCCGAGCGTCAGCGGCGCGATCTCGAGCGGGCGGGCAAGGGCGAGCAGGGCGAGGTCGTGCTCGATGTCGAGCCGGTGGTCCTTGTAAGCCTCGGGGTGCACCTCGTAGGAGGCAACCTGCGCGTGATCCGCATAGTCCCCGCCGAACCAGCCGGCAACGAAATGCAGCCGGGCGGGGTCCACCGGGTCGCCCTCGGGACCGGCCACGCAATGCGCGGCGGTGAGCACGAGGGCAGGGGCGATGAGCGTGCCCGAGCACATGCCGCGCCGGTTGTAGCCGCGGGTGTTCACCCGGCCGATCGCCTGCCACGCGGCGTGGTCCCCTGGCGGCAGCGGCGGGAGGTCTTGCGCCGCTGCGGGCAGGGCGCAGAGCAGGAGCGGGAGGAGACGCGGCAGACGCGCCATGCGGAAGGGTGTCATCGTATCCTTGCCGTCTTTGCCGGGTTTCGCAGCGGAAGGTAGAGGCCCGCCCCGGCCGCGTCCATCGCGCATAGGTGTGTGCACGCCGCGTGCATCGCCCCTGCATGGGACATGCCCCCTCCCATCGCGCCTTGCATCGGCGGAGGATCGCACATAGGTTCCGGCCAAATTTTGCGGGGGGGAGCCCCCATAGACACCAAGAGGAGCCCGCCCATGGATGGCAGCGCAGTCGCCCAGTTCGTCCCCCTGATCCTGATCTTCGGCATCATGTACTTCCTGCTGATCCGTCCGCAGCAGAAGAAGGTGAAGGAGCACCAGAAGATGGTCAGCGCCCTGCGCCGCGGCGATCAGATCGTCACCCAGGGTGGCCTCATCGGCAAGGTCGTGAAGGTCAAGGAAGGCGGCGAGGTCGAGGTCGAGATCGCCGAGGGCGTCAAGGTTCGCGTGATCCAGAGCACCGTTGCTCAGGTCCTGTCGAAGACCGAGCCCGCCGAATCCTGATCCCAACGCGAAAGCGCCCCAGAACAATGCTTCAGATCGATCTTTGGAAACGCCTGACAATCTGGGCGCTCGTGATCGTAGGGCTGGCCTTGGCCAGCCCTAACCTGTTCTACAGCCGTGTAGAATCCCACAATGATGCGGTTGCCGCCATCGAGAAGTCGGGTGCCACGCCCGAGCGCGAGGCCGCCGCCGCAAGCTGGCCGAACTGGCTGCCCTCGGGGCTGGTTAACCTCGGTCTCGACCTGCGCGGCGGTGCGCATCTGCTCGCCGAGGTGAAGGTCGCCGACGTCTATGCCTCGCGGCTCGAGGCGCTCTGGCCCGATGTGCGCGACATCCTGCGCCCCGAGCGCGATACGGTCGGCACAATCCGCCTGCAGCCCTCGCCCGCCGGCGAGCTGCGCGTGCGCATCTCCAACCCCGACGGCATGGCCCGCGCGCTGGAACTGGTGCGCGGTCTTGCGCGTCCCGTGACCTCGCTCACCGGCGCCGGCTCCAACGACCTCGATGTCAGCGGCCAGGGCGACGAGCTCGTCGTGACCCTCTCGGAGGCCGAGAAACAGGCCACCGACGAGCGTACCATGCAGCAGTCGCTGGAGATCATCCGCCGCCGCATCGACGAGGTCGGCACCCGCGAGCCGACGATCCAGCGCCAGGGCAGCGACCGCATCCTGATCCAGGTGCCGGGCATCGGCTCGGCTGCCGAGCTCAAGGAGATCATCGGCACCACTGCCCAGCTCACCTTCCAGCCGGTCGTCAGCCGTACCACCAACGCCGACACCACCCCCGGCGTGGGCAACGAGCTGTTGCCCGCGATGAACGAGGAGGGCGTCTACTACGTGCTCGAGCAGGCACCCGTGGTGACCGGCGAGGAACTGACGGACAGCCAGCCGAGCTTCGACCAGAACGGCCGCCCGGCGGTGACCTTCCGCTTCAACCCCAGCGGCGCGCGCAAGTTCGGCGACTACACCGCGGCCAACATCGGCTCGCCCTTCGCCATCGTGCTCGATGACGAGGTGATCTCGGCGCCGGTGATCCAGAGCCACATTCCGGGCGGCTCGGGCATCATCACCGGCCAGTTCTCGGTCGAGGAATCCACCAATCTCGCCGTGCTGCTGCGCGCCGGCGCGCTGCCTGCCGGGCTCGACTTCCTCGAGGAGCGGACCATCGGTCCGGAGCTGGGGCAGGACAGCATCGATGCGGGCAAGCTGGCAACCGGCGTGGCCTTCGTCGCGGTGCTCGGCTTCATGTGGGCGAGCTACGGTCTCTTCGGCATCTTCGCCAATATCGCGCTGGTCGTGAACGTCGGGCTGATCTTCGGCCTGCTGTCGCTCATCGGCGCCACGCTGACGCTGCCGGGCATTGCCGGCATTGTACTGACCGTCGGTATGGCGGTGGACGCCAACGTGCTGATCTTCGAGCGTATCCGCGAGGAGCTGAAGACCGCGCGCGGTCCGGCCCGCGCCATCGAGCTCGGCTATGAAAAGGCGCTCTCGGCCATCGTCGATGCCAACATCACCACCATCATCACGGCGATCATCCTCTATGTCATGGGCTCGGGTCCGGTGCGCGGCTTCGCCATCACCCTCGGCCTCGGCATCGTCACCTCGGTCTTCACCGCGATCTACGTCACCCGGCTGCTGATCGCGATGTGGTTCGAACGCCGCCGTCCCAAAACCATCGAGGTCTGAGCCATGCGTCTTCGTGTCATTCCCGACAATACGAGCTTCGACTTCTTCAAGCGTTGGAAGCTGTGGTTCGGTATCTCTGGCCTGATGATCGTGCTGGCGCTGGTCAGCTTCGGCGCACGGGGCCTGAACTACGGCATCGACTTCCGCGGCGGTACCACCATCCGCACGCAGAGCGCCGAGGCCGTGGACGTCGGCGCCTACCGCGACGCGCTCGGCGCGCTGGGGCTGGGCGACGTGGTCATCTCCGAGGTGTTCGACCCCTCTTTCGGGCCCGATCAGAACGTCGCCATGGTGCGCATCCAGGCGCAGAACGAGGAAGAGGCCGTCACCCCCGAGACGATCTCTCAGGTCGAGGCGGCGCTGCAGGGCGTCTCGCCGGACATCGAGTTCGTCTCGGTAGAATCGGTTGGTCCCAAGGTTTCGGGCGAGCTGATCTGGACCGCGGTCGAGGCGGTGGTGCTCGCCATCGGCGCGGTGCTGATCTACATCTGGCTGCGGTTCGAGTGGCAGTTCGCGCTCGGTGCGGTGTTGGCACTGGTGCATGACGTCATCCTGACTATCGGCGTCTTCTCCGAGCTTCAGATGAAGTTCGACCTGACCACCATCGCGGCGCTGCTGACCATCGTCGGCTATTCGCTGAACGACACCGTTGTGGTCTTCGACCGAGTCCGCGAGAACCTGATCAAATACAAGAAGACCGACCTCAAGGACGTGCTGAACCTCTCGATCAACGAGACTCTCAGCCGGACCTTCATGACCTCCTTCACAACGCTGCTTGCGCTTTTCGCGCTCTTCGCGCTGGGAGGGGACGTGATCCGCGGTTTCGTCTTCGCGATGATCTGGGGCGTCTTCGTCGGCACCTACTCCTCGGTCTTCGTCGCCTCGACCGTGCTGCTCTGGCTCGGCGTCAAGCGCGACTGGACCAAGACCGAGGCCGAAGCGGATGCCAAGAAGAACGGCAGCAGCGTCTGAGTCGGCTTTCGGGGCCGGGAGACTGGCCCTGAAGTGCCCCGAGACGCGGGTTCTCGGAACAAACTGCCGGGTTTTTACGCCGGCGCGACTGCAAGGCCCTAGACTTTCGTCTAGGGCTTTGTTGCTTTCGCATATTACCGCTATGCTGACCCTCCGCATTCGACACCTGCCGCCCGCCCCGGGGCAGCGGGACGTTGTTCACGTGGGTTAAATTCCTTTGATTTTACATCTTTCTGCCCTATGCTGCCGCTGCGCGGCATAGCCACGCTCCGTGCATCGTTTTGGGAGGGGGTGCATAGTGTGGTTCGCGCACTCATAGGGAACGCGGTCCGCTTCGGGCCGCCTGTATGGGACTAGGGGAAGAACCATGCGGATGAACGAAATCAACTTCAGCGACGCGATGCCGGTCGAGGGCTATGGCCCCGGCTTCTTTCGCGTTGGCGGACGCCCCGTCGATGGCGGCGTCTGCATCTCTCCCGATGGCATGAAGCCCTGGGCGGGACTGTCGGACGAGGACACGCTGATCTCGCTCGCGGGCAAGATCGATGTGCTCTTTGTCGGCACGGGGGGGCGACATCGCGTTGCTGCCCAAGACCCTCTCATCCCGGCTCGAGGAAGCCGGCGTCGGGGTCGAGGTGATGAACTCGCCATCGGCCTGCCGCACCTACAACGTGCTGCTGGGCGAGGGACGCCGGGTTGCCCTGGCGGCCATGCCGGTCTGACCCGGCGCGCCGGGAGCCCCAGCCAGTCCGGCCCGCCCGCGGGCCTGTGCCGGACCAGCCATGATCCTGCAACAGCTTGTCGCGGCGCGGCTTTCGCGCTTCCCCGGGCCATCCGGCTGGGATAAGCCCGTGGCATGAACCTGACTGTTCGCGATCTTGCCGTGGCCCGGGGCGGCGTGCCGGTGCTGGAGGCGCTGAGCTTCACGCTCGCCCCCGGGCGCGCGCTCGTGCTGCGCGGGCCGAACGGCTCGGGCAAGACCACATTGCTGCGCACCATCGCCGGGCTGCAGCCCGCCTTCGAGGGCGAGATCGAAGGGGCGGGCGAGCGCATTGCCTATGCCGCCCATTCCGACGGTCTGAAATCCATGCTCTCGGTCACCGAGAACCTGCGCTTCTGGGCGCAGGTCTTCGCGCAAACGGACATCGAGCCGGCGCTCGACGCTTTCGATCTGCGCGGGCTCGAGGAGCGGATGGCGGGCACGCTGTCGGCGGGTCAGAAGCGCCGTCTCGGCCTGGCGCGGCTGATGGTCACCGGCCGTCCGGTCTGGGTCCTCGACGAACCGACCGTCTCGCTCGACACGGCCTCGGTGGCGCGCTTTGCCGAGGCGGTGCGGAGGCATCTGGCTGAAGGTGGTTCGGCTCTCTTGGCGACCCATATCGATCTGGGGCTGGGCGAGGCGCAGGTGCTCGACGTGACCCCTTTCAAGGCCGCGCCGAGGGTGTCTCTGGAAGACGAGGCCTTCCTGTGATTGCACTTCTTCTCAGGGACTTGCGGCTCGCAGTTCGCGCGGGTGGGGGTTTCGGGCTCGGACTCGCCTTCTTCCTCATCGTCACCGTCCTCATCCCCTTCGGCGTCGGCCCCGAGACCGGCCTGCTGAGCCGCATTGCGCCCGGCATCTTGTGGATCGGCGCGCTGCTGGCCTGCCTGCTGTCGCTGGACCGCATCTTCGCGCTCGACTGGGAAGACGGCTCGCTCGACCTCCTGGCAACTGCGCCGCTGCCGATGGAGGGCATCGTCACCATCAAGGCGCTTGCGCATTGGATCACCACCGGCCTGCCGCTGGTGCTGGCCGCGCCGGCGCTAGGCGTGCTGCTGAGCCTGCCGCCCTCGGGCTATCTGTGGGTACTGGTCTCGCTGGCGCTCGGCACCCCGGCGCTCTCGGTCATTGGCACCTTCGGCGCGGCGCTGACCGTGGGGCTGAAACGAGGCGGGCTGCTGCTGTCGATCCTGGTGCTGCCGCTCTACGTGCCGACGCTGATCTTCGGCGCCGAGGTGGCGCGGCGGGGGGCCGAGGGGCTGGCGGTGCAGACGCCGCTGCTGATGCTGGCGGGGATCAGCTTCGGCACGCTGGCGCTGCTGCCCTTTGCCAGCGCCGCGGTGCTCAGGATCAACCTGCGCTGAGAGGACGCAGTGTGGCGGCAAGCATTGCCGCTGCCGAATATTTGAAGTGTAAAAGGGCGCGAGCTGGGCTAGGGGAGCCGCATGTCGATCTGGGAATACGCCAATCCGGTGAAGTTCATCCGCACCACGGACCGCATCCTGCCCTGGGTGTCGGTCGCGGCGGTGCTCTGCCTCGTGACGGGGCTTGTCTGGGGCTATTTCTTCACCCCCGACGATTACCGGCAGGGCGCGACGGTCAAGATCATCTATCTGCACGTGCCCTCGGCGCTGATGGCGATCAACGCCTGGATCATGATGCTGGTCGCCTCGCTGATCTGGATCATCCGCCGGCACCACGTCTCGGCGCTGGCCGCCCGCGCCGCCGCGCCGGTAGGGGCGACCTTTACCATCATCGCGCTGGCGACCGGTGCGCTCTGGGGCCAGCCGATGTGGGGCACCTGGTGGGCCTGGGACCCGCGGCTGACATCCTTCCTGATCCTGTTCCTGTTCTACCTTGGCTACATGGCGCTCTGGTCGGCGATCGAGAACGACGACACGGCGGCGGATCTGACCTCGATCCTCTGCCTCGTCGGCTCGGTCTTCGCGCTGCTGTCGCGCTACGCGGTGCTGTTCTGGAACCAGGGGCTGCACCAGGGCGCCTCGCTGTCGATGGACAAGGAAGAGAACGTCGCCGACGTCTTCTGGTACCCGCTGCTGGTCTGCATCGCCGGCTTCGTGCTGCTCTTCGTGGCGCTGGTCTTCCTGCGCACCCAAACCGAAATCCGCGCCCGCCGCTCGCGCGCGCTGCTGGCACGGGAGGGCCGGACATGATGCCCGATCTGGGGAAATACGCCTTTGCCGTGCTGGCCTCCTACGGGGTGAGCCTGGCGCTGATCATCGCGCTGGTCGCCGTGAGCCTTCGCCGTGCCCGCCGCGTCCGTGCCGAGCTCGAGGAGATCGAACAGAGGGTGAAACGCCATGCCTAAGGTCTCGCCGCTGATGGTGATCCCGCCGCTGATCTTCGCCGCCTTCGCGGTGATGGCCTATTTCGGCATGCAGCGCGGCGATCCGAACAGCTTGCCTTCGACCTTCATCGGCAAGCCCGCGCCGGCGCTGCCCGTCGCAACGCTCGAAGGCTTCCCCTCGGCGGACGATGCCGACTTGCGCACCGGTGAGGTGACCGTGGTGAATTTCTGGGCCAGCTGGTGCCCGCCGTGCCGGGCCGAGCACCCGGTGCTGCTTCACCTGCAGGAGCAGGGCGTGCGCATCGTCGGGGTGAATTACAAGGACAAGACCGGGGCGGCTTCGGGCTACCTGACCGAGGACGGCTCGCCCTTCATCGGCGTGCCTTACGACCCGCAGGGGCGCGCGGCGATCGAATGGGGCGTGACCGGCCCGCCCGAGACCTTCATCCTCAGCGGCGACGGCACCGTGCTGCACAAGCACGTCGGCCCGCTGGCCGGGACGCTCTACACCGAGGATTTTCTACCGGCGCTGGAAAAGGCGCTGGGGCGTGACCTCGAGCCATGAGCGCTTGCAGCATGAAGACACTGAAAGGGCCGGGAGCATCGCTTCCGGCCTTGTCATGAGAGGCGAGAGCATGACGGATCTGCCGTGGACCATGGAGCTGCGCGACGCGCGCGACCGCGAGAATTGGGCCGCGCTCGGCGCGCTGATGACGCGCGTTGCCGATCCCTACGGACGAGACCCGCGCGAGGACCACGTCACCGGCTCGGGCTTTGTCGTCTCTCCCTGCCGGGGCTTCACGCTTCTGGTGCACCACGCCAAGCTGGGCCGCTGGTTGCAGCCGGGCGGGCATTGTGACGGCGATCCGGACGTGGCAGGCGTTGCTGCGCGGGAAGTCTTCGAGGAGACCGGCCAGCGCGCACGCCTGATGTCGCCGCGGCTTTTCGACATCGACATCCACGAGATTCCCGCCCGCCCGGACGCGCCTGCACATTTTCACTACGATCTGCGGTTTCTCTTCGAGGCTGACCCAGCGAACGCCTTGCTCGGAAACGAGGAATCACACGACCTTCGCTGGGTGGCGCTGGACGATCTGCCGCGCTACGCGCCGCAGCACTCTGTCTGCGTGCTGCGCGAGAAGCTGCCCCTCTGGAGGGCCGAGACCGGAGAGTGATGACGATGATCCTGCAGGCGCGGATTCCGCATGACCTGACCCAGATGAAGCCCCTGCCGGGGATCGCCCCGCTCGATCCTGCGGCTTGGCTGAAGGTCGACGACGCCTACGCCGCGCAGATGGCCGAGCGCGCACGCCTGCTGTCGACGCGGCGCGAGGCGGTGCTGGCGATCGAGCCCGAGGCGATGCCCGCGGCGCAGGAGCTGCTCGAGGTGGTGCTGGCGCATCTTCCCGAGGCGTTCACGCGCTCGGGCGAGGTGGTGACCCGACCCGACGGTGTCGAGGTGACGCTCGACCGGGAAGATCCCATGGGCACGCTCGGCGTGCTGGTGCAGGAGGACCTATGCTTGCTGCAGAAGCGCGGCGAGGAGCACGTGCTGACCGGGGCGGTGCTCTGCTTCCCGGCGGGCTGGCGGCTGGCGGACAAGGTCTCGCGCCCGCTCAGCATCATCCACGTGCCGATCCCCGAGTATGATGACAACATCGGCCGCCGGGTGCAGCGGCTTTTCGACGGGGTGCGGCCGGGCAAGCCGCTGGTGCGGGTCAACCGGCTGTTCCACGACGATCCCACCCTGTTTCAGCCAGGACCGCGACGCAGCAACAACGACCGGGCCAACCCCGCGACCGCGCCCTACTTGCGCTCGGAGCGCCAATGCCTCGTGCGGCTGCCCGAGACGGAGGCGGTGGTCTTCTCGATCCACACCTACGTCATCGAGCGCGGACCGGAGACGCCTTAGAGCGGCAGGTTCAGCAGTCCGGAGTTGTCGAGGAAGACACCCAGAACGGTGAAGGTGAGAAATTGCGTGGCAAGGCGAAAGTCCATGCCGCGTTTCAGCGCGATGGCGGCCAGTACCAGCGCGATGGGCAGGTTGAGCATCGCCAGAAGCCCGGTCATCGCCCAGGCCGCCAGCGACAGACGGGTCTGCGCCGGATCGGACACGGGAACGACCATGGGCAAGCCCGGGGCCCTGGGAATCGTCGGCTCGGCCGGATCGGTGAGGGTGGCGGCCATGGCGTCACGGATGCCCTCGACCAGCAGCTTCTCGGCGGCAGGATCGATCGGCGCAAGGCGTTTGCGCGGCGGGCGAGTCAGCTGGTCGGGCAGGGTCTCGGGGGCGAGCCGGGTGCGGGGAGAGAGCCACTCGATCTCGGTCGCCGCGCAAAGCGGCGAGAGCCGGCGCACCGCTTCGAGCAGCAGCGCGATGGCCTTGGGGCCGCTGGCGAGACCGCCCTCGCGGCTCAGCACCCGCAGCACGATGCGCGGCGTACCACGCGTTCCGTCGAAATGAGTCAGGCAGAGCCCCATGCGGTCGCCCATCAATGCCAGGCGGCGGCGCGAGACCAGCAGCGGGCGGCCCGAGGAATTGTCATGAGCAAGCAAGGTCTTGCCAGCTGTCTTCAGCAGCTGAACGAGATCCGGGTTTGCCGTGTCGGGCAGGTAGAGGGCCGCGTAGGGGGCTTTGCCCGTCATCCTCAGGTTCCTTCTGAAAGTCTTTGACGCCGGTTCTGCGCGTCAAATGAGGAGGAACTTTGTCTCAAACGGGTCCCGGGGAGGACGATTTACAAAAAAATCAGACCACCCCGGGTTGCAGAAATGTAAACTAGCCGACTTTCTGGGCAACCAGGGCAATCGCCTGCTGGTAGACCGTCGCCGCGTTCCACTCGTTCAGCACGCGGAAGTTCGCGGTGCCCTCGCCAAAGGGCTGACCGGGCTGCCAGCCTTTCTGGCGAAGATAATTGGCGGTGGAGGCCAGCGCGTCGTACTGGTTGTAGAAATCGACCCGCCCGTCGCCATTGCCATCGACGCCGTAGCGCAGCGCATTGCCCGGCAGGAACTGGGTGTGGCCAAGCTCGCCATGGGCCGCGCCCTGCTGGCTGGGCGAGAGCATGCCGCGGTCGACCATTTTCAGTGCCGCGATCGCATGCGGGGTGAAGAAGGCCGCGCGGCGGCAGTCATAGGCCACGGTAGTGATCGAGGAGATCACCGGCACGTTGCCCATGGTTCGGCCGAATCCGGTCTCCATGCCGTGGATTGCCAGCAGGATGCCGGCGGGCACGCCGTAGCGCTGCTCGATGGCGTTGAAGAACTGCGGGTTCTGGTCGCGGCGCTTGCGCACCTGTGCGGCGAAGCCGTCAACCGAGCCGAGGCGGATCCGGATGAACTCGTCGAGCGGGTATTTCACACCCTTCTGGCTGCGGTCGACCTTGATCGTGTAGCTCGAGTAGGGGGCGCTCATCAGCGCCTGGATGCCGCGGTCGCCCACGCCCGCGCGCTGCGCCTCGGCGGCGAACTCGCGTTTCCACGCATCGAAGCCCGAGGCCGTGTTGCCGCAGCTGGCTGCCATGGCGGTTCCGGCCGAGAGAGACAGCGAGGCGGCTGCGAGGATATTCATTAGGGTGCGACGCATTCTTGGGACTCCGAACAAACGCATGTGCCGCAGCAACCTAGTGCGCGGCCCCCGGTGCGGAAAGGGACGGCGGGCAGACGCCGGGTCACAAGGCGGGAGTTTGCCAAGACGCAGCCCGGAGAGGGCGCGTCAGAGCGAGGCGATCTCCATCGCGCGGGTGATGATCATCCCGGCAAGGCTCAACAGTGTGACAAGGCTGAAGCTCAGCAGGGCCAGCCGCTGCACCCGCCGCCTGCGGGCGCGGGAGTCCTCTTCAGGATGGGCGGCGAACCGCGTCCCCGGCTCTGTGGCGACGCTCCGCGCCTGATATGGCCGCGAGGCCGTTCCGGAGCGCCCGGTGAAATCCTTGTTCATGCTGAAAAGCCCTCTGTGTCTTGCGAGGTAGAAATTCCCTCGAGGTCCACACTCATGAGGCAATCTGGAGAATGCAGGGCAGAATTCCGGCATGAAAAAGGCGCCCCGGAGGGCGCCTTTCCGTACTGTCCGCAAGAGCGGGATCAGCAGCTGTAGTACATCGCGAATTCGACCGGGTGCGGGGTCATTTCGTAGGCTTCGAGCTCTTCCATCTTCAGAGCAATGTAGCCTTCGACCTGGCTCTTGGTGAACACGTCGCCGGCCAGCAGGAAGTCCATGTCGGCTTCCAGCTCGGTGAGCGCTTCACGCAGCGAACCGCAGACGGTCGGGATCTCTGCGAGCTCTTCCGGCGGAAGGTCGTAGAGGTTCTTGTCCATGGCTTCGCCCGGATCGATCTTGTTCTTGATGCCGTCGAGGCCGGCCATCAGGAGCGCTGCGAAGCACAGGTAGGGGTTGGCCGAGGGATCGGGGAAGCGGGCTTCCACACGCTTTGCCTTCGGCGATTCGGTCCACGGAATACGGACGCAGCCCGAGCGGTTGCGTGCCGAGTAGGCGCGCAGGACGGGAGCTTCGTAGCCCGGAACCAGACGCTTGTAGGAGTTGGTGGCCGGGTTGGTGAAGGCGTTGAGGGCCTTGGCGTGCTTCAGGATGCCGCCGATGAAGTACAGCGCTTCCTGCGACAGGTCCGCGTATTTGTCACCTGCGAAGAGCGGCTTGCCGTCCTTCCAGATCGACATGTTCACGTGCATGCCCGAGCCGTTGTCGCCCTTGATCGGCTTCGGCATAAAGGTTGCCGAACGGCCGTAGGCCTGCGCCACGTTGTGGATGACGTACTTGTACTTCTGCAGCTCGTCGGCCTGCTTGGTCAGCGTGCCGAAGATCAGCCCCAGCTCGTGCTGCGAGGTCGCAACTTCGTGGTGGTGCTTGTCGACCTTCATGCCGAGGCGCTTCATGGTCGACAGCATCTCGGAACGGATGTCCTGGCCGTCGTCCATCGGGTTCACCGGGAAATAGCCGCCCTTGTAGGTCGGACGGTGGCCCAGGTTGCCCATCTCGAAGTCCGCGTCGGTGTTCCAGGCCGCGTGGTCTGCATCGACCTCGTAGGACACCTTGCTCGGGGTCACCGAGTACTTCACGTCGTCGAACAGGAAGAACTCAGCTTCCGGGCCGAAGTAGGCCGAGTCGCCGATGCCCGAGGACTTCAGGTAGGCTTCGGCTTTCATCGCGGTGCCGCGCGGGTCGCGGTCATAGGCTTCGCCGGTGTCGGGCTCGACCACCGAGCAATGGATGCAGAGCGTCTTCTCGGCGTAGAACGGATCGATGTAGGCGCTTTCGGTGTCGGGCATGAGCTTCATGTCGGAAGCTTCGATCGACTTCCAGCCGGCGATCGACGAGCCGTCGAACATGAAGCCTTCGTCGAGGAAGTCTTCGTCGACGAGGTCGGCGATGACGGTCACGTGCTGGAGCTTGCCGCGCGGGTCGGTAAAGCGGATGTCGACGTAGGCTACGTCCTCATCCTTAATAAGCTTGAGAACTGCGTCCTTGCTCATTCCCTTCTTCCCTTTCTGTACTTGGGTCCGGTTTGTTCTGGTGTGTGGTCTTCCGCCCCGTCCCGGTGGCGGGCGGAAGACAGCGCAGGGCGGATTTGGCTCAGAGCGCGTCGGAGCCGGATTCGCCGGTGCGGATACGGATGGCCTGCTCGATGGGGCTGACAAAGATCTTGCCGTCGCCGATCTTGTCGGTCTTGGCGGCAGAGATGATCGCCTCGATCGCGGCGTCGACCTGGTCGTCGTCGAGGACGACCTCGATCTTCACCTTCGGAAGAAAATCAACCACATACTCCGCGCCCCGGTAGAGCTCGGTGTGGCCTTTCTGACGACCGAAGCCTTTCACTTCGAGCACAGAGAGGCCCTGGATGCCTGCGTCCTGCAAGGCTTCCTTAACCTCGTCGAGCTTGAACGGCTTGATGATCGCCTCGACCTTCTTCATGGCCCTGTCTCCTCGTGGTCCCGTGTCGGACCCTGCCAGACCACTTCTCATCGACCGCGACAATCGGATAGGGTTTCCCGGCAGGGAAATATGAGGCGATTTTTGGCATGTGGTTATTCTTTGCGCAAGTCGCTCGTCAAATGAGCAGTTTTGAATCGCGGATGCGCGCCGCATGAGCGCCCTTTTGACCGCCACGCAAATGCGCAACGCAGAGCGGATCGGGATGGCGCGCGGGGCGGGCAGCGGCGCCGATCTGATGGAGCGGGCGGGGCAGGGCGTGGTCGCCGCGATGCTGCGGAAATGGCCCTCGCTGGCCCCCGCACCGTCGCGCGCCGTGGTGCTCTGCGGTCCTGGCAACAACGGCGGTGACGGCTTCGTCATCGCGCGGCTGCTGGCCGGGCTCGGCTGGCGGGTGGAGGTCTTCCTTCTGGGCGATCCCGCGCGTCTGCCGCCGGATGCGCGGCTCAACCATGACCGCTGGTCGGCGCTCGGCCCGGTGGGCCGGCTGCCCGATGCGCGGCCCGAGGCCGCGGGTCCCGAGGGGGTTCTGATCGACGCGCTCTTCGGGACAGGGCTCACCCGCGGTCTAGGGCCAGAGGTGGCGCAGCTCCTCTCCAGCCTCGACATGCCGGGATTCGCCGATTGGCACCGGGTGGCGGTGGACCTTCCCTCGGGGCTCTGCGCGGATTCGGGGCGGCGCATCGGCGGGGACGATGCCGCGGTGTTCCGCGCAGACCTCGCGGTCAGTTTCCACGCCGCCAAGCTGGGGCACTACCTGGGCGAGGGGCCCGCGCTCTGCGGCGCGCTGGAGGTGGCGCAGATCGGCCTGCCGGACGGGCTGGTGACTGATCCCGTGGCGCTGGTCGAGGCGCCGACGGTCGCGCTCGCCAAGCGCGGCGGGCACAAATACGGTCATGGTCACGCGCTGGTTCTGAGCGGTGGCTTCGGGCGCACCGGCGCTGCCCGCCTGGCCGCCCGGGCGGCGTTGCGGATCGGCGCGGGGC
>NZ_NTHN02000075.1 GCF_002300555.2 Alloyangia mangrovi | reverse complement strand
CTCGGCGGCGCGCAGGCTCTCCTCGTCCATCAGCTCGCGCAGGTCGCGCTTGCGCAGGGTTTCGCTGCGGGTGGCGATGAGCCGGCCGTCAGTCCCCTCGGCCTCGCCATCGCCGCCGTCGGGGGCGCTCTCCCCCTGCCCCTCGGCGCCATCGGTCCCGGCGTCCAGATGCGCCTGCCAGAGGGTCGGGCGCGCGGCCTGGGTACGCACATGGGCGCTGGTGGCGCGCTGACGGGTGCGGCCCGCATTGAACCAATAGGCGTCAAAGAGCCCGTCGAACGTCCGCCAGCCCTCGGCGTCGGGCACCAGCAGCACCTTCAGCGCCCGCCGGACCTGATGGGCGTCGGTCGCCTCCACCTCCGCCAGCACGGCCAGCGCATCGCGGGTTTCCTGCGGGCCGAGCTGCAGCCCGTTCATCCGCAGGTGCGCAATGAAACCGGTCATCCGGTCGGCCAGCCCTTCGGCCCGCGAGGGAAAGCGCGTCACCTGCATCACGCCACCTTGCCGATGATGCGGTCGAGCACTTCGGGCGGTGCGGCATCGCGGTCGGCGGCGGTCTTCAGCAGGCACACCAGCGTCGCCTGCAGCGCGGCGCGGTCCTCGGTCAGATCGTTGATACCGAGCCCCGCCAGTGCCGCCGCCCAATCGAGCATCTCGGCGATGCCGGGCTTCTTCTCGAGATCCTCGCAGCGCAGCGCCTGCACCACCCCGACGATCTGCCGCGCCAGCCGTGCCTCGATCTGCGGGCCGCGCCGAGCGAGGATCGCCAGTTCCGTGTCCCGGTCGGGGTAGTCAACATAGGTGTAGAGGCAGCGCCGCCGCAGTGCGTCCGACAGATCCCGAGTGCCGTTGGCGGTGAGGATCACCAGCGGCCGCGCCTTGGCAGTGACGGTGCCGATCTCGGGAATGGTGATCTGGAACTCCGAGAGCACTTCCAGCAGGTAGGCCTCGAACTCCTCGTCGGCGCGATCAATCTCGTCGATCAGCAGCACCGGCGGCGTGTCCTGCGAGATCGCCTCGAGCAGCGGGCGTTTCAGCAGGAAGCGGTCACCGAAGAGGCTCTCCTCGCGCGCACCCTCGGCGCGGATTGCGAGCAGCTGGCGCTGGTAGTTCCACTCGTAGATCGCGTGGGAGGCATCCAGCCCCTCGTAGCACTGCAGGCGGATGAGCCGGGCCTGCCGCACCTCCGCCAGCGCCCGCGCGATCTCGGTCTTGCCGACCCCGGCCGGCCCCTCGAGCAGCAGCGGGCGGCCCAGCGTGACGGCAAGATGCAACGCCATGGCCAGCGTGTCGTCGGCGACGTAGCCGGTGGCGGCGAGGGCGTCTTTCAGCTGGTCTTGCGGTGACGTGCTGCTCATTGCCAATCCTTGTTCAGGGACCCGGAGCGCGCTGCGTGATGTCCCCGTCACACCGCACGCCCCGGGCCGGCCACACCGAGGCTCGGGTCGTCCCCACAACCCATTTGTGCCCCGGCATGGACGAGATCACGCCCGGCCCCCCACCGGACCCTCTGACGCGTCTCGATTTTTCAGACCGCGGCACCGGTCAGGCCGGCGCCGCGGCATACCTGTCAGCCGTGCAGCCCCAGATCCTCGGCGATCTTCCAGATCCGCCAGTGGTCATGCGGCATGTGGCTCTGCACCAGCCCGAAGGGCCGGAAGGCATCGTGCACGGCGTTGGAGAAACAGGGCACCGATCCCACGTTCGGGCTCTCGCCCACGCCCTTCGCGCCGATCGGATGATGCGGGCTGGGGGTGACGGTGAAATCGGTGGTGTAATGCGGCGTCTCCCATGCGGTCGGCACGAAGAAGTCCATCAGCGTCGCCGTCTTGTGGTTGCCCATGTCATCATAGGCGATCTCCTGGCCCATCGCGATGGCATAGCCCTCGGTCGCGCCGCCATGCACCTGTCCTTCGATGATCATCGGGTTGATCCGGGTGCCGCAATCGTCGAGCGCGTAGAAGCTGCGCACCTCGTGCTCGCCGGTGTCGACGTCGATCTCCATGACGCAGATATAGGCGCCGAAGGGGTAGGTCATATTGGGCGGATCGTAGTAGCTGACCGCCTCGAGCCCCGGCTCCACCCCCGGAATGGCCTGGTTGTAGGAGGCAAAGGCGATCTCCTTCATGGTCTTGAAGCGCTCGGGCGCGCCCTTGACCACGAAGCGGTCGACGTCGAACTCGACGTCGTCGTCATGCACCTCCAGCAGGTAGGCGGCGATCATCTGCGCCTTGGCGCGGATCTTGCGCGCCGCCATGGCGGTGGCCGCCCCCGCCACCGGGGTCGAACGCGAGCCGTAGGTGCCAAGCCCGTAGGGCGCGGTGTCGGTGTCGCCCTCCTCGAGTGTGATGTCATCGGCGGGAATGCCGATCTCCGAGGCGATGATCTGCGCGAAGGTGGTGGCGTGGCCCTGCCCCTGGCTGATCGTGCCGAGCCGGGCGATGGCCGAGCCGGTGGGATGGATGCGGATCTCGCAGCTGTCGAACATGCCGAGCCCGAGGATGTCGCAGTTCTTCACCGGGCCCGCGCCGACGATCTCGGTGAAATGGGTGAGCCCGATGCCGATCAGCTTGCGGGTCTCGCCGCGCTTGAACGCCTCCAGCCGCGCGGCCTGCTCGCGGCGCAGCGCATCGTAGCCGACCGCGTTCAGGGCCTTCTCCCACGCCGTGTGATAGTCGCCGCTGTCGTATTCCCAGCCGAGCGCCGACTGGTAGGGGAACTGGTCCTTGCGGATGAAGTTGATCCGCCGCAGCTCGGCCGCGTCCATGTTCAGCTTAATGGCCAGCACCTCGATCATCCGCTCGATGAAATAGGCCGCCTCGGTCACACGGAACGAGCAGCGATAGGCCACCCCGCCCGGTGCCTTGTTGGTGTAGACGCCATCCACCGCGAGATAGGCCACCGGGATGTCATACGACCCGGTGCAGATGTTCATGAACCCGGCGGGGAACTTGGTGGGATCGGCGCAGGCGTCGAAGCCGCCGTGATCGGCGGTGGTGTGGCACCAGAGGCCGGTGATCTTGCCCTCTTTCGTGGCGGCGATCTTGCCCTGCATCCAGTAATCGCGGGCAAAGGCGGTGGACATCAGGTTGTCCATCCGGCTTTCCACCCATTTCACCGGCTTGCCGGTGACGATCGAGGCCACGATGGAGCAGACATAGCCCGGGTAGACCCCGACCTTGTTGCCAAAGCCACCGCCGATGTCGGGGCTGATGACGCGGATGTTGTGCTCGGCGATGCCCGAGATCAGCGAGGCGACGGTGCGCACCGCGTGCGGCGCCTGGAAGGTTCCCCAGAGCGTCAGCTTGCCGGTGACCTTGTCCATCGAGGCCACGCAGCCGCAGGTCTCCAGCGGCATCGGGTGGGTGCGGTGGTAGTAGACCATCTCCTCGGCCACCACGTCGGCCTCTGCCAGCACCGCCTCGGTGGCTGCCCTGTCGCCCTGCTCCCAGGTGAAGATGTGGTTGTGATGGCGGCGGGGCCCATGCGCGCCCTCGGTCTGGCCAGCGAGATCCTCGCGCAGCACCGGGGCATCAGGGTCCATCGCCTTGAACGGGTCGGTGACGACGGGCAGATCCTCGTAATCGACCTCGACCGCCGCGACGCCATCGGCGGCGGCGTAGCGGTCGGTGGCGACGACGTAGGCGACCTCCTGGCCCTGGAACAGCACCTTGCCGTCGGCGAGCACCATCTGCTTGTCGCCCGCCAGCGTCGGCATCCAGTGCAGGCCGAGCGGTTCCAGATCCTTGGCGGTCAGCACCGCCAGAACGCCGGGCACCGCCAGCGCCGCCTCTGTGTCGATCGACTTGATCCGGGCATGGGCATAGGGCGAGCGGACGAAGTCCCCCGTCAGCATGCCGTCGAGCTTGATGTCATCGACGTAGTTGCCCTTGCCCTGGGTGAATCGCACGTCCTCGACCCGCTTGCGCGAGCAGCCCATGCCCTTCAGGCCGGCGCTGCGCTCTTCGGGGGATTGAACCTCGTCCTTCATTCCGCTGCCTCCTTGTGGGAGTTGAGCTGCCCCGCCGCGGCGAGGATCGCCTTGACGATGTTCTGGTAGCCGGTGCAGCGGCAGAGGTTGCCCGAAATGCCGAAGCGCACCTCCTCTTCGGTCGGGGTCGGGTTCTCCTGCAGCAGCCGGTGCGCGCGGGTGATCATCCCCGGCGTGCAGAAGCCGCATTGCAGCCCGTGGTGCTCGCGGAACATCTCCTGCAGCACGCCGAGCGTGCCGTCGGAATTGACCAGCCCCTCGACCGTGGTGATCTCGGCCCCGTCCGCCTGGCAGGCGAAGAGGGTGCAGGATTTGACCGACTTGCCGTCCACGTCGACGGTGCAGGCGCCGCAATGACTGGTCTCGCAGCCGATGTGCGGTCCGGTGACCTTGAGGGTTTCCCGCAGGAAGTGGATCAGCAACATCCGCGGTTCGGCGAGGCCTTCGACCTCCTGTCCGTTCAGCGTGAACTTGATGTGCATCTTGCTCATAAATATCCCCCCCTTACGCCCGGCGCGACAGCGCGCTGTCGATGGCGCGGCGCAGGATCACCGCCGCCACGTGTCTCTTGAAAGCGATGGGCCCGCGCATGTCCTCCTGCGGGTCGATCGCCGCCAGCATGGCCTCAACGCAACCCTCGATGTCGCCGCCGGCCAGCGCGGTGCCGGCCTCCTCCGACCAGACCGGCGTGTCCGACAGGTTGGTCATCGCGACCGAGGACAATCCCTCGCCGATGAGAACCGCCGCCGCTGCGGTGGCGTAGTCCCCGATCTTGCGCTTTTGCTTGGCATAGGCGTAGCCGGTCCCCGCCGGAGGGATGGGAAGGAGGATCCGCGTCAGGATCTCGTCGTCCGCGCGGGCCGTGAAATAGGCCGCCTCGTAGAACTCCCGCGCCGCGACCTGCCGTGTGCCCTCGGCTCCGTAAAGCTCGAAGCGGGCATCCAGGCATTGCATCAGCCCGGGCATGTCGTTGCCGGGATCGCCATTGGCCACATTGCCGCCCACCGTGCCCATGTAGCGCACCTGCGGATCGGCGATCTGCAGCGCCGCCTCGCGCAGCAGCGGGATGGCCCGCGCCAGCCCCTCATGCGCGATCAGCTCGTGCTGGGTGGTCATCGCGCCGAGGGTCACCCTGCCCTCGTCGATCTCGATGCCCTTCAGCTCGCCGATGGCCTGTAGGTCGATGAGATGGCCAAGCTCGGCCATACGCAGCTTCATCATCGGGATCAGGCTGTGTCCACCCGCGACGACCCGCGCCTCGTCCCCATGCGCGCGCAGGATGCCGACCGCCGACGCAAGATCGGCGGGTCGGTGGTATTCGAACCCGGCTGGTATCATGATGTCTCCTCCCTTCGGCGCACGTGGCGGCGCCCTTAAGCGGGAGCTTCAGACAAGTCGCGCGGGCCTCCTAATGCCATGTCGCGAATGCCGGTGCTTCGTGCACGAAATGCGAAATACCTGCACGACATGCGAATTCAGACGCCCAGAACGGACTTCACCTCGGCCAGCCGCGAGCGGCTGACCGGCGCCTTGGCAAGCGTGTCCACCTCCTTGAAGAAGCAGACCCCCGTGTCCTTGGTGCGCTGGAAATGGCTGACATGGGAGGGGTTGATCAGATACGAGCGATGCACCCTAAGGAAATGATAGGGCCCAAGCCGGGAACAGGCCTCGGAGATCGACCAGGGGCAGAGGTGCTTGTGCGTGCCGGTGTAGATCACCGTATAATGCCCCTCGGCCCGGATCGCCGCGATCGAGGAGGACTCGGCGAAATGGATGGCCCCGTCGCGCTCATAGGGCACGGGCAGCGAGGTCCCCTTGGGCTCGGCCCTCGGGAAAGGAGCGACCACCTCGGGGCGAGGCGGCTCGGCCGCAGGCGACTCCGGGGCGGCAAAGGGCGCGGTGAAGGGCACGACAGTCTCGGGCGGCGTGAAGAAAGACACCCCGCTCAGCAGCGCGACGCCGCTGATCACGAAGGACGAGAGGGTCACCAGCATCGCGAGGATGGCATTGCTCAGCTCGGGCCCAGCGGTGCTCGCGGCCTCCTCGGGGTAGAAGGCAGTGCCCGCCATGGCGACGAAATGCATGGTCACCACCGCGATGGCGAAACACAGCGTACCGAGCAGGATGTGCCGCTTGCTGCGCGCGCCATAGGCCGCCCAGATCGCCAGGTTCGACAACCCCAGCGCCGTCACCAGCGAGATCGCCATGCCCGTGACGCCGAAGACCGGCCCGCAGAGCTCCATGCCCAGCATCCCGATGTAATGCATCGCCGCGATGCCCCCGCCGAGCACCGCCCCCGCAAGCGCCAGCCGCGCGCGCGTGCGTCGGCCGAAATGCAGAAGCAGCAGCGCCAGCCCGACCATCAGGATCGCGACCAGCGCCGACAGGAGCGTGTTGAGCCCGTCGTAATAGAACACGAGCGGAAGCTGCAGGCCGAGCATGGCGACAAAATGCATCGACCAGATGCCGCCCCCGAGCACGATGGCCGCCACGACGACCAAGAGCTTTCGTTGCCCCGCGCCAAGACGCGATGCACCACGCAGCAACGAAAAGCCGCTGAACCCGGCGAAGAGGGCAACGGCAAACGAGGCCGCCACCATCCAAGGACTGTGACTGAATTCCAGCAACTGCGATCTCCTCCCCGGCTAGGAAGCTACCACAGACGCGGAACGGTTCAATTCCGCCGATCACCCTCCGGGGAACTTGCGCGGCGCCCCCGAGCGCCGTGGCAAGAAGGCCGCGCCGCGGAGAGATCGGCCGGTGCCGCTACCCGCCGCAGCCAAGGGGCGCGCGCGCCTCTCGTGGCACTCGCGCAACGCCTACATGGGTTTCGGCGACCGTGTCTTCATGGAATGCCGCGGCCGCGATCATGCGCCGCTCTTCGGGGCCATCAACCAGCAGGTCATCTACGGAGGCCGCACATGAGCCGCAGGATCATCGACCTTTCGGTCACGCTCACGGATCAGGTGCCCGCCCACCCTCGGGGCATGGGCCCCAGCATCGAGTACATGGAGCACTCGGGCGGCGCGCGCGAGTACGAGCGGATGTTCGGCGTGCCCTTGGCGCACCAGCTGGATGGCGCCGGCGCGGCGGTGGAGCGGCTGACGCTGGCCACCCACAACGGCACCCATCTCGACGCGCCCTGGCACTAGCATCCGACGATGAACAAGGGCGAGCGCGCCATCACCATCGACGAGGTCCCGCTCGAGTGGTGCATGGGCCCGGGCGTGAAACTCGACTTCCGCCACCTGCCCGATGGCCACGTGGTCAGCGCCGCCGAGATGGAGGCCGAGTTCGCCCGCATCGGCCACGCTCTGCAGCCCGGCGACATCGTTCTGGTCAACACCCGCGCCGGTGCGCTCTACGGCCAGCCGGGCTATGTCGCCGCGGGCTGCGGCATCGGCCGCGAGGCGACGCTCTGGCTGGCCGAGCGCGGCATGAAGATCTGCGGCACCGACGCCTGGAGTTGGGACGCGCCGCTCAAGGCCGTGGCCGAGAAGGCGAAGGGACCGGCCGCGCTGGCTCTGCCACCGAGGCAGGCTATTTCCGTAGCACCTACAACGCCTCTCACGGGACCGGCAGACTGTCTCCTTGCCGAGAACGGTCGGACCGTGCCGCAATACGCTTGATGCATATGTCCGGGATAATTTCTAGGATGTTGCTATAGCTTGATATTTTCCACTGCTATCCAGCGAAAAATGGCGGAGAGGAAGGGATTCGAACCCTCGAGACGGTTCCCCGCCTACACACTTTCCAGGCGTGCGCCTTCGACCACTCGGCCACCTCTCCGCCGACCGCTTTACCGGAAAGTCGCGACCGGGTGCAAGAGCCGGAATCCCAAAAAATTTGCCCCGGCGCTTGGCCGGGGCATTTCGTTGGGTCAACCTGCGGCGCGAGGGCTCACATGTTCGGGTAGTTCGGCCCGTCCCCGCCCTGCGGTACCGTCCAGGTGATGTTCTGCGACGGGTCCTTGATGTCACAGGTCTTGCAGTGGACGCAGTTCTGGAAGTTGATGACGAACTCCGTCTTGCCCTCTTTCTCCACGAACTCGTAGACCCCGGCCGGGCAGTAGCGCTGCGAGGGCCCTGCGTATTTCGGCAGGTTGTCCAGCACTGGAACCCGCTTGTCCTTGAGCTTCAGATGCGCCGGCTGGCTCTCCTCGTGGTTGGTGAAGGAGAAGGCGACGTTGGTCAGCCGGTCGAAGCTGAGCTTGCCGTCGGGCTTCGGGTAGTCGATCGGCTGGTGCTGCGCCGCGAGCTCGGTCGAGGCCGCGTCGCTCTTGCCGTGCTTGACCGTGCCGAAGAGCGAGAAGCCGAAGCTGTTGGTCCACATGTCGAGCCCGCCAAGCGCCAGCGAGCCGAAGAGCCCGGTCTTCGACCAGAGCGGCTTGACGTTGCGCACGTTCCACAGGTCCTTGCCGATCGCGCCTTCGCGCACCTCGGTCTCATAGGCCGAGAGCTCGTCAGATGCGCGCCCGGCCTGGATCGCCTCATAGGCCGCCTCGGCCGCCGCCTTGCCCGAGAGCATGGCGTTGTGGTTGCCCTTGATCCGCGGCACGTTGACGAGGCCGACCGAACAGCCCAGCAACGCCACGCCCGGCGCCACCATCTTCGGCATCGACTGGTAGCCGCCCTCGGAGATCGCCCGTGCGCCGTAGGCGACGCGCTTGCCGCCCTCGAGCAGCTCGGCCACATGCGGGTGATGCTTGAAGCGCTGGAACTCCATGTAGGGATAGAGGTGCGGGTTGCGGTAGTTCAGGTGCACCACGAAGCCGACGTAGACCTGGTTGCTGTCGAGGTGGTAGATGAAGGCCCCGCCCCCGGCATTGCCGCCGAGCGGCCAGCCCATGGTGTGCTCGACCCGCCCCGCGCTGTGCTTGGCGGGATCGATCTCCCAGATTTCCTTCATGCCGAGGCCGAACTTCTGAGGGCAATGGCCGTCCGAGAGGTTGTACTTCTCGATCACCTCCTTCGCCAGCGAGCCGCGCACCCCTTCCGACAGGAACACGTATTTGCCAAGCAGTTCCATGCCCGGCTCGTAGCCCGGGCCAGGGGTGCCGTCGGCCTCCTTACCGAACTCGCCCGCCACGACGCCGCGGATCTCGCCCTTGTCGCCGTAGACCAGCTCCGAGCAGGCCATGCCGGGGAAAATCTCGACGCCGAGCGCCTCGGCCTGCTCGGCCATCCAGCGACAGACATTGCCCATGGAGACGATGTAATTGCCATGGTTCGACATGAACTTCGGCATCGGCCAATGCGGGATCGACACCTTGCCGGCCTCGCCGAGCAGGTAGAACTTGTCTTCCTTGACGGGCACGGTGATCGGCGCGCCCTTCGCCTTCCAGTCGGGGATCAGTGCGTCGAGCCCGCAGGGGTCGAGCACCGCGCCCGACAGGATATGCGCGCCCACCTCGGAGCCCTTCTCGAGCACCACCACGTTCAGATCCGCGTCGAGCTGCTTCAGCCGGATCGCGGCCGAGAGCCCGGCAGGCCCCGCCCCAACGATCACCACATCGTATTCCATCGACTCGCGCTCGATCTCGGCCATGCCGGTCCTCCGCTGGCTGTTTGCTGTAATTATCTTGCGCATTGGCGTAGCGCGGCACCGCAGCACAGGTCAATCGAAACACGGCATAAAAGAAGCCTCTCGCGACCTTCGGAAAAGAATAGTTGACATCGCGGGACACAGCGCGGGAATTCGGCCCGGCAGAACTCCGCGCAGCCGCCGCCCTGCCCCGCAAGCCACGCGCGCCCTTGCCAAAGCCGGGTTCAATCCCCACTCTTGCCAGAAACGACCACACATGGTTTTAGACGGCAAACACAAAGGGGCCGGGGACAGGCCCCGGGACAGTTGCGGAAAGACTCAATGGAAAAGATACTGATGACCCGCGCGGGCTTCACCGCGCTCGAGACCGAATTGAAAACGCTCAAGTCCGTGGAGCGTCCGGCCATCATCAAGGCCATCGCCGAAGCGCGCGAGCACGGCGACCTGTCGGAGAACGCCGAGTACCATTCCGCGCGCGAGAAGCAGAGCTTCATCGAGGGCCGGATCAAGGAGATCGAGGGCGTCATCTCGCTGGCCGAGGTGATCGATCCGACCAAGCTCTCGGGCTCGGTGAAATTCGGCGCGACGGTCACCGTCGTCGACGAGGACACCGACGAGGAGAAGACTTGGCAGATCGTCGGCGAGCATGAGGCCAACATCGAGAAGGGCCTGCTCAACATCAAGTCGCCCATCGCCCGCGCCCTGATCGGCAAAGAAGAGGGCGACAGCGTCGAGGTGCGCACGCCGGGCGGCGAGAAGAGCTACGAGATTCTCACGATCGCCTACAAGTAACCTCCACAGGTAAGGGTCGCGCCGCATCATGGCAGACAGCAACGACAGCCGCTCAGCGCCGCTCGGCATGTATGACCAGGGCGGCAAGCGCCGGATGAGCGGGATCGAGATCGCCGCGCTGGTGGCCAGCCTGCTCTGGCTGATCCTTTCGGGCGGCTACGTCTTCGCCCTCGGTCCGGCGATCGCGGGCGGGCTCGGATTTGTGCTTGCTGTGATGGTGGTCTTCCTGCCGGTGGCGATGATCTGGGTAGCGGCGATGACCGCCCGTGCCTCGCGCGTCATGCGCGAGGAAAGCACCCGGCTGCAGACCGCGATCGAAGCGATCCGCAAGTCCTACCTGACCCAGGCGCAAACCGGCCGCAACGATCCCTCGGCCAGCACCCTTGCCCGCAAGCTCGACGAAATCGCCGCGGCGCAGCGCAAGATCGAGACGACGCTGGCGATGCTCGGCTCGACCCGCGCCGCGCAGGCGGCCTTGCAGCAGGTCCAGTGCCCGGTAGCCGCCGCCGAGCCCGATGCCTCCGACGACCAGCCCGCGCTCTCGCTCGGCACCCCGGCCGAGGCGCTGGAGCCGCCGCTCGCCCATGCCGATTTCATCCGCGCGCTGAACTTCCCCGATACCGCCGAGGATCTCGAGGGCTTCGCCGCCCTGCGCCGGGCGCTCAAGGACAGGCCCGCCGCGCAGCTGATCCAGGCCTCGCAGGACGTTCTGACGTTGCTGTCGCAGGACGGCATCTACATGGACGACCTGCGCCCCGACCTCGCCCGCCCCGAGGTCTGGCGCGACTTCGCCAAGGGCACCCGCGGCCGCGCCGTGGCGGCGCTCGGCGGCGTACGCGACCGCGCCTCGCTGGCGCTGAGCTCGGGCCGGATGAAGCAGGACGCGATCTTCCGCGACGCGGCCCACCATTTCCTGCGCCTCTATGACCGCGCCTTCGTGCGCTTCGCCGAGACCGCGACGGATGCCGAGATCGCCGAGCTGGTCGAACACCCGCACCGCCCGCGCCTTCATGCTGCTGGGCCGCGTCGCCGGCGCCTTCGACTGATCCCGGCGCCCCCACCCCGCCAGCCTTTCTTCTAGGTCCAAATATCCCGGGGGAGTCCGCCGCAGGCGGACGGGGGCAGCGCCCCCTCCATCCCTCGCCATTCACAGTGCGCCAAATCCGTCACGCCCCCGATTGCATCTCCCCCGTGCCTTGGCTAGGCCTGACCCGGCTGAACGACCGGAGTCCCGCATGCCCCTGCCATCCCGAAATTCCGACTATTGGCAAGGTGTTCGCGCCGGGTCGCCCTTCCTTCTGGTGATCGCGCCCTTCGGCACGCTCTTCGGGGTGCTCGCCACCGAGGCGGGGCTGAACCTCTTCGAGACGCTCACCTTCTCGGTCGTGGTGATCGCCGGCGCGGCGCAATTCGTGTCGCTGCAGCTCCTGCAGGAGCATGTGCCGGCGTTGATCGTGCTGGCCTCGGCGCTGGCGGTGAACCTGCGCATGGCGATGTATTCCGCCGCCATCACCCCGCACCTCGGCGGGATGCCGCTCTGGAAGCGGGCGCTGAGCGCTTATTTCCTGATCGATCAGACCTATGCCGCCTCGGCGCTGGAATTCGAGCGGCACCCCGAGAAGACGCTCGCGCAGAAATTCGCCTTTTTCATGGGGACGATGACCCCGACCTGTCCGCCCTGGTATGCCTTCACCCTGCTCGGCGCCTGGCTGGGCGAGGCGGTGCCCGCAGATTTCGGCCTCGATTTCGCCCTGCCCATCGCATTCCTCGCGATGATCGCCCCGGCGCTGCGCTCGGGCGCGCATGTGGTGGCCGCATTGGTTGCGACGGTCTGCGCGCTTCTGCTGGCCTGGATGCCCTACAACCTCGGCGTGCTCTGCGCCGCTGCGCTCGGCATGGTGGCCGGAGCCGAGATCGAACGGAGGATGGCACGATGATCGACCGCGGCGATCTCTGGCTGGTGATCATCGGCCTCGGGCTCGGCAGCTACTGCCTGCGCTTTCTCTTCCTCGGGCTGGTCGGCGACCGCCCGCTGCCCGCCTGGCTGACGCGGCACTTGCGCTACACCGCCGTGGCGATGATGCCCGCGCTGGTCGCGCCGCTGGTGGCCTGGCCCGCCGCAACCGGCGGTCAAACCGACCCGGCGCGGCTTCTCGCCGCGGCGGCGACACTTGGCATCGGCATGCTGACCAAGAACGTGATCCTGGCGATCCTCAGCGGCGCGGTGGCACTTCTGGCGGGCGGCTACCTGATGGGCTGAGACGGCTCAGCCCTCTCAGCCCCCGGCACTTTCCTCGAAGGCGGCGACGGCCAGCGTCTTGTCGTCGGAATCCTCTTCGCGCAGCACCTGCTCGGTGACACCGGGCAGCTGTGAGAAGTCCTTGGCGAGGCTATTGGGGAACCAGCTCCGGCTGATGCCCTCGAAGCCCGGCAACTGGCTCAGCACCGAAGAGGTCGCCTGGGTGCAATGCGACTGGCTGACCGGGCCGTAGGCCTCGACCGCGCGCAGCGCCTGTTCGGCGACCTGGGGCGAGACCTCGACGCTTTGGATGCGCACTCGGAAGGATTCGCGCGCGTGGGCACGGGCGTAGAAATCCGCGACCTCGGGGGTGACCCCGTAGAGCACGTCGTCCACCTCGGGCACGTTGCGCGCCCGCACCGAGCCCGCCGGGTCGAAGACCACCCGCTGCGACGGCGCGCTGATCATCAGGCTCGAATGCGCACCGGCGTTCGAGGTGTTGTTGATCATCGTGTAGAGCGTAAGTGTCGCTGGCCCGCCCGCGACATAGCGCGCGGCGGCAACTTCCTCGGGTGTGGCATTGGGGTACTGGTTGGACGGCGTCGTGCACCCCGCCAGCGCAAGCGCGGCGAGAGCGGCCAGACCGGTGGCGCGATACAGCATGAAAGCCGACCCTCTATTGGTCAGCGGGCGGCTCCTCCGCCGCCCGGCCTTGGCAGAAATCCTCCTCCCACGATCCCGCGGGATCAGGAGTTGAAGACCGCCAGGAAGAGCAGGATCGCGATGATCACGTAGACCGTACGGATCACGAACTTGATGAAGCCGTGAAAGGTCTCTTCCTGCGTGGTGATGTCCATGCTGCCAGGCTTGTAGTCTGCCATGTGTCCGTCCATTCCTCGGGCGTTTCTTCTCCGCTCAGAGGCTTAGCGGATTCTGGCCGAGCTGTCACCTGTCTTGAGAGCGCGCGAGCGCCGCTCGGAGGGCTCAGGCGCGCGCCGCCTGCCAGAGCCACGCACCATCTTCGCCGAGCGTCCGCGTGGCGCGCCCTCCGACGTAGAGATGCTGGCAATGGGCCATGGCCTCGACCAGTGCGAGCCCGTATTCCGCGTCGCCGATCGTGCGCTTGAACAGCGGCGCGAAGCAGTCTCCGGCGCTCTTGGGCGTGTCGAGATAGGCCTCCAGCCGCTCCAGCGCGCCGTGGTGATTGTCGATAAGCTGGCGCATGCGGAACGGCAGCCCGGTAAAGGGCAGCTTGTGCCCTCCAAGCACGAAATGCGCCTCGCGGGCCAGCGTGGCAAGGCGTTCGCAGGCCTCGAGCCAGTCGCCCACCGGATCGGCTTCGGGCTCGGTGGCATAGACGCCGAGGTTGGAGCTGATGGTCGAAAGGATCTGGTCCCCTGCCAGAACCAGGTCGTCATCGCGCGACCAGAAGGTCGCATGCTCGGGCGCATGGCCGTTGCCGATATGCACTTCCCAGTCGCGCCCGCCCATTCGCAGCACGTCGCCCTGCTGCAGCCGGGTGAAGCCGAGCGGCATCGGCCAGACGCAATCGGCGAAGTTGAAGGGGCGTTCCGTGCGCCGCCGCTCCAGCACCCGCGGCGCCATGCCGCAGCGCTGCCAATAGGTCACCTGCTCGGGCGGCGGGGCCTCCTGCGCGTCGAGCTGCAGCATGCGCGAGAACAGCCAGGCGGTGCGCGTGGTCAGCAGCTCTGCCCCCCGCTGCTGGAACCAGCCGGCAAGGCCGACGTGATCGGGGTGGTGATGGGTCACCACAACCCGACGCACCGGCTTGCCCTTGAGCGGTCCTTGCAGAAGCTGCTCCCAGACCCGCAGTGCCCGCGGCGTGTGCATGCCGGTGTCGATCAGCGTCCAGCCGTCGCCATCGTCCAGCGCATAGACGTTGACGTGGTCGAGCTTCATCGGAAGCGGCAGGCGCATCCAGAGCACCCCCTCGGCGACTTCGAGGGCCTCGCCCCAAGCGGGAGGGGCATCGAACGGATAGTGCAGGGCAGGCTTCATCAGGCGGCGAGGTCCTCGGCAGTGATGGCCATCAGCTCGGCATCCCCCCCGCGAGACATGAGCCAGCAGGCCGGCGTATTCGGGCAGGAGCCGCGTGATGTAGAAACGCGCGAGACGCGCGTGGGCTCCCGAGGGGTCTGCCATGGCGGCGCGCAGATGGAAATGCCCCCCGAGCACCCGGGCGAAGGCGCGCAAATAGGGCACCGCCACGCCGAAGCGCTCCTGCATCGCCGTCGCCACGAGCGCCTCGGTGGCCTCGCGCAGGCTCTCGGCGGCCTCCCAGACCGCGCCGGCGAGATCGGGAAGGTTGGCCTTCGCGGCCTCGGCCTGCGCCTCGATCTCGTCGAGCAGACGCGCCGCGGCCTCGCCACCGTCCAGCAGCTTGCGTCCGACGAGATCCATGGCCTGAATGCCGTTGGTGCCCTCGTAAATCGCCGTCACCCGCACGTCGCGGTAGTATTGCGCCGCGCCGCTCTCCTCGATGTAGCCCATGCCACCGTAGACCTGCACGCCCGCCTCGGCCGCCTCGCAGCCGACATCGGTGCCGAAGGCCTTGGCGATCGGAGTCAGGAAGGCGGCGCGGGCAATCCAGTCGGCCTCGCCGGTGGCGCGGCCCATGTCGATGGCGACGGCGCAGCTCAGCGCGATCGAGCGGGCCGCGAGGATGTCCGCCTTCATTCCCGCCAACATCCGCCGCACGTCGGCGTGACCGACGATGGTGCCATCGGGCGAACGCCCCTGCTTGCGCTCCATCGCATAGGCCAGCGCGTGCTGATAGGCGCCCTCGGCCGCGCCGATGCCCTGCCCGCCGACGCCGAGCCTGGCGTTGTTCATCATGGTGAACATGGCGCGCATGCCGTCGCCTTCCTCGCCGATCAGCCATCCCGTGGCCCCTTCGAAGCTCATCACGCAGGTCGGCGAGCCGTGCAGGCCCATCTTGTGCTCGAGGCTGACCACCTTGAGATCATTCGCCACCCCCGGCGCGCCCTCCGCGTCGGGGATGTACTTGGGCACGAGGAAGAGGCTGATCCCCTTGGTCCCCGCCGGCGCATCGGGCAGCCGCGCCAACACGAGATGGCAGACATTGCGAGTGAAGTCGCAATCGCCCCAGGAGATGAAGATCTTCTGCCCGGTCACCGCGTAGGTGCCATCGCCGTTCGGAGCCGCCTTGCTGGTCAGCGCGCCAACGTCCGAGCCTGCCTGCGGCTCGGTCAGGTTCATCGTTCCCGACCATTCGCCGGAAATGAGCTTGGGCAGGTAGAGCGCCTTGATCTCCTCGCTGGCGTGATGCTCCAACGCCTCGATCTGGCCCTGCGTCAGCAGCGGGTTCAATTGCAACGCGAGGCATGCGCCGGACATCATCTCGTTGACCGCGGTGCCCACCGCCACCGGCAGCCCCATGCCGCCGAACTCGGGGGGCGCCGAGACCGAGACCCAGCCGCCCTCGGCCAGCGCCGCATAGCCCTCGGCAAAGCCCGGCGAGCTCCGCAGCACGCCGTTCTCCAGCTTGGCCCCCTGCAGGTCGCCCGCACGGTTGAGCGGCGCCATCACCTCGTCGCAGATGCGCCCGGCTTCGCCGAGCACCGCCTGCACCATGTCGGGGCTTGCCTCGGCGAACCGCTCCGTCGCGCTGACCGCATCGAAGCCGACCACCTCCTTGAGCAGAAAGGTCATTTCAGCGACGGGCGCGCGATAGGGCATGGCAGGTCCTCCGATCCTGGTTGGCAAGGCGGGTCCCCTCGGTTAGGGAGGATCCCACGATTTGTGTGCGACCCTAAGACCATGGCTCGCCCCGGACCAAACGGAACGCAGCGTCACGGATACCTCGATGCCCGACACCTCGACCCAGCGCCTGACCGCCAATGCGGCGGGGATCGCCCGTGCCGCAGAGCTTCTGCGCGCGGGCAAGCTCGTCGCCTTCCCGACCGAGACGGTCTACGGGCTTGGCGCCGATGCCCGCGACGATGCCGCAGTGGCGGCGATCTACGAGGCCAAGGGGCGCCCCAGCTACAACCCGCTGATCGTGCATGTGCCCAGCATCGAGCACGCCAAGGAACTGGTGCAGTGGTCCGGCACCGCCGAGAACATCGCCCAGGCCTTCTGGCCCGGCCCGCTGACGCTGGTGCTGCCGATCCGCGAGGATGCAGGTATTGCCGACCGCGTCACCGCCGGTCTCAGCACGCTGGCCGTGCGCATGCCTGCCGCGCCGCTGGCGCGCGAGCTGCTGACCCAGTTCGGCGGACCGCTCGCAGGCCCCTCGGCCAACCGCTCGGGACGGATCAGCCCGACCACCGCCGATCACGTGCTGAGCAGCCTCGACGGGCGCATCGCCGCGGTGCTTGATGGCGGCCACTGCCCGGTCGGGCTCGAGAGCACCATCCTCGGCCTTGCCGGTCGCCCCACCCTGCTGCGCCCCGGCGGGATCAGCGCCGAGCAGCTCTCGGAAGCGCTTGGCCACCCGGTGATGCGCCGTCAGGAGCGCGAGGCAATCTCCGCGCCCGGCCAGACCGCTTCGCATTACGCGCCGCGGGCGCGGATGCGCCTCAACGCCGCCGAATGGCGCGAGGGCGAGGCGCGTCTCGGCTTCGGGGATATCGAGTGCGACCTGAACCTCTCGCCCGAGGGCGATCTCGACGAGGCGGCCTCCAACCTCTTTGCCCATCTGCACCAGCTCGATGCGCAGGGCGCCGAGGTGATCGCCGTGGCGCCGATCCCGCATGTCGGCGCGGGCGTGGCGATCAACGATCGGCTCAGCCGCGCCGCCGCGCCGCGCTGAGGAGCGGCATTTCAGGTTGGAGTTGTGGCGGCGTGCGCGCCGTTCAGGCCCGTCCGCCCTCGCCCGAGAGCGCCAGCGCCGCGATGCCGAGGCTGTCGAGCGCGGCCCCCCCACTTAGAGTCGTCCGGCGTGCCGAAGACCAGTTCGCGGCTCGCGGGACAGACCAGCCAGGCGTTCTCGGCCAGCTCGCCCTCGAGCTGCCCTGGCCCCCAGCCGGCATAGCCGAGCATGGCGATCCAGTCGTCCGGCCCGTCGCCGCGCGCGATATGTTCGAGCACGTCGAGCGTGCCGGTCATGGAAAACCCGTCATCGACCTGCAACGTGGTCAGCTCCGAGCGGTAATCCGCGCTGTGCAGCACGAATCCCCGGCCCATCTCGACCGGGCCGCCGAAATGCACCGGCACCTGCCCCGACCCAGGCTCGGCGTCGATTCCCAGCTGCTCGAACAGGCCCTCCAGTGTCACGTCGGACGAGGGCTTGTTGAGGATGAGCCCCATCGCCCCTTCGTCGGAATGGGCACAGAGGTAGATGACCGCATGTTCGAAACGTTCATCGCCCATGCCGGGCATGGCGATCAGCACGGAGCCGGTGAGGTCGGTGGCGCCGGAGGCGATCTGGGCGTGCGTCATGAGGACCTTTCTGCAATCTGCCTGCCGAGTGTGACCTTCCGGCACTGAGGGTGCAAGCACACATCCGGCTTGCAACACCGCGCTCTCGCTGCAATGTGACTTGGCAGGAGCGCGGGGAGGCGCCATTTGAAATCCATGATCCGCAACATCTTCAGAGCCCTGACCTGCCTTTGCGCCTTCGGCATGACTCCGCTGGTCTCCGGGCCGGCCCATGCCGAAGACCCGGTCACCGCCGAGCTGCGCCCCGGCTGGCGCCTGCCGGACGGCGATCACATGGCGGCGCTGCACCTGCAACTGGCCCCCGGCTGGAAGACCTACTGGCGCGCCCCCGGCGAGGCCGGCATCCCGCCGGTCTTCGACTGGAGCAACTCGTCGAACGTCGCGCGGGTCACCGCACTCTGGCCGACGCCGCATGTCTTCCGCCAGTCCGGCGCGCGCTCGGTGGGTTACAAGGGCGAGCTCGTCCTGCCACTGCGGATCGCCAGCACCGGCGGGCCGGTGACGCTCGAGGCGAATATGATGATCGGCGTGTGCAGCGACATCTGCGTGCCGCAGACGCTGCACGTGACGGCAGTGCTTCCCGACAGCACCAGCGTCGATCCGATGATCGCCGCAGCGCTGGCCGAGGCCCCCTTCACCGCCCGCGAGGCGCGGGTGAGCGCCGTGCGCTGCACCGTCAGCCCGGCAAAGGGCGGCGTCAAGCTGCGTGCCGAGATCGACATGCCCGCCATCCCCGGGCCGGAAGAGACCGTGGTCGAGGCCGGCCAGCCCGAGCTCTGGGCCTCCGAGCCGAAGACCCGCCGCAAGGGCAACACGCTGATCAGCGAGACCCGGCTGATGCACATGGAAGGCAAGCCCTTCGCCCTCGACCGCTCGAAGCTGCGCTTCACCGTGCTCGGAGAGAGCCAAGCGGTCGATATCCAGGGCTGCGGCTGACCGCCAAAGGCATGAAGCCGCGGCGGGACCGGCAGTGTGTGTTAGGCCCCGACCCGGCCTCGCCGCAGCGCCATTGCGAGAACCGCCAGCCAGACCACCCCCAGCAGCAGCGCCACGCCGCAGATGAAGAGCACGAAGCCCGCGACCGGGCCGGGCAGCCCGGCCAGCGCGGGAAGCTGCAGCGCCTCGGGCAGCG
>NZ_NTHN02000074.1 GCF_002300555.2 Alloyangia mangrovi | reverse complement strand
GCCGCGGGCGGCACCGGCGATCCATGGGGCGCGGCACTGGCCGAGCTGCTCACGCGGGTCATGTCGGGCGAGGTCGCGGCGCTGGCCAGGCAGTACGATCCGGCGGCAGAGCTCTTTCTGCCCGGCGCCGAGATCGGCTGCGGCCCGCGCGAGGCCGAGGCCTTCTGGATCGGTCTGCGCGCTGCCTTCCCCTCGGCGCGCTTCGAGATCGAGCAGGCGCTCGGTACCGAGGCGCCGCTCGCGCCGCCGCGCGCCTGCCTCCGCTGGCGGCTCATCGGGCGGCACGACGGCCAAGGCGCCTTCGGCACCCCCAGCGACGCACCGGTCGACATCCTTGGGATGACCCATGCCGAGTTCGGCCCGGAGGGTCTGCGCCGCGAATGGACGCTCTACGACGCGCCCGGGGTCTGGGTGCAGATCCTGCGGGCCACGGGCGCTTACTGAGAGCGCCTCAGCCCTTCTTGCGGCCGAAGAAGCCGCGGATGCGCCCGCCCGCCTCATCGAGATTGTCGCCCATCTCTTCCAGCGCCGGGTCGATGCGGGCGCGGCGGAAGCGCCGCCAGCGCACCCAGACCGCCCAGATGATCGCCGCCAGAAGCGTCAGCACGATGATGTTGGTCCAGGGGATGATGCGCACGTCGGGTCCGTCCACCGGGGTGATCTTCACCGCGTTGGGGTAGATCGACAGGAACTCGTTGCGCCAGCCGTAATGCTTGATCGCCACCCATTGCGGCTGGGCGGAGCCCGAGCGCAGGTCGTTGGCCTCGGCCTGCAGGTTCGAGGTGTCGAACTTGAAATAGGGAGGCCAGCCCCAGCTCGTGTCCTCGTTGCGGTAGACCATGACCTTGTCGTTGGCGAGCCGGCTTTGGATGAAGAAGACGTCGCGCCCGCCGGTGGCGGCGGCGCTCTTGCTGCCGGCCTGACTCCAGAACCAGCGGTTGACGTTGCCCGGGGTCTCGCGCTTCTCGTAGGTGTCGGTAATCCGCGCGATATCGTGCTGCGGCAGCGTGTAATGCAGGAAGCCCGCGACGAGCACCCAGAAGAGCACGATGAAGGTCCATTTCACGTAGCGCATGGCAAGCTCTCCTGAAAATCGCGTCGGGCCTTCCATCAGGTGACGCCTCGGCACGGGAAAATCAACCGCGCTCTGCAGAAAACCCCGGCTCGCCAGCGCCATGCCGCCGCTTCTTCTAGGTCCAAGTATCCCGGGGGAGTCCGCGCCAGCGGACGGGGGCAGAGCCCCCGCCCGGCCTGTCCACTGCAGGGCGCAGGCCGGGCATGCTGCGCCGCGGCGGTGTTTCACGTGGAGCGTGACGCAGGGTCGGCATGATGCCGTGCCGGCAGTGAGGGGCGCTGCCCCTCACACTCCCCGGGATATTTCCGCCTAGAAGAAGGGGCAGGCGCGGCTTCGGAGAGGCTCAGACGCTCAGGCAGACGTATTTCATCTCGAGGAATCCTCGATGCCGTGGTGGCTGCCCTCGCGGCCGAGGCCGGATTGCTTGACCCCGCCAAAGGGCGCGAGCTCGGTGGAGATGAGACCGGTGTTGACCCCGACGATGCCATACTCCAGCGCCTCGGCAACCTTGTACACGCGGCTCAGATCCTTGGCGTAGAAGTAGGAGGCGAGGCCGAAGATCGTGTCATTGGCCATATCGATAACTTCGTCTTCGTTCTCGAACTTGAAGAGCGGGGCGAGCGGGCCGAAGGTTTCCTCGGTGGCGAATTTCATCTCGCGGGTCGCGCCGGTGACGATGGTCGGGCCGAAGAACTGGCCGTCCAGCTCCTGCTCCTCGCTGCCGAGCAGGATCGTGGCGCCCTTTTCCCTGGCGTCGCGGATGTGCTCCTGCACCTTGTCGATGGCCTTAGGGGTGATCAGCGGGCCGAGGTCGGTGCCCTCTTCGAGCCCGTCGCCGACCTTGAGTTTCCTGACTGCGGCGGCGAGCTTCTCGGCGAAGGCGTCATAGACGCCGGACTGCACGTAGATGCGGTTGGCGCAGACGCAGGTCTGGCCGTTGTTGCGGAACTTGCAGGCGATGGCCCCCTCGACCGCGGCGTCGAGATCGGCGTCGTCGAAGACGATGAAGGGCGCGTTGCCGCCGAGTTCCATCGAGCATTTCATCACCTGGTCGGCGGCCTGGCGCAGCAGGATGCGGCCCACTTCGGTGGAGCCGGTGAAGGTCAGCTTGCGCACCTTGGGGTTCTCGCAGAACTCCTTGCCCGCCTCCGACGACGACGAGGTCGGTACCACGTTGAACACCCCGGCCGGGATGCCGGCGCGCTCGGCGAGCACGGCGATGGCCAGAGCCGAGAGCGGGGTTTCCGAGGCCGGGCGGGCGACGAAGGCGCAGCCGGCGGCCAGCGCCGGGCCGGCCTTGCGGGTGATCATCGCGTTGGGGAAGTTCCACGGCGTGATCGAGGCGGCGACGCCGATCGGCTGCTTGATCACGGTGATGCGCTTGTCGCGGGCGTGACCGGGGATGGTTTCGCCGTAGACGCGCTTCGCCTCCTCGCCGAAGAACTCGATGAAGGAGGCGCCATAGGCGATCTCGCCCTTGGCCTCGGCCAGCGGCTTGCCCTGTTCGGCGGTCATGAGGGTGCTGAGGTCGTCCTGGTTTTCCATCATCAGGTCGAACCATTTGCGCAGCACCTTGGCGCGTTCCTTGCCGGTCCATTGCGCCCAGTCCTTCTGGGCGAGGTAGGCGCCGTCGATGGCGCCGGCGATCTGCGCGCGGCTGAGGTCGGCGACGCGGGCGATGACGTCGCCGCGGGCCGGGTTGGTGACCTCGAATTCGCCATCCGCGCCGGTGATCCATTCGCCGTTCACATAGGCGCGGGTGGCGAGCAGGCTGGGGTCCTTCAGCAGCCCGGGAAGGTCGGTGGTCTGGTCAAGCATGGCGATCTCCATTTGTCCTGCCGCGTTTCCTGCTGCGGGCGTCGGCGTATCTGCTATTCCCTACTCTAGTACGAGAACGGAGGATGACGATGGATCTCAGCGACGCATATGCCAATGCAGCCCATATTCCCGGCGCGGCCGACTTCCCGCCCCGCTGGAGCGCGGCGGCCGAGGCGTTCCGGGCAAAGCTTGCCGAAGAGGGACGCTTCCGCAGCCTCGCCTATGGGCCGGGGGCGCGCGAGGCGCTGGATCTCTTCCTGCCCGAGGGGGAGGCGAAGGGCCTCGTGGTCTTCGTGCATGGCGGCTACTGGCTGCGCTTCGACCGCTCGGTCTGGTCGCATTTCGCCGCGGGACCGCTGGCGGCGGGCTGGGCGGTGGCGATGCCCTCCTATGACCTTTGCCCCGATGTGCGGATCGCGGATATCACCCGCGAGGTGGCGTCGGCGGTGAGCCGGGCGGCGGAGGAGGTCGCGGGGCCGATCCGTCTCACCGGCCATTCGGCGGGCGGGCATCTGGTGGCGCGCATGCTCGCGCCCGGGCTGCTGCCGGAGGCGGTGGCGGCGCGGATCAAGGGCGTGGTGCCGATCTCGCCGCTGGCGGACCTGCGCCCGCTGATGCAGACCGACATGAACGCCGGGCTGAAGCTGGACGCGGTGGAGGCGGAGGCCGAGAGCCCGATATTCCAGCCCGCGCCGCAGGTGTCGGTGACAGTCTGGGTCGGCGGCGACGAGCGGCCGGTGTTCCTCGACCAGGCGCGCTGGCTGGGCGAGGCGTGGTCGTGCGACGTGGTGATCGACGCCGGGCTGCACCATTTCGACGTGATCGACGGGCTGGCCGAGGCGGGCAGCCCGCTTTGCCGCGCGGTTACCGGGGCCTGAGCGCGGCCCGGGGCCCGGTCGCCCGGGCACCGATCACTCGGCAAGCTCGACGATCTGCAAGAGCTGCCAGACGGTCATATTGTGCACCGCTTCGACGTCCAGCTCTGGCTGGGCGTCGTAGGGGAACATCACCCAGAGCGGTCCGTTCTCTTCCAGCGCGAAGGGCGCGCCGTTGATCCGGGTGGTGACGATCGGGTAGTCGGCAGTGAGATATTGTGCGTGCTCCGTCAGGTCGATGCGCGCGCGATAGCCATCGTCGGCGACAAACTCGATCACCCCGCCCGAAGCCGGACCGGGCAGGCCCGCCATTTCGAGCACGTCGAGCAGCAGCGGGCCGCGAAAGCTCTGCTCCTCCCAAGTCCATTGCGTCTCGGTACGGAATTCCCGCTGCGGCAGCGCATCGAGCGCGTCCATATCGAGGGCCATTTGCCGCCCGTCCGCCGCGATCAGCGTGAGCAGCGTCTCGGAGGCGGCTGCAGGTCCGGTCAGCGCCGCGCAGAGCGCGAGGGTCGCGGGAAATCGAAGGGGGCCGAAATGAGCCTGTATCGTGGCTGAAATTCCAGTGAACAAGTTGGATCTCCTACCTGGCAAAAGAAGCGTAGAGTCGGTTCGGCTGCCGCAAAACGGGGCAAGGTGCCACGCCCCCGGAAAATTCGAATCTGCGGGGCGTGAGGGCGGGCACCGGCATTTTCTGCGCAGGTTCCGGTGCTTGGGAAGACACCGACTTCCGCAGCGTCATCTATGCGTCATCTCGGCATCACGTGGCTGTTACGTTGTTGCCTCATGGCGATGCGGACCGAAACAGGGGGACGTCCCATGACCATCCGCACGCTGTGCCTGACCTCGGCACTGGCGCTTTCCGCCGGTGCCGCGCAGGCCGAGATGACCTTCAACCGCATCGCCAGCTTTGCCACGCCGGACAATATGGCCGAGGGCGAGGACCGCGCCCGCGTGACCTCGGCCGAGATCATCTATGCCTCGGAAGATGGCAACACGCTGGTCTACACCGACAGCCCGCTGGGCGTGATCGGCCGCATCGACATCACCGACCCGCGCGCGCCGAAGCCGCTGGGCAATATCGAGATGGGCGGCGAGCCGACCTCGGTGGCCGTCTCGGGCGGCACTGCCTTCGTCGGGGTGAACACCTCCGAGAGCTACACGCACCCGTCGGGCAAGCTCGAGATGGTGAACATGGCGTCCGGCGAGATCACCGGCGAATGCGACCTAGGCGGCCAGCCGGACAGCGTGGCGCTCTCGAAGGACGGACGTTTCGTTGCCGTGGCGATCGAGAACGAGCGCGACGAGGATGCGGGCGATGGCCGCGTGCCGCAGATGCCCGCAGGCTATGTGGCGATCCTCGACGTGATGGACGGCGCGGCGGAGTGTGGCAGCCTGGTGAAGGCGGATGTGACCGGCCTTGCCGAGATCGCGCCGGAAGATCCCGAGCCAGAGTTCGTCGATGTGAACGGACTTGGCGAGATTGTCCTGACCCTGCAGGAGAACAACCACATCGTCGTGCTGAACAGGGCCGGCGAGGTGCTGAGCCATTTTTCCGCCGGCATCACCGACCTGACCGAGATCGACGCCACCGACGAGCGCGGCGCGCTGGTTTTCACCGAGAGCCAGGAGGGCCGCCTGCGCGAGCCCGACTCGGTGCAGTGGCTGGATGACGAGACCTTCGCCATCGCCAACGAGGGCGACATGGACGGCGGTTCGCGCAGCTTCACCGTGTTCCGGAAGGACGGCACCGAGCTTTACGACAGCGGCAACAGCTTTGAGCATGCGGTCGTGCAGGTCGGCCATTACCCGGACAAGCGTTCGGATGCCAAGGGCGCCGAGCCCGAGGGCATGGAGGTCGCGACCTTCGACGGCACGCCCTACATGATCCTGCTCTCCGAGCGCGGCTCGGTCGCCGGGGTCTACGACATGACCGATCCCGCCGCGCCGGTACTCAAGCAGATGCTGCCCACGGGCATCGCCCCCGAAGGCGCCGTGGCCATTCCGCAGCGCAACCTGCTGGTCACCGCCAACGAGGAAGACCTCGTAGAAGATGGCGGCGTGCGGGCGCACGTGATGATCTACGAATACGCCGAAGGTCCGGCGATGTACCCGACACTGACCTCGGAAGGCGCCGACGAGCTGATTGGCTGGGGCGCGATCTCGGGCATGGTCGCGGGCGAGGACGGCATGGTCTACGCGGTCAACGACAGCTTCTACGGCTTCCAGCCGCGGATCTTTGTGATCGACCCCAGCTCCAAACCGGCCAGGATCACCCGCGCCATCGAGATCACCCGCGCGGGCATGCCGGCACAGAAGCTCGACATCGAGGGCATCACGCTCGATGGGGAGGGCGGCTTCTGGCTGGCCTCCGAGGGCAATGCCGCCAAGCTGATCCCCCATGCCCTCTACCACGTCAGCGCCGAAGGCGAGATCGAGGAAGAGGTGGGTCTGCCCGCCGAGCTGCTGGCGCAGGAGACGCGGTTCGGCTTCGAGGGTGTGACAATGCTGGGCGGCACTCTGTGGATGGCCGTGCAGCGCGAGTGGGGCGATGATCCGAAGGATCACGTGAAGCTGGTGTCCTACAACCCCGAGACCGAGGAATGGGGCGCCCTGCGCTACGCCAAGGCCGCAGCCGAGACCGGCTGGACCGGGCTTTCGGAAATCACCGCCCATGGCGATTACGTCTACGTGGTGGAGCGCGACAACCAGATCGGCGCCGCGGCGATGACCAAGAAGGTCTACCGCATCCCCGCCGCCGAGATGGTCGCGGCCCCGCTGGGCGGCGATCTGCCCGTGGTCAGCAAGGAAGAGGTGCGTGACCTGATCCCCGACCTCAAGTCCTGGGGCGGCTACGTGGTGGACAAGGTCGAGGGCCTCGCCATCGCTGCGGACGGCACCGTCTATGTCTCGACCGACAACGACGGGGTCGATGACAGCTCGGGCGAGACCTTCTTCTGGTCGTTCAAGCTCGACTGACCTCTACGAATCGAGGAAGGGGCGCCGCGCGGGGGACCGTGCGGCGCCCTTGCCGTTTGGGGTGCGGGTGGCGGTGGTGCGCAGTGCGTATTTGGAAAGAGAAGAAGCGTCAGGATGTGCGCAGCAGCGGCGGGATCAGCTCGGCCAGCAGGTCGTAGACGAGGCGGATGCGGCGCGAGGTATGCAGCTCGCGGTGGGCGACCAGCCAGACCGGGTAGGGAATCTCGAGCGACGGAAGGGCGCGGACAAGCTGCGGGTCGGGATCGCCGAGGCCGAGCGGGCCGACCCCGATGCCCAGCCCGGCGCGGGCCATCTGCCAATGCACGAGGTGACTGGAACTGACCAGCGGGAAGTTCGCCTCGGTGACCGGCACGCCGAGCTCGCGCAGGAAGCTCCCGTATGGGCCGGGGTCCTCGAAGGCGATGAACTCGGCGGCGGCGAGATCGGGCAGGGCCTCGATCGGCGGCAGCGTGGCGAGGTAGCCGGAAGTGGCGTAAAAGCTGCCTCGGTCATCGGCGATACGTCTCGCGATGAGGTCGGGCTGCCCGGGCCGGGCATTGCGCAGCGCGATGTCAGCCTCGCGGCGCTTGAGGTCGCGGATGGCGTTGGACGCGAGGATCTCGATCGTGAGCCCGGGTGCGGCGGCGCGGATCTTCGGCAAGAGCTGCGGCAGCAGCCAGGCGGCGTAGATCTCGGAGGCGGTGATTGTCACCTGTCCGGCGATCTGCTGCTGCTGGCCGGAGGCCACGCGGGCCAGCCGCTCCGCTGCCTCGCCCATCGCACGGGCGTGTTCGGCGAGCTGCATCCCGGCCTCGGTGAGGTGCAGCCCGGTGCCGTGGCGCTCGAAGAGGGTGAGGCCGAGCTCTGCCTCCAGCGCCGCCACTTGCCGCCCGAGCGTCGGCTGGCTCATCTGCAAAGCCCGGGCCGCAGCCGAGAGCGAGCCCTGTTCGGCGGTCGCGAGGAAGCCGCGCAAGCGGTTCCAGTCGGAGCGGAGGTTCTGCCAGTCCATGCAAATTTGTATGGAAGATGTGCAACGTTGGTCAATATGCCTGCGATTGCGTGGGGTGTATTTCGGATCCAGCCAACTCGGCATCCACCATCGCCTCCCAAGGAGCCCACCATGAAAGCCGCCACCGCCCGCCGCTACGGCGCGTCCGACATCCTGCGCGTCGAAGATCTGCCGCGCCCCGAGCCAGGTCCGGGAGAAATCCTGATCCGGATCCGCGCGGCCTCGGTCACCACCGCCGACTGGCGCCTGCGCGCCGCCGCCTTTCCCGGAGGTCTGGCGCTGATCGGGCGGCTGGTCGCGGGGCTCTGGAAACCGCGCCACCTCGTGCCGGGGTCCGACGTGGCGGGCGAGGTCGTCGCGCTGGGCGCGGGGGTCGACGGTTTCGCGGTCGGGCAGCGCGTGGTGGCCGTTCTGGGCCACGGCGGCCATGCCGAATACGGGCTCGCGACGGCAAAGGGTGCGGTGGCGCCGATCCCCGAAGGCATGGGCTTCGACGAGGCTGCCGCGCTGCCCTTCGGTGGGTTGACCGCGCTGGAGTTCCTGCGCGACGTGGCGAAGCTGCGCGCGGGGCAGGAGGTGCTGATCCTTGGCGCCTCCGGCGGGGTGGGCGCCTACGCGGTGCAGATCGCCGCCGCGCTCGGGGCGCGTGTGACCGCCGTGGCGGGACCGGGGCGCGAGGTTTTCCTGCGCGGACTCGGGGCGGAGCGGGTGCTCGACTATCGCCGTGACGAGATCGCGGGGCGGTTCGATCTGATCTTCGACACGGTGGGGGCGATGAGCTGGCCCGAGAGCCGGAGGCTGCTGGGCGAGCAGGGGCTTTTCCTGCCGCTCAATTTCGGGCTGCGAGAGCTTGGGCACCTGCTGTGGGCGAAGCTCTCGGGCGGGCCGCGGATGGCGTTGCACGTGAGCGGTGACAGCCGCGCGGGGCTCGAGAGCCTACTTGCGCTGTGGCGCGAGGGCAGGCTGCGCCCGGTCATCGACTCCCGCTTCGCGCTGGAAGACATTGCCGAGGCGCATCTTCTGGTGGAGACGCGGCACCGGGCCGGGGCGGTTGTGCTCGAGATCGGCGCTTAGCAGGGTGGTCCTGACGCGGCCGGGGCCAGCAAGGCGGGCAGCATGGGGGCTTGCAGGGGCGCAATGCAAAAAGGCCCCGCTGCGTCCAGCGGGGCCCTCGTCAGGTCAGAACGCCTCGGTCAGTTGACCGATTGCGCGTCGACCACATCCTTCTCGATCGCCTCGGTGCGCTGCGGCTTGGCGATGGCGATCCGGCGCGGCTTCAGCGCTTCGGGGATCTCGCGGCGCAGGTCGATATGCAGCATGCCGTTCTCATGCGTCGCGCCTTCGACCCGGACGTGGTCGGCCAGGGTGAAGCGGCGCTCGAAGGCGCGGGTGGCGATGCCGCGATGCAGGTAGGTGCGGCCTTGGCCCTCGTCGGATTTCTTGGCGGAGACCACAAGCGCGTGCTCCTTCACCTCGACCGAGAGATCCTCGTCGGCGAAGCCGGCCACGGCGATGGAGATGCGGTAGGCATCATCGGCGGTCTTCTCGATATTGTAGGGGGGATAGCTGGGCTGGGCCACGTCGCTGGCCAGCACCCGGTCCATCATGTCGGCGATCTGGTCAAAACCGACGGTGGCGCGATAGAGCGGGGCAAGATCGAAATGTCGCATGGGAATCCTCCATTGAGCGATACCATTGTGCTGCGCCTTTCCATCGGGAACAGGCGCGGGCTGGGTCCGGAGCCCTGTCTCAGGCACCCCGGTAAAGCTCAGATGGGGAGGGATTTTTGCGGTTTCAAGAGGGCCGGAGCCTCAGGGCTTCACGAAGCGTGCACCGGTGCCGTCGCGCCCGCCGCCGACGCTGATGCGCCGCGCGCCGGCGCTGGCCACCGGGCGGGCTTCCTCGTTCCGCAGCCGCGCTGCCAGATCGGGCACCAGCGCCGCGATCCCCGGCCCGTAGGCCGCGCCGCCGCCGCTCGAGGAGATCACCGACAGGATTCTCAACCGCCCGTTCTCGCGCAGGAAGACCGGCGCGCCGGAGCTGCCGAAGGTCACGTCGCAGTCGAAGCGCAGAATGCCGTCGGCGAAATGCCCGGTGACCGCGCAGGAGGGCTCGCGCGAGAGCACCTCTTCGCGACCCTTGCCGTAGCTGAGTACGGTGACCTCGCTGCCCTCGGGCGCGTGCTGGAGGAGGCGGAAGGGATCGGCCTCGGAGCTGGTGATCGGCGCCTCCAGCTTGAGCAGCGCCACGTCGACCGCGACGGTCTCATGCGTGGGCTTCGGGCGCTGCACGTAGGCGGGCGGGGTGACCCAGCGGCGCACCCGCTGCGCCACGACCTCGGTGCCGCGGGAATATCCGGCGCGGAAGGTCAGGCTCTCGGGCGGGCGCGGCGTGCCGTCCGGAGCGTAGACGCAATGCGCCGCGGTCAGAACGATGTCGGGGGCAATCAGCGCGCCGGTGCAGAAGGAGCCCTTGCCGTCGAGCCGGCCCACCGCCTCCCAGCCGAGCAGGTCGCCGCGCCCCTCGATCACGTCGAAGTTCGCCTGCGCCGCCGCCAGCCGGGGCAGCAGCAGGAGAAGCGCGAGAATCCCCCTCACGGCTTGATGAACTTCGCGCCGGTGTCGCGCCGGTTTCCCGCGCCGAGCGGGTTCAGCACGATGTCCTCCTCGAGCGCGCCGCGCAGCTCGGCGAGCGGGCCGGAAAGACCGGTGGCCAGCGAGACCGGCGCGCCGCCAGCCTCGGCCTTGGCCGAGATCACCGAGACGATGCGCGGCTCGCCGCCCTCGAAGGAGAAGACCGGTGAGCCGGAGCTGCCGAAATCCACCGTGCAGTCGAGCACCAGCATGCCCTCCTGACGGTCGAGCACGCCGCAATAGTCCTGCAGCGCCGGGGCCTCGGAGCGGTCATGCGCATAGGAGACCACGCCCAGCTCGTCCCCGGCCTCTGGGAAGGGGCCGAGCCCGAAGGGCGCGATGGCGCTGTTGCGGATCGGCAGCTGCAGCTCGATCACCGCGAGGTCGCTGCGCACCCGCTCGGGGCTGGCCGGGGCCTTGAAGTCGTAGCTGTCGAGCGACAGCGCCCGGCGCACCCGACGGTAGGCGGCGGCGCGGCCGTTGCGCCAGCCGGCGAGGAACTGGATCTGCTCCACCGGCACCCGCACGCCGCTGTGCGCATCGAACAGGCAATGCGCGGCGGTGAGCACGAGGTCCGGCGCGATCAGCGCGCCGGTGCAGAAGGCTTTGCCGCCGATTTCCAGCCGCCCGACCGCCTCCCAGCCGCGCCCGTCCTCGCGGCTTTCCATGGAAAACAGGCCACCCTGCGCAAAGGCTGGTGCGGCCAGCAGCGCGGCGAGCAGCGCAATGAGGTATCTCACGCAAATCACTCCCTGTTCGCCCCCCTACGCTAGGCAGCGTCTGGGGCGAAATTGGGGCGGTTGCGGGGAGTTTGCGGTTTCAGCCAAGCACGTCAAGCGCCGCCGGCTTCGGTCCGCCCGTGGCCCAGTCAAGCAGCTCGACGGTGTGCACGACTGGCAGCCCGGTGCCAGAGCCGATCTGCATCATGCAGCCGATGTTGCCCGCGGCGATGAGCTGCGGCGCCCTGGCCTCGAGCGTCTGCACCTTGCGGTCGCGCAGCTGCCTGGAGATCTCCGGCTGCAGCAGGTTGTAGGTCCCGGCGCTGCCGCAGCAGAGATGGCTGTCGGCGGGCTCGACCACCTCGAAACCGGCGCGCTTCAGCAGGTCCTTGGGCGCGGCTTTCACCTTCTGGCCGTGCTGCAGCGAGCAGGCGGCGTGATAGGCGACGCGCATACCCTTCGGCGCGCCTTCCGGGATCTCGAGATCGCGCAGCAGCTCGCTGATGTCCATCGCCTTGGCCGAGACCTGCGCCGCCGCCGCCGCCAGTGGCGAGGTCCGGAACATGTGGCCATAGTCCTTCACCGTGGTGCCGCAGCCCGAGGTGTTGATCACGATGGCGTCGAGCCCCTCACCCTCAATCTCGGCCATCCAGGCATGGATATTGGCCTCGGCCGAGCCATGCGCTTCCTGCTCGCGCCCCATGTGATGGGTGAGCGCGCCGCAGCAGCCTGCGCCCTTGGCCACGACCACCTCGCAGCCGAGCCGCCGCAGAAGGCGGATGGTGGCGTCGTTGATGTCGGTGTTGAGCGCCTTCTGCGCGCAGCCGGTCATCAGCGCCACGCGCTTGCGCTTCGGCGCGGTGGGGGCAAAGCTCTGCGGATCGTCGTTGCGGCTGACCGGCGGGATGCGCTTCGGTGCCATCTGCAGCATCGCCTTCAGCCGCGGGTCCGGCATCAGCCCGGCGAAGGGACGGCCCAGCTTGGCCAGAGCCAGCGCCACGCGGAAGCGCATCGGGTGCGGGATGATCTGCGCCAGCGTCCAGCGCAGCGCCCGGTCGTGCCAGGGCCGCGTGTAGGTCTTCTCGATATAGGCGCGCGCATGGTCCACGAGGTGCATGTAATGCACCCCCGAGGGGCAGGTGGTCATGCACGACAGGCACGACAGGCAGCGGTCGATGTGCTTCACGGTCTTGGCGTCCGGCACCCGCTCGTTCTCGAGCATGTCCTTGATCAGGTAGATGCGCCCGCGCGGGCTGTCGAGCTCGTCGCCCAGCACCTGGTAGGTGGGGCAGGTGGCGGTGCAAAAGCCGCAATGCACGCAGGAGCGCAGGATCTCGTTGGCGCGCTCTGTGCCCGGGTCGCGCAGCTGGTCGGGGGTGAAGGTGGTCTGCATGTCTTGGTCCTCAGCTCGCTCGGGTCACGCCATCAGGCCGGGGTTCAGCACGCCGCGCGGATCGAAGCGGCGGCGCAGCCCCTCGGCGAGCGCGGCGACGGGGGCGGGATCGGGGTGGAAGGCTGGCACGCCGCCGGTGCCGCGCACTCGCGTGGCATGGCCGGCAAAGGCGCCGAGCCGGGCGCGGGCGTCTGTTCCGTCGGCGAGCAGCGCCCAGACCAGCCCGCCGCCCCAGTCGTAGAGCAGCGCCTCGGCACGCAGCCGCGCGGCCAACTCCGGAGCGTCCGAGGGCTTGCAGGAGAGACGCCAGACATCCCCCGTACGCCCCTGCAGCGGCGCCACGTCGCGCACCGCGGCCCAGAGCGCCGACACGGCGGCGGCTTCGGTCTCCTCGGTGATCTCGTGCCCCGGGAAGAGCGCCTTGAGCTGCTCGAGCCGGTAGGCGACCGAGCGCGTGAAGCCCTCAATACGCAGCAAAGTGCGGCCCGCGGCCGGATCATGCGCGGCGCCGGAGACGTCGTAGGGCGATCCGAGCGCCGCCGCCATCGCCGCCACCGCCTCGGCATCCGAAAGCCCGTGCAGAGCCAGCGTGGCCGCGGCCTCGGGCTTCGGCAGCACCTTGAAGCTCACCTCGGTCAGCACGCCGAGCGTGCCATGGCTGCCGGCCATCAGCTTGACCAGGTCGTAGCCGGTGACGTTCTTCATCACCCGCCCGCCGTTTGACACCACGGTGCCGGCGCCATCGACAAAGCGCACGCCGAGTAGGAAATCGCGGCAGGCACCGGAGGCGATGCGCCGCGGCCCCGAGGCATTGGCGGCCACGATCCCGCCCAGCGTGCTTTCCCCGCGCGTCCCCAGCAGGCCGCGCATGTCCGGCACTTCGAAGGCCAGCCGCTGGTTCTCGGCGTCGAGCGCGGCCTCGACCTCGGTCAGCGGCGTGCCCGCCTTCGCCACCAAAGTCAGCGCGCCCGGCTCGTAGAGCGTCACGCCCGACAGGCCGCCGGTCTCGAGAAGCTCGCCCTCTGCCGTGCCGATCGGTCGGGTGCCGCCGCCCCGGATCGACAGCGCTGCATGTGCGCCAAGAATTGCCTCGGCCAGATCGTCTTCGCTCGTCGGTCTCATGTTCTTCTAGGTCCAAATATCCCGGGGGTGCGGGGGCAGAGCCCCCGCTCTGTCCAGCGTGGGGCCGTTGTCACTCGGCGGCGATCGCGAAGGTGCGGCGGCTTTCAGAGGCATCCAGCGGGAACACCTTGGCGGGGTTCAGCAACCAGCGCGGATCGAAGACGTCCTTCACCGCCATCTGCGCCTCGAGGTCGGCGCGCGCGTATTGCGTGTGCATCAGGTCGCGCTTCTCGATCCCGACACCGTGCTCGCCGGTAAGGCACCCGCCGACCTCGACGCAGAGCTTGAGGATCTCCGCCCCGAAGCGCTCGCAGAGCTCGAGCTGGCCTTCCTCGTTGGCGTTGAACAGGATCAGCGGATGCATGTTGCCGTCGCCGGCGTGGAAAACGTTGGCGACCTTCAGGCCGAACTCTTCCGACATCTCCCCGATCCGCCGCAGGACGTGGGGCAGCGAAGAGACCGGGATCGTGCCGTCGAGGCACATGTAATCGTTGATCTGGCCCATGGCGCCGAAGGCGGACTTGCGGCCGAGCCAGATGCGGCCCGCCTCGTCCTCGTCGCGTGCCTCGCGCAGCTCGACGGGGTTGTGGCGCCTGGCGATCTCGATGATCTTCTCGAGCTGCTCGGCGATCTCGGCTTCGGAGCCCTCGACCTCAACGATCAGCAGCGCCTCGCACATCGGGTAGCCCGCGTGGGCAAAGGCTTCGCAGGCCTCGATGCAGGGGCGGTCCATGAACTCGATCGCCACCGGCAGCACGCCCGCCTTGATGACGTCCGACACGCATTCCCCGGCGACCTCGTTGGCGGCAAAGCCCATCAGCACCGGCCGCGCGCCCTCGGGCTTGCGCAGGATGCGCAATGTGGCCTCGGTGACCACGCCGAGTTGGCCCTCGGAGCCGCAGATGACGCCCAGGAGGTCGAGCCCCGGCGCGTCGAGATGCGCGCCGCCAAGCTCGATCACCGTGCCGTCCATCAGCACCATGGTCACGCCCATCAGGTTGTTCGTCGTCACCCCGTACTTGAGGCAATGCGCCCCGCCCGAGTTCATCGCGATATTGCCGGCGATGGCGCAGGCGAGCTGCGAGGAGGGGTCGGGGGCGTAGAAGAAGTCTTCCTCGGCCACCGCGCCGCTGACCGAGAGGTTGGTGCGCCCGGTCTGCACGCGGATGATGCGGTTGGCGTAATCTGTCTCGAGCACGCGGTTCATCTTTGCCACGCCGAGGATCACGCTGTCTGCTGTGGGCAGCGCGCCACCGGCGAGCGAGGTGCCGGAGCCGCGCGGCACGACGGGAACGCCTTCCTCGTGGCAGATTTTCAGCACCGCCGAGACTTCCTCTGTCGAGGAGGGCAACACCGCGCAGAGCGGCGGGCAGCGGTAGGCGGTGAGCGCGTCGCATTCGTAGGCGCGGGTCTCCGACAGCTCCGAGATCACGGCGCTGGCGGGCAAGACCTCCCTCAGCCGCGCGACGATCTGGTCCTTGCGCGCGAGGATGCTTGCATCGGGGGCTGGCATCTGCATCGGGGTCTCCTCCTCGAATTGGTAAACTCATATAACCAATTTCGGCGCTCGCCAAGCGTTTTTGCCACGCCGCCACGCGGGGCGCGCCGCGGGATCTTGCGCGGCGTAGAGGAATGATAGCAGGTGGGGCGCATGACCTGGCTTAAGATCATTCACATTCTGTGCGTCATGGGGTGGATGACCTCCATCTTCGCCGTGCCGCGCGCGCTCATCTACTGGAAACGCGATTTCGCGAAGACCGGTGAATTCGGACCGCTTGGGGATCTGACCTACCGACTTTACCGCTTCTCGGCGGGGCTGGCAGTGATCGCCGCGATCACCGGGCTCTGGCTCGGGGTGCTCTGGGGTTTCCCGGCCTGGTTGCACGCCAAGATTGCTCTCGTGGTGCTGCTGGCGGTGCATTACGTCTGGACCGGGGTACTGGTCGGCCGGGCCAAGCGCGGCGAGTTCCGCGAGTCCGACCTGTTCCTGCGCATCTTCAACGAGATCAGTGTGGTGGGTACGATCGCCATTCTCTGGCTCGTCGTGGCCAAGCCGTTCTGACCATGTTGCCTTCGCTCGATCCCTTCTTCTACTTCGCGCCGCTCGATCTTGCGGGGGTGGTGCTTCTGGTGGCCAGCTGGCTCGGCTGCACGTGGCTGATCGAGCATCCGCCGGCGAGCCGCCCCTCGGTTTCGGTGCTGATGGCGCGCTACCGGCGACAGTGGATGAAGCATTTTGTCACCCGCCAGCCGCGCATCTTCGATTCCAATATCGTCGGCAGCCTGCGGCAGAGCACGGCCTTCTTCGCCTCGACCTCTATGATCGCCATTGGCGGCATCTTCGCGCTGCTCGGCAACCCCGACCGGGTGCGTGGCGTGGCCGAGGATCTGTCGGCGGGGAGCGACGCGCCGACCATCGTCTGGGAGGCAAAGCTGTTGCTGATCCTCGCCTTTGCGGCCAATGCCTTCCTGAAGTTCGTCTGGTCGAACCGGCTCTTCGGCTATTGCTCGGTGATGATGGGCGCGGTGCCCAACGACGAGAGCACCACCGCCTATACGCGCGCCGCCAAGGCGGCCGAGATCAACATCCTCGCGGCACGCAGCTACAACCGCGGCCTGCGCTCGGTCTACTTCGGCATCGGTTCGACCGCCTGGCTGCTGGGCTCGATCCCGCTGCTGATCGCGGTGATGATCACGATCTCGGTGATCCTGCGGCGCGAGTTCACCTCGCAGTCGCGCGAGGTGCTCCTGGCCAGCGAAGACGGCTGAGACTGCCGCAAAGCCTTCGAAGGGATTTGCCCCAGGTCGTCTGGCGGTGCCTGCGCGCAGCCCGGCTGTCAGCCGCGGGTCAGCGCCGCCCCTCGCGCAGCCATGCGCCGACGATGAAGCCCGCTGCCAGCAGCAGCGTCAGCCAGGGCGGCAGCAGCGGGATGCGAGTCACGTCCATGGTCTCGAAAGCCTCGCGCGGGGTGATCCCGAGCCAGCCGCGCCCGGCGGCGGGGCGGCCGGCGCCGACCGAACGGATTGTCGGCAGTCCTGCCTCGATCCGCGCCTCGCCGCCGCGCAGGGAGGTGACCACCGGCTCCAGCGCCTCGCCGCTGGCGATGGTCTGCTCGAACTCGCGCGGGGCGGCGGGGCCAAGGCCGATCACCGACTCCTGATCACCCTCCTTGAGCCGGTAGAGGCCGATTTCGGGCCCGTCGTAGTCCGCCTCGAAGCGACCGGGCGAGACTTCCTGCAGGGCGACGCTGTCTTCGGTGCCGTCGGGGCGGGTCACGGTGACCGCGCCCACGCCCTGCTCGAGGGTGCGGCGGATGATCCGCATGTGCTGGCCGGTGGCCTCGGCCCAGAGCGCCTCTTCCTCGAGCTCGGGTTCCTTCATCATCCAATGCGCCAGCCGTCGGAGCAGGTCGAGCTGCGGGCCGCCGCCCTCGAATCCGCGCGACCAGAGCCAGGCCTGGTCCGAGGCGATGAGCGCCACGCGCCCCTCGCCGATGCGGTCGAGCACCAGCAGCGGCTTGTCCTCGGCGCCGGTCATCAGCACCTCGGCACTGTCGTTGGGCTGTACCTCGACCTGGCGCATCCAGCGGCCCCAGCTGTCGGCCCCGGTGAGACCGGCGGTGACCGGGTGGCGCTGGCCGAGGTCGGTGACGCTCGGGCGATAGCCGCGGTCGATAACCCGGGCGGTGGGCTCGGCGGGCAGGATCTCGGAAAGGGGGGGAGCGGTAGATGGAATCGGCGCTGGCGAAATCGGGTCCCGCAGCGACCAGCACGGCGCCTCCGTTCTCGACGTAGTTGCGCACGTTCTCGAGGTAGATGGCGGGAAGGATACCGCGGCGCTTGTAGCGGTCGAAGATGATCAGGTCGAAATCCTCGATCTTCTCGAGGAAGAGCTCGCGGGTCGGAAAGGCGATGAGCGAGAGTTCGGTGACCGGAACGCCGTCCTGCTTTTCGGGCGGGCGCAGGATGGTGAAGTGCACGAGATCGACGGAGCTGTCGGATTTCAGCAGGTTGCGCCAGGTGCGACTGCCGGCGTGGGGTTCGCCCGAGACCAGCAGCACGCGCAGCCGGTCGCGCACGCCGTTGATCTGCACCAGTGCGGTGTTGTTGCGGTCGGTGAGCTCCGCCTCGCTTTCGGGGGTGGTGAACTGGATCACGTTGAGCCCGCCGTGGGGCAGGGTGATCGGCAGCTCGATGTCCTGCCCGAGCGGCACGCGGTAGCTGTCGGGCGCGCCGCCGTCGATCGAGATCTGCAGCTCGGTCTCGCGTTCCTGCGGCGCCGCACCATCGTCCTCGACCCGCAGGGTGAGGGTCACCGGCTCGCCGAGGATGGCGAAGGCCGGGGCGTTCTTGACGATGAGCCTGCGGTCCCAGTCGGTGTCATGCCCGGTCAGCAGCAGGTGCATCGGGGCGGGCAGCGAGGGCGCGCGTTCGAGATCGTGCAGCCGCCCGTCCGATAGCAGGAAAATGCCAGCGACGCGGCCGCGCGGCTCTTCGGCCAGCGCTTCCGACAGGGCGGTCATCAGCAGGGTGCCGCTGTCGCCCTCGCCGTCGGGCACGGTGATGCGGCGCACTTCGGTATTGGGGCGGGCGGCGAGCCGCGCCTCGAGCGCGTCGGCGGTCTCGGAGGTGGTCTCGAGCCGGTCGCCGAGCCGCTGCGAGGCGCTTTGGTCCTCGAGCAGCAGCACGATGTCGGAGAGCGGTGCGCGGTCCTCTTCCTGGAAGGAGGGCTGGGTGAGTGCTGCAACCAGCACGAAGCCGGCGAAGAAGCGGAGCGCCCAGCCGGGCATGCCGCGCCAGAGCGCAAGCGCCACCGAGGCCAGGGCCACGGCCCCCAGCGCCCAGATCACGGGCCAGGCCAGGAGCGGGTCGAAGACGATCTCGCCGGTCATTCGGGGTGTCCGTTTCTTGGGCCGATCTTTGTCGTGCCGATCTTTCTCGATCCGGTCATTGGCCGAGCCTGTCGAGCAGCGCGGGCACGTGGACCTGGTCGGATTTGTAGTTGCCGGTCAGCACGTGCATCACGAGGTTGACCCCGAAGCGATAGGCGATCTCGCGCTGGCGCTCGCCGGCGAAGCCCGAACCGACGCGGACCTGCGGGTTGCCACGGCTGTCCACGGCCCAGGCCGCCGCCCAGTCGTTGCCGCCGATCACCACGGGCGTGACGTTGTCGTTGAGGTTGCGGAAGGGCATGCCCTCGACCATTTCGGCATCGGGCGGCGCGGCCTCGACCCAGACGTCGCGGCTGGTGTAGCGGCCGGGGAAATCCTGCAGCAGGTAGAAGGTGCGGGTGAGCACGTGGTCCTGCGGCACCGGCTCCAGCGGCGGAATGTCGAGCGGCGCGGCCAGTTCGCGCAGCTTGCGGCCCTCGGGAGAGGCTGCGCCGAAGCCCGCCACGTCGGCATCGCGGGTGTCGAAGAGGATCATCCCACCCGAGCGCAGGTACTCATTGAGCTTGGCATAGGCGGCGGGGGAGGGCGTGGGCTGCGACGGGGTGATCGGCCAGTAGAGCAGCGGGAAGAATGCCAGCTCGTCGCTCTCGAGGTTCACCGCCATCGGCTCGGAGGGCTCGACCGAGGTGCGGTAGTAGAGCGTTTCCGACAATCCGCGCAGGCCGTTCTGCGCCAGCTCGTCGAGCTGCGCGTCGCCGGTGACCACATGCGCAAGGGTGACCTCGGCGGTGGCGGCCTCGGCAAAGGCATCCGCCTCGGCCGAGGGCGTGGAGGATGCGCCCTGCGCCTCGGCCGTGCCGGGCCCGGCGAGCGGGCCGAGCGCCAGTGCCAGAAGCACCGCGGCGGCGCTGGGGCGGGCGCCGCGCAGCCTGCCCGAGAG
>NZ_NTHN02000073.1 GCF_002300555.2 Alloyangia mangrovi | reverse complement strand
GCGCTGGCCCGGTTGGGCGATCCGCGCGCGCTCGACGCGCTGGTGGCGGTGCCCGCGGGGCGATACGCGATGGGCGGTGATCTGCATCCCAACTCCGCCCCGGCGCATTCGGTCACCCTGGCCGCCTTCCGCATTGGTGCCTACCCGGTCACCTGCGCCGCTTACCTGCGCTTCGTCGAGGCGACCGGGCGCGGCTGGCTCTCGGCCAATGGCCGCGCGCCGGAGCGGGCCAGCCATCCGGCCACCGATCTGACATGGCACGACGCCCGCGCCTATTGTACCTGGCTCACCGAGGCCTGGCGCAGCGAGGGTCGCATTGCCGCGGATCAGACCGTGCGCCTGCCTACAGAGCGCGAATGGGAAGCCGCCGCGCGCGGCCCCGAGGGGCTGGCCTATCCCTGGGGCATGGACTGGGCGCCGGAACACGCCAACGACGAGGAGACCGGCTTCAACGACATCTGCACGGTGGGGCTTTTCCCCGAGGGTGCCTCGGCCTTCGGTTGCCTCGACATGGCCGGGCAGGCCTGGGAGTGGTGCACGACGCTCTGGGGCGACGACATGGCCGCGCCGGGCTTCGCCTTTCCCTGGGCCGAGGACGGGCGCGAGGCTCTGGACGCCGCAGCGAGCGTGCGGCGGGTACTGCGCGGCGGCTGCTTCTCGTCGGGGCGGCACAAGGCCAACGGCCTCTACCGGGGCAGCCTCGAGCCGAACGGCTTCTGGCGCGGGAACGGATTCCGGGTGGTGGTGAGCTGGACCACTGGCGCGGCCGGAAGCGCCCGCGCGAAGCAGGCAGTGCGGTGAGCTGGGCCTACCAAGTGACCCGGGCTAAATGCGCAGAAGTTCGGACTTCCCCCCGGGGTGACCCACGTTGCTGGAAAGCCGAACCGAGCTGCGGGAGCAATGCCCTTTCGACAAGCGTCCCCAAGCCGACTGGCAGAATCGGATCTAGCCGGCCCCTGCCTGCTGGATCCTGCCCTCGCCTTCGTACCGGAGGCATTGCGCTCTCCGAGCCGCTTTGCTGAGCGTTGCCATATTGAGAGGTGTGGATACATCTCGTTGATCGGCGGCTTAGGCAGGCGCCGATCAGCGCCACGCGGTTGTAGAGCGGGATGACGATGGAGAGCGCGGGTTTGCGCATCGCGGCGGACCGAAGCTGGGGTTGTCACTGTCCGCGCCGGCGGCGGCTCCGCAGGTGGACAGGGGTCAGACTTCGCGAAAGTCGTTGCGATTTAGTTAAAATATCCTGGGCCCGCGCTGGCCGGTGCCGAGGACAGGGAACCGCGCGCCGCAAGGAAACGGCGCGCGGGATATCGTTCTCCGCAGCGCCGGGTCAGGCGACGGTGGCGGTGACGATGAATTCGACGAAGTAGTCGGGGGTCGCGAGCTTGGCTTCGCCGGTGGCGCGGGCCGGCGGGTTCGCGGGGTCGACCCAGGCATCCCAGACGGCGTTCATCGCGGCGAAATCGGCCATGTCGGCGAGCCAGATGGTGGTGGTCAACAGGCGCGACTTGTCCGAGCCGGCCTCGGCCAGCAGCCGGTCGACCGAGGCGAGCGCGTCCTTGCACTGCGCGGTGATATCCGCGCCTTCGCCGACCTGGCCGGCGAGGTAGACGATGCCGTTGTGCACGACGGCCTGGCTCATGCGGGCGCCGGGTTCAATGCGGGTGATGGTCATGAAACGTCCTTTCAAGGAGCGGCGGGCGTCGTCGTGGAGCCCCTGCCGCGGGCCAAGATGCGCGCGGGCGGGCAGGAGCTGCCCCGCGCCATCGGCTCCAGATAGACCGGCGCACGCGGCGTCAGCAAGAGCCCTCGGCCCGTCGCGGTGGTCAGCTCAGCGCGGCCTGGACTGAGAAGCACAGCCAGCCGATGGGATCGCGCGGCAGCCGTGCGCCGCGGCCCTCGGGATTGCCTTCGAGCAGGTTGCGCAGCTTCTCCTCGGCCTCGGCGAAGTTGGACTGGTAGGGGATCGTCTCGACGAAGAGCCCATCGGCGTCGAAGAGCATGACATAGGCCGAATGGTCCATGGTGTAGCCGCCCTCGGAGAAGTCGATGCGCTCGGCCTGCACGCCAAAGGCGCCGATCGCCTTGGCGGTCTCCGAGGGATCTCCGGTCACCCCGGTGACGCCGGGCACCCAGGAGACGTAATCGTGCAGCAGTTCGGGCGTGTCGCGCTCGGGGTCGACCGAGACAAAGAAGACGCGCAGATCCGCGGACTGAGGCAGGTCCTCCTTCCAGGTGGCGATGTCGCCCATGGTGGTGGGGCAGACCTCGGGGCAATGGGTGAAGCCGAAGAAGACGGCCGAGGGGGCCCCCTTCAGGCTTGCCTCGGTGAAGGCGCTGCCGTCGGTGGTGCCGAGCGTGTAGTCGCCGCGCCCGAGCAGCGCCGCGCGGTTGGCGTCGATCCGCGGCAGGACCAGCAGCAGGGCCAGCGTTGCCAGCAGGGCGAGCGCGGTCAGCCCGAGGGCGAAACGGTGTTCCTTGGTCATGGTCCGGGGCCTTTCCTGCACGCCTGTCATTGGGCGCTCCCTTGCCCGATTTCACGACGGGGCTGAAGGACGGGGCGGGGCGCGAATTGCCGCAGAACACGGCAACGCGAGGTCGTCGTGCTGCATGACGCCCGGTCGTCTCCAGGCCCCGGCGCCGCGCTGGTGTTTGCCGAAAAGACAAGCCCGACAAAACCTTGCGCTACGGCCCTTCGGCAGGGCCTCCCGAGGGGTGATTCATGACGCGACGAAACCCCCTCGGACTTTTCCTATTTGATCAAAAAATGATCGACACGGAGCAAAAACTGGCCGAACCTCGCGCAATCGCGCCCGGTGACGCTGCGAAGTCTGTTTGACCCGCCTTCGGGATGGAGAGATTGGCGGCAGCGGCGCCGAAGCGCGCAGCGAGAGACCAAGAAACTTCAGGGAGACGACCATGACCCGACACACCCCGTCGCGGACCATGCGCATCGGTGCAGCACTGCTGACCGCCGCGCTGCTGTCCAGCACCGCGCTGACCGCGCAGGCCGAAACGCCGCCGAACATGCTGGTGATCGCGCAGCGCATCGACGACATCAAGACCATTGACCCGGCCGAGAGCTTCGAGTTCTCCGGTGCCGACATCAGCCGCAACGTCTACGAGCCGCTGGTCGATTTCGACCCGCTGGACCTCGACGCCGGCTACCAGCCCAAGCTGGCGGCAAGCTGGGAAGTCTCCGAGGACGGCACCCAGATCACCTTCACCATGGCCGAAGGCCACGTCTTCACCTCGGGCAACCCGGTGACAGCGAAGGATGCCGAGTTCTCGCTGCGCCGCGCGGTGCTGCTGAACAAGACCCCCTCCTTCATCCTGACGCAGTTCGGCTTCACCCCCGAGAACGTCGAAGAGACCATCGTCGCGCCTGACGAGAAGACCCTCGTCCTGAAGCTCGACAAGGCCTACGCCGTGTCCTTCGTGCTGAACTGCCTGACCGCGACCATCGGCGGCATCGTCGACATGAAGACGGTCATGGAGCACGAGCAGGACGGCGACATGGGCAACGCCTGGCTGCGCGACAACACCGCCGGCTCGGGCCCCTACAAACTCGCCTCGTGGAAGCCGAACGAGAGCTACACGCTCGACCTGAACCCCGAGTTCACCGGCGACGCGCCGGCGATGAAGCGGGTGATCGTCCAGCACATCCAGGAAAGCGCCACCCAGCGCCTGCAGCTCGAGCGCGGTGACGTCGACATCGCCCGCAACCTCTCGCCCGAGGACGTGGCCGGTCTCGAGTCGGTCGACACCGTCAAGGTCGTCGACGAGCTGCGCGGCCGCCTGATGTATTGGTCGGCCAACCAGAAGAACGAGATCCTCTCCAACCCGAAGGTGATCGAGGCGATGAAATACGCCACCGATTACCAGGGCATGCAGGACAGCTTCCTGAAGGGCCAGTACATCACCCACCAGGCCTTCCTGCCCAAGACCTTCATGGGGGCGATCGACGACACGCCCTACACGCTGGACCTGGAAAAGGCCAAGGCGCTGCTGACCGAGGCGGGCTATCCCGACGGCTTCGAGGTGACCATCGGCGTGCGCGAGGCGCAGGACCGGATCGACATCGGCCAGTCGCTGCAGAACACCTGGGGCCAGATCGGCATCAAGGCCGAGCTGGTGGTGGGCACCGGCGCGCAGACGCTCGACACCTACCGCGCGCGTCAGCACCAGATCTCGCTGGAGGCCTGGGGCCCGGACTATCCTGATCCCAACACCAACGCCGGCACCTTCGCCTATAACCCCGACAACAGCGACGAAGCCGGCGCGACCGGCCTGCTGGCCTGGCGCAACGCCTGGGCGCTGCCGGAGATGAGCGAAGAGACCCTCGCCGCCGTGGTCGAGCAGGACAGCGCCAAGCGGGCGAAGATGTACGAGGACCTGCAGCGCGAGTTCATGGCGACCAGCCCCTTCGCGATCATGTTCCAGCAGATCGAGCAGAACGCGATGCAGAACGGCGTCGAGCACTTCGTGGCCGGTGGTGCAACCACCGCCGTGTCGTACTGGGCCGTGACGAAGTAATCCCGTGACGCATCAGACGACGAACACCGGGGGAGGGCGCGCTGCGCCCTCCTTTCCGCCGAACTGGCTGAAGAAGACCGTCAGCCTTGCCTTCACCGTGGCGATCACCCTGCTGGGTCTGCTCTTCGTCACCTTCATGATCGGCCGCGTGATGCCGATCGATCCCGTGCTCGCGGTCATCGGCGAGCGCGCCTCTCAGGCGCAATACGACCAGGTCTACCTGGAGCTGGGTCTCGACAAGCCGCTGATCGTGCAGTTCGGCATCTATGTCGGCGACGTGCTGCAGGGCGATTTCGGCACCTCGATCCGTACCGGCAAGCCGGTGGCCGAGGACATTGCGCGCGTCTTCCCCGCCACGCTGGAACTCGCCACGCTGGGCACGCTTCTGGGCGTTGTCCTCGGCGTTCCGCTGGGCGTTCTCGCCGCGGTCTACCGCGGCAGCTGGATCGACCAGCTCTCGCGGCTGATCGGCCTCGTGGGCTATTCCATGCCGATCTTCTGGCTCGGCATGATGGGCCTGCTGATCTTCTACGGCATCCTCGGATGGGTCGCCGGGCCCGGGCGGCTCGGGGTCTTCTACGAGGGGCTGGTGCCGACGCGCACGGGCCTGCTCTTGGTCGACGCGATCATCGCCGGCGACTGGGACGTCTTCAAGGACGCGCTGTCGCACATCATCCTGCCGGCCTGCCTGCTGGGGTATTTCAGCCTTGCCTACATCAGCCGGATGACCCGCAGCTTCATGCTCGAGCAGCTGAACTCGGAATATGTCATCACCGCGCGGGTAAAGGGCCTCAGCGAGTGGAACGTGGTCTGGCGCCACGCTTTCCGCAACATCGCCATCCAGCTCATCACGGTGATCGCGCTGGCCTATGCCAACCTGCTCGAAGGCTCGGTGCTGACCGAGATCATCTTCGCCTGGCCGGGTATCGGCAGCTACATCACCACCTCGCTGCTGTCCAACGACATGGCCTCGGTGCTCGGGGGGACCGTTGTGATCGGCACGATCTTCGTGTGCCTGAACATCCTGTCGGACCTGCTCTACCGCTTCTTCGATCCGAGGGCCAAGTCATGACCTCGAACTCCAACACATCCACCAAGCCGGGCCTCAAGGCCTGGCTGCTGAGCGACACGCCGCAGTCCCGCGGCCAGGCGCGCGCTGCCGCCTGGTACCAGGGCTGGCTGAAGCTGACCTCCAACAAGCTCACCTCGCTCGGCCTCATCGTGCTGACCCTGCTGGTGCTGGCGGCGCTCTTCGCGCCGATGCTGGCCACCGACAACCCGTTCGCACAGGACCTCGGGGCGCGGCTGCAGCCGCCGGGCTGGGAGGGGCATATCTTCGGCACCGACAGCCTTGGACGCGACATCTACTCGCGGCTGCTCTACGGCGCGCGGATCTCGATCTACATCGTGCTGCTGGTGGCGCTGGTGGCGCCTTTGCTGGGGCTGATCATCGGCACCACCGCGGGCTATTTCGGCGGCTGGGTCGACACCGTGCTGATGCGCGTGACCGACATCTTCCTCGCCTTCCCCCGGCTGATCCTCGCGCTGGCCTTCGTGGCGGCGCTGGGGGCGGGGATCGAGAACGCGGTCCTGGCGATCTCGTTGACCGCCTGGCCACCTTATGCGCGGATCGCCCGGGCCGAGACGCTGACCATCCGCAACTCGGACTTCATCCATGCCATCCGCCTGCAGGGCGCCGGGCCGCTGCGGATCATCACCAAGCACATCTGGCCGCTCTGCATCTCGTCGCTGGTGATCCGGGTGACGCTCGACATGGCGGGGATCATCCTCACCGCCGCGGGCCTCGGCTTCCTCGGCCTTGGCGCGCAGCCGCCGAGCCCGGAATGGGGCGCGATGATCTCGGAGGGGCGCAAGTACATCCTCGACTACTGGTGGGTGGCCACCATCCCCGGTCTTGCCATCTTCGCCATCTCGCTCGCCTTCAACCTGATCGGCGACGGTCTGCGCGACGTGCTCGATCCGAAGGAGGCCGGCAAATGAGCAATCTTCTGGATATCGAGAACCTCTCGGTGCGCTTCCCGACGCGTTCCGGGACCTTCGAGGCGGTGCGGGGAATCTCGCTCTCGCTCGGCAAGGAGCGGCTGGGGATCGTCGGCGAATCCGGCTCGGGCAAGTCGATGACCGGCCGGGCCATCCTCGGGCTCATCCGCAAGCCGGGTGAGGTGACGGCGGACCGGCTGGAGATGCAGGGCGAGAGCCTGCTCACCGCTTCGCCGAAGCGGATGCGCGCGATCCGCGGCAAGCATATCTCGATGATCATGCAGGATCCGAAGTATTCGCTGAACCCGGTGATGACCGTCGGTGACCAGATCATCGAGGCGCTGCGCACCCATGAGAAGGTGAACAAGGCGCAGGCGCGGGCCCGCGCGCTGGAGATGCTGGATGCCGTGGCGATCCGCGAGCCGGAACGGGTGATGAAGCTCTACCCGCACGAGGTCTCGGGCGGCATGGGCCAGCGCATCATGATCGCCATGATGCTGATCCCCAACCCCGAGATCCTGATTGCCGACGAGCCCACATCGGCGCTCGACGTGTCGGTGCAGTTGCAGGTGCTCGAGATCATGGACAGGCTGGTGCGCGAGCGCGGCATGGGGCTGATCTTCATCAGCCACGATCTCAACCTCGTCGCCGGTTTCTGCGACCGGGTGGCGGTGATGTACGCAGGAAGGATCGTCGAGGTCTGCGAGGCGGGCAAGCTGCACGAGGCGAAACACCCCTACACGCTGGGCCTGCTGAACTCGGTCCCCGATCTCGAACGCCCGCGGCCGCGGCTGGAGGCGCTGACGCGCGATCCCGCCTGGCGCGAGGCCCCCTCCGTGAGTGCAATGCTATGAGCCAGACAGAGATCCAGATCGAGGGGCTCGAGGTCTTCTTCGGCGACGGTCACGAACGCACCCGCGTGGTGCATGGGATCGACCTGAGCGTCGCGCAGGGCGAGAGCTACGGTCTGGTCGGCGAGTCCGGTTCGGGCAAGTCGACGGTGCTGCGCGCGCTGGTGGGGCTGGTGCCCGACTGGCACGGCGCGATGCGTGTCGGCGGCGAGAGCCTGCAGCGCCTCGGCCGCTCGAAGGAGTTCTACCGCCGGGTGCAGATGGTCTTCCAGGATCCCTACGCCTCGCTGCACCCGCGCCAGACCGTGGACCGGGTGCTGAGCGAGACGCTGGCCCTGCACGGCATCAGGGACGGGGTGGATGCGCGCATCGACCGGCTGCTCGAGCAGGTGGGTCTGGGCGGCGGTTTCCGCTTCCGCTACCCGCACCAGCTGTCGGGCGGCCAGCGCCAGCGCGTCGCCATCGCCCGCGCGCTGGCGCTCGATCCCAAGGTCATGCTCTTCGACGAGCCGACCTCGGCGCTCGACGTGTCGGTGCAGGCGGAGATCCTCAACCTGCTGTCCGACCTGCGCTCCGAGTTCGGCCTGACCTACCTGATGGTCAGCCACGATCTCGGCGTCATCGGCCACATGTGCGACCGCGTGGCGGTCATGCAGACCGGCGAGATCGTCGAGACGCTGGAAGTCGACGCGATGCGCAAGCTGCAGGCCGAGCACCCCTATACGCGTCACCTGCTCGACAGCGCCCTGCGCTCCTCGGGTCACGCTGGCATGGCCGAGGTACAACGCACGGCAGGCTGAGGGCAGGGGCCTTCGCGAGACCAGAGGACACCCGGGCAGGCAACTGTCCGGGTGTTCTCATTCAAGGGGAAAGGGTAAGGGTCAGCCCCGCGGCGGCTCGGCGATCAGCAGGTCGCTGTCGGCGAAGGCGGCGCGCAGGTCCGACATGAAGCTGTGCAGCAGCCCCGAGTAGGGCACGCCCCGGCGGGTGTACATCACCGCCTTAACCTCGCAGGCGGGTAGGAAGGGCTTGCAGACCAGCGTGTCGGTCGCATGGGTGGTGGCGGAATAGGGATCGACCACGGTCACCCCGAGGTGCTGCGCCGCCAGCACGGTGGCGGTGGCGCAGTAGCGCACCTCGATGCGCGGGGCATAGGTGGCGCCGACCTGCTCGTAAGCCTTGCGCACCAGCTGCCCGAGGTTCGAGGCCATCTCCAGCCCGACCATCGGCTCGGCTTGCAGGTCGAGCGCGGTGAGGTGGGGCCTGGCCGCGAGCGGGCTGTCCTTCGGCACCAGGGCCACCATATGGGCGCGCTGCAGCACGTCGACGTTCACCGCCGTCTGCCGGTCGTGGTCGATGGCAAGGCCGATGTCGGCTTGCCCGCTCTGCACCGCGTCCTTGACCTGCTCGAGCCGCCGCACGTCGAAGGCGACCGAGACGTCGGGGCGGCTGTCGAGAAAGCGGCGCAGGGCGACCGGGGCGACCGAATAGCCGAGCGGCGGGGTGGCGATCACCTTGAGCCGCCCGGCCATGCCGAGCTTCATGTCGCGCGCCCGCTGCGAGAAGCCGCGCATCAAGCTGAAGACGGGGCGGATTTCCTCGTAGAGCGCCTTTGCCTCGGCGGTGGGCTGCAGGCGCCGCCCGGTGCGCTCGAAGAGGGTGAGGCCGAGCTGGGTCTCGAGCTGCCGCAGCCCGGCCGAGACCGCGGGCTGCGAGATGCGCAGCTGCTCGGCAGCCTCGACCGTGGTGGCGCAGCGCATCATCGCGGCGAAAATCTCCAGCAGCCGCAGCGAGACGTCGGGAAGGCCCGGCTCGACCGTCATTCCGGGGCTCCCGCGAGCCCCAGCGCCATGGCAGCGGCGGCCTGAACCGGGTCGATCACCGCGATGCCGATGTCGCGCTCGAGCCGTGCCCGGATCGGTGCCATGCCGGCGCAGCCCAGCACCACGACGCCTGCGCCCTTCGCGGCCAGTTCGCGGCCAAGGGCGACGCACATGGCATAGAGCTCCGGGTCGCGCCCCGAGGCCTCGGCCGAAACCCCGGGCAGGGGCAGTTCGGCGACGAGCCGGCCCTCGACCCCCATGGCCCGGATCTTCACCCGGTGGCGCGGCAGCGCACCGGGCGAGAGCGCGATGACGCCGAAGAGGTCCGCACGCGCCAGGGCGGTGAGGATCCCGGCCTCCTGGATGCCGAGCACCGGCTGCGGCACCAATGTGCGGGCCAGCTCGACGCCGGGATCGGAGAAGCAGGCCGAGACGACGACCGATGCGTCGGACCGGGTTCGCGCCAGCTCGGCGAGGGTGATCCCGGCGCGGGCCACGTCCTCGACGGTCATGATCGAGGCCGGGCTCGAGGGCAGGTCGGTCACCTCGAAGGCCGGGCCCCTAGCCGGCTCCAGATGCGCGATCGCCTCGCGGATGCCTTGAGTGACCGCGGCCGAGGAGTTGGGGTTGATGATGAGGATCGGCCCCATCAGCGCAGCTCCGCGCCGAAGTTCTGCGCCGGATCGAACTCCTTGGCGGTCCAGCCGGGCTTGCCGCGCAGGTCGACCGGCTGGCGGGCTACGAAGCGGCCCTGGCCTTCCTTGGCCCTCAGTTCCCCATGCTCGACGATCACCGCGCCGCGGTTCAGGACGACCTCGGGCTTGCCGGTGAGCTCCATGCCCTCGAAGGGGGTGTAGTCCATGTTGTCGTGCTGGTCCGCGGCCGTCACCGTGAGCCGTGCTTCGGGGTTCCAGATGGCGATGTCGGCGTCCATGCCGGGCGCGATCCGGCCCTTGCTGTCGCAGCCGAAGGTCTTCGCGGCATTGGTGGACGAGAGCGCCACGAACTGCTCGAGCGTGATCCGGCCCTTCACCACCCCCTCGGAGAAGAGATAGGGCAGGCGCGCGGCGATGCCGGGCATGCCGTTGGCGATCTTGGGATAGGGAATGTCGCTGCCGTTCAGGAACTTGCCGGTCGCGTCGAAGCGATAGGGGGCGTGGTCCGAGGAGACGCTCTCGAACGTGCCCTGCGCGATGTGGTGCCAGAGCGCGTCCTGCGTGCGCCCGTCGCGCAGCGGCGGCGAGCAGATGTACTTCGCCCCCTCCATGCCCGGCCGGTCGAGATCGGCACGGGTGAGCGCGAGGTACTGCGGGCAGGTCTCGGCGAAGAGCTTGGCACCGTTGAATTTTTCCCGCCGCACGATCTCGGCGCCGCCCTCGGTCGAGACGTGCACGATGAAGAGCGGCGCGTCGACCAGCTTGGCGAGCTGGATGGCGCGATTGATCGCCTCCTCCTCGGCCAGCTCGGGGCGCGAGATGGCGTGGTACTTGGGCGCGGTCAGCCCCTTGGCCGCCAGCCGCTTGTTCATCCATTTGACCATGTCGTTGTTCTCGGCATGGACCATGGTGATCGCGCCGTGCTCGCGCGCGACCGTCAGGATGTCGAGCATGCCGCCGTCGCCGAGGTTCATCAAATCGTAGGTCATGAAGACCTTGAACGAGGTGATGCCGCGGGCGAATGCGCGGGGCAGCTGGTCCTCAAGCACCTCGGGCTTCGGGTCCGAGATGATCAGGTGATAGGAATAGTCGATGACCGAGCGCGCGGCGCGGGCGTCGTAGGTGGCGATGACGTCGTCGACCGACTGGCCGCGCTGCTGCGCCGCGAAGGGGATGAAGGACGAGTTGCCGCCAAAGGCCGCCGAGATCGACCCCGAGAGGTAGTCGTCGGCGGTCATCACGCCCGAGGAGCTTTCCTGCGCGATATGCGCGTGCGCCTCGATGCCACCCGGCACGACGATGCGCCCACCCGCGTCGATCCGGCGCTCACCGCCCTCGAGCTTTTCGGCCACGGCGGCGATGCGCCCGCCGCGGATGCCGATGTCGCCCTTCGCCGTGTAGTCGGCGGTCGCGATCAGGCCGCCATGGATCACCGTGTCGAATTGCATCCCGTCTCTCCTTCCATTCCGCGCCGGGCGGTCGTTCTGTCTGTCCCCGCGGTGACACGCGCCGGGACAGGGCCCGGCGCGCCTGTCTTATTCCGGCACCTTTACACCGGTCTGGCTTGCGATCAGCCCGTAATGCTCGATCCGGCGGTGCGCGGCGAAGTTGAACACTGTCGACTTGCCGAAGTCGCATTTGGCGAAATCCGCCTCGTGGGTGATCAGCTCGTCGCCTTCGCCCGTCGCCTTGGCCACCACGAAGCCGTCGGGATCGACGATGATCGAACCGGCGAACATGTGGTTGCCGTCCTCCATGCTGCATTTGGCCACGGCCACAGCATAGGTCGAATTCTGGTAGGCCCCGGCGCAGACCGACAGCTCGTGGTGGTACATGCGCCGCTCGATGCCCTCCTCGGAGGAGAGGTTGTTCTGCGAGGGCGTGTTGTAGCCGATGGTCACCAGCTGCACGCCCTGCAGGCCGAGCACGCGCCAGCTTTCCGGCCAGCGGCGGTCGTTGCAGATCGCCATGCCCATGATCACATCCTGGTTCTTGACCACGCCGAAACCGGTGTCGCCGGGCAGGAAGTAGCGCTTCTCGAGGTGCTGGTGGGTGCGCTCGGGTTCGAACTCGGCGTGGCCGGGCAGGTGGGTCTTGCGGTACTTGAGCACGATCTCGCCCTCGGGGGAGACGATGATCGAGGTGTTGAAGTGCTCGCCCTCCGGTGTCAGCTCGCAGTAGCCGAAGGTGAAGCCCATGCCACAGGCCTTCGCCTTGTCGAAGAGCGGCTGAACGGCGGGGTTCGGCATCTGCGTCTCGAACCAGTGGTCGAACTCGGCGCGGTCCTCGACGTAGAAGCGCGGGAAGAAGGTGGTCAGCGTCATCTCGGGGTAGACGAGGAACTTCACGCCCTTGGCGTGCGCCTCGTCCATCAGGGCGATCATCCGGGCGATCACCTCTTCGCGGGTCTCGTCCTTCTGGATGCCGCCGATCTGGGCACCGCCGATAATCATCTTCGTCATGGGAGTTTCCTTTCAGGGACGTTCAGTGCACCGCGAGCCCGCGCTGGTACCGCGAGATCAGGCGCACCAGCGGCCAGAGGATCGCGAGGTAGATCAGCGCCGCGAGGATCAGCGGCGAGGAGTTGTAGGTGACCGAGCGGGCCATGTTGGCCGAGTAGAGCAGCTCGGAGAGGGAGACGACCGAGGCGAGCGAGGTCAGCTTGACCACCTCGACGGTGTTGGACAGCAGGTCGGGCAGCACGTTGCGCACCGCCTGCGGCAGGACCACGTGGCCGAGGGTCTGCGCCTTGCTCAGGCCGGTGGCGCGGGCAGCCTCGGTCTGGCCCTTGGGCACCGACTGGATGCCGGCGCGGAAGACTTCCGCGAAATAGGCCGAGTTGTTGAGAAAGAACGCGACGACCACGGCCATGAAGGGGCTCAGTTCCAGCCCGGCGAAGGGCAGGCCGGAGAAGACGAAGACCAGCAGCACCAGCGGCGGCAGCGCGCGGAAGAGGTCGATGAACCCCACGGCGGGCCATTTCAGCCACTTGCTGGGCGACAGGGCCCCGAGCGCCAGCAGCAGTCCGCCGACGAGGCCGAGCCCGATGACCACCGCGCAGAGCTCGAGCGTGATGATCAGCCCCTTGAGCAGCAGCGGCCAGGCCTGGCCCATGATATCGAGGTTGAAGAAGAGGTCGATGAAGTTGCTCATGTCATGTGCCCCTTACACGGCCCAGGCGTAGCGCCGTTCGAGCAGGCGCGAGAGGATGACCACCGGCAGGAAGATCGCGAGATAGGCGAGCGCGGCCATGGTCAGCGGCGTTGCCGAGCCCGAGAAGCTCTGCGCCGACGACGAGACCGCGAGGATTTCCTTCACCCCGATCACCGAGCCGAGCGCGGTCATCTTGGTGATCGCCAGCGCGCGGTTGACCAGCGGCGGGATGCCCATGCGGATGGCCTGCGGCAGGGCGATCTCGAAGAGCGTCTGCGCGAAGCTGAGGCCGGTGGCGCGGCCCGCCTCCCATTGGCCCTTGGGAACGGCGGTGAGACCGGCCCAGAAGATCTCCTCGGCAAAGGCGGCAAGCACGCCCCCCAGCACGAGGATCAGCACCATCGGCCCCGAGAGGTTGAGGCCGAGCCCGGGCAGGCCGAAGTAAAAGATCAGGATGACGACCAGCGGCGGCAGCGCGCGGCCGATGTCGGCGAAAGCGACGATGGGCAGGGTCAGGTACCAGCGACCGAGCGTGCGCAGGCAGGCCAGTGCGAGGCCGAGAGCGAGCCCGCCGACCACGATGATCGCGCTGAGCCAGAGCGTGGTGACGATGGCCGACAGCAGGTCAGGCAGGTATTTCGCCATCACCGCGCCGTCGAAGAACGTGTCGAGGAACCTCATGACGCGCTCGGGTGCAGGCGCGAGAGGAAGGCGCGCAGGCGCTCGGATTTCGGGCTGCCGAAGATCTCCTCGGGGGTGCCGGCCTCGACCACCACGCCGCCGTCCATGAAGACCACGCGGTCGGCGGCCTCGCGGGCGAAGTCCATCTCGTGGCTGACCACGACCATGGTCATGCCCTCGTCGCGGAGCTGCTTCATCACCTTCAGCACCGAGCCCACTAGCTCGGGATCGAGCGCCGAGGTCGGCTCGTCGAAGAGCATGACCTTGGGATCGAGCGCCAGCGCGCGGGCGATCGCCACGCGCTGCTGCTGGCCACCCGAGAGCTCGCTCGGCATCGCGTCCGCCTTATGCGCCAGCCCGACGTGTTCGAGCATCTCCATGGCGCGGGCCCTGGCCTCTTCCTTGGAGCGTTTCAGTGCCTTGACCTGCGCCAGCATGACATTCGCCAGCACCGACTTGTGCGGGTAGAGGTGGAAGCCCTGGAAGACCATGCCGATCTTCAGCCGCATCCTGTCGAGCGCGGCGCCGTGGCAGGCGGTGACATGTTCGCCGTCCAGCAGGATGCTGCCAGAGGTCGGCTCCTCGAGCCGGTTGCAGCAGCGCAGCATGGTCGACTTGCCCGAGCCCGAGGGGCCGATGACGAAGACCAGCTCACCCGGCTTCACGCTGAGGTCGATCGAGGTCAGCACCTGCGTGTCGCCGAAACTCTTCTGAAGCTGGTTGATCTCGAGCATCGGTCTTTGATGGACCTTTGCGGTGGATGGGGCGGTGGCTGCGGGCATGGACTGTCTTTCGGCTGGGAAGACGGGGTGGTAGCCGCCCCGTCCGTTGGGTTCAGGGAGCAATGTCAGGGATCAGAAGTCGCAGGAGACGTCGTGCGCGGTCTCGTCGTAGCCGTCGAAACCGGGGGTGCCGTAGCCGGGGGTCGGGGTGACAATGGTGGTGTCTTCGCTCGGGGTCACGCCGAACCATTTCTCGGACAGGGCCACCATGGTGCCGTCGGTCTTCAGGCATTCGAGAACGGCGTCGATCTTGTTGCGGGTTTCCACGTCGTCCTTGCGGAAGGGGAAGGCCCAGACGAGGCCCGTGGGGTACTCGTAGCTGAGGTCGATGCGCGGGTTTTGCTTGGCGGCCCATGCGGACACGGTGGCGCCGGCGAGGTTGGCATCGGCGCGGCCGGTCGAGACCGCCTCGACCGCATCGGTGTTGGTGCCATAGGCCACCACTTCCCAGCCGTATTCCTCGGCCTTGTCGGTCAGGAAGCTCTCGTAGACCGAGCCCTTGTTGACCGCGATGGTCTTGCCCTTGAAGGCGTCGAGCCCTTCCATCTTCTCTGTCCCCGCGGGGACGGTGAAGGCGAAGTTGGTGTCCATGAAGCCCTCGGAGAAGAGCAGGTTCGCGGCACGCTCCCCGGTGACCGTGGTGGGGGCGACGAGGAAGTCGTAGGTGCCCGCCTGCAGCGCCGGAATGAGGCCGGAGAACTGCGCGGCGACCACCTCCATCGGCACGCCGAGCTTTTCGCCGATGGCGGCGGCGAGATCGACGTTGAAGCCCTCGACCCCGCCCGAGAGGCTGGGCATGGCGTGGGGCGCGAAAGTGCCGTCGAGCGCGACCTTGTAGCCCTCGGCGTAGGCCGGGAGAACGGCAAGGGCGGTGAGCGCGGCGGAGAGGAGAAGGCTCTTGGATGTCATGAGGTGGCTCCGTGTTGGGGGTCTGTTTTGTTGGCATCGGGAGGATGCGAGACGTGGCTTCAAGAAGCCGCCCGGCCCGGAGAGGAGCAATACAAATCAGGATTATAATTGAACTATAATAATAAGCGCTGGTTATACATCGACCCCTACGCCCGCAGGCATCGGCGCGGTCCGTCTCGCAAGGATGCGAGTTAAACAACCGTAATAGATAGATTTAATCTAACCTCTCGCTCCGGCCCAAGGTGACCCTGGGGGACCTCCGAGACACGCACCCTGGATCACGGGGCGCCTGCAGGCCCCCTTTACGATGCCTGCGGAATGGGCAATCCCTGGTCCACCACGCGCCGGGCGATGCGTCCGGCGCTTCTCAAACGCTCAAGGGGCAGCCATGAAATCCCTCTTCCACCTCGCGATTCACGTCACTGATCTCGATGCCGCGCGCGCCTTCTACGGCGACGTGCTGGGCTGCGAGGAAGGCCGCTCGACCGACACCTGGGTCGATTTCGACTTCTTCGGCCACCAGCTCTCGCTGCACCTTGGCGAGCCATTTCTGGTGACCCGTACCGGCAAGGTCGGCGAACACATGGTCATGATGCCGCACATGGGCGCGGTGCTGCGGCTGGACGACTGGTTGGCGCTGGCGGACCGGCTTGCCGAGAAGGGCATCGACTTCGACATCCCGCCGGTGATCCGCTTCGAGGGCGAGCCGGGCGAGCAACGCACGATGTTCTTCTTCGATCCTTCGGGCAACCCGATCGAAATCAAGGGTTTCAAGGACTTCGAGGGGCTCTTCGCCGCCTGATCAGCCCCACATGTCGCGCATCTGCGCGGCGATATCGATGCGGCCCGGCGCCGGGGCGGGGGTGCCCCCCTGCGGCGCCGGGGACCAGTGCAGACTCTCGAAATGCCCGAGCAGCTCGCGCGGGATGAAGCGGGTGCGCGTGGCATAGACGTGCCGGTCGCCGCCACGGCTCTGCTGCGTGACGTAAAAGCGCAGCGGGAGGCCCAGCGTCAGCCGGTCCTTGGCGCGGGTCATGGCGACGTAGAGCAATCGCCGCTCCTCCTCCAGCTCCGGCGTCGAGCCGGTGCCGAGATCCGAGGGGATGCAGCCATCGACCGCGTTCAGCAGGTAGACCGATTTCCACTCCTGCCCCTTGGCGGAATGGATGGTCGAGAGAATGAGATAATCCTCGTCCTTCAGCGGCACGCCCGAGCGGTCCGAGGTGGCATCCGGAGGTTCGAGCGTCAGCTCGGTTAGGAAGGCCTCGGCCGAGGGGTAGCCTAGCGCGATCTGCTCGAGCTGCAGCAGGTCGCCGCGGCGGGTGTCTGCATCCTCGTGAATGCGGGTGAGGTGCGGCTCGTACCAGGCGCGGGCAAGGCTGATGGCAGCGGGCCAGGGCGCGCGGGTGGTCATCGCGGCGACGAAACCGGGCCAGTCGGCCTCGGCTTTGGCGGGGGGGCGCGACGTCGTTCAGCGCGGCGGCGGGATCGGGCGAGAGATCCAGCGCATCGAGGATATTCGCCGCTGATTTCGGCCCGATGCCGGGAATGAGCTGGAGCACCCGGAAGCCCGCCACCCGGTCGCGCGGGTTGCGCGCGAGGCGCAGCACCGACAGCAGGTCCTTCACATGGGCGCTGTCGAGGAACTTCAGCCCGCCGAATTTCACGTAAGGCACGTTGCGCCGGGTCAGTTCGGCCTCGAGCTGCACCGAGTGGCTGGAGGTGCGGAACAGCACCGCCTGCTGCTTGAGCGTGGTGCCGGTCTCGCGGTCCTCGAGGATGCGATCCACCATGTAGCGCGCCTGATCGGCCTCGGTGCTGACGGTGACCAGCCGGGGCTTCTCGGCCGAGGCGCGGGTGGTCCAGAGGTTCTTGGTGAACCTCTCGCGCGCCTGCCCGATCACCGCGTTGGCGGCCTCGAGGATGGGCGCGGTCGAGCGGTAGTTGCGGTCGAGCGTGATGACATCGGCGGGCGGCGCGAAGGCGGCGGGGAAGTCGAGGATGTTGCGGACCGTCGCGGCGCGGAAGGCGTAGATCGACTGCGCGTCGTCGCCCACCACCGTCAGCCCGCGCCCATCCGGCTTCAGCGCCATGAGGATGCGCGCCTGCAGGCGGTTGGTATCCTGGTACTCGTCGATCAGCACGTGGTCCCAGGCGCTGCCGATATGCGCGGCGAACTCGGCATCCGACATGACCTGCGCCCAGGCCAGCAGCAGGTCGTCGTAATCGAGCACGTTCTGGTCCTGCTTGGCGCGGACATAGGCGCCGAAGAGCGCCTTCAGCTCGGCCTCCCACATGGCGCACCACGGAAAGTGATCGCGCAGCACCTCGGCCAGCGGCTCGCCCGCGTTGACCGCGCGCGAATAGATCGACAGGCAGGTGCCCTTGGCGGGGAACCGCGTCTCGGTCTGCGACAGGCCGAGCCCGTTGCGGCAGAGGTTCATCAGGTCGGCGCTGTCCTCGCGGTCGTGGATCGAGAACTCGGGATTGAGCCCGATGGCCGGCGCGTGCTCGCGCAGCAACCGCGCGCCGACGGCATGGAAGGTGCCGGCCCATGTGAGCGCCTCGGCGACGATGCCGGTGCCCATGGCCCGCGTCGTGATCGCCTCGACCCGGCGGGTCAGCTCGGTCGCGGCGCGACGCGAGAAGGTCATCAGCAGGATGCGCTGAGGATCGGCGCCGTTCATCAGCAGATGCGCCACGCGGTGCGCGAGGGTGCTTGTCTTGCCCGAGCCGGCCCCGGCGATCACAAGCAGCGGTCCTGACGGTGCGGCGTCCCCTGGCCGCACCCCGAAGGTGGCGGCGGCGCGCTGGTTCGCGTTCAGCGCCGCGAGCGGGTCGGCCTGCCCCGCGGCTTTCCCTGCCGTGATCTCTACCTGTGTCATCTGCTGCCCGATCCTGCGCTGCCCTGCGGCTTGGTCTGATCACGGTGAGCATAGAGGATCGGGAACATAATGGGAACTTGGTTCTCCACGCGACGCTGCGGCGCGTTTGACGGTGGGGCGTCTGGGGGCTCCGCCCCCGCCGCTGCGCGGCGCCCCCGGGATATTTGACCCTAGAAGAAAGCCGCGCCCCTGCTTCTTCTCTTTCCAAATACGCCCGCCGGAGGCGGTCCTGCCGCCACCATCCGCGCCAACTTGCACTTTGCTTCCCGGAGCGGCTTGGGGGAAAAGGACCGGGTTCGCAGCTGACCCGAGGTCTCCCCCGTGCATGACACGCTCTTTCACTGGCATCCCGACTGCCGCCTGCGCGCCCCGGAGGCGCCGGGCGCGCTCTTGCGCGACCTGCGCGCCGCGCTGACGGAGGGGGCCGGGTTCAGCATTGGGCCGGAGGGGATCGCGCGGCTGCCGGAGGCCGCGCAAGGGATCCTGCAGAGCCGTTCCTCGGGCACCACCGGCGCGGCCAAGGCGATCCGCCGCACGCATGGCTCGTGGATCGCCAGCTTCCGGGTGAACGCCGCGGCGCTCGGCATCACGTCGGGCGATGTCTACGCCGTGCTCGGCGCACCGCAGCATTCTCTGGCGCTCTATGCCATCGCCGAGGCGGCCTGGCTGGGGGCGGACCTGCTGTGCCTGGACGATCTGCGCCCCGCCCGGCAGGCGGCGGCGCTGCATGCAGAAGCGGCGACGGTGCTCTATGCCACGCCGACGCAGCTGCGGCTGCTCTGCGCGGCGGGGCAGGGGCTTCCGGCGCTGCGCCACATTCTTTGCGGCGGCGGGCGGATGCCCGAGGGGCTGCGGGCGCGGATCGCCGCGCTCTGCCCCGCGGCCGAGCTGCGGGAGTTCTACGGCGCGGCAGAGACCAGCTTCATCGCCTGGGGCGACGCGGTGACGCTTGAGGGCGTGGTGGGCCGTGCCTATCCGGGCGTCGAGATCCGCATCGATGCGCCCGAGGGGGAGTTCGGCGAGATCTGGGTGCGCAGCCCCTATCTCTTCGAGGGCTACGCCGAGGGCGCCAGCGCCGACACCCGCTGGCAGGGCGGCTTCCTGACCGTCGGCGAGATGGGTCGGCTCGACGCGGGCGGGATGCTCACCGTCGCCGGGCGGCGCAGCCGGATGGTGACCATCGCCGACCGCAACGTCTTTCCCGAGGACATCGAGGCGCTGCTGCTCGGCGATCCCGGGGTGCGCCATTGCGCCGTGCTGCCGCGCCCGGATCCGCGCCGGGGCGTGCATCTGGTGGCGGTGGTCGCCGGGGCCTGCGACGCGGCCACCTCGGGGGCGGCTCATTGCCCTCTGCCGCGCCGCTTTCGGGCCGCTCGCGGCGCCGCGGCGGGCTCATCGGCCTCCGAGGACTTCCCCCTCACCGTCTCGGGCAAGCCTGACCTCCGGCGAGATCGCCCGGCGGCTGGAGGCGGTTCTGTGAGCGGCGTGCGTGTCCTCGCGGCCCTGCGGGCGCCGGTGGCGCCGCGCGGCGGGGCGCTGTCGCGGCTGGAACTCCCCGAGCTGGCCG
>NZ_NTHN02000072.1 GCF_002300555.2 Alloyangia mangrovi | reverse complement strand
CCCAGATCACAATCCACCGCCAGCGCCCAAACGGGCGCTTTACGCGTTTCGGCGCCGGGGTTCCGGGCGGGGCAGGCGCTTCGGCCTCCTAGCTGCTCAACCGCGTTGGTCTTGTTGCAAGGACATTGCCCGAGGAGGAAGCGGGTGGGGTTCGAGAAGGGTCAGGCCTTCGGGCGGGGTGCATCCACGGAGGGTGCCGAGACCTTGCTTGATCTCTTCCGCCGTCCGGTCGACGGCGTGATCGATCAGCTGTTCGGGGTTGCTCAGAAGGCCCTCGATGCGCTGGGATGTATTGTCGAGCCGGGTTTCCAGCTTGTCCAGCCGGGCAGAAATCTTCTGCGCGGCCTCGGAGGTCGTCTCGCCGCTTCCCGCGCGCAGCGCGGCCAGATCGCCTCGCAAGCCGACCAGCTCCGAGGTCATGGAGCCCAACTCTTCGCGCAGTGGGTCAACCGATACCAGGGTGCGTGCGAAGCTGCTGGTGATCCCCTCGATGCGATTGCCGAGCTGCAGCGCGAGGAAGAGGCAGAGGGCGACGAGGATCAGCGTCGCGTTGAGAAGCGCCAGCAGCAAGGTCCTAATGGTTTTGCCGAAACTCCGCTCGGGCATGGGATGTCCTCCTCGGGATCGCCGAAGATTACCCTAGGGAGCGCCGGGCGGCCTGGCAATCGGGTGAGCGGACTGGCGCGGCGGTCGGTCGGGGGAGGCGGTCCCTTTGCGCCAAGCGGCCGCCCCGCTTGCGCGGAGCGGCCGATCAGCGTGGTCAGAGGCCAAGGCTCCTTGCGTCCGGGACGCAGCCTCGAGCGCTTACGACACGACGTCGAGCAGGCGGCCCTTCAGCTGGCCATCGCTGTCGTCGGTGTAGATCAGCGCGCGGATACGCGCGACCTGCTCCGGCGTCAGCACGGTAAGGTCTGCCTCCGGGGCAAGCGTCTCGACGCGGGACACCTCCGCCGGGGTGAGGGCCGGAGTGACGTCGTCGCCGAGCGCCGCCAGCTGCGCGCGGATGTCCTCATCCGTGCTTGCACCATTGATGATCGCGAGCGCATCTCCGCGCTGATCGCCGGTCATCATCATCACTTGCTCGGCCGGCAGGTATTCCTCGATCTGCGCCATTTGCTCGGTAGAGAAGGTGGTCGGGGCCGAGTCGCGCATGGCGATGGTCTCAATGCCTTCGCGCTTCTGGGTATCCGATCCGCCGCTGTTGGCGATGGCCATGGCCTCGATCACCTGTTGGTCGGTGAGCATCATGACATCCACATCGGGAGCATAGGTGTTGATCAGGGTCGATTGCTCTTCGGTCGCGGCGAGCGCGCCGGTGGCAAGAACCGAGGTCAGGGCGGTGACGGCAAGAAAGCGTTTCATGGAAAGTCCTCCGTAAAACTATCTGTGTTGGGCTGCGACATGCGCTGCAGCAGGTCGCTTCTGGTCCGTCAACACGCTGATTGCGCAGCGCGTTCCCGGAAACTGGTGGCACAAATTTGTGTGTGTAGGGTCCTGATGAGGTTGCGCAGCCGCCGATCGGCCCCACACACGCGCAAACGGGTTCGGGCGACATGGGTTCCGTCACGTCGGCTGGCAATGGGTCAGGATTTCGTTTTGCGCGGCGGGGGTTGCGTGAACACTGTGGCATGCGGAGCGGCGGACTCCGCTTGTAACGGCGCGCGGCAGGGCGTATACGACCCGCCAACCGAGGAATTCCCGCAAGGCAGACCTGCATGACCAACCCGCTCCAGTTCATTCAGCAGACGCGGTCCGAGATCGGCAAGATCGCCTGGCCGACCCGTCGCGAAGTGATCCTGACCACAGTCACCGTTTTCGTCATGGCGACGCTGACGGCGATCTTCTTTGCGCTTGTCGATATCCTGATCCGCACCGGCCTGCAGGACCTGCTCTCCTTCTTCGGCTGAGCATTGCGCGGGCGCGCGGGGCGCGCCCGGCTTGGGGGCTCTGCCCTCGTCCGCCGCTGGCGGACACCCCCGGGATATTTCCGCCTAGAAGAAGCCTTGAAGATACGGCACCGCGTCGCCGCGGTGCCCAAGCGGAGACATTCGGGGCCGGGCCTTGAATTCGGGACCCAGTGGGGGTAGTGCACAGACCACTTCCCAAAGCGGGCGTGCAGCGATTCGGTTGCACGCCGGTTTTCTTTTGGGGCGGGACGCATCGGCGCCCCGGGTATAGCACGCCGGAATGGCGCGCATCTGAACGGACGGCCCCTTCGGGCGGTCAAGGTAACGAAGAGGGGCCAGATGGCGAAGCGGTGGTATTCGGTGAGCGTTCTGTCGAACTTCGAGAAGAAGATCGCGGAACAGATCCGTCAGGCGGTTGCCGAGCAAGCGCTTGAGGACCAGATCGACGAAGTTCTCGTGCCGACCGAGGAGGTCATCGAGATCCGCCGCGGCAAGAAGGTCACGACCGAGCGCCGCTTCATGCCCGGCTACGTGCTGGTGCACATGGAAATGTCCGACCGGGGCTACCACCTGGTCAACTCGATCAACCGTGTGACCGGTTTCCTTGGCCCGCAGGGCCGCCCGATGCCGATGCGCGACGCCGAAGTTCAGGCGATCCTCGGCCGGGTGCAGGAAGGCGAGGAAGCGCCCCGGACTCTCATCCACTTCGAGGTGGGCGAGAGGGTCAAGGTCAACGATGGCCCCTTCGAGGGCTTCGACGGCATGGTCGAGGGTGTCGACGACGACAACCAGCGCCTGCGCGTCTCGGTGTCGATCTTCGGCCGGGAGACCCCGGTCGAACTGGAATTCACTCAGGTCTCGAAGCAGGGCTGAGCGTTTCGGCGGGGCTTGCCCCGCCTTTCAGGTGGGAGGCGAGGGCAGCGCGCTGTCCGGACCAGACCACACCAAGCACCCCCTCGCGAACGCGTTCGTGGGGATTTGGATAAAGGAGAGGCCACATGGCCAAGAAACTTGCTGGCAAGATGAAGCTGCAGATCCCTGCAGGCAAAGCCAACCCGTCGCCGCCCGTCGGCCCCGCACTGGGTCAGCGCGGCATCAACATCATGGAATTCTGCAAGGCGTTCAACGCCAAGACGCAGGACATGGAAGTTGGTGCACCCTGCCCGACCGTCATCACCTACTATCAGGACAAGTCCTTCACCATGGACATCAAGACGCCCCCCCGCGTCTTACTACCTGAAGAAGGCAGCCGGTCTGAAGCCCGTCGGCAAGCGCAACCGTCCGCGCGGTGCCGAGAAGCCCGGCCGTGAGACCATTGCAACCGTCACCGTCGCTCAGGTCCGCGAGATCGCCGAAGCGAAGATGAAGGATCTGTCGGCAAACGACGTCGAACAGGCAATGCAGATCATCCTTGGCTCGGCCAAGTCCATGGGCATCGAGGTGAAATAAGATGGCTAAACTCGGAAAACGCACCCGCGCCGCCCGTGAAGCCTTTGCCGGCAAAGAAGAGCTGAGCGTCGAGGACGCAATCGCTCTGATCAAGGCAAACGCCTCGGCCAAGTTCGATGAGACCGTCGAAATCGCGATGAACCTCGGCGTCGATCCGCGCCACGCTGACCAGATGGTCCGCGGCGTTGTCGGCCTGCCGAACGGCACCGGCAAGACCGTGCGCGTCGCCGTCTTCGCTCGTGGCGCCAAGGCTGACGAAGCCCAGGCCGCAGGCGCTGACATCGTTGGCGCAGAAGACCTGATGGAAACCATCCAGGGCGGCACTATCGACTTCGACCGCTGCATCGCGACCCCGGACATGATGCCGATCGTCGGCCGTCTGGGCAAAGTGCTCGGCCCGCGCAACCTGATGCCGAACCCGAAGGTCGGCACCGTGACCATGGATGTCGCCCAGGCCGTCAAGGACGCCAAGGGTGGCCAGGTCCAGTTCAAGGTCGAAAAAGCCGGCGTGATCCACGCGGGCGTTGGCAAGGCGTCCTTCGACGATGCCAAGCTGGCCGAGAACGTGCGCGCTTTCGTCGGTGCTGTCGCCAAGGCGAAGCCGACCGGTGCAAAGGGCACCTATGTGAAAAAGATTTCGCTCAGCTCCACCATGGGCCCGGGCGTGTCGGTGGACGTGACCTCGGCCAACGTCGAGTGATCTGACCCGATCTGATTGCGAAGGCCCCGCCGGAAACGGCGGGGCCTTTTGCGTTTCGGGTGGTGTCAGCGCAGGCGGTCGGCGCTGCGCAGGACGAGGAAGGAAGCCTTGAAGCAGAGCGGGCCGACAATTAGCGACAGCACGAAGGCGACCGGCCAGGCGGCGAGCCAGTGATGCATCCAGACCGAGGTCCATCCGGCCGCGAAGTGCAGCGGGATGGCGCTGAAGATCAGGGTCATCAGAAAGGACATGCAGCCCGAGATGAAGAGCTGTGCGAGAATGAGCGTGGAACGGGACGTGGTCATCGGGTCTCCAGTGGCGACGTGCAAAGGGCAGGGCACTAGGAGGACCGATCCGTTCGGGACACTCCACGCGCCCCGGGTGAGCAGGGCGCCGCGGGTTCGTGGAACGACTAACTCCCGCATGAAGCGGTGGCCGGGCTAACCAACCGGCCTGACGTTTTTCGGCTCCGATGCACTTAGGGTCCCGGTGGCGGCCGGTCAAGTCTCCAGGCGGGTGCCTGTTCGATTGCATCTTTCTGAAGCGGTGGTAGGATGCGCGCTTCCGCCGCGGGGTGCTTCTACCCTTGGCAAGGGGCGCAAAACCCTTTATGCGGAGCAGACGAGGGCAGCGCACGATTCGTCGCGGCCCTCGATTTCGTCCGAGACGGTGGGTAGGTGATCGGTCAGCTGACCGAATATCCTTAAATCCTGCCTGAGACGGGAAGAGACATAACGTTCCGGGCCGATGTGCTCCGGTGGCGCGATGTGACGACCCGATCGGACCTTGAGGCCGGGGAGACCCGGCAGAACGAGCCGGAGGGGTCGAATCCCCTCCATAACTTGGAGTGAAACTGTGGATAGAGCCCAGAAAGAGAAAGTGGTCGAGGAACTCGGCCAGATCTTTGAAAGCTCTGGCGTCGTGGTGGTTAGCCGCTACGAAGGTCTCACGGTTGCCGAGATGACGGATCTTCGTGCCCGCGCCCGCGCGGCAGACACGTCGGTTCGCGTCGCCAAGAACAGGCTCGCCAAGATCGCTCTGAAGGGTACCGGCTGCGAGAGCATCGCCGACTACCTCGAGGGCATGACCGTTCTGACCTACTCCGAAGATCCCGTGGCAGCCGCCAAGGTGGTCGAGGACTTCGCCAAGGCAAACTCGAAATTCGAGATCCTCGGCGGTGCAATGGCAGGAACGGCTCTGGACCGGGCCGGTGTCGAGGCCGTGTCGAAAATGCCGTCGCGCGAGGAGCTCATTGCCTCCATCGTCGGCTGCATCGGCGCACCCGCTTCGAACATCGCCGGCGCGATTGGCGCACCTGCATCGAACATCGCATCGATTCTCTCGACCATCGAAGAGAAAGCTGCGTAACGGCACCCACCAGATCTTCGTGGGGTTGAAGACCTACACGTTGGAACACATCTAGCTAAACGGAATACGTAAAATGGCTGATCTGAAAGCACTTGCTGAGCAAATCGTTGGTCTGACGCTGCTCGAAGCACAAGAACTGAAAACCATCCTCAAGGACGAGTACGGCATCGAGCCCGCAGCTGGCGGCGCAGTGATGATGGCTGGTCCGGCAGCTGGCGGCGACGCAGCAGCTGAGGAAGAGAAAACCGAATTCGACGTGATCCTCAAGTCCGCTGGCGACAAGAAGATCAACGTGATCAAAGAAGTCCGCGCCATCACCGGCCTGGGCCTGAAAGAAGCCAAAGAGCTGGTGGAAGCAGGCGGCAAGGCTGTCAAAGAAGGCGTGTCGAAGGACGAAGCCGAAACGATCAAGAAGCAGCTCGAAGAAGCTGGCGCCGAGATCGAAGTCAAGTAATCGTCCCCCGGGGCAACCCGGTACGATCGAAAATTTGGCTGGATCCGGAGAAATCCGGGTCCAGCCGAACCCGTCTCAGCAAGGCCCTTTGGATAGGGCTTTTCTAAGGCGAGTTCCAGGATCGGGAGGCTTCTGGTGGGACAGGAGCCAGGAATGGATCGGAACACTGCCGTCTCGGATGGATGTGCCGCTGGTGCCCGACAGCACGCGCGTCCAGTGAGAAGCGAAAGGTGAACAGACCTATGGCGCAAAGCTTTCTTGGCCAGAAACGTCTCCGCAGATATTACGGTAAAATTCGCGAGGTTCTGGAGATGCCGAACCTCATCGAGGTTCAGAAAAGCTCCTACGAACTCTTCCTGAAGTCCGGCGACCAGCTCCAGCCCACCGACGGCGAAGGCATCATGGGCGTCTTCCAGTCGGTCTTCCCGATCAAGGACTTCAACGAGACCGCCGTGCTCGAGTTCGTAAACTACGAACTGGAAAAGCCCAAGTACGACGTCGAAGAGTGCATGCAGCGCGACATGACCTACAGCGCGCCGCTGAAGGTGACCCTGCGCCTCATCGTGTTCGATATCGACGAGGACACCGGCGCCAAGTCGGTCAAGGACATCAAGGAACAGGACGTCTTCATGGGCGACATGCCCCTGATGACCCCGAACGGGACGTTCATCGTGAACGGCACCGAGCGCGTGATCGTGTCCCAGATGCACCGTTCGCCGGGCGTCTTCTTCGACCATGACAAAGGCAAGACCCACAGCTCGGGCAAGCTGCTCTTCGCCTGCCGCATCATCCCCTACCGCGGCTCGTGGCTCGACTTCGAATTCGACGCCAAGGACATCGTCTTTGCACGCATCGACCGCCGCCGGAAGCTCCCGGTCACGACCCTGCTCTATGCACTGGGTCTCGACCAGGAAGCGATCATGGATGCCTATTACGACACCGTGTCCTACACGCTGCGTCGTGGCGAAGGCTGGGTGACCAAGTTCTTCCCCGACCGGGTGCGCGGCACGCGCCCGACCTATGACCTCGTGGATGCGGACACCGGGGAGATCATCGCCGAGGCCACCAAGAAGGTGACCCCGCGCGCGGTGAAGGCCCTGATCGACGAAGGCAAGGTCAAGAACCTGCTGCTGCCTTTCGAGCAGATTGTCGGCAAGTTCGTCGCCAAGGACATCATCAACGAGGACACCGGCGCGATCTACGTCGAGGCCGGCGACGAGCTGACCTGGGAAGTCGACAAGGACGGTGACGTCACCGGCGGCACCCTGAAAGAGCTGGTCGACGCGGGCATCACCGAGATCCCCGTTCTCGACATCGACAACATCACCGTCGGCGCTTACATGCGCAACACGATGGCGCAGGACAAGAACATGGACCGCAACAGCGCGCTCATGGACATCTACCGCGTCATGCGCCCGGGCGAGCCGCCGACCGTCGAAGCCGCCTCGTCGCTGTTCGACACGCTGTTCTTCGATTCCGAGCGTTACGACCTTTCGGCCGTGGGCCGCGTGAAGATGAACATGCGCCTCGCGCTCGACAAGCCGGACACCCAGCGCACGCTGGACCGCGACGACATCGTCAAGTGCATCAAGGCGCTGGTCGAACTGCGTGACGGCCGTGGCGAAGTGGACGACATCGACCACCTCGGCAACCGTCGCGTCCGTTCCGTCGGCGAGCTGATGGAAAACCAGTACCGCGTCGGCCTGCTCCGCATGGAGCGCGCGATCAAGGAACGCATGTCGTCGGTCGAGATCGACACCGTCATGCCGCAGGACCTGATCAACGCGAAGCCCGCCGCGGCTGCCGTGCGCGAGTTCTTCGGCTCGTCGCAGCTGTCGCAGTTCATGGACCAGACCAACCCGCTCTCCGAAGTGACGCACAAGCGTCGCCTGTCGGCCCTCGGGCCGGGCGGTCTGACCCGCGAACGCGCCGGCTTCGAGGTGCGCGACGTGCACCCGACCCACTACGGTCGGATGTGCCCGATCGAAACGCCGGAAGGCCCGAACATCGGTCTGATCAACTCGCTGGCCACCTTCGCCCGCGTCAACAAGTACGGCTTCATCGAGACCCCGTATCGCAAGGTGATCGATGCGAAGGTGACCGACGAAGTCCAGTACATGTCGGCGACCGAGGAAATGCGCCACACCGTGGCGCAGGCCAACGCGACGCTGGACGAGGAAGGCCGTTTCGTGAACGACCTCGTCTCGACCCGCCAGTCCGGTGACTACACGCTCGCGCCGCGCGAAAGCGTCGACCTGATCGACGTCTCGCCGAAGCAGCTGGTCTCGGTCGGTGCCTCGCTCATCCCGTTCCTGGAAAACGACGACGCCAACCGCGCACTGATGGGCGCGAACATGCAGCGTCAGGCCGTGCCCGTACTGAAATCCGAGGCGCCGCTGGTCGGCACCGGGATCGAAGAGGTCGTGGCGCGCGATTCCGGCGCGGCGATCATGGCCAAGCGTGGCGGCGTCATCGACCAGGTCGATGCGCAGCGCATCGTGATCCGTGCGACCGATGGACTCGAGCCGGGTGACCCGGGCGTGGACATCTACCGCATGCGCAAGTTCCAGCGTTCGAACCAGAACACCTGCATCAACCAGCGTCCGCTGGTGAAGGTGGGCGATCTGGTCGGCAAGGGTGAAGTGATTGCAGACGGCCCGTCCACCGACATCGGTGAACTGGCGCTCGGCAAGAACATCATCGTCGCCTTCATGCCCTGGAACGGCTACAACTACGAAGACTCGATCCTCATCTCCGAGCGCATCGCGCGTGACGACGTCTATACCTCGATCCACATCGAGGAATTCGAAGTTGCCGCCCGCGACACCAAGCTCGGGCCGGAAGAGATCACCCGCGACATTCCCAACGTCGGCGAGGAAGCCCTGCGCAACCTCGACGAAGCCGGTATCGTGTATATCGGTGCGGACGTGGAACCGGGCGACATCCTCGTAGGCAAGATCACTCCGAAGGGCGAAAGCCCGATGACGCCGGAAGAGAAGCTCCTCCGCGCCATCTTCGGCGAAAAGGCCTCGGACGTGCGGGACACCTCGCTGCGCGTGAAGCCGGGCGACTACGGCACCGTCGTGGAAGTTCGCGTCTTCAACCGTCACGGTGTGGAAAAGGACGAACGTGCGCTTCAGATCGAGCGCGAGGAAGTCGAACGTCTGGCCCGTGACCGGGACGACGAGCTGGCGATCCTCGACCGCAACATCTACGCGCGTCTCAAGGACCTGATCCTCGGCAAGACCGCGGTGAAGGGCCCGAAAGGCGTCCGTCCGAACGCGGAGATCGACGAAGAGCTTCTCGAAAGCCTGAGCCGCGGCCAGTGGTGGCAGCTCGCTCTGGCCGAAGAGGCAGACGCGCAGATCGTCGAGGCCCTGCACGAGCAGTACGAGGCGCAAAAACGCGCGCTCGATGCCCGCTTCGAGGACAAGGTCGAGAAGGTCCGCCGTGGCGACGACCTGCCGCCGGGCGTGATGAAGATGGTCAAGGTCTTCGTCGCGGTGAAGCGCAAGCTGCAGCCGGGCGACAAGATGGCCGGTCGTCACGGGAACAAGGGCGTGGTGTCGCGCGTGGTGCCGATCGAGGACATGCCGTTCCTCGCAGATGGTACCCCGGTCGACTTCTGCCTCAACCCGCTGGGCGTGCCGTCGCGTATGAACGTCGGTCAGATCCTCGAGACGCACATGGGCTGGGCCGCACGCGGTCTCGGCATCCAGATCGAGGAAGGCCTGCAGGAATACCGCCGCTCGGGCGACCTGACGCCGGTGCGCGAGGCCATGCGCCACGCCTACGGTGCCGAGGTCTACGCCGAGGGCATCGAGGGCATGGACGAGGTCGCGCTGATCGAAGCCGCTTCGAACGTGACCCGCGGTGTTCCGATCGCGACGCCGGTCTTCGACGGCGCCAAGGAAGCAGACGTGAACGACGCGCTGACGCGTGCAGGCATCGCCCAGTCCGGCCAGTCCGTGCTGTTCGATGGCCGCACCGGCGACCAGTTCGCGCGTGAGGTGACGGTGGGCGTGAAGTACATGCTCAAGCTGCACCACCTTGTCGACGACAAGATCCACGCACGTTCGACCGGCCCGTACTCGCTTGTGACCCAGCAGCCGCTGGGTGGTAAGGCGCAGTTCGGTGGCCAGCGTTTCGGGGAGATGGAGGTCTGGGCTCTGGAAGCTTACGGGGCCGCCTACACCCTGCAAGAAATGCTGACCGTGAAGTCGGACGACGTGGCGGGCCGGACCAAGGTCTACGAAAGCATCGTCAAGGGCGAGGACAACTACGAAGCGGGCGTTCCCGAGAGCTTCAACGTGCTCGTGAAGGAAGTCCGCGGCCTCGGCCTGAACATGGAACTCCTGGACGCGGAGGACGAGGAATAACGGCCCATCCGGCCACCGCGCGGGGCGCAAGCCTCGCGCGGCTCCTCTCTCCAAGCCCTGTCATTTAGGAAGACGACATGAACCAGGAACTGACGAACAACCCGTTCAATCCGCTGACCCCGCCCAAGGTCTTCGACGAGATCAAGGTGTCGCTGGCATCGCCCGAGCGGATCCTCTCGTGGTCTTACGGCGAGATCAAGAAGCCCGAGACGATCAACTACCGCACGTTCAAGCCCGAGCGTGACGGTCTCTTCTGCGCGCGCATTTTTGGTCCGATCAAGGACTACGAGTGCCTGTGCGGCAAGTACAAGCGCATGAAGTACCGCGGCGTCGTCTGCGAAAAGTGCGGCGTCGAAGTTACCCTCCAGAAAGTGCGCCGCGAGCGCATGGGCCACATCGAGCTCGCAGCTCCCTGCGCGCACATCTGGTTCCTGAAGTCGCTGCCCTCGCGCATCGGCCTCATGCTGGACATGACGCTGCGTGACCTCGAGCGCGTGCTGTACTTCGAGAACTACGTGGTGATCGAGCCGGGCCTGACCGACCTCACCTACGGCCAGATGATGACCGAGGACGAGTTCCTCGACGCGCAGGACCAGTACGGTGCCGACGCGTTCAGCGCCAACATCGGTGCCGAGGCGATCCGCGAGATGCTCGCCGCCATCGACCTCGAAGCCGAGGCCGAGCAGCTGCGTGCGGACCTCAAGGAAGCCACCGGCGAGCTCAAGCCCAAGAAGATCATCAAGCGTCTCAAGGTCGTGGAATCCTTCCTCGAGTCGGGCAACCGCCCCGAGTGGATGATCCTGACCGTGATCCCGGTCATCCCGCCCGAACTGCGCCCGCTGGTGCCGCTCGACGGTGGCCGTTTCGCGACCTCGGATCTGAACGATCTGTACCGCCGCGTGATCAACCGGAACAACCGCCTCAAGCGCCTGATCGAGCTGCGCGCCCCGGACATCATCGTCCGGAACGAAAAGCGTATGCTTCAGGAAGCCGTCGACGCGCTGTTCGACAACGGCCGTCGTGGCCGCGTCATCACCGGCGCCAACAAGCGTCCGCTGAAGTCGCTGTCCGACATGCTGAAAGGCAAGCAGGGCCGCTTCCGTCAGAACCTTCTGGGTAAGCGCGTCGACTTCTCGGGCCGTTCGGTCATCGTGACCGGTCCGGAACTCAAGCTGCACCAGTGCGGCCTGCCGAAGAAGATGGCGCTCGAGCTCTTCAAGCCCTTCATCTACTCGCGGCTGGAGGCCAAGGGCCTGTCCAGCACCGTGAAGCAGGCGAAGAAACTGGTGGAGAAAGAGCGTCCGGAAGTCTGGGACATCCTCGACGAGGTGATCCGCGAGCACCCGGTTCTGCTGAACCGCGCGCCGACGCTGCACCGTCTGGGTATCCAGGCGTTCGAACCCCAGCTGATCGAAGGCAAGGCCATCCAGCTGCACCCGCTCGTCTGCTCGGCGTTCAACGCCGACTTCGACGGTGACCAGATGGCCGTTCACGTGCCGCTGTCGCTCGAAGCGCAGCTTGAGGCGCGCGTCCTGATGATGTCCACGAACAACGTGCTGTCGCCCGCAAACGGCAGCCCGATCATCGTTCCGTCGCAGGATATGATCCTCGGCCTCTACTACACGACCATCATGCGCGAAGGCATGAAGGGCGAGGGGATGAAGTTCTCCAACATCGAAGAGGTCGAGCACGCCCTGACGGCTGGCGAAGTGCACCTGCACGCCAAGATCGAATGCCGCGTGAAGCAGATCGACGAAGAGGGCAACGAGGTCGTCAAGCGTTACGAGACGACCCCGGGCCGCGTGCGCCTCGGCGCGCTGCTGCCGATGAACGCCAAGGCGCCGTTCGACCTGGTCAACACGCTGCTGCGTAAGAAGGACGTTCAGAAGGTCATCGACACCGTCTACCGCTACTGCGGTCAGAAAGAGTCGGTCATCTTCTGCGACCAGATCATGTCGATGGGCTTCAAGGAAGCGTTCCGCGCTGGCATCTCGTTCGGCAAGGACGACATGGTCATCCCCGACAGCAAGTGGACCCTCGTCGAGGAAACTCGCGACCAGGTGAAGGACTTCGAGCAGCAATACCTCGACGGCCTGATCACCCAGGGCGAGAAGTACAACAAGGTCGTGGACGCCTGGTCGAAGTGCAACGACAAGGTCACCGACGCCATGATGAACACCATCTCGGCGAACAAGCGCGCCGAGGACGGGTCGGAAATGGAGCCGAACTCGGTCTACATGATGGCCCACTCCGGTGCGCGTGGCTCGGTCACCCAGATGAAGCAGCTGGGCGGGATGCGCGGCCTGATGGCGAAGCCGAACGGCGACATCATCGAGACCCCGATCATCTCGAACTTCAAGGAAGGCCTGACCGTTCTCGAGTACTTCAACTCGACCCACGGTGCTCGTAAGGGTCTGTCGGATACCGCTCTGAAGACCGCGAACTCGGGTTACCTCACCCGTCGTCTGGTGGACGTGGCGCAGGACTGCATCGTGCGCTCGCACGATTGCGGCACCGATCGCGCGATCACCGCGGAAGCGGCTGTCAACGACGGCGAAGTCGTCGCATCGCTGGCAGAGCGCATCCTGGGCCGTGTGGCTGCGGACGATATCCCGCATCCCGTCACCGGCGAGATCCTCGTCCGCGCCGGCCAGCTCATCGACGAGCGCATGGCCGACACGATCGACGAGGCGGCCGTGCAGTCCACGCGCATCCGTTCGCCGCTGACCTGTGAAGCCGAAGAGGGCGTCTGCGCCATGTGCTACGGGCGAGACCTCGCGCGCGGCACCATGGTCAACACCGGTGAAGCTGTCGGCATCATCGCCGCGCAGTCGATCGGTGAACCCGGTACCCAGCTGACGATGCGGACCTTCCACATCGGCGGCGTTGCCCAGGGTGGCCAGCAGTCGTTCCAGGAAGCCTCGCAGGAGGGTGTGATCGAGTTCGAGAACGCCTCGACCCTCGAGAACTCCATCGGCGAAACCCTCGTCATGGGCCGCAACATGAAGCTGCGGATCATGGGCGAGGACGGCAAGGAACGTGCGAGCCACAAGCTCGGCTACGGCACCAAGCTGTTCGTCAAGGAAGGCCAGTCGGTCAAGCGCGGCGACAAGCTGTTCGAGTGGGACCCCTACACCCTGCCGATCCTGGCGGAGTCGGATGGTATCGCGAAACACGTCGACCTCACCGCAGGTGTGGCTGTCCGCGACGAGACCGATGAAGCGACCGGCATGACCCAGAAGATCGTGATCGACTGGCGTGCGGCTCCGAAGGGCAACGAGCTCAAGCCCGAGATCATCCTGATGGATGCCGACGGCGAGCCCGTGCGCAACGCGGCCGGCAACCCGCTGACCTACCCGATGTCGGTGGATGCCATCCTGTCCTGTGAAGAAGGTCAGGAGATCAAGGCCGGTGACGTTCTGGCGCGTATCCCGCGCGAGGGCGCGAAGACGAAGGACATCACCGGTGGTCTGCCGCGTGTGGCCGAACTCTTCGAGGCGCGTCGTCCCAAGGACCACGCCATCATCGCCGAGATCGACGGCTACGTGCGCTTCGGCAAGGACTACAAGAACAAGCGCCGCATCGCGATCGAGCCGGTCGATGACACGCTGGAGCCCAAGGAGTACATGATCCCCAAGGGCAAGCACATTCCGGTGGTCGAGGGCGATTACGTCCAGAAGGGCGACTACATCATGGACGGCAACCCGGCGCCGCATGACATCCTGGCCATCATGGGTGTCGAGGCTCTGGCGAACTACATGATCGACGAAGTCCAGGACGTCTATCGACTGCAGGGCGTGAAGATCAACGACAAGCACGTCGAGGTCATCGTCCGCCAGATGCTGCAGAAGTGGGAAATCCACGACTCCGGCGACACCACGCTGCTCAAGGGCGAGCACGTGGACAAGGCGGAGTTCGACGCGGTCAACGAGAAGATCGAGAAGAAGGGCGGCCGTCCGGCCACCGGCGAACCGATCCTGCTCGGCATCACCAAGGCGTCGCTGCAGACCCGCTCGTTCATCTCGGCGGCCTCCTTCCAGGAGACCACCCGCGTCCTCACCGAGGCTTCGGTGCAGGGCAAGAAGGACAAGCTGGTCGGCCTCAAGGAGAACGTCATCGTGGGCCGCCTGATCCCGGCGGGCACCGGTGGCGCGACCCAGCGGGTGCGTCGCATCGCGACCGAGCGCGACAACAAGGTGATCGAAGTGCGCCGCGAGGAGGCCGAACAGGCCGCACTCCTGGCCGCTCCCGACACCTCGTCGAGCGACGTGATCGGTGGCGACGAGTTCGACACGCTGGTCGTGGACACGCCGGAAAGCCGCGAGTAATCGCGCGCCTCACGGCGAAAAGCTTCGGGCCCCCCGCACCTCGGTGCGGGGGCCTTTTCGTTTGGCGGGCAGGGGAGGGGGCTCTGCCCCCGGCCTGCGGCCTCCCCCGGGATATTTCCGCCTAGAAGAAAGGCGGGGCCAGCGCGGCGCCCGTGCATTTTGCGGATGGTGGCGGCGCGGGGGCGGTGCTAGCGATTTGCCCATGAACCGCTTGTCCGACAATGGCCGCGGCATGCTCCTGATGATCGGGACCATGGCCGCCTTCACCTTCAGCGATGCCTGCGTGAAGGCGATCGGGACCGCCCTGCCTCTGTCGCAGGTGCTGGTGCTGCGGGGGATCGTCGCGAGCCTCTTCATCGCCTGGATGGCCGCACGCCTCGGCGCCTTCCACCACCGGCCTGTGCCGCGCGATGCGGCTCTCATGCTGCTGCGCGGGCTGGCCGAATGCGGCTCGGCCTATTTCTTCCTGACCGCGCTGCGCAATATGCCGCTGGCCAATGCCACGGCGCTTTTGCAGATGCTGCCGCTGACGGTGACGCTCGGGAGCGCGGTCTTCTTCGGCGAGCCGGTGGGCTGGCGGCGCTGGCTCGCCATCGCTGGCGGTTTCTGCGGCATGCTGCTGATCGTGAGGCCCGGAACCGAGGGGTTCAATGCCTACACGATCGATGCGCTGCTGGCCGTCGCCGCGGTCACCCTGCGAGACCTGGCGACGCGGCGCCTGTCGCCGGCCCTTCCGAGCATGCAGGTCACGCTGTCGTCGTCCGTGCTGGTCATGCTCTTTGCCGCGGGCTGGTCGCTGGGCGAGGACTGGCAGCCGCTCGACGTGCGGCTTGCGGCGCTTATGCTGGGCACTTCGCTGCTCATCGTCATCGGCTATACGCTCAGCGTCATGGTGATGCGGGTGGGCGATGTCGGTTTCGTCGCGCCCTTCCGCTATACCGGCCTGCTCTGGGCCCTGCTGCTGGGGCTGGTGCTCTGGGGCGAGTTGCCGCAACCGATGACGCTTCTTGGGGCGGCGGTCATTGTCGCGATGGGCAGCTTCACGCTCTGGCGCGAGCGGCAGCTGCGGCGGACGGAGGTGCAGGATCAGGTCGCGGCGGCGGGGGCGAAGACGCGGCGCACGTGATCGGCGTCGATCGCGAAGAGGCGCTTCATCTCGGCCTCCCCCGCGGCATCGAGCCGGGGCAGGGAGATGGGTCTTACATGCGCTTTCTGGCGTGAATCGTTGTGATCATTGTGCCCGCGCAAATACATCGGGCGGTCGGTGAAGCTGAGCGTCGGCATGAACTGGAGGAGCTTGTTGTGCCCGAAGTTCATGATGCTCTGGCGCACGCCCGGCGCGATGGCCACGGCCTGAGCCACGCCCCAGAAGGGGGTCACGCAGGGTTCGGCGCAAATCCCTTCGGCGTCGGGACGGGCGACATAGCCGCGGTTCCAGTCTAGCGCCACCAGCCGGTGCTTGGCGCGCAGGGCGGAGATGTCGAGGGCGGCGGTGCGCAACTCCTCGACGAAGCCCACCGCGACAGCGTCGTCATCGTCGTGGCGGAACTGGAGACAGGGTTGCGACATATCGCGCGCGGCATTGATCACCTGCTGGCAGACCTGACGATGCGGCCCGGGCGGGCGGCTGACGATCCGGGCCTGCGGAAAATCCCTGAGAAGGGCCTGCAAGCGGTCAAGGTAGGGCCGCGGCATGGCCTCGCCCACCAGCACGAGGAAGGTGAAGCGCGGATCGGTCTGGGCCTTGAGCCCGGGCAGGCAGATGCACTCGAAATGGCGCAACCTTTCCTCCATCCGCGAAGGGCTGTAGAGGTAGGCGATGCGGTCCTCGAGGGTCTCGTGCTCGACCTGGAACCCGCCTTCGGCGGGAAAGGAAAATCGGCACAGGCCAATGATCTGCATGGGGCGGCTCCGGCGTGACAGGTCCCGCCCATGCTTGGCATCGCGCCCCCGCGCAGGCAAGTGTCCGGCGGCAACCCGGGCGGGCGCGGTGGCCGGGGCAGGGCTTGTTGACAAGGACAGCGACTCCCCCTATACGCCCCTCAATCCGGCGGAGGCCTCAGTGCGCCCGCCGCATTCTACAGAACTACAGTGGTCAAGATCGGCGTCCCTGGCCCCGATCCTCTGCAGACCCACCGCGACGTCACCCGTGCCCGGGGGCGTATGCGGTTTTTGCGTCGTTTGTGGGGTATCCCCCTGCGGTCTTCGGATCTTCGGCGCATCACCGGTGACCCGCGGACGCGTGGGGCGCCTTGTCGATTGAACCGCATGGGGGGCTCCCCCTTGCACCACATATGTGAGAATTACGGGGAACAACCCATATGCCCACGATCCAACAGCTGATCCGCAAGCCGCGGCAGCCGAAAGTTAAACGTTCGAAGTCGCAGCACCTCGAGCAGTGCCCGCAGAAGCGCGGCGTCTGCACCCGCGTCTACACCACCACGCCGAAGAAGCCGAACTCGGCAATGCGTAAGGTGGCCAAGGTGCGTCTGACCAACGGCTACGAAGTCATCTCCTACATCCCGGGTGAATCGCACAACCTGCAGGAGCACTCGGTTGTGCTCATCCGCGGCGGCCGTGTGAAAGACCTTCCGGGCGTCCGTTACCACATCCTGCGCGGTGTTCTGGATACCCAGGGCGTCAAAGACCGTAAGCAGCGTCGCTCGAAGTACGGCGCGAAGCGTCCGAAATAAGAGGATACATAAATGTCTCGTCGTCACGCCGCTGAAAAACGCGAAGTCCTGCCCGACGCCAAGTATGGCGACCGGGTTCTGACCAAATTCATGAACAACCTGATGATCGACGGCAAGAAGTCGGTCGCAGAGCGCATCGTCTACAATGCCCTCGACCGCGTCGAGAGCAAGGTGAAGCGCGCGCCCGTGGAAGTGTTCCACGAAGCGCTCGACAACATCAAACCGGCCGTCGAAGTTCGTTCGCGCCGCGTTGGTGGTGCCACCTACCAGGTCCCGGTCGAAGTGCGCCCCGAGCGCCGTGAGGCCCTGGCCATCCGCTGGCTGATCGCAGCCTCGCGCGCCCGCAACGAGCACACCATGGAAGAGCGCCTTGCAGGCGAACTCCTGGATGCCGTGCAATCCCGTGGCTCCGCTGTTAAGAAGCGCGAAGACACCCACAAGATGGCCGACGCGAACAAAGCGTTCAGCCACTACCGCTGGTAATCTCCGGAAAGGCAGACCACCATGGCACGCGAATATCCCCTCCAGCGTTACCGCAACTTCGGGATCATGGCCCACATCGACGCGGGCAAGACCACGACGACGGAACGCATCCTGTACTACACGGGCCGCTCGCACAAAATCGGCGAGGTCCACGACGGCGCCGCCACCATGGACTGGATGGAGCAGGAGCAGGAGCGTGGTATCACCATCACCTCCGCTGCAACCACCACGTTCTGGCAGTGGCAGGAAGACCCGACCGAAGAAGGCACTTCGGACACCAAGTTCCGCTACAACATCATCGACACTCCCGGCCACGTTGACTTCACCATCGAAGTCGAACGTTCGCTGGCCGTGCTCGACGGTGCGATCTGCCTCCTCGACGGCAACGCCGGCGTGGAACCGCAGACCGAGACCGTGTGGCGTCAGGCCGACCGCTACAAGGTGCCGCGCATCGTGTTCGTCAACAAGATGGACAAGATCGGCGCCGACTTCTTCAACTGCGTGAAGATGATCAAGGACCGTACGGGCGCAACCCCGGTTCCTGTCAACTTCCCGATCGGTGCGGAAGACCAGCTGGAAGGCATCGTCGACCTGGTGACCATGGAAGAGTGGGTCTGGCAGGGTGAAGACCTCGGCGCATCCTGGGTGCGTCAGCCGATCCGCGACGAGCTGAAGGACCTCGCAGACGAGTGGCGTTCGCACCTCATCGAGAATGCTGTCGAGCAGGACGATGCGGCGATGGAAGCCTACCTCGAAGGCGAAGAGCCCGACGTTCCGACCCTGCGCAACCTGGTCCGCAAGGGCACGCTGTCGCTGTCCTTCGTTCCGGTCCTGGGTGGCTCGGCGTTCAAGAACAAGGGCGTGCAGCCCCTGCTCAACGCTGTGGTCGACTTCCTGCCCGGCCCCCTCGACGTTCCGCCGTACCTCGGCTTCTCGCCGGATGACGAGACCGAAACCCGGAACATCGAGCGTCACGCTTCGGACGAAGAGCCCTTCTCGGGCCTCGCGTTCAAGATCATGAACGACCCCTTCGTGGGCTCGCTCACCTTCACCCGTATCTACTCCGGTACGATGAAGAAGGGCGATTCGATCATGAACTCGACCAAGGGCAAGAAAGAGCGCATCGGTCGTATGATGATGATGCACTCGAACAACCGGGAAGAGATCGAAGAAGCCTTCGCAGGCGACATCATCGCGCTGGCCGGCCTCAAAGAGACCACCACCGGTGACACCCTCTGCGACGCTCAGAAGCAAGTGGTTCTCGAAACCATGACCTTCCCCGATCCGGTGATCGAGATCGCGGTCGAGCCGAAGACGAAGAACGACCAGGAGAAGATGTCCCAGGGTCTGGCCCGTCTGGCCGCAGAAGACCCCTCCTTCCGCGTGGAGACCGACCTCGAGTCCGGTCAGACCATCATGAAGGGCATGGGCGAACTTCACCTCGACATTCTCGTCGACCGCCTGAAGCGCGAGTTCAAGGTCGAGGCGAACATCGGTGCCCCGCAGGTGGCTTACCGCGAGACCATCGGTCACGAGGTCGAGCACACCTACACCCACAAGAAGCAGTCGGGTGGTTCGGGTCAGTTCGCAGAGGTCAAGCTGGTCATCAGCCCAACCGAAGCGGGCGAAGGCTACTCGTTCGAGTCCAAGATCGTCGGCGGTGCGGTTCCGAAGGAATACGTCCCGGGCGTCGAAAAGGGCATCAAGTCGGTCATGGACTCCGGTCCGCTGGCAGGCTTCCCGGTGATCGACTTCAAGGTCGCGCTGATCGACGGCAAGTTCCACGACGTGGACTCCTCGGTTCTGGCCTTCGAAATCGCATCGCGGATGTGCATGCGGGAAGGTCTGCGTAAAGCAGGCGCGAAGCTGCTCGAGCCGATGATGAAGGTCGAGGTGGTCACGCCGGAAGAGTACACCGGTTCGATCATCGGTGACCTCACCTCCCGCCGTGGCCAGGTGTCCGGTCAGGAGCCGCGCGGCAACGCTGTCGCAGTTCAGGCCTTCGTGCCGCTGGCCAACATGTTCGGCTACATCAACACCCTGCGCTCGATGTCCTCGGGCCGCGCGCAGTTCACGATGCAGTTCGACCACTACGATCCGGTTCCGCAGAACATCTCGGACGAGATCCAGGCGAAATACGCATAAGCAGCGGTGCGGGGCCCAGCCCCGCACCCTACCCCCCGTAGGGTGCGTGATCACACGCACCGCCACCGACCAAGGAGGCCATTATGGCAAAGGAAAAGTTTGAGCGCGGCAAACCGCACTGCAACATCGGCACGATCG
>NZ_NTHN02000071.1 GCF_002300555.2 Alloyangia mangrovi | reverse complement strand
CGCTGGCCACCGAGCCGCGCATGCTGCTGCTCGACGAGCCCTTCGGTGCGCTCGACGCGCGGGTGCGGCGCGAGTTGCGGGCCGGGCTGCGCGAAATCCACGACGCCACCGGGCTGACCACGGTTTTCGTCACGCACGACCAGGAGGAGGCGATGACCCTCGCCGACCGCGTCGCGGTCATGTCGATGGGGCGGATCGAGCAGGTCGGCGCGCCTTCCGAGATCCGCAACCGCCCCGCCTCCGACTTCGTGCGAACTTTCACCGTAGCCTGAGGCCCCGAGGGATGAGATGCGAGGAACCCCGACATATCCCAGCTTGTGGCTTCGCGGCCTGCTCTGGTTGACAACCGCCCGCCTTACACCTGAGGGAATTGCTTTTCACAGATTCTCCCGGGCCAAGGAAGGCGGATGGACACTCCGATCCGCCTCTCCGAGTCGCGCCGCTGTCTGGCGCAGGAATCGTGAGGCACAGATCAGCCTGAGGGCAATTGTATTGCCCTGGCCATGGGCGGGGACATCAGATCCCGTCTGGTGCAGCCTGCTGAGCCAGCATTTGTATCAGCTAGACCTTTCGGACATTGAACCCGATCCCTGTCTCCTGCGCCAAGCCGAGCAAGAGGTCTATGCCCGGCTTGCGTCTCCCTGGACCAGAATTATTGCAGGACCCTATGAATGAGCGCGCTCACCCTCGACCGGATCGACCGAAGGATCCTGGAAAACCTAATGCACGACGCGACGCTTTCCGTGTCCCAACTGGCGGATATGGTCGGTCTTTCCCAGACCCCCTGCTGGAAACGCGTGCAGAAACTCGAGGCGGCCGGCGTCATCACCCAGCGCGTTGCTTTGGTAAATCCTGAGATGATCGGCCTTGGCCTGACAGTCTTCGTCGGTGTCGAGGCAATGGATCATAGTCCGGAATGGCGCTCCCAGTTTCGTGAGGCGATTGCAGGCTTCAAGGACATCGTGGAAGTCTACAGGATGGCCGGCAACATCGACTACCTGCTGAAGGTTGTCGTCCACGACACTGTTGCCTTCGACAAGTTCTACGTCGAATTCACGAGACGCCTAGCTTGCCGGAATTTGACATCCAGCTTCGCTATGGAAACCATTCGCGGGACAACCGCCCTACCCATCGATACCGAGACCGTCTGAGTTATCCGACCATCTGCTGTATGTTATGGTCGCTCCAGCTGTCGAGAGGTCGACCACTCGCTGCTCAATCCTCATCGCGTGAAACGCCTGTTTACGCGCCGGGCCCGAAAGGGTGCCGCGAAGAAATCTGGGCAGCGCGGTTGCCCGAATTGACCTTCTCCCAGAAGCGTAGATCATCGGAAGCGAAGAATGTAGAAAGGATGGAGTCCGCGGCTTTACCCATGGGTTCCTTGATCGTCTTCTGCGAGATAGGCGGCGCGGTCGCGCTCCTTCTCTTTGGCCTGGGGCTGGTCCGGGACGGTGTGGACCTTGCTTTCGGCATCCGCCTCAAGACAGCACTGGGGCTAGGTACGCGGCCGGGACCGCGGGCGTTCGTGGCAAGCCGCCGAACATCACTTCTGGCCAGCGGCTCGGGCCGCGCAGCCATCGGCCTGGGCCTGTTGCTCATCTCGCTCTCCCTCCTCGAAGCCGGAACCCAGCCATTGCGCAACTCCTCGGAAATGGCGCTCTTTCTGCAGATGATGGACGCCAGCTGGCCGGTGGCCCTTTTGTTCTCGGCCGGCATTGCTGCGGCATGTTCCTCATCACTGGCCGCGGTGATGTTGGTCGCCTCTCTGAGCTTGCCCGCAGGTCTCGGCGTCGTCCTCGTGTTGGGTGCCAATCTCGGTGGCGCGATCCCACCCGTCCTTGTGGCCTCGAAATCCGGGATTGCAGCCCGCAGACTCACCATCGGAAACCTCTGCGTCCGTGGCGTCGGCTGCCTGCTGATACTGCCGGTCGCCGGTCCCTTCGGTTCCGCACTTGAGCAGCTTCCACTGCAGATCACAGGGCTGGCCGTCGAGGCACATCTGGTCTTCAATATCCTGCTCGCGCTCTGCATCGCACCATTCACAGCTTCACTGTCACGCGCCCTGGAGCGGCTGTTGACCGCGCCGACGCCGGATGGAAATGGGCCGCCGCAATGGCTGGATGAGAGTGCTTTGGAGCAGCCGCTGCAGGGCCTTTCCGGAGCGAGGCGACAAGTCCTCGGCATTGGTGACGACGTTGCCCGCATGCTGGACCTGACGCGCCTGGCCTTCAGCAAGAATGACAGCAGCCATCTGACCGAGATTTCCATCCTCGGGAACCGCGTCGACCTGCGTCAGAAGCAGGTGAAGACGTACCTCTCTCGCCTCGGTCAGACCGTGGATGAACATGATCGCCGCCATGCCATCACTGTTCTGGATTACGTGATCAATCTCGAACACGTGGGTGACATCATCGAGAAGGGTCTTGCCGCCAATGTCCGCAAGAAGGTCGGACTGCAGCTGCGTTTCACCGAAGCGGGATATCGGGAACTCGAAGAGATGTTTCTGATGACCGCGGAAATCCTTCGCATGGCCCAGACGATCTTCATGACCCGGGACACCGGTCTGGCCCAGCAACTCGTTCAACTAAAGGTGGAGCCGCAATCGCGAGCGTCAGCCGGCACAGTGTCACCTCGTCCGCCTGCGATGTCGCTCAGCACTCAACTGCGATGTCGCGCCACAACCTTGACCTATTGCGCGATCTGAAACGTGTGACAGCGCATCTGGTCGCCGTCACCCATCCCATCCTGGACGAGGAAGGCCTGCTGATCGAAAGCCGCCTGCGCAGCCGCTGACCTCGGCGAGGAGAGATAGCCTGCCATTGTCGTCCCTGCACTCGAGAGAAGATCCTTCTCTTTTCAAGCAGGACTTTGGAAAAACGAAACACGATTAACTTGATAGTCTTTACGGGAAAGGAGATCTGAGATGATCCGAACACTCCTCATTCCCGGCCTTGATGGCTCCCCCGCGCCTCACTGGCAGCATTGGTGGGCTGCCACCGATCCCACGGCGCAGATCGTGGAACAGACATCCTGGTCCGAACCGACGCCTGAGGCCTGGTTGACTGAAATCGCGGCAGCTACCCTGACGCATCCGGGTTCGGTCCTCGTTGGCCATTCACTCGGGGCGATTGCGATCGTCAAGCTGATGGCGCTTTGGCCGCAAGTCCAGATCACCGGTGCTTTCCTTGTTGCCCCCGCCGAACCATCGCGGTGCGCGCGCATATCGGATTTTGGACCCATCCCCGAGCGATCGTTCGGTGCGACGGTCGTCGTCGCGGCCAGCCGCAATGACCCGTGGATGGAACAATCCCGGGCCCAGAGCCTCGCCCGAAGTTGGGGTGCCGACTTCATCGACATGGAGAACGCCGGCCATATCAACGTCGCCTCTGGCCATGGCCCGTGGGCGGAAGGCAAAGCCATGCGCGACATTCTTTGGCCGATGCGCAGTGGAAGCTGCAGCCAGCGGCGCCCGCTCTTCCGGCCGGTCACCCCGAACCGGGACGCCCATCCATGAGCATCATCCAGAGCACTCTCTCGGCGATCCGCAAGGCTGTCCCGGTGGTCACCTTTGCCATCTGCTACCTCAGCGTCCTCGCCATCATCGTCCTGCATTGAGCCAACAGCAAGGAGCCAAACCATGTACTGCACCTATGATCCGGGTCTGCTCCTCTTCACCTATGGTGAGGAGACCCTTGAAATCTGTCCGCAACATGATTCACTGCAGGCCGGTGTTGCCGTGATGGCCAGCGTCGTGCTGCTGGGCCTCCTCTGGCTGGTGTCATGATGGACGGGGGCGTAGCGCCGGTTCCGCCGCGCCGATGCCATGTGCTCATCGTGGGCGGCGGGGCCAGTGGTGTGCTAATGGCAGCGCATCTTCTCAAGCAGCCGGGCACGAACTTCGACGTGACCATCGTCGAGCGCGGAGACCTGCTCGGCTGCGGCATCGCCTACGCCACCGACGACCCCGATCATCTGCTCAATACCCGCGTGGTGCAGATGAGTGCCTATCCGGACGATCCGGAGCATTTCCTACGTTGGCTCGATACGCGCGGCATCGAGGCAGAGGGCAGCAGCTTCGTCGGGCGCGGTACCTATGGCCGCTATCTTGCCAGTTTGCTGGACCCATGGCGGGACAGTGACGCACCCGGCCATGGCCGACTGCACCATGTCCGGGCCGAATGCCTGCGGGTGGAAGAGATCCCCGCTGGCGTCGAGGCCCTTCTCCAAGACGGGCGAGTGATCCATGCCGATCGCGCCATCCTGGCCACCGGGCATGCGGTTCCTGTCAGGCCTGACCCACCGCTCTGCGGCGGGTGGGACTTCCGCCCCCCGGCAGACCCGCGGGCCACGGTGGTGATCATCGGTACTGGGCTGAGCATGGTCGACCATGTCGCGACCCTGCTGTCCGCGGGGCACCTCGGCCCCATCCATTGTCTGTCGCGTCGCGGATTGCTGCCGCAGGAACACGCGGCCAGCCATCCCATAACCCTCACGGAGCGAGATATTCCCTTCGGTGCCAGCGTGAGCCAAGTCATGCGTTGGCTCCGGGCGCTCGTTCGGGTCGCGGAAACGCAGGGCGGCACCTGGCGCGACGCGGTCGATGGGATGCGTCCGCACGTTGCCGGCCTCTGGCAGGCCTGGACAGTGGAAGAACGCGCACGTTTCCTGCGCCATGCCGCTGTCTGGTGGGAGGCTCACCGCCACCGCATGCCACCGATCTCCACCGGGCGCCTCTCGCGCGCCGCGGCACAGGGCCAGCTGCATTTTCGGCGCGCGACCTTCGAGCAGGCCGACCTGAGACCCGATGGTCGGATTGAGCTCCGGCTCACCGGGCGTCCCGGATCGGCACCGGATCGCCTCGAGGCCGATCACGTGATCGACTGCCGGGGCATCCGCCGCAATACGATGGAGCATGTGACATGTGTGCTCCGCAATCTTCTGGAGCAGGGGGCTGCAAGGCTCGATCTGCTCCGCCTCGGCCTCGATACCTCCCCGGGCTGCCACCTTCTGTCTCTGGATGGCAGCATGTCCGTAAAGCTTTATGCCATCGGTCCCGCTGCACGGGGAGCATTCTGGGAGATAACCGCCATTCCCGATATTCGGCAGCAGACGGCCGATCTCGCCCGAGCCCTCGGAGAAACCGTTGGCGCGACGACGGGCCCGAGAGGGTAAATTTCTCCCTGGCCGCGCATCTACAGCGTAAATTCTCTAAACTCCGGGACTTCTTTGGAATGGAGCAAAGCAGCCAATCGCGTTACTCTCAAATCTCGATAGACATCATCGTGTTAGGATATGCCATGATCGAACCCCTACGCCTCGCTGCACACATACCTGTCTACACACGTCCTCTGTTGGACGGCGCATTCCAGCGCAATGCGACAGTTGCAGGAAGACTCCGCTGATGGTCGGTGCATTCAGCTCTCCGCGACAGCCAAGCACCAGGGCCCAGGTTCAATCCCAAAGCATCTGAAGCTTGGGTGATGCCTCCCCCCCGTGGCAACTCGGCAGGTGTGCTGCTGGCGCCTCTTAGGAACGCCGGAGAGTTGCCCACTGCACAGAGGCTGATCGCTCAGCACGGACGCGGGGCAGAACAGACTGGCGCATGCATGCCCATATTTGCAGCGTCCAACCTCCGGGATCTCGCGGTCAGCGCCGCCTGATCTCTCATCCCCCCCAACCCTCTTCGCCGACACCGGATCCGCAAAGTTCCGGCCATGGCGGAGCCATGCCCAAATCCAGGAGGCACAGGCATGCCTAAGAATGAAACGCTCATCCGCGCGGTGGAGGGCACCGTTGCCCCCGAAGTTCGCGCCATCACGCCGCTCATTGGCGCAGAACTCCACGGGATTCGTCTCTCCGGTGATCTTGCCGACGAGACGATTCAGCAGATCAAAGCACTCATCACGCGCCACAAGGTCGTGTTCTTCCGGGGCCAGGATCATCTCGACGACCAGGGACAGGAGGCCTTTGCCAAGCGACTTGGCAAGTTGGTGCCCCACCCCACTCAGCATATCCGCGAAGGCACATCCAGCCTGCTGGAACTGGATTCCTCGCATGGTGGTCGTGCCGACCAATGGCACACCGACGTCACCTTCGTGCCTGCCTACCCGAAGTATTCCGTCCTGCGGGGCGTCGTTATCCCGGACATCGGTGGTGACACGATCTGGGCCAATACGTCCTCCGCTTACGAGGCACTTCCCGCGCCGCTCAAGCAACTCGCCGAAAGCCTGCGCTCAGTTCATAGCAATGCCTACGACTATGCGGCGCACCGTCCGAAAGCCACGACGGTCGAAAGGCAGCACTACGAGGAGGTCTTCGCCTCGACACGTTTCAAGACCGAGCATCCGGTTGTACGTGTGCATCCCGAAACCGGCGAACGCACGCTGCTGCTTGGCAGCTTTGTGCAGCGCATCAAGGGCCTGTCCCGAGCGGATGGCCAGAAGATCTACGAACTCTTCCAAGGCTACATCACTGCGCCAGAGAACACCGTCCGGTGGCGGTGGAGTGCCGGCGACGTGGCGATCTGGGACAACCGCGCCACCCAGCACGTGGCCGTCAATGACTACGGCGGGGCGCATCGTGTCGTGCGCCGTGTGACCATCGACGGAGACATCCCCGTCGGAACCGACGGTCAAGAAAGTATCGCGCTCGGCTGAGGTCGGGGCGCGTATCGTAGGAGGATAGGATTCATGACCACACAAACGCTCTCCCCAAACAAAGTTAGAGGCCGCCAGATCCGCCTCGGCGCATTCCTGCCCGGTGGCGGACAGCATGTCGCCGCCTGGCGCCACCCGGACCATCCGGCGGACGGCGCGACCAGCTTCGAGGTGCACAGACAACTTGCCCTCACCGCCGAGCGCGGGCTCTTCGACGCCTACTTTCTGGCAGACGGACTGGCCGTCTCCTTTGGAGGGGCAACCGAAGGTGGCAGCGCGCGGATCGCGGGCTTCGAGCCGGTGACGCTCTTCTCGGCGCTCGCGCCGCTGACCACGCACCTCGGCTTCATCGCCACCGCCTCGACCACCTACGAGGAGCCCTACAATACGGCACGCAAGTTCGCCTCGCTTGACCTCATTTCCGGCGGCCGTGCCGGCTGGAACGTGGTGACCACCGCGACCGAGGCCGCCGCGCAGAACTTCAACCTCGACCAGCAACTGCCCCATGCCACGCGCTACGAGCGGGCGCGGGAACATGTCGGCGTGGTCAAAGCGCTCTGGGAAAGTTTCGAAGACGATGCCTTCCTGCGCCACAAGGAAAGCGGCGTCTTCTATGATCGGAGCAAGGTCCATGCGACGGATCACGTCGGCGCGCATTTCAAGGTGAAGGGCCCGCTCAACGTGCCGCGCTCGCCGCAGGGCCACCCGGTGATCGTCCAGGCCGGGCAGTCCGAGGACGGCCGGTCGCTTGCCGCCGAAACGGCGGAGGTGATCTTCACCGCGCATCAGCACCTGGACACCGCGCAGGCGTTCTACCGGGACATCAAGACCCGGGCCATCGTCGCCGGACGCGATCCCGACCACCTCCTCATCATGCCGGGCGTCTCGCCCTTCATCGGGCGCACCGAAGCGGAGGCGCGTGAGAAATACGAGCAGCTCACCTCCTACATCCTCGAGAAGGACGGGATCGCCCTGCTCAACGCGCTGACCGGCGGCACGCTCGATCTTGCCGGGTTCGACCTCGACGGCCCGTTGCCCCCGGCGCCGCCGACCGAGGGCATGAAGTCGCGCCAGGCGCTGATCCGCCAGATTGCCGACGAGAACCGGTTCACCATCCGCGAGCTCTACCAGTGGGTCGCCTCGGCGCGCGGGCATTACACGGTGATCGGCACCCCCGAACAGGTCGCCGACATGCTGCAGGAATGGTTCGAGAAGGAGGCGGCGGACGGCTTCAACATCCTGCCGCCCTGGTTCCTGACCGCGCTCGACGACTTCGTCGATCTCGTCGTGCCGGAACTGCAACGGCGCGGCCTGTTCCGCACCCGCTACGAAGGCCGCACCCTGCGCGAGAACCTGGGCCTGCCCTTCCCGATCCACCCCAGGTCGCTCGCCGCCCCCGGCGTTCAGGCCGCGGAATAGGACGGGCACGGCATGACCTACGACATTCTCACCCCCGCGGAGCGCGCGGGCGCGCAGTCTGCCGCCCCGGCATCGAGGTGGCGGCAGCGGGCGCAGGGGCTCCTCGCCGATTACGGGCTCGTCCTGGGCTTCTTCGCGGGGTGGCAGATCGCCAGCATGGCGGGCTGGCTCAATCCGGCGGTGTTCCCGGCCCCCGATCGCGTTGTCGCCGCGCTCTGGAATGGGCTCTCCAGCGGCGCCCTGGTCGATGACATCGTCATCTCGCTGCAGAGGGCGGGCATTGCCTTTCTCGCCGCCGTAGCGCTTGGCATCCCGCTGGGGCTTCTGATGGGCCAGATGCGGCCGCTCGAGCGGGCGCTCGACCCGATCCTCCAGCTGTTCCGCCAGACCTCGGCGCTGGCGCTTTACCCGGTCTTCATCCTGATCTTCGGTCTGGGAGAGGGCTCCAAGGTCTTCGTGATCTTCTGGGCCACGCTCTTTCCCATTCTGCTCGCGACCATCGGCGGGGTGAAGGAGGTCGACCTGAAGCTCGTCGAGATGGCGCACAGTTTCGGCGCGAGCCAGCTGACGATCTTCCGGCGGGTGATCCTGCCTGCCTCGGTGCCGCCGATCTTCGTCGGCTTGCGGCTCTCGGCCACCACCGCGCTGCTGCTGCTCATCGCGGCCGAGATGATCGGGGCCAACAAGGGAGTCGGCTTCCAGGTGATGAACGCCCAGTACAACTTCCAGATCCCGCTGATGTTCGCGGCGATCTTCCTGCTCGCCACCCTCGGCCTTGCCGCCAACTGGGTGCTCGTCCAGCTGCAGCGACGCCTCTGCAGCTGGAGCCTCGACCCGCGCTGACCCAACCCTCCGAACCCAGGAATCGATCCATGTCCCTCATCTTCAGAACCCTCCTGTCCGCCGCGAGCGCGACCCTTGCCCTGAGCGGCAGCCTCCGAGCCGAGGAGGTCACCCTGCGCTATCTCGCGAGCCACGGCGGCGTGAACGCGCATGAACTGGCGCAGGAACTCGGCTATTTCGACGGAACCGGCGTCAGCGTCGTCTCTGCGGGATACGCCTCCGGCGGGCCCGAGTCGTTGTTCGCGCTGGCGGCCGGGAGCGTCGATATCGGCTCGGCGGCCACCTCGGCGGTGCTCAATTCCATCGCCGGGGGCAACGACTTCGTCGCCGCCTACCCCACCAACGGCATCAATGATGACGTGCAGTCGAAATTTGTCGTCCTCGAGGGCAGCCCGATCCACGAGGTCGGGGATATCGTCGGCAAGACGATCGCGATCAACACTCTCGGCGCGCATCTCGACTACACCGTGCGCGAGGCGCTGCACGCGGCCGGCCTCCCGCAGGATGCGGCAAACCTCGTCGTCGTGCCCGGTCCCCAGCTTGAACAGGTGCTCCGCTCGGGGCAGGTCGACATGACCGCCTTCGGCTACTGGCAGACCACCTTCGAAGGTGCCGCCCGCGATGGTGGCGGTCTGCGCACCGTCTTCGATGACACGGATGTGCTGGGCGAGATTGCGGGCGGCTTCACCGTGCTGCGGCGCGACTTCACCGATGCGCAGCCCGATGCGGCCCGGACCTTCGTCGCGCAGTCCGCGCGGGCCCTCGACTACGCCCGAGAGCATCCCGCCGAGACGCGCGAGATCATGGCGCGCATGCTGGAGGAGCGCGGGGAAAATCCCGAGGTCGCCCGGTACTTCGCGGGCTACGGGGTGCGCGAGGGCGGCCTGGCAACCGAGCGCGACCTGCAGTTCTGGATCGACGTCCTGGAGCGCGAGGAGGTCCTTTCCGAGGGCCAGCTGACCGCGTCGGACGTCCTGCTCGTGACCGGCGATGCAAGCGTTTCAAACTGAGGAGGCCGCCATGTTCGACACCCACCAGACTACCAGCGGCGCGGTCACAATACGTGATCTGTCGAAGTCCTTTCACCTCGACGGCGCTCCTCTGACGGTCCTGCGGCATCTCGACCTTGACATCCCCGCTGGTCAAAGCCTGGCCATCGTCGGCGCAAGCGGGTCCGGAAAGACAACGCTGCTGCGGATCCTCGCGGGGCTGGAGGAGCCGGATTCAGGCGACGTTCTGATTGACGACTTTCCGGTTCGTGGTCTCGGCCGAGACCGCTCGGTGATCTTTCAGGAGCCGCGCCTGATACCCTGGCTGAACGTGCTTCGCAACGTAGCTTTCGGCCTTGAAGTTCAAGGCGTAGCACGGACCGAGGCCGAAACCCGCGCCCGCCGATACCTTCGCCTCGTCGGGCTGACCGAGTTCGAGAGCGCACTGCCGCGGCAGCTCTCAGGAGGCATGGCTCAGCGGGTCGGCATCGCCCGTGCACTTACCGTCCAGCCCGAAATTCTGCTGCTCGACGAGCCGCTCGGGGCACTGGACGCGATGACGAAACTCGCAATGCAGAAAGAGTTGTCGAGGATCTGGGCCGAGGAACGCGTGACGATGGTGCTCGTGACCCACGACCTCGAAGAGGCGATCTTCCTGGCGGATCGCGTCATGGTGTTGCCCCGCGAAAAGGGCGGAACGCCCAAGCTGATGGATATCGACCTAACTCGGCCGCGTGATCGCAGCGATCGTGAGTTTGTGCGGGTCCGTCAGCAACTCATGAGCGAGTTTGGTTTGCATTGAGGTACCGGGTCGGCCCGATCGGCTGGCCCGGAAACTCAAGATCAGAATGGGAAAAAAATCGGGATTATCAAGATCGCAAGCGCCGCAAAAATGAGGTTCAGTGGCAATCCGACCTTCAGGAAGTCGCGAAACTTGTAACCCCCGGCACTGTAGACGAACGTATTCGTTTGGTAGCCAATTGGCGTGGCGAAGCTTGCCGAGGCCGCGAACATCACCGCCATGATGAAGGGACGTGGATCAAGACCCAACTGCTGCGCCAGACCTATGACAATGGGGCCTATCAGTACTGCTACAGCGTTGTTTGAGATCATCTCGGTCAACGTGCTCGTTAGCACGTAGACTGCCGCAAGGATCGCCAGCGGTCCGATGCCACCCACCATGCCAACAACAGCCTCTACGATGACCCGCGCGGTCCCGGTCTGTTCCATCCCCATGCTGAGGCCCAACATGCCGAAGATGAGGAAGAGGATCCGCCAGTCGATGGCTTCGAATGCCTCTTCAGGATCGACGCAGCGCGTTAGCATCACGACCACCGCCCCGATCACCGAGAGGCCTGCTATGGGTAGCACATTGAAGGCCGCAAGACCCATCACGGCAAGGATCGTCGCGATAGCGATTGGTGCTTTCGACCGGCGGACCGCTCGCTCCGAGGGAGCAGAGAGGTTGACAATGCCCCCATCTTCCATGAGTCGCTGCATCCCTTCAACCGGCCCTTCCAACAGGAGCGTGTCCGCAAACTGTAATCTGAGATCGTCGATGCGGTCCGAAATATTGCGGTCGGCCCGGTGCACCGCCATAACGTAAAGCCCGTACTTGCGCCGCAACCGCAGATCTCCAAGTGCCCGACCACGGAGGTGAGAGTTGGGTCCGACACTGGCCTCCATCAATATCGTCTGTTCCGCAGTCACCGGCTCGTAGCCCCTATCCGCGAAATCACGGAACTCGATCTGGCCGTCCTCCTTGAGCCCGAGAATTTCTCCAGTGCCGGTTTTGATCACCACCCGATCACCTGCCTGAAGGACTAGGCTATGCAACTGTCGGCGCAAGGATTGCTCCCCCCGGATCACATCTAGAATCCTGCTCTGCGCCGTGTTGAAGGGAAGCTCTGCCAAGATCTTGCCGACGTAGCGAGAGGCCGAAGGAATGAGAAGACGCGCCTTGAATCGACGTTTTCCTTCCTGGCCGAGGAGACTGGAGAGTGAGGCGCGATCGGGAAGCAGGTATCGCCCGGCGAAGACCATGTAGATCATACCAACCCCTGCAAAGATCAGACCCGGCAACGTCATCTCAAACATTGAGATCGGCGGCTGGCCGGTGTCACGCGCGACACCGCTCATCAGAATGTTTGTCGAGGTGCCGACCAGCGTCAGTGTGCCGCCGAAGATGGCGGAGAAAGACAGAGGGATTAGCAACTTCGAAGGTGCGACGCGGACCGACCCCGCGATCGAAATCATGATTGGCGTCAGCAATATCACTACCGGAGTGTTGTTCATGAAGGCAGAGGCCGCAATTGTGCCAATCATCATGAGAAGCATCGCTCGAAGGAATGAACCGCGTGCCTGTCGTTTCAGGACTTCGCCGAGCATCGCCAGGACGCCTGTACGTTCGAGGGCGGCGGATATGATGAACATCATGGCGATCGTTATCGGCGCTGACGAGCTGAACACCGTGAGGAAATCATTGGTCTCAATGATGCCCGTAGCCAAAAGTGCGCCGGAAGCACCCAACGCGGTCACCTCGGGTGGGTAGAGCTCCTTGAAAAAGCCCAAGAAGACGACAGCCAACAGCACAAGCACAAAGATCTGTTCAGGGCTCATTGTCAAAGCTTTCAAAGAATCGCAGCTATTCAATCAATAATCGATAAACAAACTCGAGTTTTCAACGCCAACGATTTGACCGCAACGTAACAAAGGCGGCAAGCCACTTAGGAGCAGACCGGAACCTGTTCAGGCAAACCGAGCCACCGCAACCACACCATGTCTCATGCGGACCATACTCCTTCGGCGCATCCCGCCAACGCAAGCCATTGCGATTGATGAAGATAATCCCGCTCAAAACCCCCCTATCATCGAACCGAGGCTGACCATGAGGCGTGGGGAACAAAAGGGCTAGGCGTGCCATCTGAGCGTCGGTCAGCTAGAAGAGATCGCTCATGTCACCGCTCTGCTTTCGAAGCCGTGGATCATGCTGTTCGCGCGAAATCAATGCATCCTGACCCTAGGGCCGGGACCATGCCGGGAGGCTCCATCGAGGGCGGCACCTTGAAAATCGACCGGCTGACTGCGGCGGTTCCCGCGGAAGCCGTCGCCTTGGTGCTCGACCTCTATGGCCGCCTGCCGGAAGTCAGGCTCACCGATCTCCTGCTCGAAGTGGATGCGGAAGTTGGCTTCACCGAGGCCTTTACGCATCTGCGCACCGGCGCGCCGTGCAAGGATCGGATCGGCCTGCTGAACGTGTTGCTTGCCGAGGGGCTGAATCTCGGCCTCAGCAAAATGGCCAGACCACGAACACGCACAACTTCATCCAATTTTCCCGCCTGTCGCGCTAGCATGCCGAAAGTGAGGCGATGGCCCGCGCCCTGGCCATGGTGATCGACGGGCAGTCGGCACTGCCGATGGCGCAGTTCTGGGGCGCCGTACAGACCGCATCGAGCGACGGCCAGTTCTTCCCGATTACACACCAGGGCGCGGCTATGAATCTGAGCAACGCCAAGTACGGCCGTGAGCGCAGGCTGAAAGCCTACAACCATGTCTCCGACCAGTTCGGTCCGTTCGCCACACAGACCATCCCGGCCACCGTGAACGAAGCGCCCTACATCCTCGATAGCCTGCTGATGACCGGCGCCGGGCAGAAGATCCGGGAGCAATACTTCGATACTGGCGGCTTCACTGACCACGTCTTCGTCGTCACGGCCCCTGCTGGGCTTCCAGTTCATCCCCCGCATCCCCGACCTGCCATCCAAGCGCCTCTACCTCTTCGGTCCGTCCGCCTGCCAGAAAGAGCTGAAAGGGCTGATCGGCGGGAAGTTCAGGCAGCCCCTCATCGCCGCGCACTGGCCCGATATCCTACGCAGCGTGGCGACCATGGTGTCAGGAGCCATCCCGCCGAGCCAACTCCTGCGGAAGTTTGCATCCAATCCTAGGCAACATGAACTGGCGGTCGTCTTGCGGGAAATCGGACGGGTCGAACGGACGCTCTTTATCATCGACTGGCTGCTTGATGCCGGCATGCAGCGCCGCGCCCAGTTCGGCCTGAACATGGGCGAGGCCCACCACGCGCTGAAGAACGCTCTCCGCAGCAGCAGCCATACCGAGATCCGGGACCGCACCTCCGAAGCCCAGCACTTCCGCATGGTCGAGGTGAACCTTCTGGCCGCGATCGTCATCTACCGGAACGCCAAGCATCTCGGCCAAGCCGTCGCCAGACGCCGCCGCGAAGACTTGGACTGTACGCCGAACCTTCTGGCGCACATCTCTCCCCTCGGTTGGGCCCATGTCCTGCTCACTGGCGAATACAGGTGGCGGAAAAAGGGCTTAGCGTAGGATCCTGCCCCCTCCGGCATCGGCCCCCATCTGAGTCACTCCGGTTCTGGGTTACCGGACAGCTGTACCCGACGAGATGTCGCTGACGCCTCACCGGACCTGCCCGCTTCATGACCCGGTATTTAGGCGAGACCGCCCGATCAGATAATCCGCTCAGAGTGGAAGGCACTCATGAGAGCAATGCATAAATGGGCCCATTGCCCGGAAAACGCGCTTAGCTCCGAATATCCGGATAGAAAGGACGTGTCGAACTCCCGGCAAGCCAAGCGCCCGCCGGGAGAATTTTCAGGTCGTTCGAGATCCGGGGCGGCTCAGAACTCGACCACCGCGCGGATCGACTTGCCCTCGTGCATGAGGTCGAAGCCGTGGTTGATCTCTTCCAGTTTGAGCTTGTGGGTGATCATCGGGTCGATCTCGATCTTGCCGTCCATGTACCAGTCGACGAATTTCGGCACATCGGTGCGGCCCTTGGCGCCGCCGAAGGCGGTGCCCTTCCACACCCGCCCGGTGACCAGCTGGAACGGCCGGGTCGAGATCTCGGCCCCCGCCGGCGCCACGCCGATGATCACCGAAACGCCCCAGCCGCGGTGCGAGCACTCGAGCGCGTCGCGCATCACCTTGACGTTGCCGGTGGCGTCGAACGAGTAGTCCACGCCGCCGATCTGGTCGGCGTCCTTCTTCGTCATGTTGACGATTTCCTGCACCACGGTGCCCTCGATCTTCGACGGGTTCACGAAGTGGGTCATGCCGAACTTGCGGCCCATCTCGGCCTTGGAGTCGTTGAGATCGACGCCGATGATCATGTCTGCGCCGGCCATGCGCAGGCCCTGGATCACGTTGAGCCCGATGCCGCCGAGGCCGAAGACCGCCGCGGTCGAACCGATCTCGACGCCGGCGGTGTTGATCACCGCGCCGATGCCAGTGGTGACGCCGCAGCCGATGTAGCATATCTTGTCGAAGGGCGCGTCATCGCGCACTTTCGCCAGCGCGATCTCCGGCATCACCGTGTGATTGGCGAAGGTCGAGCAGCCCATGTAGTGATAGATCGGCGCGCCATCGAGCATCTTGAACCGGGTCGTGCCATCGGGCATCAGCCCCTGCCCCTGGGTGTTGCGGATCGCGGTGCAAAGGTTGGTCTTGCCCGACAGGCACGACGGGCACTCGCGGCACTCCGGCGTGTAGAGCGGGATCACGTGATCGCCCGGCTTCAGCGTGGTCACGCCCTCGCCGACTTCCAGCACCACGCCCGCGCCCTCGTGACCGAGGATGCAGGGAAAGATCCCCTCGGGGTCGGCCCCCGAGCGGGTGAACTCGTCGGTATGGCAGAGCCCGGTGGCCTTGATCTCGACCAGCACCTCGCCGGCCTTCGGGCCGTCGAGCTCAACTTCCATGATCTCGAGCGGCTTGCCGGCCTCGAGTGCCACGGCTGCACGGGTTCTCATTTTGTGTTCCTTCCGGAGAGTACAAGCAATCGGTGCGCGGCCACCCCACGCGGAGGAACTGCACCCATGGATATGAAAAGCGGAGCAAAAGACGACGCGCCCGAAACCGCCTCGCCTTTCCCATGCCCCAGAAGTCCTATATCGCCTGCCTCGGAGCAATCGGGATGTTCGGGCGTTTCCGGACAAGTCACCCCCAGATCGCGCAAAGCGGCGTCACGAACGGAGCCCTGAATGCCTGACATCCGCCCCTGTGCACCTGAGTCCGCGATCACCACCTCGCGCAAGGTCCACATCGTCATCTACCCCGGCTTCAAATGCATGGAGGCGGTCGGGCCGGTGAACGTCTTCACCGCCGCCAACCGATACCTCGCGGCGGCCTCGCACCCGGCGCGCTACGAGGTGGAGCTGGTCGCCCCCACCCTTGGCCCGGTGCAATCCGAGAGCTTCCTGACGCTGACCGCGCAGCGCGCGCTCGACGCCTGCATCCCGGAGGACACGGTGATGATCGCTGGCGCGCTGGAGATAGAGGACGCGCTGCGCCAGAACCCGCAGATCGTCAACTGGTGCCGCCGCAATGCCGCGCGGGCCACGCGCTTCGCCTCGCTCTGCACCGGCACCTTCTTCCTTGCCGAGGCCGGTCTGCTGGACGAACGCCGCGCCACGACGCATTGGAGCGTCGCCGCAAGGCTGCAGCAGTCCTATCCCGACGTGCGGGTCGAGGCGGACGCGATCTTCCTGCGCGAGGACAACCTCTACACCTCGGCCGGGGTGACCGCCGCGATCGACCTCGCGCTGGCCTTCGTCGAGCAGGACTTTGGACGCGACCTCGCACTGTCTGTGGCGCGCGACATGGTGATCTATCTCAAACGCCCCGGCGGCCAGTCGCAGTTCAGCGCGGTTCTGACCGGGCAGGCGCAGGTCCGCTCCGGCATCGCCGACATCCGGACCTGGATCCACGCCAATCTCGAGCGCAAGCTGCAGACCGGCGATCTGGCGCAGCGCGCCGGGATGAGCGAGCGCAACTTCTCGCGCCAATTCACCCGGGATGTCGGGCAGAACCCCTCGGACTACGTGATGAACGCCCGCTGCGAGCGTGCAACGACGCTGCTGCTGGAGACGGGACTGCCGGTCAAGACCATCGCGCACCGGGTCGGATTTTCCTCGGACGACCAGATGCGCAAGGTGTTCAACCGCAAGTTCTCGCTGACTCCGCGTGAGTACCGAGAGAGGTTCTCCACCGCCGCTTAGATCATGGCAGCTATTGCGGGCTGACCGTCCCGTAGCGCCGCCCGTACCAGAGCAGCGGCTTGCGCCGTGTGCTGCGCGCGATCTCCTGCACATGACCGACAAAGAGCACGTGACCCTCGGCCTCGAAGGCATCCGCCACGCGGCAATCCATGGCGGCGACGGCATCCAGCAGCCGCGGCTCCCCCGACGCCCAGGAAATCCAGTCTGCCTCGAAGAACCGTTCTTCGGGCGGCAGCATACCCGCGAAGGCGTCGGCGATATCGTCCTGCCCTTCCGAGAGCATGGCATAAGAAAATCGCCCCTTCTGCCGGATCCGATCGGCGAAGTCCGAGCTGGCTGCAATCGACACGAGGATCGCAGGCGGTGCCACGCCGAGCGAGATCGCCGCCGTGACAGTCCGCCCGAAACGCGCGTCGCCGGAGCCGCAGGTCACCACACAGACGGTCGCCGCGAGTGTCGCCATGGCGTTGCGGAACACTTGCGGATCGGCGCCGGTGCTGTCCTCCCCGGCTTCGCCGGTGCCGTATTGGCTTGTCCAAGGTTTCATTGTCCGCTCCCCGGATTTGGCGAGAACAGCGTGGTGAGCTTGTCCGGAACGCCGTCCATTTCGGCAGCATTTTCCGGCGGCGTTCCCTGCGCGACGATCACCGGCCAGCGCTCGGCGTACTTGCGGTTGAACTCGACCCATTTGTCCATTTCCGGCTCGGTGTCCGGGCGGATCGCATCGGCGGGGCATTCCGGCTCGCAGACGCCGCAATCGATGCATTCATCGGGGTGGATCACAAGCGTGTTCTCCCCCTCGTAGAAGCAGTCCACCGGGCAGACCTCGACACAGTCCATGTATTTGCAGGCAATGCAGTTCTCGGTGACGACGTAGGTCAGTCCATCTCCATCCGCCATGGCGGAACACCCCGCCGTGCACCTGCACGGCGGGACAGACCCGCGCCGATCAGGCGAGGTTGCTTTCGGCGAACTCGTAGTTCGCGAGAGTGTCGAGGAAGTTGGTCACGTAGTCCGGGCGACGGTTGCGGAAGTCGACGTAGTAGCTGTGCTCCCAGACGTCGAGGCCGAGCAGCGCGGTGCCCCCGCCGGTGGCCAGCGGGTTGACGCCATTCGGAGTCTTGGTGACGCCGAGGCTGCCGTCGGCCTTCTGGATCAACCAGGCCCAACCCGAGCCGAACTGCGTGGTTGCCGCGGTCTTGAAGGCGGACTTGAAGCCCTCGACCGAGCCGAAGGACTCGAGCAGCTTGGCTTCGAGCGTGCCGGGGATGCCGCCGCCGTTCGGCGAAAGCGCATTCCAGAAGTGGATGTGGTTCCAGTGCTGGCCAGCCTGGTTGAATACGCCGGCAAGCGCGTCATCCCCATAGGACAGAGCGATGATCTCCTCGAGCGTCTTGCCCTGCAGGGCGGCGTTGCCCTCGACGAAACCGTTGAGCGCCGTGACATAGGCCAGGTGGTGCTTGTCGTGGTGCAGCTCGAGCGTTTCCTGGCTCATGCCACGCGCGGCAAGGGCGGAATGGGAGTAGCTCAGGGCGGGAAGTTCGAAGGTCATCTCGGTCTCCTTTCGAGCCGGCGCTTGCACGCTGCGACCCGTTTGGTTAATTAAACAAGCACCGACTTTGAAAAACATCGGAGCCAATATGTCAAGCGATGGCTTGGAAAAAGAAGCGTGGTCGCCGCGGGCTCCCTCCGAGCGGCTGCTGATGACGCTGAAGATGTACGGCGCGCAGACCTCGGCCGAGGTCGGCCGCAGGCAGGGCATCACCGGCGAGGCCGCGCGGCAGCAGCTGATGAAGCTGCACGAAGAGGGGTTGGTGGACGAGGAACGCCGCAGCGCTGGCCGCGGGCGACCCGCGACCTACTGGCATCTGACCGACAAGGCGCAGGCGCGCTTTCCCGACACCCACGCCGCGCTGACCGTGGACATCCTGCGCAGCATCACAGAGGTGCTGGGGTCGGACGCGCTGGACCGGATCATCGCCGAGCGCGAGGTGGCAACGCTCGCGCAGTACCGGGGCGCCATGGCGGGTTGCGAGAGCACCCGCGACCGGCTGGAGCGGCTGGCCGAACTGCGCAGCGCCGAAGGCTACATGGCGCAGGTCGAGGAAGACGAGGACGGCACGCTGCGCCTTGTCGAAAACCATTGCCCGATCTGCGCCGCCGCCAGCTTCTGTCAGGGCTTCTGCCGCGCCGAGCAGGCGGTGTTCCAGACCGTGCTCGGCACAGGAGCCAGCATCGAACGAGACGAACACATCGTCAGCGGCGGGCGGCGCTGCACCTATGTCGTGCGGGAGAGCGGCGCATGAGCCCTTCCCTGTCGCGCGCCGGAGAGCCCACGACCGACGAGGCGATTGCCGAAGGTCTGGACGAGGCCATGGTCCGCCGCGTGGTTCATCACTTCTACGATCTGGTCCGCGCCGACCCGCTCATCGGCCCGGTCTTCCATGCCCGCATCGCCGAGGGTCACTGGCCGGAACATCGGGAAAAGATCACCGCCTTCTGGAGTTCCGCCCTGCTCGGCACGCGCAGCTACAGTGGCAAGCCTATGCCCAAGCACCAGGCCATCGAAGAGCTGGAGGACGCGCACTTCCGCCGCTGGCTCGCGATCTTCCGGCACACGGTGACCGAGCTTTGCCCCGAGCGCACCGCCGCGCTGTTCATCGCCCGCTCCGAGCGCGTGGCCGAGGCGTTCAGGATGAACATCGCCATGCACCGCGGCGATATCCTCACCTTCCGCCCGCCGCTCACCCGCGAAGAGTTTCCGTAAACGCCCGACCGCCCGCAACGCGAAGAGGCGGCCGAAGCCGCCTCCCGTCAACACATCACTCGCTACACACACCTGCCCTACTGCGTGGACAAGAATTCCACCACGTTCCGGCGATCCTCCTCGTCCGGCAGGCGCAGCACCATACGCGTGCCGGGCACCATGTTGCGCGGGTCCACGAGGAACTCTACGAGGGCCTCGGACCCAAATCATGCCGGTGTCTTCCCTCGCGCCTGAGTAGCGGACGCTCGACTCGCGCTCTTGGCCATTGGCCTTGGCGCCTTCGGAATTGAAACCACCAACCACGCACATGGGAATATTGCCCGCCATTGCTGAAGGTATCGATGGATCGATCGCCACCGCCGGGCGGTGTGACCGGAAGCGCCCGCAGATCGCGGCTTCCAAGCTGCGCGGCCCGTCAGGCAGTCGTAACGACACCGAGCGCCGCGACCAGATCCGCGTCCGGATCGAAGAGCAGCGTCGACGGCAGCGACAGAACCTTCCCGCTGCGAAGACGTGCCAGCGTCGGGACCCCGCGCGCGCCAAGTCCCTGCATCAGCGATTTCGCCCGCTCGGTCTCGGCGCGGACACGATCGGCAAGAGTGTCCGGCATATCCTGCAGCAACTCTGCAGCCTCGTGCAGTCCGGCTTCCACAAGCATGTCCGAGACGGCGACCACCGAGGTCAGCGACCGACCCTCGACATACCGTCCGGCCTGAAGCGCCCGGAGCGCCTGCCTCCGCTCGGGCGCGCCCGGCGCCCCGGCGGCGGTGATCGCCAGCGTGGCGAGGCTACTGTCGAAAAGCCCCCCTGCATCGAGCACCTGCCTGCGATAGACGTCGCTGAAGGTCACACCTGTCATCTGCGCGATGCGCTGGTCATTGCTCCAGGCGTAACGCGCGAACTCGGCAT
>NZ_NTHN02000070.1 GCF_002300555.2 Alloyangia mangrovi | reverse complement strand
CCGGAGGTCGATCTGCGCCAGGCGGCCACCGCCGCCGCGCGCGGCCAGCGCATCGCGCTGCCGGGCAAGGTCCGGCATGGCCTCGAGCGTTGCTCCAAGGGCGGCGGCGCGGTCGAATTCGACCCGCAGACCGACCTCGGCATGTCCCTCGATCCGGGCGAAGTTGCGGTCGATCTGGGGCGTTGCCCTGCCCACCATGGTCGCGAGGCGGGTGGTGTCGCGCACCACATGGCCAAAGCGGAAGGGCAGCACCGGGCCGTGGGTCATCAGCGCCTCGAGCACCCGGGCATGCGCCGTGAGATAGCGCCGACGCTGCGGCACCGGATGCCCGTCGTGCGGTGTCATGGCGAGGACCGCGCCCTCCAGCGCCAGGGCCTGCACCGGGCCGAAGGCCCCTTCGATCGGACGGCGGGCCAGCCGTGTGCCGAGCGTGTCGCAGCGCATCAACCCGTAGAGGTATGCCGCGCTCATGTTGGCGTCTCGGCGCCCGAGTGGTCCAGCGTCAGTCGGCCGTCGTAAAAGATCATCCGGAGCGTGCCGGTCCGGAGGTCTTCGGGCAGGGAGCAACTGAGGGGGTGCCAAGGCGAGCCGAGGGTCAAGCGGCCGCCCTGCGGATCGATACGGAGCTCGTGCAAGGTGACGCCGGGAAGATGCGCTTCGCGCGTCCAGGCGGCGTCACCTTGCTGGATGCTGTGGTCCGGCAGGCTGCGATCCTGGCGCATGGAGGGGCCGAGACGGGCCGCGACGGTTCCAAGGCGACTGCGGCGCGAAATCTCGGTGCCGCCGCTTTCGGGACCCGGAGGCAGGCGCTCTCCGATATCCCGCAGGCCCTCCGCGAGCGCGCCCATCAGCCCGCGCAGGCGCAGCTCGAGCGTCTCGATCCCTGTGCGCGCCTTGGAGGGCCCGCCCGAGTGCGCCTTTCGTCCGGTATCACCCGCCTCGTTCGTTCCGGATTCCCTGATCCTCATGCGCGGGCTCCCGGTATCGGCAGTTGCTCCAGCCGGGACTCAAGCGCGCTCACCCGTTCCAGCAAGGCGGCGTTTTCCTGTTCCAGGCGGCGCGCCTCCGCCGAGAGGTGCGGGTCGGTTTCCCACCAGTTGATGCCGAGTTCCTTGGCCTTGTCGACGGTGGCGACGAGCAGCCTGAGCCGGATCGACAGCAACTCGATCCCGACAAGTGAAACCGAGACGTCGCCGGCCACGACGATCCCCTTGTCGAGGATGCGCTCGAGGATATCGGCAAGCCCGTCCGGCTGCATGGGGTGCCCGTGCTGGCTGCTCAAGGTCATTCTTCGCGATCCTCCCGATGGTAGCGGCGCAGCCGGCGGAAACCGGTCAGCTCGCCGCTCGCGTCAAGTGCAAGCTCGTAGGCGGCGAGAAGGTCGTTGTCGCCCATGCGGGCTGGAGCTTCGATCACTTCGGCGACGATGCGCCATCCTTCAGAGTCCCGCTCGGAGCTGGCGATCCCCTCGATCGGCAACGGGGTGATGTCCTGCAGGGCGGCCCGCGCCTTGCCCATCGCCTGTTGCAGGGACATTGGACGGGCCGAGCGGCTGGAGGCTGCGGTCACGGCAGGCGCGGGGGGGCGGAGGCTCGGGGCGCTTGCGGGCGGTCATGGCCAGGGGTCCTCCTCGGGGATGGCCAGTTGGGCGAGCAGGCGTTGCGCGCGGCGCGCTTGGGCGCGCAGGTCGGCTGCGGAAAGCCCGGCGCGGTGTTTCATGACCTCGAGCTCCCGGCGCAGGCGGTCGCGCTTGAACTCCACCTTCACCAGTTCCACTGTAGCCTCGGTTCGATTGCGCGGCGGGCGGCGCAGCGAGCTGTTCGGCCGCCGGAGAGCGGATGCGGGCGGGCGTTTCACGAGGCCACCTGAATGGCTGTCTCGCAGGAAGACGTGTCGCCGCCGCGCAGCCCGTCCAGGGCTGTCTTCAACGCCGTTTCGAAGCCCTCGGCCTGGATTGATCCGCACATCGAGCGGCTGCGCAAGACGTCGACGCAGATCTGCACGAAACGGCTGTCTCGCGCGTCGACCCGGACTTTCTGCGCGGCAAGGAGACGCCCCAGAAGCAGCGCCGTGCGCAACGAGGCGGGGGTGCCGGGCAATATCCGGCGCAATGATCGCACGAGCGCGACCAACTGTGCCGCCATGGTGCTGTCTAGCCCGGTGCGGGCCGCGACGATGCCGCATTCGGTCTCGGCCGACATGTCGTCGAGATCGAAGGTCACCACCCGATCGATCAGTGCGTCCGGTGGATGCTCGACCCCGACATATTCATGCGGGTTGGAGGTCAGCAGCATGCGGAAGTCGGGGTGCGCCTCGAGCCGCTGGCGCCCCGCGCGGGCGTCGTGGAACACCAGGACCCGCTCCTCAAGCACCGGCAGAAGCACGGCATTGGCATGGGGCGGGGCACGGGTGAACTCGTCGTAGACCAATGTGTGCCCGAGGCGCATGGCGTCGGCCAGGATCGCATCCCGCCAGTCCGACCTCTCCTGGGTTTCGGTCCGGCGGACCCGGCTGACGTAGGCGTCCACCGTTTGGCGGGAACTGCGGCCAATCTCGCGGCCGACAAGATCCTCGCGCGTCAGCCAGCGATCGCCGGTGAGAAAGGAAACCGGTCGCCCCAGGCGCTCGGCGATGCGCAGCGCCAGCGTGGTCTTGCCCATGCCGGCGGGTCCGCGCAGGTGCACCGGGACATCCGCGGCGAGATAGGCCAGCGCCCGGCTCTGCAGCGAGAGAACCTCTTCGTCCTCGAACAGCGGCCGTTCCTGCATGGGCAGCCGGAAATCTGCGGGGCGCTCGGGCTGGGCCATGTGGAACTCCTTTCCTCAAGAGGGACCGCGGTTTGGTCTCTTGATCTGTCTTAGCGCGAAGGTGGTGAATCCGGGCTTAATCGCGGGCGGAGTTTTTGCGGCAGCGCCCCGTCACGCATGCCAGTCGGCCAGCTTGCCCATGGGATCCCGCGGCAGCCGCGCCCCGAAGGTGTAGATGACCGGGCGCGCCGCCGGCGCAAGACGCGCCTCCATCTGGTCACGTAGCCGTTCTTCCAGCGCCGCGGCATCGGCGCCGGCGCAGGGCACGATGAAGCACTTGAGGCGGTCTCCGTCCTTCCGGACGCAGGCCCGGGCGACCTGCGGCTCCGCTTCCAGGGCCGCAGCCACCCTGCGCAGCGAGACATTGTGGCCGGCAACCTGCACGCTCCGGTCGTGGCGGCCGTGAACGGTGAACGCCCGACCGTCGCCGGACCAGCGAAGGTGGTCCTGCAGGTCGATCGCGACGCCTCTGCGCTTTGGCGGATTGCCCGGCTCGAGACAGCGCAAGAGTTGGAACGGGGCCTCCGGGCTGGCCCGGTGCCCGACGCCGCCGGTCTCGGAAGCGCCGTAGATTTCCGTCAGCGAGCTGAGGCCGGCGCGCGCGACCGCCTGCCATAGGTTCGGCGGAGCAGGGGCGGTCGAGGTCACCGCATGTGCCGCCACGGCCATGCCCGGAAGCAGCGCCAGCACGTGGCCGAAAATGTACGGGGTGCCGATCACCAGATCGCCGGGGCGCAGAGCCCGGAACAGGGCGCCGGGCCCCATGCCGGCGAGATCGAGGACCGGCAGGCCCAGCCGCGCGGGCAGCAGCACCGTGAAGAGAAAGCCGTAGATGTGATGCGGTGGCACCAGCGCGACGACTCTTGCGGGCGCTTCGGAAAGGCTCTCGGCCGCATGCGCCTCGACCTCCTCCACAAGGTTTTCCAGGGGGTGATGTGCCACCTTCGGCGTCCCGGTGCTGCCGGAACTGAGGAAGGCGAGGGGCAGATCCGGCGCAGCGCCCTCAAAATGCGTCTCGAGAAGCTGCGCCCAAGTGCCGAGCTCGGGATGCAGCAGCATGTAGTCCTCGACCCCGGAGCGATGCAGCGCGAACCTTGTCGTCATTGCCGAGACGAGGTCGATCCGCGAGAGGCTGTCGAAGCCGAGACCATCCTCGTCGATCCGGGTCTCGTCCGTCCAGAGCGCCGCAGGCATGCGCCGCGCGCGGGACGGGTCGAGGCGCTGGAGCTCGTCGAAGAGCACCGCCTTGCACAAGCGCAGGGCATCGTCGCGGCGGATCATCGTGCCCTCCCGCGGCCGGGATGGCCTCAGGCCTGTTCCAGATCGTGCAGGAACTCGCCCACGAGACTGGCGAAATGCGCGCGGGTCTCGGCGATCTCGGCCCGCAACTGGAAGGCGGTGGCGGCCAGCTCGGCAGCGGTCGCGTCGGTCGGGGGCATGTGGCGACTGACCGAGACATCCTGCGCGGCGTCGTAGCTCTCGAGCGCTGCCATGGCCGCGTCGAGATCGGGAAACTGCCAGGCCCGGCAATAGTCGGTCTCGTCCTCGGCAACGTGAAACCGCTTTATGCTGACGACGAAGCCGGCATCGGTGCGGAAGATGTTGAACTCGTACCACCAGGGGAGCTCGGGGTTGAAGCTCATTGCCATGCCCAGCTCCACGCCGGTGAATTCCAGCGGACGGCTGCCAACCCGTGGGATGCAATAAGTCATCTCGCCAACGGGCCGGGAGTCGGCCGGGGTGTCGTGGAGCGGCAGAACATGGTCGGTCGGCTGTCTATCTGTCATGTAGGGCATCGCTACTCCTCTTGCCGGGTAGGTCCGGCTGCTCAGGCTCGAGTGACAGGTTCGGGACCGCGGTCCCTCGGGTGGGGCGGAGCCCGTGCATCGTCCGGCGCGTGCAGAACGGGTTCCAGCGAGGCGCGCCAGGCAGGGCGGGCCGACCCGAGAAGCGCAAGAAGATCAAGCGGATCGGAGATCCACGCTGCGCGGAAGGCCGGTCGCGTGCTTTTGCCCCGCGGCTCTCGGACATGAGCGACGAGGCGGTCCTCGGGATCGAGGTAGATCGCCATCTGGCCGCGCACTTGCGAGCCGTCGGACCCCGTATGCAAGGAAGCCTCGGGCGGGCCCCCGCTGCAGCTAGCCGGCCTGCGCCCTGCATCGAGAGGAAGGACCAGCACGGGCAACGCGTCGAGGCACAAGGGGCGCAGCCCATCCCTGCGCAGCCGGACCTGCCGGGGAGGTGGGCGCGTTCCCGCCCGGGGCGGTGCATCGCGCTCGGTAATCGGTTCGACCGGGCCGGCGACCCGGGCCACGAGGGTGGAGTCCGGAACCGGCATTGGCGGATCGGACGCTGCCTCGGCGCCTGCGCGCAGCCGCCGCAGTTCGGGGTTGATCCGGATCAGGAATTTCGGTTCGGCCAGCATTCCCGCCCCCGCGCTCAGACCCTTTTGACAAAGAGCCAGCAGGACTGTCCGTCCGGCTGTGACTTCATGTGGATCTTCACGTTCACGTCCGTGCCCTTGTAGGCGAATTTATAGTCGAACATGACATTCACCTGGCCGCTGCGGTGGAATTTGATGAACTCTCCGTGGAACCGCTTGCCCTTGGCGCAGGGGGCGATCTGGTTGAAGAAATCCATCCCGATCACCTCGGCGGGAACCCGGTTCGAGATCAGGCCTTCGGCCTTGTTGTACTTGATGATCTTGCCCATGCGATCAAGCAGCACCGCGCCGAAGGGAAGATATTCGGCCCGCTGGGGCTCGCGGCTCAGGATGTTGTCGATGTCCTGGCTGCCAAAGGGAATGATTTCCATCTATCGATCCTCGCTCGTTCACGCCGCTCCGTCGGAGCTCTTGTCCACGCCGTCCTCATCGTCGAGAAAGCTGTCGTTGCGGGTCAGGGACATGTCGTGCAGCCGGCGCATCGTGTGACCGTCGAACTCGGTCAGCTTCTCGCGCCCCTCCTGATCCGCCCAGCGATAATCCATCGTGCCCATGGTCACGACGCATTGCGGAAGCACCTCGTAGCGAAATTTCATGTCGACTTTGTGCGCGTCTATATCGATCTCGCTCGCCTCGCCGAATTCCACCAGAGCAGCCAACTCCTCCATCCGGCTATCAGCCTCGAGCTTCGTATTGTCGCGAATGATCTCGGCAGCAGCGGCGAGGACCCACTCGGGATAATTTCCGCGGACGATCAGGCCGAACTGATCTGAGTGGAATTCGAAGCGACCTCCGCTTTCCTTCAGGTATCCAATCGTTTCCATGCTCGGAACGCTCCTTTCAGCCGCTTAGAAGACTGTTCTATCGTGAACTTTTCCGTAGGTTGGGAGTAAGCGACGGGAGCAGGATCTCCAAACGAACAATCCTTAAATGGTTTCCCTTTCATTTCCGAAATGCGCCGGATTCTGGCCTTCACTTTCGCTTAGGTAATTTCCCGCAGGATCGCCTCCGGCATGTCAGTGATAGGAGGTGACGAGGAATGGCCTCGGCCAAGACCCTGACCGCGCCCAATGCGAGCACCGCCCCAGCCGCGGGCCCCGATGATCGCGATCCGCGGCGGGTCATCCTGCCGCGTGCCGGTCGCAAGCCTCTGAATTTCATGGGGCGCAACGCCAGCCGCACGGTCTCGCACGGCGGAGAAGGGTCAGGGCTGCCGCCGGATGAGCTGGCGCTCTGGACGCGCATCGATGGGCGCTTGGCGATTTCGTTGCGGCTTTGTGGAATAGAGGATGCAACCGTGGTTCCGGGTCTCGGCGCGGCCCTTGACTGGATCGAGGTGGCGTGCGGGCCGCCCCCCCCGCGACGCACCGCCGCCGGAGGATGCCGGGGCGCTGCTGCAGCAGCTCGAAGCTTGGCTGTCAGAGGCGTGTCGCCTCGAGCGGTTGCGCCATCTGGCCGGCTTGGCGCTTCCGCAGTGGATCGGCTTGCAGGCCGACATGGAGCGAAAGATGGAACAAAAGAAGGTCACATGAGCGATCAAGACTCTTATGCAGACTGGGTACGCTCCGTCCGTGCCGAAGCGCGGCGCAACCTGCAGGCGCTCCGCCGGGACCGGCTCGCGCGGGGCAGGCGAGGAAGGCGCGTGGCAGAGGATTCGTCGCCGGACATTCAGTCACCGGAAGCGCTTCCGCTTTCCGTCTCCCGCCAGACCGCCGGCATGGTGCGCACAGAGTGTCCGGATTCGCTGGCCGCGGCCGAGCCGCAGGCTGACAAGGCAGCCGAAGGTGCATGCGATGCTCCCTCGTCGCGGCCGGGAGAGGCCGGAGCGGAGGATGCGCCCTGGGTCGACACGGCGGCGCAGCGATCAGCCGGCGACGCAGCGCTGGAGTGTGGCCCGCCCGATCAGGAAGTCACGCCAGGACCGGTCCCGGCGCCGACAGAGCCTTCCCGCGCGTGTGCCAGCAACGAGGCACCTGAGGCGACGCTGTGCTGGGCGGAGGAGGAGTTGCGCGACAGCACATTGACTCGCCTGCCCGGTGCCGGGATTGGCCTGGTATGGCTGCTTCACGCGAATGGCATCGGCTCGCTCGAAGGGCTGGCCACGGTCGATGCCGAGGCTCTGAAGCAGCGGCTGGGGCTGGTCGGGCAACTTGTCGACGTTCAAGCCTGGATCGATTTCGCAAAGAGCGATCCGGGCGACCCCTGAACGCTTTGCCATCGTCACGCCCAATGCGCACCGAGGCGCGTCTTGGGCCCGTGTGGCATCGACTGGACTTGTCCGGAAGCTTCGGGTCACATCAAAACGATCATCGTCAGACCGTCGCTGCGCGAACCTTCAGGAGGCGGCGCCATAGAAAACGGCATATGGGCACCGCAAACCTTTCCGGGACATGGCGGCCCCCTAGAGGTCTCGCGCGGCTCCAGGAGGCTGTGCACCGGTTTGAGTGGCTGAAACGCAAAACCCCCGGACCTCTGTCGAGGCCCGGGGGCTTTATGCCATAACTTCAAGCTCTTGCGAGAAGTTTGGCTCCGGCGGTAGGGATCGAACCTACGACCAATTGATTAACAGTCAACTGCTCTACCGCTGAGCTACGCCGGAACGTGGGGGGTATTTAGCAATGGCGACTCCGGGCGTCCAGAGGCTTTTTGCAGTTTTTTTCGCTCCGGCGTGAATTTTCTTTCAGGACCTTGAAAAGACGCAGGTTTTTTTCAAGATTACCTAGCGGAATCACGGCTTTACGCTGGGTGAGGTCGATGAGATGTGCCAGCACATTTCGGGCTGCGGCGGGCAAAAGTGCGGGATTTGTGTCGTGATAGATGACAGAGGCGAGACTCGCGGCGTCGGCAGGCCCGGCGGCGAGCGCGGCCAGGATCGCCGCCTCGCGGGCGCGGCGGTGGGCGAGCAGCGCGTCGATGCGCTCCAACGGGGCCTCGACCGGGGCGCCGTGACCCGGGTGCAGTTTCGACCAGTGCCGCCTGCGCAGCCGTTCGAGCGAATCCATGAAGGCGCCGAGGTCGCCGTCGGGGGGGCGAGACGAGCGAGCTCGCCCAGCCCATCACCAAGTCTCCCGAGAAGAGCACATCGCCCCAGGCAAAGCCCAGGTGGTTGCCGAAATGGCCCGGCGTGTGAATCGCCTCGAGGCGCCAGCCGTCGGTTTCGATCACCGCGCCGTCGGGCAGCTCTTCATCGGGGACGAAGGCCGCGTCGACGCCTTCGCCGCCGCCGGCGAGGCCGGTCTCGGCGAGGCGCTGCATCATTTCGCTGCGCCCGGCGCGAGCGCCGCCGAAGGCCAGAACCGGAGCGCCGGTGGCCTCGGCGAGCGGGCGGGCGAGGGGCGAGTGGTCGAGGTGGGCGTGGGTGACGAGGATATGGCTGATGCGCTGGCCCGGTCCGACCGCCGCGAGGATGGCCTCGAGATGCGGCTCGGAGAGCGGGCCGGGGTCGATCACCGCAAGCGTGCCCGTGCCCAGCACATATGTATTGGTGCCGCGAAAGGTCATCGGCGAGGGGTTTGGCGCCAGCACCCGGCGCAGCCCGGGCGCGAGCGGTTCGGCATGGCCCGGAACGGGCTGGAAGTCGGGCTGGGGATCGATCATCTTGGCTCTCGTTTGCAGATGGTGGCGCCTCGGCGCCTCGGCTAGGGTTAGCGCATGTTCTTCCAGTGGCTCAAACGTTACATGCCGCGCGGCATCTACGCGCGTGCGGCGCTGATCCTCATCCTGCCGGTCTTCACCATACAGCTGGTGGTCTCGGTGGTCTTCGTGCAGCGCCATTTCGAGGGCGTCTCGCAGCAGATGACGCGGGGCGTGGCGCGCGACGTGCGCTATGCGCTGCACACGCCCGCGGCGGCGGCGCCGCTCGGGCTCCGGATGCGGGCGGTGGACGACTCGGCGCTGCCGCCTGCGGACCAGCGGCGCTGGTACGATTTTTCCGGCATCGTGGTCACCGAGACGCTGCGCGGCTTCGTGCCCGGCGTGCTGCGGGTGATGCTGCCCAACGACAATGACGTCGAGCTCTACCTGCGCGGCTCGCGCGGCTCGCTCTACAGGGTGGAGTTCTCGCGCCAGCGTGCCTCGGCCTCGAACCCGCACCAGCTTCTGGTCAACATGATGGTCTTCGGCATCCTGATGACGCTGATCGCCTTCTTCTACCTGCGCAACCAGTTGCGCCCGATCACCCGTCTGGCCGAGGCTGCCGAGGCCTTCGGCCGCGGCCGGCACGTGCCCTACCAGCCGGGCGGCGCGGTCGAGGTGCGGGCGGCGGGCAATGCCTTTCTCGACATGCGCAACCGGATCGAGCGGCAGATCGAGCAGCGGACGATGATGCTCTCGGGGGTCAGCCACGATTTGCGCACGCCGATCACCCGGCTGCGGCTCGGCCTGTCGATGCTGGACGACGCGGACCGCGAGCCGCTCGAGCGCGACGTCGACGACATGCAAAGGCTCATCGACGCCTTCCTCGACTTCGCCCGCGGCAATTCGCAGGACGGGGTGGCCGAGCCGGTGGACCCGGTGGCACTGGCAGCCTCGGTGGTGGCCGACGCGCAGCGCGGCGGCAAGGCGGTGAGCATGGGGCAGGTCGAGGGCGCGGGCGAGGTGAGCGTGCGCCCGGTGGCACTGCGCCGCGCGCTGGAGAACCTCGTCGGCAACGCGGTGCGCTACGGCACCCGCTGCGAGGTGTCGGTTACCCTCACCGACAAGTCGCTGCGGATCCGGGTCGAGGACGACGGGCCGGGGATTCCGCCGGAGCGCCGCGAGGAGGCGATGAAGCCCTTCACCCGGCTCGACCCGGCGCGCAACCAAGACCGCGGCACCGGGGTCGGGCTGGGGCTGGCCATCGCGGCGGATGTCGCGCGCGCGCATGGGGGTGTGCTGCGTCTCGGAGAGAGCGACACGCTTGGCGGCTTGCGCGCGGACATCGTGATCGCGCGGTAAGCCCTGGAGGACGGGGCGGCGGGGCGATGGAGCGCCGCCCCGAAGGCTCAGCCTTCGTCGAGAATTTCCTTGCGCGCCTCGGCCAGCAGCGCCGCGCGCTTGCGCGCGACCTCGTCGACGCTGGCCTTGTCGCCGAGATCGCCCGCGACCCGGGCAATCCCCGCATGGCCCGCCGCATCGAGTTCGGCGCGGATGATCTGCTCCACGTAGGCGCCGGCCTCGGGCGCGGATTTCCCGAGCAGATCGGCGGCCCAGAGGCCGAGCTTCTTGTTGCAGCGCATCTCGGCCTGGAAGCGCAACTCGGCATCGCGGGCAAACTTGTTCTCGAAAGCCTGTTCGCGGTCGTCGAAAGTGGTCATTGGAAACCCCTCCTGAGAATGCCCAACTATACCGCGTATAGAGTGTATTGGACATTGCGCTGTCTCAAGTGAAAGCAGGCCGCTTGCGGCAAGGGCAGCCTTGATTTATGAGGGCGGACAAGACGCAGCGGCCGATACGCGGCCCCGGGCGAAAGGATTCCCATGGCACGGCGCAAGAAGATTTACGAAGGCAAGGCAAAGATTCTGTACGAAGGCCCCGAGCCGGGCACCATCGTCCAGTACTTCAAGGACGACGCCACCGCCTTCAACGCGCAGAAGAAGGACGTGATCGAGGGCAAGGGCGTGCTGAACAACCGCCTGTCCGAGTTCTTCATGACCGGCCTCAACAACATCGGTGTTCCGACCCACTTCCTCAAGCGGCTGAACATGCGCGAGCAGCTCGTCCGCGCTTGCGAGATCATCCCGCTGGAGGTGATCGTGCGCAACTATGCCGCAGGCTCGCTGGCCAAGCGGCTCGGCCTCGAAGAGGGCACCGCGCTACCGCGGCCGATCGTCGAATATTGCTACAAGGACGACAAGCTGGGCGACCCGCTGGTCACCGAAGAGCATATCGCCGCTTTCGGCTGGGCCGGGCAGCAGGACATGGATGACATCCTGAGCCTTGCGCTGCGGGTCAACGACTACCTGTCGGGCCTGATGTACGGCGTCGGCATCCGCCTCGTCGACTTCAAGATCGAGATTGGCCGCGTCTATGACGGCGACTTCCAGCGCCTGATCGTCGCCGACGAGATCTCGCCCGACTCGATGCGCCTGTGGGACATCGAGACCGGTCAGAAACTCGACAAGGACGTGTTCCGCCGCGACCTCGGCTCGCTGACCGACGCTTACACCGAGGTGGCGCGCCGTCTCGGCGTGATGCCGAAGCAGGCCACCCACGTGTCGAAGCCGAAGCTGATCAATTGAAAGCGTAACGCCGGAGGCGGCGCTGCGATTTACCTGATTTGGGAACGATGAGGGGCAAAGCCCCTCCGCGAAGAACGGAGAGATGGCCATGAAGGCACGTGTGCATGTGATGCTGAAAGAGGGCGTGCTCGACCCGCAGGGCGAGGCGGTGCGCCACGCGCTTGGCGGGCTCGGCTTCGAAGGCGTGGGCGCCGTGCGTCAGGGCAAGGTGATCGACCTGGAGCTGGCCGAAGGCACCGGCGAGGCGACGGTCAAGGAAATGTGCGAGAAGCTGCTCGCCAACACCGTGATCGAGAGCTACCAGATCGAGATGCTCTGACCCGCTCCGGCGGATCGGCCGCAAGGCCCATCGAGACACGCAGACGTCCCCGGCCACCCGCCGGGGACGTCTTGCGTTTCGGGGGGCACGGCGCAGGTCAATGAGGCGCACATGTGGCAGGGCCGGTGTTCGCCGGTGTGCCGCAGCGGTCGTGCCGGATTGTGGTCATATTTACGAAGTTGATTCGGTGAATTCGGTGCCTCTTTAGAGGGGCTCCGGCGCAATCGCTTGAATTTTAGTAGATTGGTTCGGCTGATGCGACAGATGCGCCTTAATTTTGACGGATCGCCGTAGGGCGTGGTTCACAGGGGCTCCCGCTGCCGCTGTTTCCATCTCTGGGACAAATCTGCACGCGGTCAGGGCAGGCATCTGCCGAAATGCCCGAAAAGGCGCGGTTGCAGCCTTGAGGCTCGCAAGAAGTGGAAACAATATTTCGCCACATTTGCGGCAGATTTTCCGGAAACATGGGAGTTAAGGCCCAGATTTGGTCACCGCGTGACACATGAGCGCCACTTTTGGCTTTGTTAACGCGCAGCCTCGCTCTAAGTAGTTCGTTAAGCCCGACTGGGGGGGCGACGAAGGACAGGCCGGGGGCGGCCGCCGATCTCAAGTCATCCGCGAGGATGTGGACGATGGTGCGGGGCATATGTGCCCGGCACCACCAGGACTGCTTTTGCCGCTGCCCGGCATGCAGGCCACCGGACACGCGGAAAGGACGGAGGTGGGGCAATGCGGCGCAGCCGCGCCGGATGCCGCTGCGGCGGCGCGGGGACGTCCCCGTTCTGAGTTGAAGGGTGTAACGATGGCTGACTTGTTTCTGAACTGGGTGTCGCTGGGTGCGATGGGAACCACGCTGGCGGACACGTCGACCGGCGGCTCCTCGACCACCGTCGATACCGGCGGCGTCAACGTCGCAATCTCCTTCGCGGCAGAGGACACGGGGGCCGAGGCCTTCACCGTCGCTTACGATGGCTACGTGCCCGAAGGGTCCTCGATCGATCCCAATTCGCACCTGAAGCTCTTCGGCGAGGGCGGGAACGGCGGCACGGTCTCGTCCACCTCGACCACGGTCTTCGACTTCAGCTCCTCGAACGAGCTCTACACCGACGAGGTGCAGAACCTCTCCTTCATCCTCAACGACGTGGATGGCGGCGCGGGCTCCGACCTCGGCGATCTGGCGGGGGACTCGACCGCCACGCCGGGCGGCATCGACTTTCAGGACAATGTCACGATCCTCGCCTATGACGCCGAGGGCAATCCGGTCGAGGTCACGCTGACCGCGCTCGGCACCAGCACCAGCACCAGCGGTGCCACTGCCACCGGCGAGGACATCACCGACTTTGCCGACCAGGATGGCAGCGTGCTCGTCTCGATCGCCGGCCCCGTGTCGCGCATCGAGGTGGTCTACGAGAACGGCGGCGACTCCACCCAGGGCGTGCTTATCTCGGACATGAGCTTCTCGACCTGCGACGTCGAGGACAGCGGCCCGGTGGCCGAGGATGACGCTGCAGAAACCGACGAGGACGTCGCCGTCACCATCGACGTGCTGGCCAATGACAGCGATCCCGACGGCGACCCGCTCACCGTCACCTCCGCCACCGCCACCCATGGCTCGGTGGTGAACAACGGCGACGGCACGCTGACCTTCACCCCCGACGCCGATTACAACGGCGACGCCGAGATCACCTATACCGTCGAGGACCCGTCGGGCAATTCCGCCACCGGCCATGTCGCGATCACCGTCTACCCGGTGAACGACGATCCCGTGGCCGAGGATGACTATGTCACCACCGGCAGCAACACCCCGGTCACGCTCGATCCGACCGAGAATGACACCGATGTGGACGGCGATGATCTGACCGTCACCGGCGTCGGCGATGCCAGCAATGGCACCGTGACGCTGAATGCCGATGGCACCGTCACCTACACGCCGAACGAGGGGCACTCGGGCGCGGACAGCTTCACCTATACCATCGATGATGGTCACGGCGGCACCGACACGGGCACCGTCACGGTCAAGACCGGCATTCCGACCGACCCGACCGGGGGCGAGAACACTCCGCCGGATGCTGTGAACGATCTGTATCACACAACCGGCACCTCGACGGCGACCTTCGATCCGACCGAGAACGACAGCGACGCCGATGGCGACACGCTGACCGTCACCAGCCTCGGCACGCCGACCAATGGCACCGCCACGCTGAACGAGGACGGAACGGTCTCCTACACCGCCGAAGAGGGCTTCACCGGCTACGACGCCTTCTCCTACGAGATCGACGACGGCAACGGCGGCACCGACACCGCCTATGTGACGGTCGAGGTGATGCCCTGCTTCACCCCCGGCACGCTGATCGCCACGCCGCAGGGTGAGCGCCTGGTCGAGGATCTCAAGGTCGGCGACCGCGTGATCACCCGCGACAACGGCATCCAGGAGATCCGCTGGGTCGGCCGCAAGGAGCTTACCGGCTTCGAGCTGGCGCGCCAGCCGCACCTGCGTCCGGTGCTGATCCAGAAGGGCGCGCTTGGCAAGAACCTTCCGGAGCATGACCTGCTGGTCTCGCCGAACCACCGCGTGCTGGTCGCCAACGACCGCACCGCGCTCTACTTCGAAGAGCGCGAGGTCCTCGCGGCGGCCAAGCACCTGACCGGGCTGGCGGGGGTGGACGAGGTCGACACCATGGGAGTCGCCTACATCCACTTCATGTTCGACCAGCACGAGGTGGTGCTGTCCAACGGCGCCTGGACCGAGAGCTTCCAGCCCGGCGACTACACGCTCCAGGGCATCGGCGAGGCGCAGCGCGCGGAAATCTTCGCGCTCTTCCCCGAGCTCGAGCAAGCCGAGGGCCTGCAGGCCTATGGCGCCGCCCGCCGCTCGCTGAAGAAGCACGAGGCGCAGCTTCTGGTCGGCTGACCGGAACGCCGCAAAGCATGCAGCTCGTCGCAGTGCCGTCGGTGGGGCGGTGCTGCGGCGAACCAAAAACCCCGGGGCGCGGCGCGCTCCGGGGTTCTTTGCGTATGAAAGGCCGCGCGCTCAGCAGGGGTCGAGCGCTTCCTGGCGTTTTTCCCAGTCGCGCCACGCCTCGGGTGTGTCGAGGTCGATCAGTGCGCGGCGGCCCGGAAGGGTCACCCGGCGCAACCGGTTGCGGTTGGCGGCAAGCACGCTGCGCGCGCCCTCGTCCCCGTCCAGCATCTGTATCGCCGAGAAGCAATCCGCCGGGAACAGCACTGGATGCCCCGGCGTGCCGTCCTCGGCGCAGCCCTGCTGCAGCGTCGGCTGCGGCATGGCGCGAAAGCCCTGCACGAGCATGAGGATATCCTCAGATGTCAGCTCGGGCATGTCGGCGGGCAGCACGATCAGCGCGTCGATCCCGCGCGGCAGCATGCCGACCCCACGCCGCAGCGAGGCGGACATGCCCAAAGACGCATCGGGGACGGCAACAAGTTGCACTGGCAGACCTGCCAGCGCGGCGGCGCGCGGATGGTCGTGATCGGGTAAGGTGACCGTCACGTGGTTGACCGCGCGCAGCGCTTCCTCGGCCTGGCGGCGCAAGAGCGCCCGGCCACCGACCTGCTTCAGAAGCTTGTCGGCTCCGCGCATCCGGCTGCTTGCGCCGGCGGCGGGAATCAAAACAGCTATTCCTCCCATGGGATTCCTTATACAGCAAAGCCGGAAATCCTGACGGGATTTCTCGGTGATTGGGCGGGGCGGGCGTGATCCCGCGGGCGCAGTCGGCTGGACCGGGACGCTGGTGAAGCAGGGTGGTCTGACACCCAAGCATAAGCAGCAAATTCACCAAAAATGTGTAAACTGTCCCGGAACTCTCCGACTCTGCCGTAGCGTTGGTCGAGCGGGGCGCAGATTGGCACTTGGCGGTATCTTGCCTGCTGCTATGTCTGAAAGAATGCCTGCGACGCCCGGCCCCGTGCGTTGCAGGGTCTGGTGAAGAGGCAATTTCGGACAATGGTACTCGCACGGAAATCGGATGATGAGCTTGAACGCCTTGCCGAGCTGCGCAGCTACGGCGTGCTCGACAACGGCCCCGATCCGGCTTTCGACGAGGTGGTGGAGTTGCTCGCCTCGCTGCTCGAGGTGCCGGTCGCGCTGATCAGCCTTGTCGACGAGAACCGGCAATGGTTCAGGGCGCGCTTCGGTATGGAGCCGGGGCAGACGCCGCTCGAGCAGTCGATATGCGCCCATGCGATCCTGTCGGAGGATATCCTCGAGATCGAGGATACGATGCTCGACCTGCGCAGCGCCGACAACCCGCTCTGCTGCGGGACGATCTCGGCGAAGCGCTTCTACGCCGGGGCGCCGCTGGTGACCCGCAGCGGTCATTGCATCGGCACGCTTTGCGTGCTCGACGACAAGCCGCGCAAGCTGACCGCCCAGCAGCGCAAGCTGCTCAAGGTCATGGCCGGGCAGGTGATGCGCCAGCTCGACCTGCAGCGGGCCCTGCACAACAAGGAAATCCTGCGCGAGGAAATCGACCACCGGGTGAAGAACTCGCTGCAGACCGTGGCCTCGACCATCCGGCTCTACCGCGCCCGCTCTACCGAGCCCGAGACCCGCGACGCGCTCGACGCGATCGCGCGGCGGGTAGATTCAGTCTCGCAACTGCATGCCGAGCTGAACCTGACCTCGAAGATGCATTTCGTGCGTCTCGACACCTATCTGTCGCGTGTCGCGACGCTGCTGCAGCGCCACGCGCCCGCCGAGGTTGCCTTCGAGGTCGACGTGCCGCGCATCGAGGTGGAATCGCGGGTCGCCGCCTCGATTGGCGTGGTGGCCAACGAGTTCGCCGCCAATGCGATGAAATACGCCTTCCACGAAGGCGGCACCGCGCCGGTGGTCCGCTTCGAGATGCGCCCCGCCGGAGAGAACCGAATCCTCTTCACCTGTCGCGACAACGGCACCGGCCCCGAGCCGGGCTCGACGCTCGACGCGCTGGCCTCGACCGCGCTCGGTGCGCGGCTGCTCGAGGCGGCGGTGAGCCAGGTCGGCGGCACGGTGGTCGAGCGGCGCGAGCCGGGCGGCTACGTGCTCGAAGCCGAGCTGCCGATCGATCCTGCCGCCGACGCGCCGGTCACTCCGGCAGAGGCTCCACGGGCCGCACCCGCAGCCGAGTGATCCGGTTGTTCTCGCGCTCCATGACTTCGAAGCGGAAGCCGTGGAAGCTGAATCGCTGGCCCACGGTGGGGATCATCTGCGCCTCGTGAATGACGAGCCCGGCGATGGTGTTCGCCTCGTCGTCGGGCAGCGACCAGTCGGCGGCCCGGTTGAGGTCGCGGATGGTCATCGCGCCATCGAGCCAGTACCAGCCATCCTCGCCGGCGCTGACCTGATGCTCGGCATCGGGGTCGTGCTCGTCGGCGATCTCACCGACGATCTCCTCGAGGATATCCTCGAGGGTGATCAGCCCCTCCAGCGAGCCGTATTCATCCACCACCAGCGCAAAGTGGGTGCGGCGGCGCAGGAAGTTGCGCATCTGGTCGGCGAGCGTGGTGGTGTCAGGCACGAAGTAGGGCTTCATCATCACCTCGGTGATGCGGAAGTCGTCGAGCGCGTCGAAGCCACGCTCGCCCGCCTTGGCCATCACGTCGTACATGGCACGCAAAAGGTCCTTGGCGTGCACCATGCCGATGATGTTCTCGGGCTCGCCGCGGTAGACGGGCAGGCGGGTGTGGTTGCTGTCGAGGCACTGCTGCAGGATGGCGCGGGGCTCGGCCTCGGCGTCGATGCTCTCGATGCCCGAGCGGTGCAGCATGATCTCCTCGACGGTGCGCTCCGCGAGGTCGAGCGCGCCGAGGATGCGGTCGCGGTCTTCCTTTTCCACCACGCCTTCCGAGTGGCCGAGCTGCAGCGCCCCGGCGATTTCCTCGCGCACGGCGAGGATCTGGCTGTCGGGGTCGGTCTGCACGCCGATCAACTTGAGCAGGGCGCGTACCAGCGCCCGGATCGCCGCCACCACGGGCGAAAAGATCAGGATCACCACCCGGATCGGCGGCGCCACGGTGGCGGCGGCCTGCTCTGGGTTGGTGATGGCATAGGTCTTGGGCAGCACCTCGGCGAAGATCAGCACGAGGAAGGTCATGATCAGCGTCGCCATCGCCACGCCGCCGTCGCCGAGCAGCCTCGTGAAAAGCGCCGTGGCGAGCGAGGTGGCAAGGATGTTGACGAGGTTGTTGCCCAGCAGCACCGAGCCGATCAGCCGTTCGTTGTCCTCGGTGATCTTGAGCGCCATGGCTGCGCCGCGCGAGCCCCGGTCCATGGCGGCGCGCAGCTTGCCGCGCGAGGCGGCGGTCAGCGCGGTCTCGGAGCCGGAGAAGAAGGCCGAGAAGAGAATGAGCAGCAGGATCGCGGCGGAGGTCATCCAGAAGGCCGCGTCGAGTGTTCCGGTGGCAGGGGCGTCCATACGTCCGTCTTTTCGTGTTCGAGAGGGTTCACAGAGTTATGGGGCCCGGGGCCTTGGTCTTCAAGGCTTTGGCCGGGATCCCGGGCAAAACGGATGCCCTCGGGGTCTGCGCCCGCACCGATGATCGGCCCCATGCCCGCGGTGGGGATTCTGCCGCCCGGCCGGGGTCCGGCTGGCGTGCCGGACCCGCGCCTTCGTTTGACTTACTTCTTGCCGAGGAATTGGCCGACGATGGCGGTGAGCACGCCGCCCCCGGCGGCGCCGCCCAGAAGCTGGCCGATCAGCGCGCCGATATCGAGCCCGCCCGCGGCGGTGGCCGCATCGGCGGCCGCGGTCGGATCGCCGCCGCCGAGGATCGCGCCGATGGCCGAACCGCCGAGGATGCCGCCGATGGCGCCGGAGAGCAGCTTGGGAAGCACCGCCATGCCGACGGTCTTCACCACCTGGCCGGCCACGCCGCCGCCCACCATGCCCGCGATTGCCTGAACAATTATTGCTGCAATACCTTCCATGAATGCGTTCCTTCTGGTTGCTAAAATGATTATTGGATCGCGCCATGGTAGCTCAGGTAGCGAGATACCGTTAGGCAAACTTTGTGCTGGGGCCGCGGCGGTGGCAGAGCGGCGCTTGGCCGCGCCTCACCAGCGCTTTGCAATTGACCGTGCTAATGCCGTGCACTCTTTTCCCGGTTCCTCAAAGTCAGGGCAAATTCCGTGTCATTCGGGCAACGATCGGCGAGCATGGGCTTTCCGCGGCAGTGAACCCATCTATATGTGTCGGGATATTCCCCCTCACATGTCGGACACCGCAATGCGCCTACCGTTTATTAAGAGTAGAAAGCCGGTACCGATATTGCGGCCCGACGAGGCTGCGGGCCACGATGATCCGCGCGAGGCTGCCCGTCAGGCGCTTTTCGAGATCATCGACGATGGCTTTTGCATCATCCAGTTCATCGACGGGCCGGACGGACCTCTTTCGGATTACATGCATATCGAAGCGAATTCCGGCTACGAGCGTCATACCGGAATCAAGGGGATCGTGGGAAAAACCGTCTTTGACGTCGCGCCCGAGGATGGTCGGGAATGGGTGAAAATCTACGGCGCTGTGCTAGATAATGGTGTGCCGATCCGTTTCGAAAGGAATTTCTCCGAGGCGGGGCGGTACATCGAGGTCTCGGCGCGGCGCGTTGAGCCCAAGAGCCTCGGGCAGGTCGCGGTCCTCTTTCGTGACATCACCGATCGCAAGCTTGCCGAGGCCGAGATCCGGGCCAGCGAGAAGCTCTCGCGCGAGAACGAGCAGCGGGTCAGCCTCGCGCTCGAGGCCGGGGCGATTGTCGGCACCTGGGTCTGGGATATCCCCGAGGATGCCTTCACCGTCGACGAGGGGCTGTCCTCGGCCATGGGGCTGCGCAAGGGCAGCGAGCGCGGCGATCTCAACCTTGACGACATCATCTCGAACGTCCATCCCGAGGACAAGCCACGCCTGAACGCGGATATCGAGAAGGCGCTGCGGAAGGGCGGCGCCTACTTCCAGCAGTTCCGCGTTTTGCGCGAGGACCGGAAGTACCATTGGATCGAGGCAAGCGGCAAGGTCGAGCTCAACGCGCGCGGCATGCCCGAGACCTTTTCGGGGGTGCTGATGGACATCAGCGGCCGGCGCGAGGTCGAGGCCGAGCGCGACCGGGTGGCGGCCGAGCTCTTCCGCCTCAACGAGACGCTCGAGCGCCGGGTGTCGGAACAGACCGCCGCGCTGATGGCCAAGGAGGAAGAGTTGCGCCACGCGCAGAAGATGGAGGCGGTCGGCCAGCTCACCGGCGGACTGGCGCATGACTTTAACAACCTGCTGGCGGCGGTCTCTGGCTCGGTCGAAATGGCCCACGCTCGGCTTTCCGAGCAGCGCGTCGACGAAATCGAGCGCTATCTTGCCATGGCAAGCAATGCGACGAGCCGCGCGGCGAACCTCACGCAGCGCCTGATGGCCTTTGCCCGCAAGCAGGCGCTTGCGCCCAAGCCAACCGACGTGGCGCGGCTCTGCGCGGGGATGGTCGAGCTGGTCCAGCGCACGGTCGGGCCGCACATCGAGGTGAAGACCGTCGCCAACGAGGACACCTGGCCGTCGCTTGTCGACCAGAACCAGCTCGAGAACGCGCTGCTCAACCTCTGCATCAACGCCCGCGACGCTATGCCGGCCGGCGGCAGCCTGACGATCGGCGTCGCCAACTGCAGCATCTCGCGCGGCAAGGCAAAGACCATGGGCCTCGGGGCAGGGGATTACCTGCGGATCAGCGTTTCGGACACCGGCAGCGGCATGAGTGCCGAGCAGATTGACCGGGCCTTCGAACCCTTCTTCACCACCAAGCCGATGGGCGAGGGGACGGGGCTCGGCCTGTCCATGGTCTACGGCTTTGCCCAGCAGTCCGGCGGCGCGGCGGAGATCACCTCGGAACTCGGCAAGGGCACCGTCGTTAGCCTCTACCTGCCGCGGGGCTTCGATGCGGTCGAGGCAGAGCCGGGTGCCGACGAGGTCGGCGATGGCGAGCGGGCCGCGGCGCCGGAAAAGACGGTGCTCGTGGTGGAAGACGAGATCCTCGTGCGGATGGTGGTCGTCGATGCGCTGCGGGACAGGGGGTACACCGTGCTCGAGGCCGGCACCGGCACCGAGGCGCTGGAGGTGCTCAGGCAGACGCGGCACATCGACCTGCTGCTCACCGACGTCGGGCTGCCGCGCGGGATGAACGGGCGCCAGCTTGCAGAGGCGGCGCGCGCCGAGCTGCCGGGGCTGAAGGTGGTCTTCGTCACCGGCTACGACGAGACCGCCGCGCTGGGAGGCGATCTTGCGGCGGCGGATGTCGAGATCGTGCAAAAGCCCTTCAATCTGGATGAGCTCATCGGAAAGGTCGGCGAGTTGATCGCCGCGGTCTAGGCCGAAGCCGCACCGGCCAAAGGCCGCGTCGCAGACAAGCAGCCGGGGCGCACGAAAGAGAAAGGGCTGGCAGATGCCAGCCCTTGCGCATTTCGGTTCTCCCGCATGCAGGATCGCACGCGCGGGAAAAATTCCCTCAGAACGGAATTTCGTCGTCGATGTCGCGCGAGCCGCCACCACCCGAGCCGCCGCCATAGCCGCCGCCCGAACCGCCGCCGTAGCCGCCATCGTTGCCGCCGCCGTAGCCACCGCCCGAACCGCCGCCGTAGCCGCCACCCGAGCTGCCGCCGAAGTCACCGCCGCCGCCGCCCTGACGGCTATCGAGGAGGGTTAGCGTGCCGCCGTAGGGGCGCAGCACGATCTCGGTCG
>NZ_NTHN02000006.1 GCF_002300555.2 Alloyangia mangrovi | reverse complement strand
CGCCGCCGCCCCGTCTGGCGTCCCGTCGAGCGCCTCAGCGCCGCCGGTGAGGGGCTATTTACGTACTCCGTACGGGACCCGCAACCCCTTTTTTCATTTTTCGTCACAAAAAGTGCACGGAGGCCGGAAGGCGCATAAAATCAGGGCTCGGAAGGGCGTCGACTCCTCCCCTCATATGGCGTGCATCACGACACGGGACCGCAAGGGGCGGTGTTCGGCCGCTTCCCTGCAGGGAGTGAGACCCGGAAGAGCCGTGGCGAGGCTGGACGAGCACCATCAAGCGAGGAGAGCCCGCCGAGCGGCCTGAGCTCGAACCGGGGCGAACCCAGCGCCCCGGCGCCACCGATCACCCTTACCGGCCACCGATCACCCTTACCGATTTCTGCGCGTATACATGTGCGGCCGTGAGGGACCTCGAGAGACCCGCGCGGCAATCGCGTCGAGAGAGTCGCTGGGGGAGGGGCACCATAGGACCCGTCGCGAACTTCGCCCAATAGCAGGCGTGCCGAGCGGAAACCGGGATCCCTGGCGCTGAGAATTCCGGAAGGTGCCACAGGCGAACCGCGCAAGACCCCGGAGCTGGCTTCGCTCCAATGGCCATCGACCACGACACCAGTTCCAAAAACCAAAACCCCCGTGAAATCCGAAGATTTCACGGGGGTTTGATGGTGCCCAGGAGAGGACTCGAACCTCCACGACCGTTAAGTCACTGGTACCTGAAACCAGCGCGTCTACCAATTCCGCCACCTGGGCACAGGTGGTGAGGGGGCGTTTAAATATGTCCGCAGGGAGTGTCAACGCAGATTTTTCATTTTGTGCAACTTACCCAACGGAGCCTCCTTGCCGGGTGCCGGACGGCCCGGTATTCAAGGGCCTAGAACCTCGGAGCAGGAGTAGCCAGATGAGCAAGCTCGTCACCATTTACGGCGGATCCGGATTTGTCGGACGCTATATCGCCCGCCGCATGGCGAAGCTCGGCTGGCGCGTCCGTGTCGCCGTCCGTCGCCCCAACGAAGCCCTCTTTGTGAAGCCCTATGGCTCGGTCGGCCAGGTCGAGCCCGTGTTCTGCAACATCCGCGACGACGAGTCGGTGCGCGCCGTGATGCAGGGCGCCGATGCCGTAGTGAACTGCGTCGGCACCTTCGCCACCCGCGGCAAGAACAACGTCGATGCCGTGCAGGTCGAAGGGGCGGGCCGCATCGCGCGCATTGCCGGCGAGCAGGGCGTCGATGCGCTGGTGCATATCTCGGCGATCGGCGCCGACAAGGAAAGCAAGAGCGGCTACGCCCGCACCAAGGCGCTCGGCGAAGAGGCCGTGCTGGCCGCCTTCCCCGGCGCGATGATCCTGCGCCCCTCGGTGATCTTCGGGATGGAGGACCAGTTCTTCAACCGTTTCGCCTCGATGTCGCGGATGGGTCCGGTGCTGGCGCTGGTGGGCGCGGAGCGCAGTTTCCAGCCGGTCTACGTGGACAACGTGGCCGAAGCCGCCGAGAAAGGGCTTACCGGCGTGGCCGCCCCGGGCGTCTACGAGCTTGGCGGGCCCGAAGTGAAGAGCTTCCGCGCCTTTATCGAGGAGATGCTGACCGTCATCCGCCGCCGCAAGATGCTGGTGAACCTGCCGTATGGGCTGGCCTCGGTGATCGGCGGCGTTTCGGAATTCCTGCAACGGCTCACCGGTGGGCTGTTCACCGCGCCGATCACCCGCGACCAGGTGGTGATGCTTCGCAAGGACAACGTGGTGTCCGAAGGTGCCAAGGGGCTGGCCGATCTCGGAATCCCCCCCGGTCGCGCCCGAGGCGGTGATGCCCGACTACCTGTGGCGCTTCCGCCCCGGCGGGCAATATGACGCCATCAAGGAATCGGCCGCCAGCCTGCGGACCGAGTGAGATCAGAAAGCCGGCCCCGGGGCCGGCTTTTTCTCTACCCCGACCGACGCGAAAGGAGAGCGCGATGACCGAGCTTCCCCAGATCGGCAGCTGCCGCTGCGGCGCGCTGCAGCTCGAGGTGAGCAAGCCTCCGATGATGACCGCCGCCTGCCATTGCCGCGGCTGCCAGAAGATGAGCGCCAGCGCCTTTTCCCTGACCATGATGGTGCCTCCGGACGGGTTCCGGGTGATCGCCGGGGCGCCGGTGAAGGGCGGGATCAAGGGTCCGCAGCTTGACCACTACATGTGCCCCGAGTGCGGGACGTGGATGTTCACCCGGATCACCGGGGTCGAGGCCTTCGTGAACCTGCGTCCCGTGATGTTCGACGTGCCCGAATGGAGCCTGCCGTTCATCGAGACGATGACCCGCGACAAGCTGGACTGGGCGCAGACCCCGGCACGACACAGCTACGCGGAATTTCCGCCCGAGAAGGACTTCCCGATGCTGCTGGAAGACTTCGCCCGGCGGTAAGCCAGCACCCCTCCCCGGGAACGGAAAACGGCGCGCAGTCTCCTGCGCGCCGTTCTCAATTCCAACCTTCCGACAGGATCAGAAGTCGAGGTTCTCCACGCTCAGCGCGTTCTGCTGGATGAACTCGCGGCGCGGCTCCACCACATCGCCCATCAGCTTGGTAAAGAGATCGTCGGCCTCGGCCATATCGTCGATCTTTACCTGCAGGAGCGTGCGGGCATCGGGGTCGAGCGTGGTTTCCCAGAGCTGGCCCGGGTTCATCTCGCCCAGACCCTTGTAGCGCTGCAGCGCGAGGCCCTTTTCACCCTCTTCGAGGATCGCCTTCAGCAGGTCGAGCGGCCCGTAGACTGCCTGGCGGCGATCCTTGCGCTCGAGCGTCGCGGGGGTGCTGTAGACCGCCTGTAGCGCTTGGGTGAAGCTGCCGGTACGGCGCGCCTCGCCCGAGCGGAGCATGGCGCCGTCCAGCGTGCGGACTTCTTCGACCCCGCGCAGGATGCGCGCGAGACGGATGCCGCGGTCCTGGGTGATCCGGCCCTGCCAGCCCTTTTCATACTCCAGCGCAATCAGGTCGAGCCGCTGCGCCACCTTGTCGGCGACGCCCTGCAGGTCCGATTCCACCGCGCCGGGCACGAAGCCGCCGGCGATGGCTGCCTGCTCGAGGATGTGGCGCGGGTAATGCGTCGGGAAGGCATCCAGCACGCGCTTGAGCTGGCGTGCCTCGTCGATCACCCGCACGAGGTCCTGACCGGCGATAACCTCGCCGTTGCCGAGCTTGAGGCTGGCGCCGTCGATGCCCTGGTTGATCAGGTACTCGTCGAGCGCGTTCTGGTCCTTCACGTAGACCTCGGACTTGCCGCGGGTCACCTTATAGAGGGGCGGCTGCGCGATGTAGAGATATCCGCCCTCGATCAGCTCCGGCATCTGCCGATAGAAGAAGGTCAGCAGCAGCGTCCGGATGTGCGCGCCATCGACGTCGGCGTCGGTCATCAGGATGATCTTGTGATAGCGCAGCTTGGAGATGTTGAACTCGTCGCGGCCGATGCCGGTGCCGAGCGCCATCACCAGGTTGCCAATCTCCTGGCTGCCGAGCATCCGGTCGAAGCGCGCGCGCTCGACGTTGAGGATCTTGCCCTTCAGCGGCAGGATCGCCTGCGTACCGCGATCCCGCCCGGTCTGCGCCGAACCGCCTGCGGAGTCACCCTCGACGATGAAGAGTTCGGTCTTGGAGGGGTCCTTCTCGGAGCAGTCCTTGAGCTTGCCGGCAAGGTAGTTCACGTCCATCGCGGTCTTGCGGCGGGTCAGTTCGCGCGCCTTGCGCGCGGCCTCGCGGGCCAGCGCCGCCTCGACGATCTTGCCGACGATCTGCTTGGCCTCGTTGGGGTTCTCCTCGAACCACTCGGCGAGACGCTCGTTCATCAGGCTCTCGACCGCCGGGCGCACCTCGGACGACACGAGCTTGTCCTTGGTCTGCGAGCTGAACTTCGGATCCGGCACCTTCACCGAAAGCACGCAGGTCAGACCCTCGCGGGCGTCGTCACCGGTGAAGGAGACCTTCTCCTTCTTGGCGATGCCCGAGGCCTGCGCGTAGTTGTTGATCGTGCGGGTCAGCGCGCCGCGGAAACCGGCCACGTGGGTGCCGCCGTCGCGCTGGGGAATGTTGTTGGTGAAGGGCAGCACGTTCTCGTGGTAGCTGTCGTTCCACCACATGGCGATCTCGACGCCGATACCGTCCTTCTCCCCGGTCATGTAGATCGGGTCGGTCATCACCGGCTGCTTGGAGCGGTCGAGGTACTTCACGAACTCCTTCACGCCGCCTTCGTAGTGCAGCTCGGTCTTCAGCGGCTCGGCGGGGCGCTCGTCCTCAAGGATGATGCGCACACCCGAGTTGAGGAAGGCCAGCTCGCGCAGGCGCTTTTCCAGCGTTTCGAAGCTGTACTCGAGGTTGCTGAAAGTGTCCGTGGAGGCAAGGAAGCGCACCTCGGTGCCCTGCTCGCCCTCGGCGTCGCCGACAACGCGCAGATGCTCGACCGTATCGCCATGCTCGAAGCGCGCGTAATGTTCCTTGCCATTACGCCAGATGCGCAGCTCCAGCCAGACCGACAGCGCGTTCACCACCGAGACGCCGACGCCGTGCAGACCGCCCGAGACCTTGTAGGAGTTCTGGTCGAACTTGCCGCCTGCGTGCAGCTGGGTCATGATGACCTCGGCTGCCGAGACGCCCTCTTCCTGGTGCAGATCGACAGGAATACCGCGGCCGTTGTCGCGCACCGATACCGAGTTGTCGGCGTGGATTTTCACCCGGACAGAGTCCGCGTGACCCGCCAGAGCCTCGTCAATGCCGTTATCCACGACCTCGTAGACCATGTGGTGCAGGCCCGAGCCGTCATCCGTGTCCCCGATGTACATGCCGGGGCGTTTGCGGACAGCTTCCAAGCCTTTGAGAACTTTGATGGAATCCGCGCCGTATTCCTGCGGTGCGCTTGCCGGTTCGGCCATGCCGCGATCCTTCATGATTTTTGTAGGTTTTATACGGTGTTCAGGCAGGATTGTCACGCCGCAGACACAAGATTTGGTGTCAAACCGGGCGGTTTTCAACCAATGATTGCCCGTCCCGCTCGGTGACTTCGAGGTGCTGCGCGCGCTCCCCCAATTCCGCGAAAAGCTCCGGCCCGGTGCCGGTCATCCAGGCCTGCGCCCCCAGCGCGCAGATCTCGTCATAGAGCGCCGCGCGGCGGGCCGCGTCGAGATGCGCCGCCACCTCGTCGAGCAGCAGGATCGGCGCCGCGCCGGTCTCCTGCGCCAAGGCGCGGGCGTTGGCGAGAATGAGCGAGATCAGCAGCGCCTTCTGCTCGCCGGTCGAGCAATCCTCGGCGGGCACCCCCTTGGCGGCGAACACACCCCGCAGGTCGGCGCGATGCGGCCCGACCAGCGTCCGCCCGGCCGCCAGGTCACGCGGACGGCTGGCCTCGAGCGCGGCGCGCAGCGCGGCGGTTTCCTCGGGCATGGGTGTGTCGGCATCCACCAGTTCGAGCTCGGCGGTGGGGAATTGCGTCTCCGCCCCGGCCTGAGCCTCGGCCAGTCGCGCCAGCGCCGCGCGGCGATTGGCCTGCAGCGCCGCACCGGCCTCCGCCATCTGCCCCTCGAGCGCCGCGTACCAGAAGCCGTCGCGCACTTGGTCGCGCAGCAGCCGGTTGCGCTCGCGCATGGCCTTCTCGTAGCCGAGCGTCAGCTCGGCGTGGTCGGGAAAGAAGCTCAGCGTCATCCGGTCGAGGAAGCGCCGCCGCCCCTCCGGGCCCTCGATCCACAACCGGTCCATCGAGGGGATCAGCCAGAGCACGCGCGCCAACCGTCCAAGCGCCACCTGCGGCGCGGCCTTGCCGTCGATCTGCACCTGCCGCGCGGCACCGGCCTCCGAGCGGAAGCTGACCTCGTGCAGCGCGTCGCCGGTCTGCAGCAGCCCCTCGATCTTCCACCCGAGCGCCTCGGGGCGGCGCACCATCTCCTGCGCCGAGGCCCGGCGCATGCCCCGCCCCGGAGAGAACAGCGAGACCGCCTCGATCAGGTTGGTCTTGCCCGCGCCGTTTGGCCCGTAGAGCGCCACGGGCCGCGCATCCACCTCGACCGAGGCGTCCCTGTGGGAGCGGAAGTGCGAGAGCGTGAGGCGGGTGAGATGCAGGGACATGGCTCAGGCGGTAGCGCGGGGATCGCCCCCGCGAAAGGGGGTATTTCCGGAATCATGAAAGGCAGAAGCACAGCCCCTGCCTTTCGATGACGATCGGATGCTCGAGACGGGAACGTCAGACCCGCATCGGCATGACGACGTAGACGGCCGAGGTGTCGGTGCCTTCGCGCATCAGGGTCGGATCGCCCGAGGAGTTGAACATGAAGACGGCGTTCTCGCGGTCGACCTGGCTGGCGATCTCCAGCAGGTATTTCGCGTTGAAGCCGATCTCCAGCGGCTCGTCACCATAGGCCACGGCCAGCTCTTCCTCGGCGGCACCGCTGTCCGGCGCATTGACCGAGAGGATCAGCCGGTCCTCGTCGAGCTGCAGCTTCACGGCGCGCGACCGCTCCGACGAAACGGTCGCGACGCGGTCCACCGCCTTGGCGAATTCGCCAGCGTCGACCTCGAGCCGGCGAGTGTTGTTCATCGGGATGACGCGCGAATAGTCGGGGAAGGTGCCGTCGATGACCTTGGAGGTCAGCGTGATGTCGGGCGTGGCGAAGCGCACCTTGGTTTCCGAGACCGAGACGGCGATGTCCATGTCGTCCTCTTCGAGCAGCTTGCGCAGCTCGCCCACGGTCTTGCGGGGCACGATGACGCCGGGCATCATCTCGGCCCCGGCGGGCAGCGGCGCGTCGATGCGGGCAAGGCGGTGACCGTCGGTGGCGACGCAGCGCAGCACCCGGCCGTCCTCGCTCTCGGCGACATGCATGTAGACGCCGTTGAGGTAGTAGCGGGTTTCCTCGGTCGAGATGGCGAACTTCGACTTGTCGAAGAGGCGGCGCAGGACCTCGGCCTTGGCGGTGAAGTTCGACGAGTACTCGGACGATGCCATGACCGGGAAGTCTTCCTTCGGCAGCGTCGCGAGGCTGAAGTTCGAGCGGCCCGCAGCCACGGTCAGGCGGCCGGCGGCATTGTCGGCGGTCAGTTGAACCAGCGCGCCGTCGGGCAGCTTGCGGACGATCTCGTGCAGGGTCACCGCCGAAACGGTGGTGGCCCCGGCCTGTTCGACCACCGCGGGGGCGCGGTCGAGCACTTCGATGTCGAGATCGGTGGCGCGGAAGCTGGCGGCGTTGCCCTCGGCCTCGATCAGCACGTTGGCCAGGATCGGAATGGTGTTCCGGCGTTCGACCACCGACTGTGCCTGGCTGACTGCCTTGAGCAGCGTCGCCCGTTCTATGCTGACTTTCATCGCCCTGTTCCTCGGTTAGCCGAAGGGGCAGCTTGGCGGATCTGCGAAGCTACTCCAAATTGTTTTGCTGATTGATCCGATGGATTGTCTGCAGCGTCAAGGCCGCGGGGCAGCCCGAGGGCAGCCCCGTTCCCAAATGTGGTCGTGCGGTCTCAGGCTTCCAGCGCGCGGCGCAGCAGCTCGATATCGTCGGCGATCTGGCTGTCCTGCATGCGCAGTTCCTCGATCCGCTTCACCCCGTGCATGACCGTGGTGTGGTCGCGCCCGCCGAAGCGGCGGCCGATCTCGGGAAGCGAGCGGGCAGTGAGCTGCTTGCACAGGTACATCGCCACCTGGCGAGGGCGGGCGAAGTTGCGCACGCGCTTCGGGCCAATCAGGTCGCTGAGGCGGATGTTGTAGTGATCCGCGACCTTGCGCTGGATCTCCTCGATCGAGATCTTGCGGTCCGAGGCGCGCAGCACGTCCGCAAGGCAGTCCTGCGTCAGTTCCATGGTGATCGGTTGACCAACCAGCGAGGCGAAGGCGAAGAGCCGCGTCAGCGCACCTTCTAGCACGCGCACGTTCGTGGAGATGCGGTGTGCCAGGAACTCGAGGATGCCCGCGTCGAGCTGCAGCGACGGATACTGCTTGCGATAGGTGTCGACCTTCGACTGCAGGATGCCGAGACGCAGCTCGTAATCCGTCGGGTGCAGGTCGACCACGAGGCCGGACTGCAGGCGCGAGCGGATGCGGTTCTCGAGATCCTTGATTTCGTCCGGCGCGCGATCCGCCGAGATGACGATCTGCTTGTTCTGGTCCACCAAGGCGTTGAACGTGTGGAAGAACTCTTCCTGCGTCGAGTCCTTGCCGGCGATGAACTGCACGTCATCGACCATCAGCACGTCGACCGACCGGAACAGCTCCTTGAAGTCCATCATGCGGCGCTCACGCAGGGCCTGCACGAAGCGGTACATGAACTGCTCTGCCGAGAGATACAGCACGTTCAGGTCAGGGCGGCGGTTGCGCAGCTCCCAGGTGATCGCGTGCATCAGGTGCGTCTTGCCGAGACCCACGCCGCCGTAAAGGAACAGCGGGTTGAAGGTCACGGTCTCGGCCTCGGCCACGCGACGCGCGGCGGCATGGGCGAGCTCGTTGGGCTTGCCGACGATGAAATTATCGAAGGTGAAGCGCGCATCGAGCGGCGCGCTCGGCAGCAGGTCACTTCCGCCCTGTGCGGAGTGGCCGTTGGCTGCATTGGCCTGGGCCGGCTGCTCCGGCTGCGCCGAGACCGGGCGCGGGCTCGGACGGCCCGCTGCCGGACGCGGCGCGTTGCTGACCCGGAATTGCAGGCGGCGTACCTGCGAATCCAGCGTGGAGATCTGCGACAGCAGCAGGTCTCCGAAATTCTGCGACACATAGGTGCCAATAAAATTCGTCGGTGCAAGGAAGACCGCCACCCCGTCGGCTTCCAGACCTTTATATTCGAGGGGCTTGATCCAGGTTCGGTAGTTGTTTTCCCCGATCGTGCTGCTCAGCCTGTCTTGCAGCGCGCCCCATTGTTCCTGCGTCATTTATCCCCGCTCCGTCTCTTCACCGGTTCTTCCTATGTCCCTCTGGGCAACACACACACACGCGCCCAATTGAGTCACCGACGGGAAGCAAAAGCAGGCCCCATGCCGAAAGGCATGGGTCAGGAAGAGAAGTCTCTGTCCCAGTGAAATAGAACGCAGAAGGACTCCCCGGGACTCCCAGCATCCCGAAGCGACCCAGCAAGGCGCGCTACTCACCCATTTTACAATTGGACTGGCAGGATGAATTCACCCCGATTTCGGCGTCCTGATGATCAGACGACCGAAGCGACGAAGACATTTCCACGATACCCGTGGCGTGGTCCCCGATTGCCTGTCCCCCCAGCGATGTGACTCGCTCGATGAAATTACTCCTGTTCCGAGAAGAGCAGCAACCGAACTTCAAACTTGACTCAATGGAATCCGAAAAAAAGAATCTCGGCCTTCAAAATATGGTGTGAGTCATGAAAAAAGGCACCACCGATGGCGATGCCTTTTCGATCACACACCTATTGAGTGTGTCATTTCAGCCTGACAATTGACGTGTTCAGGCGAGCGCCTTCACCCGCGAGGAGAGGCGCGACATTTTGCGCGAAGCAGTGTTCTTGTGGAAGACACCCTTGGTCACGCCGCGCATCAGTTCGGGCTGAGCTGCGGCGAGAGCTGCGGTGGCTGCGTCCTTGTCGCCCGAAGCGATCGCTTCCTCGACTTTGCGCAGGTAGGTACGGATGCGCGAACGGCGTGCCTTGTTGACGGCGTAACGCTTTTCGTTCTGACGTGCGCGCTTCTTGGACTGGGGCGTATTTGCCATGATGATCGGTCCTGTGTGTCTGTGGCCGACAAGGCCTGGGTCTGAATTTCGGACGTGCAATATCCACCAGACCCGGATCTGTCGTCGCCGGACCGATTCTTGCCTGAGCGGGCATCACACGCATGTAGGGCGGGCGCATAGCCCATTTTCCGCCGGTTGCAAAGGCCCCTGCGGCACTTCTTGGGGATTTGGGGGAGAATCGGCTAGGATCACCTTCCCACGGCCCCGGCCGCGGGACGCTTCAGACTGAAAGGAGGAGTCAGCCATGAACGCGATGCAGATCAACGAGGCCGCACAGGCCCTCTACCGGGCGCATGGCGCCCGCGCCGAAGCCGAGGCCGCCGCAAAGGTGCGCGAGAACGAGCGCAGGGGTGCCGCAGAGGAGGCACAGACCTGGCGCGCCATCCAGGAAGCGATCCGCCAGACGCGCGGCCCGCTGCAGTCCTGAGTGGCCCGGACATGAAAAAGGCCTGTCCCCGCGGGGACAGGCCCGGCAGACGGCCCAGGGGCCTCAGCGGTCGCGGAACTGCGGCGTCCGCTTCTCGAGGAAGGCCGACATGCCTTCCTTCTGGTCCTCGGTGGCAAAGAGCGAATGGAACAGGCGACGCTCGAAGAGCAGCCCCTCGTCCAACGTGGTCTCGAAGGCGCGATTCACTGCCTGCTTGGCGGCGATCGATGCCAGCATAGATTTCTCGGCGATCTTCGCCGCGGCGCTCTGCGCCTCTTCCATCAGCTGCTTGACCGGCACGACGCGGCTCACCAGCCCCGAGCGCTCCGCTTCTTCGGCATCCATGAAGCGCCCCGTCAGGTGCATATCCATGGCCTTGGCCTTGCCGACGTAGCGCGGCAGGCGCTGCGTGCCGCCGATCCCGGCGATGACGCCGAGGTTGATCTCGGGCTGGCCGAACTTCGCGGTTTCCGACGCGATGATGAAGTCGCACATCATCGCCAGTTCGCAGCCGCCACCCAGGGCGTAGCCGCTCACCGCGGCGATCACAGGCTTGCGCACCTTCGCGACGGCCTCGGTGGCCGGCTCGAAGAAATCGCCGAGGAACATCTCGACGAAGGACTTTTCCGACATCTCCTTGATATCGGCCCCGGCGGCAAAGGCCTTGGCCGAGCCGGTCAGGATGATGCAGCGCACCTTGTCATTGGCATCCGCCTCAGTCAGCGCCTGCGCGAGCTCGCCAAGAAGCTGGCTGTTCAGCGCATTGAGGGCGTCCGGGCGGTTCAGGGTAATAGTGGCAACGTCGTCGTCTACTTCGACGATAATCGTCTCATAGGCCATGACTTTCGGGCTCCCGTCCGTTGGCATTGTCGCGCAGCCTTACCAACTTGACCCCTGCAATCAAGTTATCTTTGGCAGCTCGGACAGTAGAAAGAAGACCGCCCCGAGATCACGATTCGGTGTACTTCGTTAGCGCAACCCTCCCCTCGGCAGGGCTGCCCCTCACGCCCGTACACATCGAAGCTGTGCTGAAAATATCCAAGTTCTCCATCGGCTTGTCTGAAATCCTTGAGCGAGGAGCCACCTGCGGCGATGGCGTCGGTCAACACCTGCCGGATGATCGGAACAAGCGCCGCAATGCGCTTTTCGGAAATTCGGTTGACGCGGCGTGAAGGAAGGATACCGGCGCGGAAGAGAGCTTCGCAGACGTAGATATTCCCCAGACCGGCAACAATCTTCTGGTCGAGCAGCGCGGTCTTGATCGGCATGCTGCGCCCCTTCAGCGCGGCGATCAGATGGGATTCGCTGAACTCATTGCCCAAAGGCTCGGGCCCGATCGCCGCCAGCAGCGGATGCGCCTCGGCGGTGGCGGTCAGCATGAGATCCATCGCCCCGAAGCGTCGCGGGTCGTTGAAGGTCACCCGCGCGCCGCTGGCCATCTCGAAGACCACGTGATCATGTTTTTCCGGCGCCGGGTGGTCATGCACGAAACGCCCCAGCGGATCGCCCGAGACCAGCATCCGCCCAGACATGCCAAGGTGGATCAGCAGCGTCTCGCCGGTGTCGAGGTCGGCGAGGATGTACTTGGACCGCCGCCGCAGCCGCAGAACCCGCGCGCCGGTCAGCCGCTCGGCCATGCGCTCGGGGAAGGGCCAGCGCAGGTCGGGCCGGTTCACCTTCGCCTCGGCGATCACCTCGTTTTCCATCACCGGGGCCAACCCGGCACGAACGGTTTCCACCTCGGGAAGTTCGGGCATCACGGATCCTTTCCAATGGGCCGCATTGCAGCGCGGCGCGCGGGCTCTATAAGGAGTGTCGGACACAGGACGGCAAGGCCCATGACCAAAGAGACCGGAAAAACCACCCACTTCGGGTTCACCGACATCCCTGAGGAAGAGAAGGCCGGCCGCGTGCGCGGCGTCTTCGGCTCGGTCGCGTCGAAATACGACGTGATGAACGATGCCATGTCCTTCGGCATTCACCGCATCTGGAAGGATGCGATGATGGACTGGCTGGCACCCCGCCCCGGGCAGAAACTGCTCGACGTGGCGGGCGGCACCGGCGACATCTCCTTCCGCTTCCTCAAGCGCGCCGGCCATGGTCACGCCACGGTCTGCGACCTGACCGAGCCGATGCTGGTCGAGGGCCGCAAGCGCGCCGAAGCGGGCGCCATGGCCGAGCAGCTCGACTGGGCGGTGGGTGACGCGATGGCCCTGCCCTTCGCCGACAACACCTTTGACGTCTACACGATTTCCTTTGGCATCCGGAACGTGACCCGTCCGCAGGAGGCGCTGAACGAGGCCTTCCGCGTGCTGAAACCCGGCGGGCGGCTGATGGTGCTGGAATTCAGCCAGATCCCCAACGAGCTGATGCAGAAGGTCTACGACCTTTATTCCTTCAACCTGATCCCGCGCATGGGCCAGGTGATCGCGGGCGACCGCGACAGCTACCAGTACCTGGTGGAATCGATCCGCAAGTTCCCCGACCAGGAAACCTTCCTCGGAATGGTGCGCTCGGCGGGCTTCGGCAACGCCAAGTACCGCAACCTGAGCATGGGGATCGCCTGCCTGCACTCGGGCTGGAAGATCTGACATGAAGGGTCCGCACAACATCTGGCGGCTGGTGCGCACCGGCGCCACCTTCGAGCGCACGGGCGCGATGCGCGTGGTGCTCGACGCCGTGGAGGCCCCGCCGACCCTGCGCGCGGCTGCCCGCGTCCTCGCCTGGCCCTTCAAGTGGTTGGGGTACGAGGGTGACCCGGCAATGCCGCCGGTGACCCGCGCGCTCTCGGCGCTCGGCCCGGCCTACATCAAGTTCGGCCAGGTCCTCTCGACCCGCCCCGACGTGGTCGGCGAAGAGCTCGCCAACCAGTTGCGCGTGTTGCAGGACAAGCTGCCACCCTTCCCGGTCGAGGCCGCCAAGGCGCAGGTCGAGACCGAGCTCGGCGTCAAGGTCGACGAGGTCTTCTCCGAATTCAGCCCACCGGTCGCCGCCGCCTCCATCGCGCAGGTGCACAAGGCGCGCCTCGCCGAGACCGGCGAAACCGTCGCGGTGAAGGTGCTGCGCCCCGGGATCGAGCGCGCCTTCCGCAAGGATATCGACGCCTTCTGGCTGGCCGCCGATGCGATCAACTTCCTCTCGCCCGCCTCGCGCCGGTTGCGCCCGCGCGACGTCATCGCCCATTTCGAGGGCGTGGTGAACGGCGAGCTGGACCTGCGGCTGGAAAGCGCCTCGGCCAGCGAATTCGCGGCCAACACCGTGGACGACGAGGGATTCCAGCTTCCCGAGGTGGTCTGGGGTCTGTCGGGCCGCCGCGTAATGACGATGAGCTGGGCCGAGGGCGTACCGCTCGGCGACAACGAGGCCATCGATGCCGCCGGCCACGACCGCGTGGCGCTCAGCGAGCGGGTGCTTCAGCTCTTCCTCAACCACGCGCTGCGCGACGGTTTCTTCCACGCCGACATGCACCAGGGCAACCTGAAGGTGGCGCCGAACGGCGATATCATCGCCTATGACTTCGGCATCATGGGGCATATCGACGAGTACACCCGCCGGGTCTACGCCGAGATTCTCTACGGTTTCATCCGCCGCGATTACCGCCGCGTCGCCGAGGTGCATTTCGAGGCTGGCTACGTTCCCTCCAACCAGGACGTCGACGAATTCGCCCGCGCCCTGCGCGCCGTGGGCGAGCCGATCTTCGGCATGGATTCCACCCGCATCTCTATGGGCCGGTTGCTCAACTACCTCTTCGAAGTGACTGAACGCTTCGGCATGCAGACCCGGACCGAGCTGATCCTGCTGCAGCGCACGATGGTGGTGGTCGAAGGTGTGGCCCGGTCTCTCAACCCTCACATGAACATATGGAGCGTCGCGCGCCCGGTGGTCGAGCAATACATCAAGACCTCCATCGGCCCACGCGCCGCGCTGCGCGATTTCGCCAAGACGGCGCGGGTGATGGCCCGCTTCGGCCCGCGCCTGCCCGGGCTCGTCGAAGAGGCGCTGATCCGGCAGACGCAAGGGCTCGCCGACGAGCTCGAGTCGAAGTGGGTACGGCGGCTCGGCTGGGGCATCGGGGGGCTGATTTCCGGTGCCGGGATCACGCTCATCCTCCTGTCGATCTTCTGATCAGCCGTTCTGCGCCGCCCGGTCAGCTCGCCGGGTGGCGCAGCGCCGCGATCTCGCTCGCCCCGATCTGCCAGCCTCCCTGCAGCGTCAGCACAAAGCCCTCTTCCGACCGGCGCACCTCATCGATGCGCATGTAGGATTGCGCCGGCAGTGTCTCGGTAAGCACACCGTCCTGGTAAAGCTCGACCTCGGCCTGATACAGCCCTTCCGGCAGCGTCGCGCCACTAAGGTCCGTCCCGTCCCAGAGATACCTCGCACTCCCCGGCACGAGCGACACCTTGTTCCGCAGAGTGCCACTCGAATCGCGGAGCACGAGGATCGCACTCTGCGCATCCTCCGGCACCTCGACGTCAAAGGCGACCGTGGAGCCGTCGAAATAGGCGCCCCCCCGGGACCAGCGACTCAAGCCCGATCCAGGAGGCCAGCCGCTCGAACCCGCCATCGCTGGCGAGGCTGGTCAGCCCGGTCAGGAGATCGTTGGTCAGCACCTGCTGCTCCACCGCCGAAAAGCTGGCGAGCTGCGAGGCGTATTCCGTGGCATCGACCGGGTTAAAGGGATCCTGGTTCTGGGCCTGGGTGGTCAGCATCTTCAGGAATGTGTCGAAATCGCTGGTGAGCGTTGCCTTGCTGCTCGTGCTCGCAGCCGAACTCGGTGTGCCCGCAGTGGTCTGGGCCACAGTTGAAGTATCCATGTCTATCTCCCCTTCCTAGAGCCTGAGGTCGAGCCCTGCCGACGGAACCGGGCCAGGGGCCGCCGTCGGAGATGCACCTTGCGCCGCCGCCATGTCGGGGAGGCCGGCCTCGGGTCCGCCCGTCCGCCCCCGCGACGTGCCACCCCCGCGCCTTTGCCCAAAGAAGCTGAGGCTGCCGCCCTGGTACCCAGCCTCGGTGAGAAAGCGCGCAAGCTGGTCCGCGTTCCGGCGCAGCAGATCGAGCGTTTCCGGCCGTTCAGCGCTCACCTGCAGGGTGATCCCGTGCTCGGAAAGCTGCATGTGGAACCTGACGCGACCGAGTTCCTCGGGTTCGAGCTGCACCTCGACCTTGTTACCGCGTCCCGTGATGATTGCCTCGGCGACCTGCCGGACAGGTGACGGTTGCTGCTGCGTGCGAGCCGGGGCCAATTGCTCGTTCGGAGCCACCCCGTCTTTCGCCATGGCGGTCTGAAGCCGCTCGCCCACATGCGGTTCGCTGACACCATCGAAGGAACCGGCGTCCAACATGCGGCCTTCCCGCTCCCGGTCCGATGACCCGCTCCGCACCGGGGGGGACCGGCGCGAATGTCAGAGACGCCGTGTCGGTCGGCGGACTCCGCGAAGCGGATACGGGGGTATTGTCCACGCTCACCTTGCCGAACACACCCGGGAGAACGTCCGAGCTTTCGGGACGCAGCGACCGTACCTCTGTCTTCTCAATCGCGGTCGCCACTCTCTCCTCTTGCCGTGCGTCTGGCTGGGGCAAAGGCGCCGCGACCGACACAGTGTCTGTAGCTCTCGCAACGTGTGCCGTTGTGCGGTGCCCATCTTGAGGGAGCGTCTTTCGCTGGAGACGTTCCGGCGCCGGCGTCCCCTCCGCTGCAATGATTTCCGCGTCCGACCCTGCGCTGACAGGTGAGCTGACAGGTGAATTGACAGTCCGATCGACCGGACGGGGGCGCAGGCTTCCCCGTGAAGCACCCGCCTCAGCGCGGGGCCATGAAAGGGACGCGGCATCGCCGGATAGGCCCGAGGCCTCGGGAATTCCTCCTGACGATACTCTCGAACTGCCCTGGGCTTCCGGCAGGTCCCCCGTCTCCGGACCTTCCGGCACCATGCCTATGTCACCGATCCGTGCAAGCTCGATGGTTTGTGCTCCGATCCCCTGTTCCGGCCTCGGCCCTATCTCAGAGGTTCCTTCAAGCTTTGTGGAACTGGAATCGCCTGGTCTACCCGAATCGGTCTGAAACCCGATGAGACCCCGCACAGATTGATTGAAACTTCGGGACCCGGAAGTGGCCTCCCCTTCGCGAACGGCCGACGCCGGGCGGGTGCCGAAGGAGGCCAACATGTGAACGTTGGACGCGGTTTGCGCCTCCGGCAGGAGGCTGCCGCTCGCACCGATGTGCAAATGGCGAGACTCGCGGGGTGCCGAACCTTCAGGCGTGGTGCGGGCGACGCTGTCGGGTGCAGCGAGGCACTGCTCGGCTTTCACCACCCCGACCTCGCGTGTGGACGGAAGCTTCCTTGTCGAGCGGCCCTCGGGAGTCGAAACGCCAAAGAGGCGCCCAGAGGCAGGCGGTTCCGCAATTTCAAGTTGGGTCACCCCCAAGCCCCCTGCGTGACCACGCTCCGCAAAGCGCGCGCGAGGTCTGGTCCCGCCGTCGCTGAACAGTGCCTCCACCGCTGGGTCCGCGGTCTGGGACTGTGCTGTCCAGCCGCGCCTTGCTTCCTGCGGTCCCCCGGTCTCGGGGTCCTGCCGCGCCCTTGCAACCGCGACACCCGTCACCCCGAACGCATGATCTATAGCAGGCAAGACATCCCGTCCCGTATCGCGATGCGCGAGCACCATCCCGTCCGGTTCCGTTTCTTCAGAGGACTCCTCAGGACCTTCGGACGCGACCGGGTCTTCCCCCTCCTCCACCTCCGGCGATTCGACCGCAGGGGCATTCGGTCGCCCGGTCGTCCCAAAGCCGCGAAAGGCTGTCAGGAAGTCGGCCGGGACATCGCCAGATGGAGGCCTCTCGCGCAGCGGCAACTCCACCTGTGGCGTGATGGCGCCAGCGGATCGAGGACCCTGCGGAGTTGGAAACATCGCCTGCATCGGGAACATTCTGTCGACCCCTGGTCATCCGATCCTCGACGACGATATCCGGCCACCCGCTAAGAATACCTTTACCGAAACCATTTTAAGCATCGTCGAGAGCCTTCAGTAGATTCGACCGGAGCGATTGCATGACAAATCCAACGGGCCGGGCGGCAGCGGCAGCGAACGCCCAGCTGAACCGATTGTTCATCTCCCAGATGCTGCAGTTCTCGAGGGCCTTCGAAACGCGCGGCCTCTTCGGCGGCGGCGCGGGAGAGGCGCAATTCGCGTCCTTCTTGCGCGACGAATACGCCAACCGGCTCGCGGACACGGTGGTCCTCCTGCCGACCCCGCCCAGCCGGACGACACGGGCACCATGACCGCCGGATCCCGTCGCCCCCCCCCCCCGGCGAGCCGGCGGAAACCGGGCTTCTTGCCCTGCTCGAAGCCGAAAGGCGCGCCCTGCTCGCCGGAGAGCTCGGGGAGCTTCCCGAGCTTGCGCGCAAGAAGCAAACCTACCTTGACCTCTATGCAGCGCAACCGTCGCGCCTGCAGCAGCACGCGCCAAGGCTTCTTGCCGCCCTGCGCCGCAACCAGAGGCTGCTGGGGATGGCGCTGCAGGGGCTCACCGCGGCGCAGGGCAGGCTCGGTACCTGGCAGCGGCTGATCCGGCAGATGGACACCTATGATCCGAACGGACGCAAGACGCGCATCGGCCCGGGGCCGACGGGACGCATTCAAAAGAAACTTTAGACACTGTCACCCCACACCCGGGCAAATTCGCGGCTGACTTAGGCTTGGCTTAAGACCTCCCTCTCTAGGGTGAGCTGGCATCCAGGGCTGGATGGCGCAGGGGGGCAGGGCTCCTGGCTGCTTCGTCAGAACGACGTCCCGAGAGGTTTCGCCCCTCTCCGCGCGGCACAGATCAGCGCCGCCGGATAATGTCCTGCCGGACAAGGGGTCGAGACCGGAGACAGGAATGGCGCAAAGCGCCACATTCAAGGACGAAAAAAACATGTCTAGCATCCTGACGAACAATGGCGCGATGGTCGCGCTGCAGACCCTCAAGACCATCAATATGAACCTCGCCAACACGCAGGGAGAAATCTCGACAGGCAAGAGCGTCGCGAGCGCCAAGGACAATGCGACCGTCTGGATCACCTTGGCGTTGGAGGAATAGGCACGCTGCGTCTGGATCATGTCGGTCAGCTCATGCGCCACGTCGGTGGTGGATTCCTCGCGCGCGTAGGACTTGATATCGCCGGTCGGCCCATCGCCCGCGTCCCAGAGGAAGTAGGAGCCGCTTTCCGGCGAGGGCTTGAAGGTCTGGTTGTCCATCGGGATCATGCCGTTCGGATTCGGCAGGTCGGCGAGCGGGATCTGGTAGAGCGTCTTGCTCACCCCACTGTCGTAGAGCGCGTTGACGAAGCCATTCTCATCCACCTCGACCGAGACCATGTTGCCCACCGGCGAGCCGTCCTTGGCGATGGAGATCGGGGCAAAGCTGTTGGAGAGCTGCGACAGGCCGATGCTGTCGCCGACCGCGCCGATGTCGACCTCGATCGGCCCGCCGTCGACGGTGACCGTCATCTTGCCCGTCGTGGCGTCATAGGCGCCGCCGGAAACGGTGGTCACCGCGCTGATCTTGCCGCCGGCCGCGCGGGTGTCGTCGAAGGTGACCACATATTCGCCAATCACCGCGCCAGCGGAGGCGGAATCGGTCATCACGATGGTCCATTCGTTCGACATGCCGGTGGCCGGCACCGTAGGCGTGAAGGTCATCGCGATATTTTGCGACACGCCGAGATTGTCGAAATATTCCACCGAAAGCGTCTCGGACGACCCTTCGGAATCGGACATGGTGGCTGTGGCAGGCAGGTTCAGGCTCATTTCCACCGCTGTGGTCGGGTCGCCCTGCAGGTTGAGGCTGAAGCGCACCGGCTCGAGCCCGTCGACCGTATCGCGCGGAAAATTCGGGATGGTGCCGTCGATGTCCGCCGGCCAACCCATGAGGAAATAGCCGAGTTCATTGGCGAGATAGCCTTCCTCGTTGATGCGGAAGGAGCCGGTGGACGTGAGCAGAAGCTCGGGCTCGGTCGGGTTCGCCTGGTATTGCGGGCCGCCGACGACGGGCAGCATCCCCCTGCCCCGCACGGCAAGATCGGTGGCATTGCCCGTGGTCACCAGCGAGCCCTTCTGGTCGATTACCCGCATGTTCGAGGACATGACGCCGCCCGCCGTGTAGGACCGCCCGCCGTCGGTCATCACCAGCGCGTTGAACTCCGTCTCGGCCCGGCGATAGCCGTAGGTCGAGGAATTGGCGATATTGTCGGAGATCGCCGCCAGCCTGCTGGCATTGGCCGTCAGCCCCGAGACACCGGCGTTCAGAGACGAAGAGATGGTCATGGGCGCGCCTTTCTGCTGTCACCTGTTCCCGTCCCCCGGAGACTAGGGGCGGCAACTTAACGGCGGGCTAACAGGTAAAATCCCGGCCATTTCCGCCGCCGGTCTCTTGGCGTCATTTGCGCAGGAAGATCACCTCGACACGGCCGTTCCGGGTGTCCATCGGGTTGGCGCGAGAAGGCTCTCGGTCGGCATGGGCGGTGCTGCGGGCGATACGCGCCTTGGGCACACCCTCGTCCTGCAGCAGCCTGCGCATCCAGGACGCCCGCTCCGCCGAGACTTCCCACGAGCGGTCCTGCGCCAGCACGATCGGCGAGGCGGGCACATGGCCCTCGACCGCGAGCGGGTTGCGCACCGCCCGGCTCGCCCCGGCGATGATCTGCGCCAGCCGCCGCAGCAGGAAGGTTGGGCTGCCGTCCGCCTCGAAGAGCCGCGCCTCGGGGGTTTCGAAAAGCTCCACCACCAGCCCCTCGTCGGTGACCCGGGTCACGACGTGGCGCATCAGCCCGTCGTCCACCATGCTCTCGCCATGGCGCGCTGTGAGCCGGTCACGCAGCTCTTCGAGCTCGGCTGTCTCGGCAGCATCGGGATCGGACTCGCCCATGGTCTCGCTGCCCCGAGCGGCGTTCTTCTCGGTCGCCTGGAGCGCGGTCGAGCCGGTGCCCATACGCGGCAAAACATTCTCGGAAAAGGTGCTCTCGCCGCCCATCAGCCCGTCCCCGCCGCCCGAGATCCGGGCCACGGCGATGGTCGGGTTGAAGTAATCGGCAAGCCCCTTGCGCTGTTTCTCGGTCGTCGCGTTCAGCAGCCACATCAGCATGAAGAAGGCCATCATCGCCGTCACGAAATCCGCGTAGGCGACCTTCCAGGCGCCGCCATGATGAGCATGGCCGCCGCCCTTTTTCTTCCGCTTGATGATGACTGGCGCGACATTGCTGTCGACGGCCATTTCCACCACCTTCCAAACACCCCGCAGCGGGGATAGCCCGCGCGCGGTTACCCCTGGCTTAAAAAATAGAAATCTCCTGAAAATCCGCCTCGCTCCCCGCGACCACGGGACCTTTGGCGGCGGAACCGCGCCGCAACCGTGCCGCAGAACCCACAGGGACGACCCTGCGGCAGGGGATCCATGGACAGGACCACGGTTTGGCTCTAGCTCTGGGGAAAACACGAAAGCGAAACGAGGACGTGATGGCACGACGGGCAGGTATCGCGGCACTTCTGGCCGGGGCAACGGCGCTGGCGGGAGCGGCCTATCCGGAGACGGTGCCAAGCTACAATCTCTACGGCCTCCCCGGGCTCGTGGACATGCCCGACGCCAACATGTCGCCCGATGCGACGCTGGGTCTGACCTACGGGCGCATGGGCACAGCCAACCGCGGCTCCGTCAGCTTCCAGATCGCGCCGCGCCTCGTCGGCACCTTCCGCTATACCGGCATCGGCAGCTTCGATCACCGCGCCTCGGTGGATGGGGTCTATTACGACCGCAGCTTCGATCTGCGCTTCCAACTGCTGACTGAAGGCACCTGGCGCCCCTCGGTGGTCGTTGGCCTGCAGGATTTCATCGGCACCGGCATCTACAGCGCGGAATACATCGTCGCGACGAAGACGATCACCCCCGGGTTGCAGGTCACCGGCGGCCTCGGCTGGGGCCGGATGGCAAGCTACAACGGCTTCGGCGGCTTCGGCACCCGCTCCGAGGAGATCCTCGACGAAGGCGGCAAGCCCACCACCGACCGTTGGTTCCGCGGCGATATCGCGCCCTTCGGCGGCGTCGCCTGGTCGCCGGACGACCGGCTGACCTTCAAGCTCGAATATTCCTCGGACCAATACGATCTCGAACGCGAGAACTCGACCTTCGAGCACAATTCGCCGATCAACGTCGGTATGGACTACCGCTTCAAGGGCGGCAGCCAGCTGTCGCTCTACTATGCCTACGGCAGCACGATCGGCGCCCAGTACACCTACACGATGAACCCCAAGACGCTTGGCGTTCCCGGCGGTGTCGAGACCGCGCCGCTGCCGATCAAGCCGCGCACCGGCGCCGAGGCCCGCGATCTTGGCTGGATCAGCGAGCTCGCCGCGACCGAGGCCACGACGCAGACCCGTCTGGCGCGCAGCCTCAAACGCGAGAAGCTGGAGCTGGAAGGCTTCCGTCTGGAGCCGCATCGCGCCACGCTGCGTCTGCGCAACGAGACCTACGGTGCGACGTCTCAGGCAGTGGGTCGCGCCGCGCGCTCGATGAGCCGGATCATGCCCGGCTCGGTCGAGGAATTCGTGATCATCCCGTCGGAAAACGGTGTCCCCGCCTCGGCGATCACCCTGCGCCGCTCGGATCTCGAGGCGCTCGAGAACGAGGCCGCGACCGAAATGCTGGTGCGCACCCGCTTCGACGAGGCGCCGGCGGACACGCCGAAGATGGATCTGGAAGACTATCCGAAATTCCTGTGGTCGCTCGCACCCTACTACGGCTACGCCACCTTCGATCCCGACGGGCCGCTTCGGCTCGATCTCGGCGTTTCGCTGCGCGGCACGATCGAGTTCACTCCGAACATCGTCCTGAGCGGCTCGCTGAACAAGAAGATCGTCGGCAACCTCGACGATGTCACCCGCGAATCCGAATCCAAGCTTCCGCGCGTGCGCACCGATTACGCCGAATACGCCCGCGAAGCCGATCCGAAAATTCCGCGGTTGACGCTGGGCCTCTACGGCAAGCCCGCTCCGCAGCTCTACAGCCGCCTGACGCTGGGCTATCTCGAGCCGATGTACGCCGGCGCCTCGGCCGAACTCCTGTGGAAACCGGTCGACAGCCGCTTCGCGCTGGGGGCCGAGATCAACTACGTCGAGCGCCGCGACTTCGACATGCTCTTCGGCCTGCAGGGCAACGAGACCACCGACCCGGTCACCGGCATCACCCGCAGCTTCCCGCATGTGAACGGCCACGTCTCGGCCTATTACGACATCGGCAACGGCTATAATGCGCAGCTCGACGTCGGCCGCTACATCGCCGGGGACACCGGCGCCACGGTGACGCTCACCCGCGAATTCGCCAACGGCTGGCGGATCGGCGCCTTTGCTACCAAGACCGACATCTCCGCCAAGGACTTCGGTGAGGGCTCCTTCGACAAGGGGCTGATCTTTACCATCCCGGTCTCCATCGGCACCGGACAGCCCTCGCGCAACGACAGCACGCTCACCATCCGCTCGGTGCAGCGCGACGGCGGCGCCAAGCTGGCCATCGACGACCGGCTCTACGAGCGCATCCGCGAAAATCACGAGCCCGACGTGGCCGCCTCCTGGGGAAGGTTCTGGCGATGAAACTTAAGACCACTTGCCGCGCCGCGCTTATGGCCGGGCTGATCGCCGCGCTTGCCGGCTGCGGCAACGATGATCGCCGCGATCCGATCTACGACGCTGCCTACGCCAGCCTGTTCGGCGGCGGAGACGAGGACAACAAGCCGATTTCCGACCAGGAGATCGCCGCGACCTTGGCCGCCACCGACCTGCCGGTGATCCGGCTGCGGATCGAGGAGCGCAAGTCCGAAGCCGTGGCGTTTGAGATCGAGCGCAACGGCGAGCACCGGACCTATGGCACCGCCAGCCGCCAGGCCATCGTCCTGCGTCACGGGATGATCACCGCCACGCGCGGTCTCGGCGGCGACCTGATGTCGGTCGAGGAAGACGCGCTGCTGCGCCTCGTGCGCGCCCGCAGCGCCGGGCAGGCCCGCTTCGTGCAGCGCTTCCTGACGCCCGAGGATGTCACCGAGGTGCTGGCCTACAGCTGCACCGTGACCCCGCAGCAGCAGGTCGAGGTCACCCCCGGTGTCTCCGGCATGGCTGTCCGCGCCGCCTGCAGCAGCGAGACGGAGCCGGACTTCGCCGATGTCTACATCGTCGATGCGGGGGGGCGAGATCCTCGGCGCGCGGCAATGGCTGGGCGAGACCACCGGCTACGTCACGCTGCAGCAGCTGCGGCGCTGATCAATGCAACCCGACACGCCTGACCACGGTCGCCGCCATCAGGCGCAGATCGTAGCACAGGCTCCGTCGGCGCGCGTAGATCAGGTCAAGCCGGGCCTTGCGCGGCACGCAGCGGCGGCAATAGACCGCCTCGGTTTCGTCGGCATCTCGGCAGGGCGCCAGAAGGCGCTCCTCGGTGCGGTGAAAGGCGAGGGTGGCCAGACCCGTCACCCCGGGCCGGGCGCGCAGCACCTCGGCGTAGAGCTCGGGGAACATCTCGGTGTAGCGGCGCAGCGGCGGACGCGGGCCCACGAAGCTGATGTCACCGCGCAGGATGTTCCAGAGCTGCGGCAGCTCGTCGAGCCGGTGACGCCTGAGAAATTTTCCCGTTTCCGAGATCCGGTCGGTCTTGTCTCCACCGGAGACGCCGCGATCGCCGGCATCGGGCCGCATGGTGCGGAATTTCCAGAGGCGAAAGCCCCGGTCTGGGCTCCGCATCCGCTCGGAGAGGTAGAAAACAGGCCGACCGTCGCGCAGCAGGAGGACAAGGCAGATGCCGAGGATCACCGGCGACAGCAGGACAAGCAGCAGCGCGGCAAGGCAAATGTCGAGCGCCCGCTTCGAAACCGTCATTCCCGTCCGTCTCCTGCAAGCAATCGCGCAACGCGGCGCGAAGAAATGCCAAGCCCGGCTGCCGCTGCGGCGCAAGCGACTTTTCCCGAGCCTCGAAACTGTCTATCACTTCGAGCAAACCTTTAGAAACCCTCGGAACGTCCCGGAGACCCCCGTGTTCAAACTCTCGCGTAGTCTTTTTGCCGTCGCTGCGAGCCTTGCTCTTCTGGGGGGGCTGCGCGCTGCCGCGCGGCGCGGCGATGCAATCCGAGATACTGGCCCAGGCCGACAAGCAGAACCCGACTTTCCAGGTGGTCGAGGTGACCCGCGCCAACATGCCGCTCATCGCCTCCTGGCCGCAGACCGGCCCGACCCTGGACGGAAGCTGGCCACGCACCTCGTCCGGGACCAACCAGAGCGTCATCCAGACCGGCGACCACATCGACATCCGCATCTGGGACAGTCAGGAAAACTCGCTGCTGACCAACCCCGCCGAGAAATCGACCGTGCTTCCCGCGGTCGAGGTCGGCGCCAATGGCGCGGTCTTCCTGCCGTACGTCGACGAGGTTTTCGTGCGCGGCCTCAGCCCGGCCTCGGCGCGCGGTCGCATCCAGGAAAAACTCGAGGCCATCGTGCCCACGGCGCAGGTGCAGGTGAGCCTCACCGAGGGCAGAGGCAATGCCATCGAGATGGTCAGCGGTGTGGTGAAGCCCGGCAGCTTCCCGCTGCCGTCGCGCAACTACAAGATCCTCGGCGCCATCGCCGATGCGGGCGGCATCAACCCGGGCCTGAAGAACCCGCTTGTGCGGCTCATCAGGCAGGGCGCCACCTACGAGATCTCGGCCCGTACCCTAATGGAAAGTGGCGCCTACAACTCGCTGCTGCTGCCCGGCGACACGGTGGTCATCGAAGAGGACTACCGCACTTTCACCGGCATGGGCGCCTCATCGCGGCAGACGCTAGTGACCTTCCCCAAGGACGAGATCAACGCGCTCGAGGCGCTGTCGCTGATCGGCGGCCTCTACGATGTGCGTGCCGATCCCACCGGGGTGATGGTGCTGCGCGAGTACACGCCCAAGCAGCTTGGGTCGGGCGGCGCCAAGCCGAACATGCAGCAGGTGGTCTTCACCTTCGACATGACCACCGCCGACGGACTCTTCGCGGCGCGCAAGTTCCCGATCTACCCCGACGACGTGGTGCTGGCGACCGAAAGCCCGCTGGCCGGCCTGCAGACCCTGCTCAGCATCATCAACAGCGGCGTGACCACCACGCAGCGCACGACCGCTCTGGTCAACTGACGTCGGCTGATCCCGTACCTAGGCAAACAGAAGGGCGCTCCCGCAGGAGCGCCCTTTGCCGTTTCAGAGCCGGTTGCGGGCGGTGAGCCGGGCTCAGTTCGCGACCGAAGCGAGATAGGCGTAGACGTCCTCCATGCCCTTCTTCAGCTTGAAGGTCATGCCCGAGCGCGCGCCGCTGTCACCGAGATATTCCTGCAGGAAGCCCGAGGGATCCTGCACGTAAGCCTCGAGGCTGGCCTCGTCCCAGATAAGACCCTTCTGCCCGGCCTCGACGATGGAGGCCTTGTAGCGATAGCCGTCCTCGCTGCCGGCGACACGGCCGACCACCTTGTAAAGGTTCGGCCCGGTCCGGCCGCCTTTCTGGATCGGCGTACCGTCATCGGCCTGGATCATGTGGCAGGCGCGGCAGCGCTGCTCGAAGAGCTTCTTGCCCGCCTCGGCGTCCCCGGCCTGGGCGGAGCCCGCCACGAAGACGGCCGCGATCCCCAGTATCATCTTGCTATACATACCATTCTCCAGTTTCGCGTCTCCGGTTACGCTTCTAGGACAGTCTGCGGCACGATGCGCTGCGACGGAATGCCCGGCGCGGGAAAATTGCCGCGACTTGACCTTGTCGCGGGCAGCGGTGAAACAGACGCTTCAGAAGGAGGCGCCGCATGGCCCAGGACATTCCCGCGTGGGTGGGCGACACCCTCGTTCCGGTGGACAAGCTCGAAGTGCACCTCAAGGGGCTGCGCCACAAGGCGGTCTCTGTCTTTGTCATGCGCGAGGGACGGACGCTGCTGCAGCGCCGCGCGCTGGAGAAATACCACACGCCGGGTTTCTGGGCGAACACCTGCTGCACCCATCCGCATTGGGACGAGGACCCGCGTGACTGCGCGCTGCGCCGTCTCGACGAGGAACTGGGGCTGCGTGGCCTCGATCCGCAGTATCGCGGGCAGGTGGAATATCGCGCCGAAGTCGGCGGCGGCATGACCGAGCACGAGTTGGTCGACATCTTCGTCGCCGAGGCCGGGGCAGGGGTCGAGCCCGCGCCGAACCCCGCCGAGGTGATGGACACCGAATGGCTGACGCTGCCCGAGCTGCGCGCCCGCATCGCGGACCAGCCCGGGATGTTCACCCCGTGGCTGCGCATCTACCTCGCCGAACATGGCGAGATGATCCTGGGCTGACGCGTCAGCGCCGTTTCTTGAGATAAACGTAGTAGGCCCCGCCGCCGCCATGCTTGATATGCGCCTCCGAGACCTGCAGCACGCAGGCGGAGAGCGGCGGCATGCGCAGCCATTGCGGCACCTGGGTCTTCAGCACGCCGCGTCGGCGCGGCATCGGGTCGTGCGGGTCCTCGCGCATGCCCTTGCCGGTGATCACCAGCACCAGGCGGAAGCCGCGCATATGCGTGCCAAGGATGAATCCCGCCAGCTCGCGATGCGCCTGGTCGAGCGTCATGCCGTGCAGGTCGATCCGCGCCTCGGGCTGCAGCTTGCCGCGCTTGAGCCGGCCAAACGCCTTGGCGTCCATCCGCACCGGATCCTGCGCCAGACGGTCCGAAGTCGAGGCATAGAAGTCGTGCCGTTCCTGCGGCGTCGGGGCGCGAATTCCGAGGGCAAGGTTCTGCACCGGCTCACGAGGCTGGATCGGCTTGCGCAGCTTGGCGGGTTTGGGGGTAGGGGCTTCGGGGGCCACCTTGCGGCCCGGCAGCTTCTCGGCGCTGCGCGCGACGAGCTCCCAGAGCTCGACTTCGTCCGGGCGCAGCTTGCGGCGGCTCACAGCACCGACTCCGGAAGAAGCGCATAGGCGCGCTGGATCGGCAGCAGCACCACCAGGCGGCCCGGATCCTTCATCGTGCCGGCCTTGCGCCCGGCCGCGTCACCTGTGCCCATGAAGACATCGGCGCGCTGCGGACCCTTGATCGCAGAGCCGGTGTCCTGCGCGATCATCAGGCGGTGCAGGGGCTCGGCACCCTCCTTCTCGATCCACACGGGCGCGCCAAGCGGCACGTAGGCCGGATCCACAGCGATCGAGCGCAGCGGCGTGATCGAGCGGTTCATCGCCCCAAGCGGGCCGAGCTCGGCGGGAACCTCGTTCACCTCGCGGAAAAAGACATAGGAGGGGTTGTGCATCAAAAGCTCGGCCCCGTCCTCGGGGTTGTCGCGCACCCATGACTTGATGACCTGCGCCGAGACCTCGTGCGGGGTGAAGGTGCCGCGCGCCACCAGCTCCTTGCCGATCGAGCGGTAGGGGTGGCCATTGGCGCCGCCGTAGCCGACCCGCAGGTGGTGCCCGTCGGGCAGGCGGATGCGGCCCGAACCCTGCACCTGCAGGAAGAAGAGCTCCACCGGATCGGCGATCCAGGCGATCTCGAGCCCACGGCCCTGCATGACGTCGCCGGTTAGGATGTCGCGGCGGGTCAGCCACGGACCCTCGGTCTCGGCGATCTCGGGCGGCAGGCGGTAGATCGGGTGGGTATGAAGCGGGTCGCGATGCAGGGCGCCGTCGATCTCTGGCTCGAAATAGCCGGTGAAGAGCCCGCCGATGCCTTCCTCGGCATCCTCCGGCGCGCCGGTGACAAGCACCGGGCGGAAGAACAGCTCGAAGAATTCGCGGGCATCCCCGGCGTCCCGCGCCAGCGCGCAGAGCGACCGCCAGTCTGGGTCGGTCAAATCGCCGCAGGTATTGAGAAAAACCGAAAGGGCGGCGGAATGATCATCCGTCGCCCATCCGTCGAGATCGCCGAAGCTCAGGATCTCGTAGCTGGTGTCGCTTTCCGCAGCGGCCATGGTCCCTGCCAGTATTGCTCCTGTCAGTATGGCCGCCCGGATCGCGCGCCTCATTCGTCGGTCGCGACCAGCTGCCAGTTGGGATCGTCGCTACCCATGTTGCGGGCATAGGTCCAGACGTCCTTCTGACGTTTCACCGAGGTCGGGCTGCCCTCGATCACGGTGCCAGAGGCATCCTTCACCACCGAGGTCAGCTCGCCAGTGTAGCGCACGGTGATCTCGGCCAACTTGGAGACCTCGTCGAAGGTCGCCTCGACCAGGGACATCTCGCGCACGCCGACGAACTCGGCCTCGATGGTTAGCCCCTGCTGGCGGCGGTTTTCAACCACTTCGGCAAAGCTTTCATAGACATCCTCGGCGAGGAAGGGCTTTAGCTCTTCCACGTCTCCGCGCTCGAAGCCCATGAGGATCATCTCGTAGGCGCCGCGCGCCCCGCCGAGAAACTCGCCGACGTTGAAGCTCGGCTCGACCGCCTTCATCTTGGCCAGCGCCTTGGCCGAGGGGCTGCCCTCGGGCGCATGGTCGATGATGTCGTGATCCGGTCCGCCTTCGATCACCTCGAAGTCACGTCGGCTGTCGTCACGACGGCTCGGCGCCTGCACCGGCGGCTTCTCGAACCCGTCGCGTGTGCCCAGCACGCTCCGCAGACGCAGGATCAGGAAGATCGCGATCGCGGCAAGTACCAGCAGCTGGACGATCGGCATATTCATCGGCACCTCTTGGGCAAAACATGGAAAATCTGATGTTGCATTCCTATGTAGGCACTGGGCAGCGCCAAGTCTACCGGTGCGCAGCCACGGAAAAGGAGTGAGGCCATGTGGCTATTTCTGGCATTCGTCGCGGTGCCGCTGATCGAGATCACGTTGTTCATCCAGGTCGGGGGGCTGATCGGGCTCTGGCCGACGCTGCTGATCGTGGTGATGACCGCCATCCTCGGCACGGCGCTGGTGCGGCGCGAGGGTCTGCGGGCGCTGTCGGATCTGCAGAGCTCCTTCTCGCAGCTTCAGGATCCGACCCGACCGCTGGCGCATGGCGCGATGATCCTGTTTTCCGGCGCGCTGCTGCTGACCCCCGGCTTCTTCACCGACGCCTGCGGCTTCGCGCTGCTGATCCCGGCGGTGCGCGACGCGGCCATGCGCTTTGTCTCGAGCCGCATCAAGGTGCAGCGCTTCGAGATGGGCGGGCGCAGCCAGACCGGCCCGCGCGCCCAGACCGAGCCGTACCGGCCAGGCCCGCAGGCACAAGATGACGTGATCGAGGGGGAATTTACCGAGATTCCCGGCTCCAAGCGCCCCAATCACCCAGGGTCAGGTTGGACTAAGCATTGAGCCGTTTCCCCGGGGCTGCTATTCGGAAACAAAATCCAACAGGAGCTTTCCATGGCTGAAATCAGCGAAAACGGCGCGGCAGACGCGCAGCAGTCCCCGGCAGCGGTAAAGATGAACGTGCTCGCGCAGTTCGTGCGCGACATGAGCTTCGAGAACATCCTCGCGCAGAAGGGCGTGACCGGCGAAGTCCAGCCCGACGTCCAGGTGCAGGTGAACCTCGACGCCAAGAAGCGTTCGGCAGAGAACCAGTACGAAGTCGTGCTGAAGCTGAAGGTCGAGTCGAAGTCGAAGGCAACCGGCGACATGCTGTTCCTGCTGGAACTGGACTACGCCGGCGTGTTCAACATCGAGGGCGTGCCCGCAGAGCAGCTGCACCCCTTCCTGCTGATCGAATGCCCGCGGATGCTCTTCCCCTTCGTGCGCCGCATCGTGTCGGACGTGACCCGCGACGGTGGCTTCCCGCCGCTGAACCTCGAGACCATCGATTTCGTCGCGCTGTACCGCAACGAGATCGCGCGCCGTCAGCAGGCAACCGCCCCGGCAGGCGAAGAGCGCAAGCTCGACGCGTAAGCGCTTGCGAGGTGGCGGGGCCTCAGCCCCGCGACCAAAGCGCCTTCTCTCCGAGTTTCTCGACAAAGGCGGCGTGAGCCGCCTTTTCTTCTTCGGTGATCCGGGACGGCAGGGCCACGGGCCGCCGAGACGGACGCCATTCCTCTTCTCCGCCGCTGCTGTTGCGCCCCGCGGAGACCGGCGCCAGCACCAGGTCGGGCTGCTTGCCGCCGATCAGCTCGAGGTAGACCTCTGCCAGGATCTCGCTGTCGAGCAATGCTCCGTGCAGCGTCCGGCTGGAATTGTCGATACCGAAGCGGCGGCAGAGCGCGTCCAGCGAGGCGGGAGAGCCGGGAAACTTCTTGCGCGCGATCATCAGCGTATCGATGGCGCAATCTTTCGGAAGTTGCGGACGATTAGCCCACTTCAACTCTGCATTGAGGAATTTCACGTCGAAGCTGGCGTTGTGGATCACCAGCTTGGCGTCCGTCCCGATGAAGGCGATGAACTCGTCGACGATTTTCGCGAAGACCGGCTTGTCGCGCAGGAAGTCGTCGCCCAGCCCGTGCACCTCGAAGGCCTCCTGCGGCATCGACCGCTCGGGGTTGATGTACTGGTGGTAGACCTTGCCCGTCGGCACGTGGTTGTAGAGCTCGACCGCACCGATCTCGACGATACGGTCGCCCTGTTCCGGCTCAAAGCCGGTGGTTTCGGTGTCGAGAACGATCTCACGCATCGATCCGCCTTTCGATTTTCTTCAGCACATCCTGAACCTGCGCACGGGCGTGGTCCAGCGTGTCCGTCGTGATGACAAAATCCGCGCGGGCGCGTTTCTCGGCAGCGGGCAGCTGGCGGGCAAGGATGCGATCCAGATCCGCCGCGCTCATCGTGCCCCGCGCCAGCACCCGCTCGCGCTGGATCTCTTCGGGAATGGTGACGCAGGCCACGGCGTCAAACTCGCCCTCTGATCCGGTCTCGTAGAGCAGAGGGATATCGAAGACGCCGATGGCCTCGGGATGGGTCTTGGCGAACTCGGCGCGGTCCGCCTGCACCAGAGGGTGCACGATAGCCTCGATGCGGCTCAGAGCGGTGGCATCGGCAGCGATGACCGCGCGCAGTGCCTCACGTGAAACCGCGCCGTCTACGATGGCCTGCGGGAACATCGCGCCGATGGCGGCCACCGCGGCGCCGCCCGCACCATAGAGACGATGCACCGCCGCATCTGCGTCCCAGACAGGACAGCCCGCCTCGGCGAAGAAAGCCGCGGTCTGCGACTTGCCCATGCCGATGGATCCGGTGAGACCGAGCTTGAAGCGCATCAGAGCACCGCGTCGCGGGTCGCCTGATCCACCACCGGGCGCTTTCCGAACCAGCGCTCGAAGCCCGGAACCGCCTGGTGCAGCAGCATCCCGAGCCCGTCGACGCAGGTGCAGCCCAGCTCGCGCCCGATGCGCAGCAGGCGGGTCTCCAGCGGCGTGTAGACGATGTCGGTCACCAGCGCGCCCGGGCGCAGCCCGTCCAGCGGCACCCGCAGCTCGGGCTTGCCGACCATGCCGAGCGAACTGGTGTTGACCACGGTATTGGCCTCTTCCAGCACGTTGCCCGCGTGCACCCAGTCGATGACATGGATGCGCTGGCCGAAATCCTCGCGCAGCTTCTCGGCCCGCAGACGGGTGCGGTTGCTGAGGTAGATCTTCGGCACCCCCGCCTCGAGCAACGAGGTGATCACCGCGCGCGAGGCACCGCCCGCGCCCAGCACCACGGCCGGGCCCGCATTGGCGCGCCAGTCGGGTGCGCCCTGCTTGAGGTTCTCGAGAAAACCGTAGCCGTCGGTATTGTCGGCATAGATCTTGCCGCCCTCGCGGAAGGTCAGCGTGTTGGCCGCGCCGATCAGCGTTGCCCGGTCCGAGACCACGTCTGCGATTTCCATCACCCGTTCCTTGTGCGGAATGGTGATGTTCACCCCGACAAAGCCGATCTCGGGCAGCAGGCGCAGCGTCTCGGCCAGCTTGGCCGCCGGCACGTCCATCGGAATGTAATGGCCGGGCAAGTCGTAGGTCTTCAGCCAGTGCCCGTGCAGCCGCGGAGAGCGGGAATGCGCGACGGGCGAGCCGATGACGCCCGCAAGAGGGATCCGATCGCCGCTCATCCGGCAATGACCCCGCGCACTTGCAGGAACCCCAGAAGCTCCAGCAGGGGCAGCCCCAGAATTGTGAAATGGCTCCCCTCGATGCTCGCAAACAGCCGCACGCCTTCCTCCTCCAGCTTGAAACCGCCCACGGACGTGCGCAGGCTCTCCCAGTTTCGCTCTATATAGTCATCAAGATAGGCTTCGGAGAAGGCGCGCATCTTCAGGCGCGCGACTCCGACGTGACGCCAGACCGGCTCGCCAGACTCATAGATAACTGCCGCCGACAGCAGGTGCAGCCGCTGGTCCCGCAGCTCCATGAGCTGAGCGCGGGACTCCTCGGGGCTTTCGGGCTTGGAATAGAGCTTGCCGTTGCAGCTCAGCACCTGGTCGCAGCCAAGCACCAGCGCGCCGGGATTGCGCGCCGAGACTTTGCGCGCCTTGTACTCGGCCAGCGCGTCCGCCACGTCGCGCGGCGCCGCGCCCTCGGCAAGGAGCGAGTCGCGAATCGAGCATTCATCGACGCGCGCGACCTCGATTCCGAAGGGAACGCCCGCGGCGCGCAGCAGTTCGGCGCGGATCTGGGAGCCGGAGGCGAGGACGAGCGGAAGACTCATGGGGATAAACCTGTTCGCAGACTTGGGCCTTTGTCAGGGGAAGCTTCTGGGGAAAATCGCCTCCGGTTTCAAGGCTGGGGAGATCTCTCAAGGTTCACGTTGAGTCGCGGTGATTCCTGAGTCTGTGGGTTTGGATAACTCCCGGCTGTGGAGAAGCGGATCCGACCGGATCTCTCCAAGATCTGTCCACAATGGCGTACCGTGCGATATAAAGGCTTATTTATATGATCCAAACGTGGATTCGCCCAAAGCGGATCCGAAGGATCTCCGCAGATCTATCCACAGAGGGATCCGCCGTGGACAGAGCTCCGTGAAACATTTGATCCACCGGAGTCGGGTTACCTAAAATCAAAATCATCTCTTCTTTTCTTTATTTAATTTTTTGGAATCTAAGCCGGGCCGCTCGGTACGGCTCCGGGAATTGACTTCGACCGGGGGAGGGGATAGGCATCTTCTCAACACCTGTTCTGGTGGGACCTTCCCAAAAGACACACGCAGAGACCTGCGAAACGACGGCCGACCGCGGCCCGGAGGAATTCATGACTGATGCCGATATCGTCGAGCGTCTGAACCTGTCCGATCTCAAGGCGCAGAGCCCCAAGGATCTCCTGGCGATGGCCGAGGAGCTCGAGATCGAAAACGCATCGACGATGCGCAAGGGCGAGATGATGTTCCAGATCCTGCGCGAGCGCGCGGACGAAGGCTGGACCATCTTCGGAGACGGCGTTCTCGAAGTGCTGCAGGACGGCTTCGGCTTCCTGCGTTCGCCCGAGGCAAACTACCTGCCGGGCCCCGATGACATCTATGTCTCGCCCGACATGATCCGGAAGTACTCGCTGCGCACCGGCGACACCATCGAAGGCGAGATCCGCGCGCCCGACAACGAAGAGCGCTACTTCGCGCTGGTCGACGTCTCGGCGATCAACTTCGAGGATCCGGACCGCGCCCGCCACAAGATCGCCTTCGACAACCTGACGCCGCTCTATCCCGACGAGCGCCTGAAGATGGAAATCGAGGATTCGACGATCAAGGACAAGTCGGCCCGGATCATTGACCTGGTCGCGCCGATCGGCAAGGGCCAGCGGTCGCTCATCGTGGCGCCGCCGCGCACCGGTAAGACGGTGCTGCTGCAGAACATCGCCAGCTCGATAGAGAAGAACCACCCAGAGTGCTATCTGATCGTCCTGCTGATCGACGAACGTCCCGAGGAAGTCACCGACATGCAGCGTTCGGTGAAGGGCGAGGTGATCTCCTCGACCTTCGACGAACCGGCAACCCGCCACGTGGCCGTCTCGGAAATGGTCATCGAGAAAGCCAAGCGTCTCGTTGAGCATAAACGAGATGTTGTGATTCTTCTCGACTCGATCACAAGACTTGGTAGGGCGTTCAACACCGTAGTGCCGTCGTCGGGCAAGGTCCTGACCGGTGGTGTCGATGCGAACGCGCTGCAGCGTCCGAAGCGTTTCTTCGGTGCCGCGCGCAATATCGAAGAGGGTGGCTCGCTCACCATCATCGCCACCGCGCTGATCGACACCGGCTCGCGCATGGACGAGGTGATCTTCGAAGAATTCAAGGGCACCGGCAACTCGGAGATCGTGCTCGACCGCAAGGTCGCCGACAAGCGCGTCTTCCCGGCGATCGACATTCTCAAGTCGGGCACCCGGAAAGAGGACCTGCTCACCGATAAGGTCGACCTGCAGAAGACCTTCGTGCTGCGCCGCATCCTCAACCCGATGGGCACGACCGACGCGATCGAGTTCCTGCTGTCCAAGCTCAAACAAACAAAGACGAACGGCGAGTTCTTCGACTCGATGAACAGCTAAGGATAATCCGCAAAGGAGGCGGGGATGGATACGATCTTCGCACTTGCCAGCGCGGTCGGCAAAGCAGGCGTTTCCGTGGTGAGGGTCTCCGGACCCTCCGCATGGGACGCCTGTTCTCGTCTTTGCGGCGATGTGCCCGCGCCGCGCCGGACCGCGCTGCGCAAGCTGACCGACGGGGCAGGGCAGGTGCTTGATGAAGCGCTGGTTCTGACCTTCGAGGACGGCAAGAGTTTCACCGGCGAGCAGGTTGTCGAATTCCACCTGCACGGCAGTATCGCCATCCTGCGCGCGGTGCTTCGCGAACTCGCGGCGATGGAAGGCCTGCGCCAAGCCGAACCCGGCGAGTTCACGCGCCGCGCGCTCGAGCATGACCGGCTGGATCTCACCCAGGTTGAAGCACTTGCGGACCTGATCGAGGCTGAAACCGAAAGCCAGCGGAGCCAGGCGATGACGGTTTTCGCCGGCGCACTCGGCGAAAAGGTCGAGATCTGGCGTGAAGAGCTAATTTTCGCCGCCTCTCTGCTCGAGGTGACCATCGATTTTGCCGATGAAGAGGTTCCGGTCGACGTCAGCGACGATGTGCGGTCCGCCCTCATCAAGGTGAAGGCACAACTGGAGCGCGAACTCGCGGGCGTTGACGCAGCGGAACGTATCAGATCCGGCTTCGAAGTCGCCATCATTGGTCGCCCAAACGTTGGGAAATCAACTCTTCTCAATGCTTTAGCCGGGCGCGAAGCGGCCATTACCTCGGAACACGCGGGGACGACCCGGGATGTCATCGAGGTGCGCATGGAGATCGCGGGTCTTCCGGTCACGCTTCTTGATACGGCTGGTCTGCGCGAGGCAGCGGATCCTGTAGAGAGAATCGGCATCCAACGTGCCCGGAACCGCGCTGAACTGGCGGACCTTCGCGTTTTTCTGCTTGAGGCGGCCGAGACGCTCGAGGTCGTTCCGCGCAAAGGCGATATCGTCCGCCGCTCCAAGGGAGATCTCTCGGGCGACGCGCAGGCGATCTCCGCCGCGACCGGGCAGGGGATTGAGGGCCTGATTTCGGAAATCGGTGGTACATTGTCCGAACGTGTGCAGTCCAGCGGGCTCGCGACGCGAGAACGGCATAGGATCGCTTTTCAGGAAGGTGCCGATGCTCTAACAACCGCACTGGAATTGCTTGATTTCGGACCCGAGCGGTACGATATCGCTGCAGAGGAAATCCGGGTCGCGATTCGACGCCTCGAAGCCCTGATCGGCCGCGTCGATGTGGAAAATCTACTGGACAAGATCTTCTCGAGCTTCTGCCTGGGTAAGTAAGGAGTGTTTCACGTGAAACAACTCGATTTAGACGTCGTCGTCGTGGGCGGCGGACATGCCGGCACCGAGGCCGCCGCGGCTTCGGCGCGAATGGGCGCGAGAACAGCGCTTGTCACCCTGACCCGAGGCGGGATCGGGGTCATGTCGTGCAATCCGGCCATCGGCGGGCTCGGAAAAGGCCATCTGGTGCGCGAAATTGACGCCATGGACGGCGTGATGGGCCGCGTTGCGGATCAGGCGGGCATCCAGTTCCGCCTTCTGAACCGGCGCAAGGGCCCAGCGGTTCAGGGCCCGCGCACCCAGGCCGACCGGAAACTCTATCGCGAAGCCATGCTTCGCGAGATGGAAGCCGCGCCGAACCTTTCCATCGTGGAAGGGGAGGTCACGGATCTCTTGAAAACCGGCGACCTGGTGCAAGGCGTGATACTTGCCGACGGATCCGAGCTCAGATCCGGTGCCGTGGTGCTCACCACCGGCACGTTCCTGCGCGGCGTCATTCACATTGGCGATCAGAAGCGCCCGGGTGGTCGCATGGGCGACAAGCCGGCGGTGAAGCTGGCTGAGCGCCTCGATGAAATGGCTCTGCCGCTGGGGCGTCTGAAAACCGGCACGCCACCGCGACTCGACGGTCGGACGATCAACTGGGATATCCTCGACAGCCAGCCTGGCGACGAGGATCCCGCCATGTTCTCCTTCCTGTCGAAGGCGCCCTTCGCCCGGCAGATTTCCTGCGGGATCACACATACCAACACGCGCACGCACGAGGTGATCCGGGATAACCTCTCGCGATCCGCGATGTACGGCGGGCATATCGAGGGGATCGGCCCGCGCTACTGCCCGTCGATCGAAGACAAGATCGTGCGCTTTGCGGACAAGGAATCTCACCAGATTTTCCTTGAACCAGAAGGACTTGACGACCACACGGTCTATCCGAACGGGATATCTACCTCGCTGCCCGAAGACGTGCAGGAGGCTTATGTCCATTCCATTGTGGGACTAGAAGCGGCGACGATCCTGCAGCCTGGCTACGCAATCGAATATGATTTCGTCGATCCGCGGGCGCTGGATCTTCGTCTCTCGATCAAGTCCTGCTCGGGGCTTTACCTCGCAGGGCAGATCAACGGCACCACGGGGTACGAAGAAGCCGCCGCCCAGGGCATGGTCGCGGGTCTGAACGCCGCGGCGCAGAGCCTCGGCCGTGAAGAAGTCACCTTCAGCCGTGCCGAGAGCTACATCGGCGTCATGATCGACGATCTCACCTCGCGCGGCGTCACCGAACCTTACCGGATGTTCACCTCGCGCGCCGAATTCCGGCTCTCGCTTCGCGCTGATAATGCGGACCAGCGGCTGACGCCCATGGCGATGACGCTCGGCTGCGTTTCCGAAGCGCGCAAGGCGGCCTTCCTTGAGAAATCGGAAAAGCTCGAAGAGGGCAGGGGGATCCTCAGCGAGATCACAATGACCCCTCGAGAACTAGGCGATCTCGGCCGCAAGATGAACGCGGATGGCGCCCGGCGTAGCCTGTTCCAGCTTCTGTCCTTCCCCGACATCTCAATGGAGTTCCTGCGTGATCATGTGCCGGGTCTCTCGTCAATAGCGACAGAAATCGGCGATCAGTTGGAGAAGGACGCTCTCTACGCCAATTATATCGACCGGCAAAAACGCGACGTTGAAGCTCTGAAGCGCGACGAGACCTATCAAGTCCCGGCTGATTTCGATTTCTCGACCATCGAAGGCCTTTCGACAGAATTGAAGCAGAAGCTCGCCCGTGCGAAACCCTCGACGCTTGCGCAGGCCGCAAAAGTCGACGGAATGACGCCGGCAGCCCTCTCTCTGCTGCTGATCCGGCTGCGCCGGAACGACAGGGCGCGCAGCGCATGAGTCAGTTTGATCTTGGAGGCGGGCTCAGTGTTTCACGTGAAACATGGGACCGCCTCGAGCACTACACGGATCTTCTTAAGAAGTGGAATCCGCGTATCAATCTTGTTTCGCCTACAACGCTCGAAGAAGCCTGGACGCGGCACATCGTGGACTCCGCGCAGATCTGGGGTATTCCACAGGAATATCCCCAGCATTGGGCGGACCTCGGCGTCGGCGGAGGCTTTCCCGGTGTGGTGGTCGCCATCCTGCGGGCTGAATTTGCTCCTGAAATGGCGGTGACGCTGGTCGAGAGTGACCAGCGCAAATGCGCCTTCCTGCGCACTGTGCTTCGCGAAACGGGCGTCGAGGCCAAGATCGAGGCGCGCCGAATTGAAGAAATCCCGCCGCTTGGTGCGGGCCTGTTGAGCGCTCGCGCGCTGGCGTCGCTCGATAAACTTTTGGGCTTTGCCGATCGTCACCTGTGCGACAATGGCGTCGCGCTCTTTCCCAAGGGCGCGCAGGCCGAAAAAGAAATCGCAGAGGCACGCAAGATGTGGCAGTTTGATCTGATACGGCATACAAGTCTTACGGATCCTCACGCGGTTGTCTTGCAAATCGGAGCGCTGACTCATGTCTGATTCCATCCGGCCCGGCGCGGCCAAGATCGTTGCCATTGCCAACCAGAAGGGCGGGGTGGGCAAGACCACGACCACGATAAACCTCGGTGCCGCGCTGGCAGAGCGCGGTCTGAAGGTGCTGATCGTCGATCTCGATCCGCAGGGGAACTCCTCGACCGGGCTGGGAATCGAGCCTGAGGCGCGGGAATATACGGCCTACGAGCTGCTTCTCGAGGATGCGCCCCTGTCGGACATGATCCTCAAGACGGAAACCGAAAACCTGAAACTGATCCCGGCGACGGTGGATCTGGCGTCGGCTGACATCGAGCTCGTGGCGAACGAGAAGCGCAGCTTCCTGCTGCATGACGCGCTGCGCCAGGCAGAGATGGCGCAATTCGGGTTTGATTTCATCCTGATCGACTGCCCGCCGTCTCTGAACCTGCTGACGGTGAACGCCATGGTCGCGGCGCATTCGATCCTGGTGCCGCTGCAGAGCGAGTTTTTTTGCGCTGGAGGGTCTGTCGCAGCTCATGCTGACGATCCGCGAAGTGCGCCAGAGCGCCAACCCCGAACTGCGGATCGAAGGCGTGGTTCTGACCATGTTCGACGCGCGCAACAACTTGTCGCGGATGGTCGAGGAAGACGCCCGTGCCAACCTCGGAGATCTGGTGTTCAACACGGTGATCCCGCGCAACGTCCGGGTCAGCGAGGCACCGTCCTATGCCTGCCCGGTGCTGACCTATGACACCAATTCCAAGGGCGCGCTGGCCTATCGCGCGCTGGCTGACGAGCTGCTGCGCAACAATGCGCAGATGGCGGCATAAGACCGAAATCGAGACGAGAGGGCAGTTATGGCAGAGAAGCGCGAAATGCGTCGGGGACTCGGGCGGGGTCTGTCGGCTCTGATGTCGGATGTGGATGTGCGTCCCGCGGTGGTCGCTGAGGAAGAGGCGGCGCCGCGCCAGCCGGACCGGATGATCCCGATCGAGAAGCTGTTTCCGAACAAGGATCAGCCGCGCCGGACTTTCACTCCTGACCAGCTGAACGAGCTTTCGGAATCGATCCGAACCAAGGGTATTATCCAGCCGATCATCGTGCGGCCACGGCCCGGGGCCGAGGGTGAGTTCGAGATCGTCGCGGGTGAACGCCGCTGGCGTGCGGCGCAGATGGCGCAGCTGCACGAAGTGCCGGCGCTGGTGCGTGAGTTCGACGACATCGAGGTGCTCGAGGTCGCGATCATCGAGAACATCCAGCGCGCGGATCTGAACGCCATCGAAGAGGCGGCGGGCTACAAGCAGTTGATGAACCGCTTCGGCCACACGCAGGAAAAGATCGCCGAGGCGCTTGGCAAGAGCCGTAGTCATATCGCCAACCTGCTGCGCCTGCTGAACCTGCCGGAGTCGGTGCAGACGATGGTGGTCGAGGGCGAGCTGACCGCCGGCCATGCGCGCACGCTGATCACCTCGGAGAACCCCGAGGAACTGGCAAAAGAGATCGTCAGGCGCAAGCTGTCGGTCCGCCAAGCCGAGCAGCTTGCGAAACCACAGACACAGAAGACCCCGAAACAGGGTCTTAATGGCTTTGGCGGCGCGCAGAAAGACGCCGACACGCGGGCGCTCGAGGGGGATCTCTCGGCAGCGCTCGGCATGAAGGTCGCGATTCAGAATGCGCCGGGCGCCGAGAGCGGAAAGCTGGTGATCAGCTACGAGAGCTTCGAGGAATTGGATAAGCTCTGTGCAATCCTGAGCGCCGCCCGCTGAGAGATCTCTCCACAGGATCCTGTGGAGAGATCTCTCGCCGTTTCACATGAAGCAAAAGGCGTAGGTTCGGGGAGGGGTGTTTGTTCACCAGATCCGACCAGATCCGGCAGATCTTGTTCGAATTGACAAGGCCGAGCCCCTGTGGCTCGGCCTTCTTGTTTTTGGCGTTTGGCGAGAGGGAGAGATCTCCACAGGATCCGCTCGGATCCTGTGGGTAACGTTTCACATGAAACTGTCTGGGATCAGTTTGTCAGAAGCTCGGAGATCACGCCGTTGAGCACAAGCCGGCCCTCGGTTGTGGCGCCGATGAGATCCCGGTTGCGCCAGATTAGACCCAGATCCCGAAGTTCGGTGAGCTTATGGGCGGGCAGTGGCTTCGGGGAAATCTCGGCTAGGCGAGAGAGCGAGATCCCCTCGCTCAGGCGTAATCCCATCATGACAAATTCTGTCATGATGTCCTCACTGCCGAGCGGGTCGAAGACGCTGTCCGCGCGTCCGGCCTCGGCCTTCTCGATCCAGGCGCCGGGCATCTTCCAGGCCTCTGTGGCATGGCGGATGCCGTTCACCGTGACGCGGCCATGGGCGCCGGGACCGACGCCAACGTAGTCGCCCCCGCGCCAGTAGACGAGGTTGTGGCGCGACTGCGCGCCGGGCAGGGCATGGTTCGACACTTCATAAGGCGCATAGCCCGCGTTGGAGGTGATCTCCTGCGTCGCGAGGAACATGTCCGCGGCGAGATCCTCGTCGGGCAGCTTCTTCATCTGGCCGCGCTGCGCGCGCTCCCAGAACATCGTGCCTTCCTCGATGGTCAGCTGGTATAGGGACAGGTGGTCGGCGGCGAGGTCGAGCGCCTCGCGCAGCTCGGTTTCCCAGCCTTTCAGGGTCTGGTTCTCGCGCGCGTAGATCAGGTCGAAGTTGACCCGCTTGAAGACCGACTTGGCGGTTTCGAGCGCAACGATCGCCTCATCCACGTCATGCAGCCGCCCGAGGCGGCGCAGATCGTCCGGCCTCAGGCTCTGAATGCCCATGGAGACCCTGTTTACGCCGGCTTCGTGGAAGCCTTCGAACTTCGAGACCTCGACCGAACGCGGGTTGGCTTCGAGGGTGATCTCGATGTCGTTGGCCCAGGTCCAATGTTCCTTTGCAGCGTCGAGCACCGCCTGAACCGTGGCCGGTTCCATGAGCGAGGGCGTGCCGCCGCCAAAGTAGATCGAGTTGAGGATGCGCCCCGAGGTCATCTCGCCGTAGCGGCGGACCTCGGAGCTCAGTGCGTCTGCCCAGCGGGTCTGGTCGATCGACCGGACGACATGGCTGTTGAAGTCGCAGTAGGGGCATTTGGCCTCGCAGAAAGGCCAGTGCACGTAGAGGCCGAAACCTCCTTCTCGCCAGGTTCCGGACCCGGCTTCAGGCGTCATCGCGGGCAAAGCAGCCTTTCACGAATTTTGCAAAGGCATCGGCGCGGTGGCTGATGCGGTTCTTCTCGTCGCTGGTCATCTCGGCAAAGGTGATCTCGTAGCCTTCGGGCTGGAAAATCGGGTCGTAGCCGTGGCCATTGTCGCCGCGCATCGGCCAGACCACCTTGCCCTCCATCACGCCGGGGAAGACGGCGTCGCTGCCGTCGGGCCAGGCCAGGACCAGCGTGCAGTTGAAGCGCGCGGTCCACGGCTGTCCGGCGCCGGTCTTCAGCAGGGCGTCATGGGTCTTGCCCATCGCCATGACGAAGTCCCGACCGTTGGGGGTTTCGGCCCAATCGGCGGTATAGACACCGGGGGCGCCGTCCAGCGCATCCACCGAGATGCCGCTGTCGTCGGCGAGTGCCGGCAGGCCGGTGGCCGTGGCGGCGGCATGGGCCTTGATGCGGGCATTCTCGACGAAGGTGGTGCCGGTTTCCTCGGGCTCGGGAAGGTTCATCTCCTTCGCTCCCACGACCTCGACCCCGTAGGGCGCGAGCAGCTCGGTAATCTCCTCGAGCTTGCCCGCGTTGTGGGTCGCGACCAGCAGCTTCTTGTCGCTGAACACCCGGGTCATTTGCAGGCCGCCAGCTGCGCTTCGACAAGCTGCGAGACACCGGCCTCGGCCAGATCCATCAGCTTGTTCATCTGGTCCCGGCTGAAGGTCGCGCCCTCGGCGGACATCTGAACTTCGATCAGCTGCCCGTCGCCGCGGAGGATGAAGTTGCCGTCGACGCCCGCCTCGCTGTCCTCGGCGTAGTCGAGGTCCAGCACCGGCTGGCCGGCGTAGATGCCGCAGCTCACCGCCGCGACCGGGGTCAGCGGGTCGGTGGTGATGGCGCCGGTCTTCATCAGCTTGTTCACCGCGAGGCGCAGAGCGACCCAGCCGCCGGTGATCGAGGCGCAGCGAGTGCCGCCGTCGGCCTGGATCACGTCACAGTCGATGGTGATCTGGCGCTCGCCGAGCGCGACGCGGTCAACCCCGGCGCGGAGCGAACGGCCGATCAGCCGCTGGATCTCGACGGTGCGACCACCCTGCTTGCCGGCGGTCGCCTCGCGGCGCATGCGCGAGCCGGTGGAGCGCGGCAGCATGCCGTATTCGGCGGTGACCCAGCCCAGGCCGCTGCCCTTCACGAAGGGCGGCACGCGGTCCTCAAGCGTGGCGGTGCACAGCACGTGGGTGTCGCCCATCTTGATCAGGCAGGAGCCTTCGGCATGTTTCGTGACGCCCGTTTCGATTGAAACGCTGCGCATATCGCTTAGATTTCGTCCAGAAGGTCTCATGAGTGCCTCTCTTCTCGGTTGCTGCCGGGATACTGGGGCTGATGCTGTCTCGCAACCCCGATTGACGGCTGCGGAAGGGGGCCTTTAATGACCCTGAACAGTCGGAGTTTGTGCATGAAAGAGGGTAGCCGTCTTCTCGAAGAGATGAACGATCGCTCGCGCGAGGTGTTCCGCCGCGTGGTTGAATCCTATCTCGAGACGGGCGAGCCGGTGGGTTCGCGCACCCTGACGCGCAGCCTGTCCGAGAAGGTCTCGGCGGCGACGATCCGCAACGTGATGCAGGATCTCGAGTATCTCGGCCTGCTCGACAGCCCGCATGTCTCGGCCGGTCGTGTGCCGACGCAGGTGGGTCTGCGGATGTTCGTCGACGGGTTGCTCGAGGTGCGCGATCTCGATACCTCCGACCGGCTGGCGCTGGAGGCGACCACCGCGCAGGGCGGCGACGACATGGGCGGTCTGCTCGACCGGGTCGGTGCGGCGCTCTCGGGGGTAACCCACGGCGCTTCCTTGGTTCTGACGCCCAAGCACGAAGCCCCGGTCAAGCACATCGAGTTCGTCTCGCTCGGCCATGACCGGGCGCTTGTGGTGCTGGTCTTTGCCGATGGGACCGTCGAGAACCGGCTGTTCCGCCCGCCCGCGGGGCAGACGCCCAGCTCGATGCGCGAGGCGGCGAATTTCCTCAATGCGCTGATCGAGGGCAAGACCCTCTCGGAGCTGCGTGGCGAGATCTCCCGCCAGATCGCGACCCGCCGGCGCGAGATCGACACGCTGGCTGCCGAGCTGATCGAGACCGGCATGGCCGCCTGGGAAAAGGACGCCGACAATTCCGCCCGGCTGATCGTGCGCGGGACGTCGAATCTGCTTGGTCAGGAGGGCGAGGCAGAGGAGCTGGACCGCATCCGCTCGCTGTTTGACGACCTCGAGCGCAAGCGGGATATCGCCGAGTTCCTGCAGCTTGCCGAAAGCGGCGACGGGGTGCGAATTTTTATCGGCTCCGAGAACAAACTTTTCTCACTTTCGGGTTCCTCTCTGGTGGTCTCTCCATATATGAACGCGGATCGAAAGATAATCGGTGCGGTCGGGGTCATCGGACCCACGCGGCTCAACTACGGGCGGATCGTACCCATCGTGGACTACACGGCACAGCTGGTCGGCAGGCTGATTGCCGAGCGGAGCTAGAGGTTAGACATGGCAGACGCGAAGAAAGACGAATTCCTCGACGACATCGAGGCGGCAGAGGCAGAGGCTTTCGCCGACGAGATGGAAGAGATCGACAACGAGGCGATCGAGCTCGACTCGCTGCGCGCCGAGCGCGACGAGTACAAGGACCGCTTCATGCGGGCGCTGGCCGATGCCGAGAACGCCCGCAAGCGTGCCGACAAGGACCGCCGCGAGGCGCAGCAGTACGGCGGCTCGAAGCTCGCCCGTGACCTGCTGCCGGTCTATGACAACCTGAGCCGCGCGCTGAACGCGGCGCGCGAGGCCGAGGCGGGCGAGGCGCTGATCGAGGGCGTGGAACTGACCCTGCGCGAGCTGACCAACGTCTTCGCGCGCCACGGCATGACCACCATCAAGCCCGAGGTCGGCGACAAGTTCGATCCCAAGCAGCACGAGGCGATGTTCGAGGCCCCGGTGCCCGGCACCAAGGCCGGCGAGATCATCCAGGTCTCGGCAGAGGGCTTCATGCTCTACGACCGCCTGCTGCGTCCGGCGCAGGTCGGGGTGAGCTCGATGGTGGGCTGACCCTGTCAGGACGGAAATGCAAAACCCCCGGTCGCGAGACCGGGGGTTTTTTGTTCGGTCTGCCGGTCGCCCGTCAGTCGCGCAACGCGGCCACCGCCCTGATTTCGACTTTCAGCTCCGGGCGGCTCAGTCCCGATGTTCCGATGATCGACCAGGCGGGATAGGGGCTCTGGATGAACTTCTTTTTCACCGCCATGAACTCGGGAAGCGTGGTCTCGATATCGACGTGGTAACTGGTGACATCGACCAGATCGGTCAGGTCCAGCCCGGCGATCCGCAGCAGTTCGGCGACGCGTTTCAGCGCCCATTCGGTCTGCTCTGCGACGCTGTCGGGGGCGCTGCCATCGGGGCGTGCGCCAACCTGGCCGGAAATGAAAAGGAACCCCCGCGACTTGACCGCCGGCGAAAAGCCGTAGGTCTCGAACGCGGCCCGGTAGCCGTCGAACATTTGGTTTCCTGCAGGGATCTCGAGGACTTCTGATGCCATGGTCGTTACCTTTCTCGTGTCACGGCCGGGGGCTGGGATTCCGCTGAACCCATCCGGCTTCCGTTTCACGTGAATCCGACCCCGGCGGATGGATTCACGTGAAACGCCGCTATCCCTTCAACAGAGCCTTCAGATCGTAGATCGCCTGCAGCGCCTCGCGCGGGGACATCTCGTCGGGCAGCAGGGTCTCCAGCCGCTCCTCGATCACCGAAGGGCCCTTTTTCACCGCAACAGGCTCTGGTTTCGCTGCCGCCGAGAAGAGCGGCAGGTCGTCGATCAAGGCCTTCGGTGAGGTGCGGCCGCGTTCACCTTCTTCCAGAGCGCTCAGCACGTCGCGGGCGCGGGCGATGACGGCGGCGGGCAGGCCCGCCAGCTGCGCCACCTGCACACCGTAGGATCGGTCTGCCGCGCCCTCGCGCACCTCGTGCAGGAAGATCACCTCGCCTTCCCATTCCTTCACCGCGACAGTGGCATTGCTGACGCCGGTCAGCTTGGCGGCGAGCTGGGTCAGCTCGTGGTAGTGGGTGGCGAAGAGCCCGCGCACGCGGTTGACCCCGTGCAGGTGCTCGAGCGTCGCCCAGGCGATCGAAAGTCCGTCGTAGGTGGCCGTGCCGCGGCCGATCTCGTCGAGGATCACCAGCGCCCGGTCGTCGGCCTGGTTGAGGATGGCGGCAGTTTCGACCATCTCGACCATGAAGGTCGAGCGCCCGCGCGCCAGATCGTCCGAGGCGCCGACGCGGCTGAAGATCTGGCTGACAACACCCAGATGCGCGCGGTCGGCAGGGACATACGACCCCATCTGCGCCAGCAGGGCGATCAACGCGTTCTGCCGCAGGTACGTCGACTTACCGGCCATGTTCGGCCCGGTGAGCAGGGTCACGGCGGCACCCTCGCCATTGGCGTTCAGGGCGCAATCATTCGCGATGAAGGGCGCGCCGCCCTGTTGCTGCAGCGCGCGTTCCACCACCGGGTGGCGGCCCGCCTCGATCTCGAAGGCGCGGCTGCCATCCACTTGCGGACGGGTCCATTTCTGCGCCTTCGCCAGATCGGCGAGCCCCAGCGCCACGTCGACCTCGGCCAGCGACTGGCCGGTCTCGGAGACCTGCGGCGCGCACTCGAGGATCGCGCCCTTCAGGCTTTCGTAGAGCCGCTTTTCGATCTCCAGCGCCTCGTTGCCGGCGTTCAGGATACGGGTCTCCAGCTCGGTCAGTTCGACCGTGGTGAAGCGCACCTGGTTGGCGGTGGTCTGGCGGTGGATGAAGGTCTCGTTCAGCGGCGGAGACATCATCTTCTCGGCATGGGTCGCCGTGGTCTCGATGAAGTAGCCGAGCACGTTGTTGTGCTTGATCTTCAGCGAATTCACCCCGGCGAGCTCGACGTATTTCGCCTGCATAGAGGCGATCACGCCGCGCCCCTGGTCGCGCAGGGTGCGCGCCTCGTCGAGCTGCGCATCGTAGCCCGGCGCGATGAAGCCGCCGTCGCGCACCATCAGCGGCGGCTCGGCGACCAGCGCGGCCTCGAGCAGGGCGATGAGCTCGTCATGCCCGGTCAATGTTTCACGTGCATCAGCCAGAAGCGGCGGCAATTCGGCCCTATCAAGGGTCTCTGCGATCTCCTCGGCCTGCGCCAGCGCGTTGCGCACGGCGGCAAGATCGCGCGGACCGCCCCGGTCGAGGCCAAGCCGCGAGAGCGCACGGTCGAGGTCCGGGACCTTGCGCAGGCTGTCGCGCAGGGTGTTTGCCTCGCCGCTCTCCATCGCCCAGTCCAGAGCCTGAAGCCGGGCCTCGATCATACCAAGGTTGCGCGAAGGGGAGGAAACGCGCCTTTCAAGCAGGCGCGCGCCACCGGGTGTCACCGTGCGGTCGATCACCGAAAGCAGCGAACCCGCGCGACCACCGTTCATCGAATGCGTCAACTCGAGATTGCGCCGGGTGGCGGCGTCGATCTGCAGCAGGTTCGACACCGCGTCGCGCTGCGGCGGGCGGAGCAGGGGCAGGCGGCCCTTCTGCGTGATGTCGAGATAGTCGACGAGCGCGCCGAGCGCGGAGAGCTCGGGCCGCTCGAAGGCGCCAAAGCCAGAGAGCGTCTGCACGCCGAAGAGCCGTTTCAGTCTCTCTTCCGCACCGGCGCTGTCGAAAGAGGCGCCGCCGAGTACGGTGGGGTAGATGCCGAGATCGCTCAGCACCGGGCGCAGCTCGTCATCGGTGCTGTCGGAGACCAGCACCTCCGAGGGCGCCAGCCGCGCCAGTTCGGCCCCGATCCGGGCGCGGCTCAGCGGCATGACGTGCAGTGCGCCGGTGGAAATGTCGGTCCAGGCCAGCGCCCAATCGTCCCGAATACGGCCCAGAGCGGCGAGGTAGTTGTGGCGGCGGGCTTCGAGCAGCGACTCCTCGGTGAGGGTGCCGGGGGTCACCAGCCGCACCACGTCGCGCTTCACCACCGACTTGTGGCCGCGCTTCTTCGCCTCGGCCGGGCTTTCCAGCTGCTCGCCAACGGCAACGCGGAATCCCTTGCGGATCAGTGTCAGCAGGTAACCCTCGGCCGCATGGACGGGCACGCCGCACATGGGAATGTCGTCGCCTGCGTGTTTGCCGCGCTTGGTCAGGGCAATGTCCAGCGCCTCGGACGCCGCCACCGCGTCGTCGAAGAACATCTCGTAGAAGTCGCCCATCCGGTAGAAGAGGAGCGCGTCCGGATATTGCGCCTTGATCTCAAGATATTGCGCCATCATCGGCGTGACTGCCGTCATCTAGTCCCCCAGTGCTGCTTGGGGCAGACATATCAAAGCGCGCAGGGGCGGTGAAAGGCGAAATGCACCCCCAGTCGAGCGCAGTTGAGCCGCGGCTTCCGCTGCGCTAAGAGAAACGCCGCTCATACCGGAGGACCGCAAGCCAATGACAAAAACAAAATTCACCCGTGAAGAGGCGCTTGCCTTCCACCTCGACCCGACCCCCGGCAAATGGGAGGTCCAGGCGACAGTCCCGATGACAACGCAGCGCGACCTGTCGCTGGCTTATTCCCCGGGCGTAGCGGTGCCCTGCGAGGAGATCGCCGCCAACCCCGAGCTGGCCTACGATTACACCAACAAGGGCAACCTCGTCGCGGTGATCTCGAACGGCACCGCGGTCCTCGGCCTCGGCAACCTCGGCGCGCTCGGCGGCAAGCCGGTGATGGAGGGCAAGTCGGTGCTCTTCAAGCGCTTCGCCGACGTGAACTCGATCGACATCGAGCTCGACACCGAGGACCCCGAAGAATTCATCAAGGCCTGCAAGCTGATGGGCCCGACCTTCGGCGGCATCAACCTCGAGGACATCAAGGCGCCCGAATGCTTCATCATCGAGCAGCGCCTGAAGGAAGAGATGGACATCCCGGTCTTCCACGACGACCAGCATGGCACGGCGGTGATCTGTGCCGCCGGCCTGATCAACGCGCTGCATCTCTCGGGCAAGAAGATCGAGGATGTGCGCATCGTGCTCAACGGCGCGGGGGCGGCGGGCATCGCCTGCCTCGAGCTGCTGAAGTCCATGGGCGCGCGGCATGACAACTGCATCATGTGCGACACCAAGGGTGTGATCTACCAGGGCCGCACCGAGGGCATGAACCAGTGGAAGTCGGCCCATGCAGCCAACACCAAGCTGCGCACCCTCGAAGAGGCGATGGTCGGTGCCGACGTCTTCCTCGGCGTCTCGGCCAAGGGCGCGGTCACCCAGGACATGGTCAAGAGCATGGCCGACAACCCGGTGATCTTCGCCATGGCCAACCCCGATCCCGAGATCACCCCGGAAGAGGCGCATGAGGTCCGCGTCGACGCCATTGTCGCAACCGGTCGCTCCGACTATCCCAACCAGGTGAACAACGTCCTCGGCTTCCCCTATCTCTTCCGCGGCGCGCTCGACATCCACGCCCGTGCGATCAACGACGAGATGAAGATCGCTTGCGCCAACGCGCTGGCCGAGCTGGCGCGCGAGGACGTGCCCGACGAGGTGGCGCTGGCTTATGGCAAGTCGCTGACCTTCGGCCGCGACTACATCATCCCCACGCCCTTCGATCCGCGCCTCATCCACCGTATCCCGCCCGCCGTGGCGCGTGCCGGCATGGACACCGGCGCGGCGCGCCGTCCGATCATCGACATGGAGGCCTATGAGGCCGGTCTGCGCGGCCGCATGGATCCCACCGCCTCGGTGCTGCGCGGAATCAACAACCGCGCCCGCGCGGCGCAGTCGCGGATGATCTTCGCCGAGGGCGACGATCCGCGCGTTCTGCGCGCCGCGGTCATGTACCAGCGCAACGGCTTCGGCAAGGCGATCGTCGTCGGCCGCGAGGCGGATGTGAAAGAGAAGCTCGAGGCCAGCGGCCTCGCCGACGCGGTGCGCGAGATCAAGGTGGTGAACGCCGCCAACACCGAGCATCTCGAGACCTACAAGGAGTTCCTCTACCAGCGCCTGCAACGCAAGGGCTACGACCGGCAGGATGTGCACCGTCTCGCCGCCCGTGACCGCCATGTCTTTGCCGCGCTGATGCTGGCGCATGGCCATGGCGACGGGCTGATCACCGGCGCGACGCGCAAGTCGGCGCATGTGCTCGAGGCGATCAACCACGTCTTCGACGCCGACACGCAGCACGGCGCCGCCGGGGTCACCGCGCTCATGCACAAGGGCCGGATCGTGCTGATCACCGACACGCTGGTGCATGAATGGCCCGAGGAAGAAGACCTCGCCAATATCGCCGAGCGCGCCGCGGGCATTGCCCGGCACCTCGGCCTCGAGCCGCGGGTTGCCTTCGTGTCCTTCTCGACCTTCGGCTACCCGGTGTCGGAGCGCGCCTCGAAGATGCACCGCGCGCCGGTGATCCTCGACCAGCGCGGCGTCGACTTCGAATACGAGGGCGAGATGACCGTCGACGTCGCGCTGAACCGCAAGGCACAGGAGAGCTACCCCTTCCAGCGCCTGACCGGCCCGGCGAACATTCTCGTGGTGCCGGCGCGGCACTCGGCCTCGATCTCGGTCAAGCTGATGCAGGAGATGGCGGGTGCCACGGTGATCGGCCCGATCCTCGCCGGCATCGACAGCTCGATCCAGATCTGCTCGACGACGATGACCGCCAATGACATTCTGAACATGGCGGTGCTGGCGGCCTGCAAGGTCGGCTGACACGATTTTGCGCCTGCCGGGCTGGTCCGGCGGGCGCATCTGCCCAGACATTGAAAGGCGCGCGCATGGCGATCTACAACCTCGGGTCCATCAACGCGGACATGACCTACCGCGTGCCGCATCTTCTGGCCCCGGGAGAGACCCTCGCGACGAGCTCGCTGACCCGCGGGCTGGGTGGCAAGGGCGCCAACATGTCGGTCGCGGCCGCAAGGGCCGGGGCACAGGTGCGGCACCTCGGGGCGGTCGGTGACGACGGGCGCTGGGCGATCGAGCGGCTCACCGAATATGGCGTCGACACGCGGCAGATCGCCGTGCTCTCCGAGGCCACGGGCCATGCCATCATCATGCTCGACAGCGATGCCGAGAACTGCATCCTGATCTACCCCGGCGCCAACCGCGCGCTTTCGGTCGAGCGCATCGAGGCAGGGCTGGCCGAGGCCTCGCCCGAGGATATCTTCGTTTTCCAGAACGAGACCAACGCGCAACGCGAGGCGGCCGAGCTGGCCTCGGCCCGCGGGCTGCGCGTGGCCTACGCCGCCGCGCCCTTCGATGCCGACGCGGTGACGCTGGTGTTGCCGCTGCTCGACCTGCTGGTGCTGAACGAGATCGAGGCCGCCCAGCTCGAGGCGGCAACCGGGCAGGGCATCGACAGCATTCCGGTGCGCGACGTGGTGGTGACGCTCGGCGCGCGTGGCTGCCGCTGGATCAACACGGATTCCGGCGACAGCCGCGATTTCGCCGCGCTGCCGGTGACCCCGGTGGACACCACCGGCGCGGGCGACACCTTCACCGGCTACCTGCTCGCGGGTCTCGACCGGGGACTTCCCATGGCCACCTCGATCGAGATGGCGCAACGCGCCGCCGCGATCATGGTCACCCGACAGGGCACGGCCGACGTCATCCCCGACCTCAAGGACGTCACCGAATACCGCTTCTGAGCGCTTCTTCCGGGGTCAAATATCCCGGGCGCACCCGCCTGGGCTGGGCGGGGGAAGCGCCCCCATCACCCTCCGGCAAAGGCTGCGGCGCTGCCCCAGAGCGCGCGCACCCGCGCATCCCGCCCGCAGGCCTTGCGGTAACGCTTGTAGGCCGAGGATTGCTTCAGCGGGCCGAAACGGGTCAGCACGAGCCCCGTGCCCTTGTAATAGTCCTGATGCTCGGGCTCGGCGGGCCAAAAGCGGCTCGCCTGCAGAACCCGGGTGACGATGGTCTGCCCAAGCGCCGCCTGTGCCTGCGCCTTGGCTGCCATCGCCGCGCGTTTCTGCGCCGGACCATTGGCGAAAATCGCCGTGCGGTAGCTGTCGCCGCGGTCGCAAAACTGCCCGCCTGCGTCGGTGGGGTCGATGGATCGGAAGAACAGCGCATAGAGGTCTTCGGCCGAAACGCGGCTGTCGTCGTAGAGGATGCGCACCGCCTCGTAATGGCCGGTGCCGCCGCGGCTGACCTGCTTGTAGCTGGGGTTCGCCAGCGTGCCGCCTGTGTAGCCCGAGATCGCCTCGCGCACGCCGGGGACCTTCTCGAAATCCGCCTCGACGCACCAGAAGCAGCCACCGGCGACGATGATCTCGCGCGTCTCTGACGCAACGGGTCCGGCAGCGCTCACCGCCACCAGCGCGGCCAGGAACAGTCCCGAAACAAGGTGTTTCATCTCTCCTCCCTTCTCATTCCCGACAAGCCTGCGCGCCTCGCGGCGTCCGATCAACGGTTTTGCATCGGTCTCACCGGTTGGTGAGCGAGGCGCCCGCGTGCGCTGTGAAGACCGGGAGGCAGATGCTCTGCCCGAAAACGCAAAAAAAAGTTGCACGCGGGTGAAACTCTTCGCGGCGTGGTTGCGTGACTGAGGGAATACCGCGGTGTTCGGAGGCTGTCGCTCCTGCCTCCGGTGTCGCGGCGGGAAGGGTAACGAGTGGATGATGTTCGATCCTGGTCCGGCCTAGAGGTGTTTTTAACGATTTGCCGCCACTCTCCGAAGAGGCGGATCTTTTGGACGAAGGGTCACTCAAAAAGGACTGAACAGAGGCTTGTCGAAGGGGGCCCAAAAGAGCCTCGACAACGACGGGCCATGGCGCCAGCCGCAGGAAACGAGTCCCGACAGGGACGGCGGCGGGCGCTTCAAGGCTAGGGCGTGCTTGCGTATCCCCACCTCGGCGCGCTCTGGGCCGCCTCCGGTGTCGTGACCGGAGGCGGCGTTCATTATTTTGGGCCTGATCGTTTCGAGCCGCAGCTCAGGTCGTTTCGAGCCGCAGCTCAGGGCGCCTCCAGCGCGGCGCGTGTCACCGGGCAACGCACCCCGCCATAGAGACGCTCAAGCACCTGCGAAAACACCTCTGGCGCGCCTGGCACCGCCTCGAAGAGCGTCATGCTCGAGCGGACCTTCAGCGCATCGACCGGGCCGAGCATCGCCTCGGGGCTCCGCCCCGGATGCTCCAGCAGCCAGCCCGAGGCCTCGGCCAGCCTCGGCCCCAGCACCGGATGCGCGAGATAGGCGCGGGCTTCGGCGGCATCGCGCATCCCGAAATGCCGCGCGCGCGGCGAGCGGCCAAGCGACTCGAGCTGCGGAAAGACCCACCAGATCCAATGGCTCACCTTTTGCCCGGCCTGCAATTCGCGCACGACCTGGGGCCAGACCTGGGCCTGCGCGTCGAGAAATTCCTGAAGTTCGGCCATGAGAGCGCCCTCCGTTTCGCACGCCAGTTTAGCGCGGGGCGGGTCGGAGGCGAAGCCGGGCGCTGTCCCGCCCGCGCTTGCGCGCGGACTCCCCGGGATATTTGTGCCGAGAAGAAGGGCGCGGGGTTTCTTCTAGGTACAAATATCCCCGCCGGAGGCGTCTCCGGCGGGGATCATGACGTGCAGCGCTGGGAAAGGGCTCAGCCCTTCAGGCGGCGGTTCCGCGCGGCCAGCAGCTTGAGGCGCAGGGCGTTGAGCTGGATGAAGCCCGCCGCGTCCTGCTGATCGTAGGCGCCGGCGTCATCCTCGAAGGTGACATGGGCCTCGGAGTAGAGCGAGTGATCCGACCAGCGCGCCACGGTACGGGCGGAGCCCTTGTAGAGCTTCAGGCGGACGGTGCCGCTGACGTGCTCCTGGCTCTTGTCGATCAGCGCCTGCAGCATCTCGCGCTCGGGCGAGAACCAGAAGCCGTTGTAGATCAGCTCGGCGTAGCGCGGCATGATCGAGTCCTTGAGGTGGCCGGCGCCGCTGTCGAGCGTGATCTGCTCGATGCCGCGGTGCGCTTCCAGAAGGAGGGTGCCGCCCGGGGTCTCGTAGATGCCGCGCGACTTCATGCCGACGAAGCGGTTCTCGACAAGGTCGAGCACGCCGATACCGTGCTTGCCGCCGAGTTCGTTGAGCTTGGTGAGGATCGTCGCGGGCGACATGGCCTCGCCGTTGATCGCCACGGCGTCACCCTTCTCGAAGGTCACCTCAACGTATTCCGGCTCGTTCGGCGCCTGCTCGACGGGAACAGAGCGCTGCAGCACGTATTCGGGCGCTTCCTCGGCCGGGTTTTCCAGAACCTTGCCCTCGGAGGAGGTGTGCAGCAGGTTGGCGTCGACCGAGAAGGGAGCCTCGCCGCGCTTGTCCTTGGCGACGGGGATCTGGTTCTGCTCGGCGAACTCCAGCAGGCGGGTGCGCGAGGTCAGGTCCCAGAGGCGCCAGGGCGCGATCACCTTGATGTCGGGGTTCAGCGCATAGGCGGCCAGTTCGAAACGCACCTGGTCGTTGCCCTTGCCGGTTGCGCCATGAGCGACCGCGTCGGCACCCTCGGCCGCGGCGATCTCGACCAGCCGCTTCGAGATCAGCGGACGGGCGATCGAGGTGCCGAGCAGGTAGAGCCCCTCGTAGAGGGCATTGGCGCGGAACATGGGGAAGACGAAATCGCGCACGAATTCTTCGCGCAGATCCTCGATATAGACCTTGGACACGCCCAGCATTTCTGCCTTGGCGCGGGCCGGCTCGAGCTCTTCACCCTGGCCGAGATCGGCGGTAAAGGTGACGACCTCGCAGCCGTATTCGGTCTGGAGCCACTTCAGGATGATCGAGGTGTCGAGGCCCCCGGAATAGGCCAGGACGACTTTCTTGGGCGCGGACATGGGCTTTCCCTCACGTATGAACTGGCCTCGCGCATTACTGGGTTTTGTTCCCGGTATCAAGGATCGCCCGTTGACCTTCCGGGCTCATATGCTAGCCGTCGGCGATGTCTGAGGAAAACGGGGCGAGGGTCTCATGAAGGGTTGGCGCATTTTCGTGCATTCGCTGCGGATGGTGGTCGACAATATCGGCACCGCGCTGCGCGTGTCACTCGTGCTCTACCTCGTGCAGGCCGCCAGCCAGATTGCCACCTACCTGCATGCAGATGATGGCGGTCCGGGCGGGCTGCCCGTGCCGGTGATCGGCCTTCCGGCGCTGGCGCTGGTGGTGTTGGCGGTGCTCGCCAGCCTGTGGATCGCCGTGGCCTGGCACCGTTTCGTGCTGACCGGAGAAGAGCCGCGCGGCTGGCTGCCGCAATGGCACGGCGGCGAGATCCTCGGCTATTTCGGCCGCTCGATCCTGATCGGTCTGGTGATCTTCCTCGGCATGATGGTCTCGGCCATCCCCGTGGCGCTGGTCGGCGCGGCGGTGCCGGGGCTGGCGCCGATCCTGGTCTTCGGCCTGGTCGGGCTGGGCGGCTACCTCTTCTTCCGGCTCGGGCTGATCCTGCCGGCCTCGGCGCTGGGCGAGAAGCTGACGCTGAAGCAGGCCTGGCGCGCCACGGCCGAGGACGAGGGCGCGGTGGTGACCCTGGCCATGCTGGTGATCGGCGGCTCGCTGCTGGTCGAGCTTCCGGCGTTGATCGACGACAGCGCGGGCTCGATCGTCAACCTTGTCTACGGGCTGGTGATCAACTGGTTTGCCACGATGATCGGCATCTCGGTGCTGACCTCGCTCTACGGCCATTTCATCGAGAAACGCCCGATCGACTGAGCGCCTCCCGGGCGCTCAGCGGCCTTGCGCAAAACGCGCCGATGCGCCACATGCCTAGGGCATGGATGATTTTCTCGCTCACGCCCGCGCCGCCACGCAGGAGATGCGCTCGGTCTTCCCCGAGACGCCGCTTCTGCGCAACGATCACCTCTCGGCGATCTTCGGCGCCGAGATCTGGCTCAAGCGCGAGGACCTGAGCCCGGTGCGCAGTTACAAGCTGCGTGGGGCCTTCAACGCCATGCGCAAGCGTCCCGAGGTCGAGACCTTTGTCGCCGCCAGTGCCGGCAACCACGCGCAGGGTGTGGCCTATATGTGCCGCCAGTTCGGCAAGACCGGGGTGATCTTCATGCCGGTGACCACGCCGCAGCAGAAGATCCAGAAGACCCGGATGTTCGGTGGCGAGAATGTCGAAATCCGCCTTGTCGGAGACTATTTCGACGAATGCCTCAGCGCCGCGCAGGACTATTGCGCCGAGATCGGCGGGCATTTCCTGTCGCCCTTCGACGACGAGGACGTGATCGAGGGGCAGGCCACCGTGGCGGTCGAGATCGAGGCGCAACTGGGCCGCGTGCCCGATCACCTGGTGATCCCGGTGGGCGGCGGCGGGCTCGGCTCGGGGCTGCTGAGTTATTTCGGCACGGCCACCAGTTACACTTTTGTCGAGCCGCTGGGCGGCGCCTGCCTGCGCGCCGCGCTCGAGGCGGGCAAGCCGGTGACCCTGCCGTCGGTGAACACTTTCGCGGACGGTGCGGCGGTGGCGCGGATTGGGGCGAAAACCTTCGAGGTGCTCAAGGGCGTCGGGCTGGCAAACACGCTGGCGGTGAATGAGGACCGGCTCTGTACCACCATCCTCGAGATGCTGAACGTCGAGGGCGTGGTGCTGGAGCCCGCCGGGGCGCTGTCGATCGACGCGCTGAAGGACCTTGGCCAGGCGATCCGCGGCAAGACCGTGGTCTGCATCACCTCGGGGGGGGAACTTCGACTTCGAACGCCTGCCCGAGGTGAAGGAGCGGGCGCAGCGTTACTCGGGGGTGAAGAAGTACTTCATCCTGCGGCTGCCGCAGCGCCCCGGGGCACTGAAGGATTTCCTGAACTTCCTCGGCCCGGAAGATGATATCGCGCGCTTCGAGTACCTGAAAAAGTCGGCGCGCAACTTCGGCTCGGTGCTGATCGGAATCGAGACTGCGAACCCGGCGAATTTCGACCGGCTCTTCGGCGATCTCGACGCCCATGGCTACGCCTATCGCGACATCACCGACGACGAGGTTCTGGCGCAATTCGTGATCTGATCGCGACGTGGTGCCACTTGGGGCGCTGGGCACGATCTGCCCGGCGCAGAGCCTTGTCCAGTGGCTTCAGGCGGCACGAAGCTCGGGCAGCTGCGCGAGAAACTCCTCGCGTGAGCGGGCGTAGCAGCGGCGGAGAAGCTCGGGATCGAGCGGCGCGCCGAGCCCGGCTGTGATCGCGAGTTCCCCCGCCTCGCAGAGGGTCGAGAGCCGCGCGAAGCCGAGGTTCAGCGTGCTGCCCTTCAGGAAATGCAGCTGCTCGGAGAGATCCTGCAGCGACTCGGCATGCGCGGGCAAACGATCGAGCGTGGCCTGCACCTCGGTCAGGAAGAGCGCGACCACCTCATCGAAATCCTCGCCCCCGATTTCGTCCCGTAGCTCGGCAACCCTGAGCCAGTCGATGAGGGGGCCACCCGGCTCTGATCCGGGGGAAAGTGCGGCGGGAGATGTCGGGGCTTCGGTCATCTTGGTACCTCCTCGGAAGAGCGTGACAGAGAAAGCTGAACGAAGTGTTTCGCGGTCCCGGCCCGACTCGGACGAAAGCATGCATTAACGCGCGGGCTCTAGCCTGCATCCCGGTCAGGCGTAGCTAGAAAGGATGCAGGGTGATCCCGAACACCGCCGAGAGTTTCGAACCAAGGTGGGGGCAGGCCCCGATCCGGCGCGTGTTGGTGGTCGACGACAGCCCGCTGCAACTGAAGATCCTCTCGTCGATGCTGCAGCGCTGGGGCCTCGAGGTCTTTCAGGCCCAGAGCGGCGCCGAGGCACTGCTGCTCTGCGACCAGATGCGCCCCGACGCGGTGCTCTCGGACTGGATGATGCCGGGCATGGACGGGCTGGAGTTCTGTCGCCTGTTCCGGGCCCAATGCGGCGACCGTTACGGCTATTTCATCCTGCTCACCAGCAAGAGCGACAAGGCCGAGATCGCTCGCGGGCTCGACGCCGGGGCGGATGATTTCCTGACCAAGCCGGTCAATGCGAGCGAGCTGCGCGCGCGGATCAACGCCGGGGCGCGGATTCTGCAGATGCAGCGCCAGCTTTCGGCGACGCTGGGACGGCTGCAGGCGGCCTATGATGCGGTGGACCGGGACCTGCAGCAGGCCCGCACCATCCAGCAGGCGCTGGTGCCTCGCCGCAGCCGGCGCATCGGCGCATCGCAGGTGAGCCTGCTGCTCAAGCCCTGCGGTCATGTGGGCGGCGATCTGGTGGGCAGCTTTTCGCATTGCGAGCGCAGCGTCGGGGTCTACAGCATCGACGTCTCGGGCCACGGCATCACCTCGGCGCTGATGACCGCGCGGGTGGCCGGGCTGCTGGGTGGGGATTTCCCTGACCAGAACATCGCGCTCGAGCGGATCGTGCATGGCACGCTCTTCCGCCCGCCCGAGGAGGTGGTGCGGCGCCTCAACGAGCGGCTGGCGGCGGATCCGGGGGTCGCGGAGTATATGACCATGGCCTACGCCGTGGCCGATCTCGATTCCGGCAAGGTCGAGCTGGTGCAGGCCGGGCACCCTCCGCCGCTGCTGCTGCGCGCTGGCGGCGGGGCCGAGTTCATCGGGCAGGGCGGCCTGCCGGTCGGGCTGATCCCCGGCGCGCGCTACGAGCGGCTACGCCTGCAGATGCAGCCCGGCGACCGGCTGCTGCTCTATTCAGACGGGCTGACCGAGGCGCTGCTGCCCGATGGCACGCAGCTCGATTTCGCGGGGTTGCGGGCGCTGGCGCTCGAGGTGCAGGGGCAGGGCACCGAGTATCTTGACGATCTCTTCTGGAGGTTTACCCAGCGCACGCGCAGCGGCGTGCGGCTGGAGGACGACGTCTCGGCCGCGTTGCTGGAATTCGGCGGGACTTGACCCTTGTCAGGCCAAGGCTCGGCGCAGGAAGTCGCGGTCGCCCGGGTTGCCGAGGATCTCCGAGGCCAGCACCGGGTCCATCCACACCGCCTGGTGGCCGGGCTCGCTGGGGGCGCCGAGCGGGCGCACCGGGCGGGCAGCGTAGATGATGCAGAGCTTCTCGGCCCAGAGGTCGTATTCGGGCATGTAAGTGAAGCGGCGGAAGGCCCCGAGCCGGCGCGGCTGCGCGATCTTCCAGCCGGTTTCCTCGAAGACTTCCCGGTGCAGGGCCGCGATCGGCGACTCGCCCGCGTCGATGCCGCCGCCGGGCAGCTGGTACTCGGGCCAGGGATCTGCCTGATGCGTGACCAGCACTGCCCCGTTTCGCGGCAGGATGGCATAGGCGCCGGGACGGAGGGTGTACCTGCGCCCGGATTCGGGCGGCTCGCCGTATCTTGCAGTCATCGGTCCCCCTTGGTTCCCGTGTTCTTGCTGCTTATATGGGGCCGATATGCCAAGATCCGGCAGATAAGGAAACCCCATGACCATCGGCAGCAAACTCGCCTGGGACGATACCGTCCTGCCATTTCAATTGGATCACGCCGACATCCGGGGCCGCGTGGCGCGGCTCGACGGGGTGCTGAACGGGGTCCTCAGTCAACACGACTATCCGGAGCCGGTCGAGGCGCTGATCGCGGAAATGACCCTGCTGACCGCGCTGATCGGCCAGACCATGAAGCTGCGCTGGAAGCTCTCGCTGCAGGTGCAGACCCGTGGCGCGCTGCGCATGATCGCGACCGACTACTTCGCCCCCACCAAGGAGGGCGAGCCGGCCCGCCTGCGCGCCTATGCCAGCTTCGACCGCGACCAGGTCACCGACGCCCCGGCCTACGATCAGCTCGAGGATGGCTACTTCGCCGTGCTCATTGACCAGGGCAAAGGCACCACGCCCTATCAGGGCATCACCCCGCTCGCGGGTGGCCAGCTGGCGCGCTGCGCCGAGAGCTACTTCGCCCAGTCCGAGCAGATCCCGACCCGTTTCATGCTCAACTTCGGCAATGTGCCACAGGCGGATGGCAGCTCGCACTGGCGCGCCGGTGGCGTGATGCTGCAGCACATGCCGAAAGCCTCGCCCTTCGCCAAGCCGCAAGTCGACGGCGAGGGCGGTACCGGCGAGAACGGCGTTCTGCGCCCCGAGGATCTGCTCGGCGACACGGACGACGGTGAGAACTGGCGCCGCGTGAACTTCCACCTCGATACGGTGGACGAGCTGGAGCTGATCGGCCCGGATCTGGCGCCGACCGACCTGCTGGTGCGTCTCTACCACGAGGAAAATCCGCGGGTGTTCGACGCCCAGCCGGTGCGCTTCGGCTGCACCTGCTCGGAAGACCGCGTGCGCCAGTCGCTGTCGATCTACTCGGCCCGGGACATCGAGAAGATGACCACCGAGGACGGCAAGGTCACCGCGGACTGCCAATTCTGCGGCGCGCATTACGAGCTCGACCCGGAAACGGTCGGATTCGAGGCCAAGAAGTGAGCCAGGTCCGGGAACAGATCGATCTGCTGAAACGGGCCTTGGAGTCGACCTCCGGCGCATCCTCGGATTTCGATCTGAACCCGGGCACGGTTCTGCCGGAGGGGCGCAAGCTGCGTCCCGCCGGCGTTCTCGCTGGGTTCGTCGCCTGCGAGCAGGGGCTAGAGCTCGTGCTGACCAAGCGCAGCTCGCGGCTCAAGCACCACCCTGGCCAGATCGCCTTTCCCGGCGGCAAGGTCGATCCCGGCGACGAGGACGAGGTTGCCGCCGCCCTGCGCGAGGCGCGCGAGGAGGTGGGCCTGTCGGAAAGCCGGGTGGACGTGCTGGGCACGCTGGCCGCGCACGAGACAGTCACCGGCTTCCAGGTGACCCCGGTCATTGGTCTTGTCATGTACGATTTCGAGCCTGTTCCGGAGCCTGGCGAGGTCGCCGAGGTGTTCCGCGTGCCCTTCGCGCATATTGCCGACCTCGACCGCTACAGCATCCAGGGGCGGCGCTGGCGCGGCGCGACGCGGCATTACTGGACGGTGCCCTTCGGCCCCTATTACATCTGGGGCGCGACGGCACGGATGCTGCGCGGGCTGGCGGAGCGCATGGCATGAGCCTTGGAAAAACCACGGTAACCGGCGACTGGCTGACCCGACCCGAGACGCAGCAGGTGCTCGCCATGCTCGAGGGCGGCGGTCATCAGGGGTACGTGGTCGGCGGCTGCGTGCGCAACGCGCTGATGGGCGTGGCGGTGAGCGACGTCGACATCGCCAGCGATGCCCGCCCCGAGCGGGTGGTCGAGCTGGCGCAGGCGGCGGGGCTGAAGCCGGTGCCTACCGGCATCGAGCACGGTACGGTGACGGTGGTCGCGGGCGGCATCGGCCACGAGATCACCACCTTCCGCGCCGATACAGAGACAGATGGCCGCCGCGCCGTGGTGCGCTTCTCGGACGACATCGCCGAGGATGCGGCGCGGCGCGACTTCACCATGAACGCGCTCTATGCCGATGCGCGGGGGCTGATCCTCGATCCGCTGAACGGCCTGCCGGACCTCAAGGCCCGCCACGTGCGCTTCATCGGCGAGGCGACGGACCGTATCCGCGAGGATTACCTGCGCACGCTGCGCTACTTCCGCTTCTCGGCCTGGTACGGCGATCCCGAGCGGGGCTTCGATCCCGAGGCGCTGGCAGGGATCGCCGAGACGCTGGACGGGCTCGACACCCTGTCGCGCGAACGGGTCGGGCAGGAGATGCTGCGCCTGCTGGCCGCGCCTGACCCGGTTCCCGCCGTCTCGGTCATGGCGCAGGTCGGAGTGCTGGCGCATGTGCTGCCCGGGGCCTCGGTGATCGCGCTGGGCCCACTGGTGGCCGAGGAACAGAGACTGTCCGTCGCCCCGGACGCGCTGCGCAGGCTCGCCAGCCTCGGCGTGGAAGAACCCGACCTGCGGCTGTCGAAGGCGCAGCAGAGACAGCTTTCCTCCTATCAGAGCCTGATCGGCGAGCCGCAGGGCCCGGCGGAGCTCTCCTATCGCCACGGCGCCGAGATCGCGCAGAGCGTGCTCCTGCTGCGTGCGGCAAGCTTCCAACAGCCGGTGACGGAAGAGGCGCTCTTCCAGGTGGCCAAGGGCACCGAGGTGAGTTTTCCGCTCTCGGCAAAGGATTTCATGCCCGCGCTCAGAGGCCCCGAGCTGGGCGAGGCGCTGCGCGCGGCAGAGAAACTCTGGATCGGATCGGGTTTCACGCTTACCAAGGCGGAACTTCTGTCTGACGAGTAAGCGCACTACATGACTCTCGACCCGCTCTACGCCTTTGTCTTCTTCGGGCTCTTCTCGCCGGGTCCCAATGTCATCCTCCTTACTGCCTCGGGCGCCCGCTTCGGCGTGAAGCGCACCCTGCCGCATCTTTTCGGCGTGGTGATCGGCGTCGGCATCACCGCGGGGCTTACCGGGCTCGGCATCGCGGCATTGCTTCAACAGATGCCGCGCCTGGAGTTCGTGTTGCGCATCGCAGCGAGCCTCTGGATGCTCTACATGGCCTGGGGACTCTGGCACTCCGAGCGCCGCAAGAAGGCCGAGGCGGCGCGCCCGATGACGCTGATCGAGGCGGTGCTCTTCCAATGGGTCAACCCCAAGGTCTGGGCGGTGGCGCTGGCGGCGGTCTCGGCCTACCCCTCGGCTTTCGGCCCGCTGGGCGAGGCGTTGCGGCTGGGCTCGGCCTTTTCAGGTCTGAACCTGGTGGTGTGCCTGTTCTGGACGTCGGCGGGGGCGCTGCTAACCTATCTGCTGTCGACCCCGGCGGCCTGGCGCTGGTTCAACCGGACCATGGCCGTCGCACTGGCAAGTTTTTCCGTCATGGTGTTCCTGTAAGGCCTGACCAAGAACTTGTGTCTTAATTTCAGGACCTGACCCATGTTCCGCCGTTTCGAAAGCATGGTCGATCCCTATGTGGACTATCCGCAGACGGACCGGCCCCCGACCAGGCTGCTGCCCTTCATGCTGGACTACTCCCGGCCGTTCCGCCGGGTCTTCGTCTGGACCGGGCTGCTCTCGGTCGTGGTCGCCAGTGTCGAGGTCGGGCTGATCTGGGCCATGGGTTGGGTCGTCGACATCCTCGGCGGTGAGCCCGCGCAGGTCTGGGACGAGCACGGCGGGCAGTTGATCGCACTTGCGCTTTTCATCCTCTTCCTGCGACCGCTCTTCCAGGCGCTGGACGTCCTGCTGCTGAACAACGCGATCATGCCCAACTTCGGCACGCTGGTGCGTTGGCGCGCGCACAAACAGGTGCTGCGCCAGTCGATCGGCTGGTTCGAAAACGACTTCGCCGGGCGCATCGCGGGCCGCATCATGCAGACCCCGCCGGCGGCGGGCGAGGCGGTGTTCCAGGTCTTCGACGCGATCACCTTCGCGCTCTCCTACCTCGTCGGCGCGCTGGTGCTGCTCGGCGATGCCGACGTGCGTCTGGTGATCCCGATGCTGCTTTGGCTAACGCTCTACGCCGGGCTGATGCGCTGGACGATCCGGAGGGTCGGTCCGGCCTCCAAGGCCGCCTCGGATGCGCGCAGCTTCGTGACGGGCCGGGTCGTCGATGCCTATACCAACATCCATTCGGTGAAGATGTTCGCCCATGACCGGCAGGAGCTCGACTATGCCAAGGAGGCGATCGAGCAGGCCCGGCAGACCTTCCAGGCGGAGATGCGGATCTACACGCTGATGGACCTGGGGCTGATGGTGCTCAACGGGCTGCTCATCGTGGGGGTCGTCGGCTGGGCCGTTGCGCTCTGGATGCAGGGGCAGGCGAGTGTTGGCGCGGTGGCGGCGGCAACCGCGCTGACGCTCCGGCTCAACGCGATGACCGGCTGGATCATGTGGGCGCTGACCACCTTCTTCCGCCAGCTTGGCGTGGTGGCCGAGGGGATGGAGACCATCGCTCAGCCGATCGAACTGGTGGACTCGCCAGAGGCGAAACCGCTGGTGGTCTCGCAGGGCGAGATCGCCGTCTCGGAGCTGTCGCACCATTACGGGCGCGGTTCGGGCGGGCTCGACCGGGTGACGCTGACCATCAAGCCGGGCGAGAAGATCGGTCTCGTGGGCCGCTCGGGTACCGGAAAATCGACCCTCGTGAAGCTGCTTCTGCGCTTCTACGACCCCGAAGCGGGCCGGGTCGAGATCGACGGCCAGGACATCACCCGGGTGACGCAGGACAGCCTGCGGCGGCAGATCGGAATGGTGCAGCAGGACAGCGCGCTGATGCACCGCTCGGTCCGCGAGAACCTGCTTTACGGCCGCCCCGAGGCGACCGAGGCACAGATGATCGAGGCCGCGAAGCAGGCGCAGGCGCATGAGTTCATCCTGACGCTCGAAGATGGGCAGGGCCGGCGCGGCTATGACGCCCATGTGGGCGAGCGCGGCGTGAAGCTCTCGGGCGGGCAGCGGCAGCGCATCGCGCTGGCGCGGGTGATCCTCAAGGATGCGCCGATCCTTATTCTCGACGAGGCCACCTCGGCGCTCGACAGCGAGGTCGAGGCCGCCATCCAGGACACGCTTTATGGCATGATGGAGGGCAAGACGGTGATCGCCATCGCGCACCGGCTGTCGACCATCGCCGCCATGGATCGCATTCTCGTGATGGACGACGGGCGCATCGTCGAGGAGGGTGCACATGACGCGCTTTTGGCCCAAGCTGGCCTATATGCAGGATTCTGGGCGCGCCAATCCGGCGGGTTCCTCGACCCGGATGCGCAGGATCCCACATGATCTAGACCGAACGCGAGAGGACGAGGCATGAGCCTTTCCGACATGATAGACCCGTTTTCCCCCGCCGATCGGCCCCCACCGCAGACGCTGGCACGTTTCGTGCTCTGGGCCCTGCGCGGGGCCTGGCCGGTGGTGATCCCGGCGGGGATCCTGTCGATCCTCGGCGGTGCCTTCGAGGTGGTGTCGGCCAAGCTGCTCGGCGATGTGATCGACCGGGCGCTGAACAGCCCGGCCAGCGAGATGATCTCGGAGAACTGGGTGTTCCTGCTGGTCTGCGCGCTGTTCTTCGTGGTGCTTCGGCCGGGGATGGCGGGGCTCTCGGCCTACGTGCAGTCGGTGATCATGCAGCCCAACGTGTTCAACCTGATCCTCAGCAGGGTGCACCGCTACACGCTGGGCCATTCGGTCACCTTCTTCGACAATGATTTCGCCGGGCGCATCTCGCAGAAGGAGATGCAGACCGCCCGGGCGCTCAACGACGTTATTTCCGAAATCATCCAGGCGGTACTTTTCGCGCTGGCCTCGGTGATCGGCTCAGTCTGGTTGGTCGGCGCGATTGACTGGCGTATCGGGATGGGGCTGGTGGCCTGGATTGTGGTCTACGCGCTGCTGCTGCGGCATTTCATGCCGCGCATCCGGACGCGCTCCAAGGCGCGGGCGGCGGCGCGGGCGATGGTCACCGGCCAGCTCGTCGACACGGTCACCAACATCAAGACGGTGAAGCTCTTCGCTCATGACGAGTTCGAGGACCAGGCCGCGCTCGACGCCATGTCGACCTACCGGGAACGGTTCATCGCCTTCGGTCATATCGCCTCGGCCTTTCGTTTCTGGCTGATGGCGCTGGCCGGCACGCTGCCGGTGCTGCTGATCGGCGGGGCGCTGGTCTTCTGGTCGCGCGGCTATGTCACCGCGGGCGACATCGCCGCGGCGGGCACGGTGGCGATCCGGCTCAACCAGATGACCGGCTGGGTCAGTTTCACGCTGATGGGAATCTACGCCAATATCGGCGAGATCGAGGATGGCATCCGCACGCTGACCCCCGATCATACGCTGCTCGATGCACCGGGAGCCCCGGCGCTGCAGGTGCCCGAGGGGCGGGTCGAATTCCGTGACGCCGGCTTCGCCTACGGCCGCAAGGAAGGCGGCGTCGAGCATATCGCGCTCGACATCGCGCCGGGCGAGAAGGTGGGCATCGTCGGTGCCTCGGGCGCCGGTAAGTCGACCCTCGTAGCGCTGCTGCTGCGGCTCTACGACACGGAAAAGGGCGGGATCTACATCGACGGGCAGAACATCGCGGGCGTCACGCAGGAGAGCCTGCGGCGGCAGATCGGCATGGTCACGCAGGAGACCGCGATGTTCAACCGCTCGGCGCTGGACAACATTCGTTACGGCCGCCCGGGTGCCACGATGGAGGAGGTGATCGCCGCCGCCGAGAAGGCCGAAGCGCATGAGTTCATCCTGCACCTGCGCGACCACATGGGGCGCACCGGCTATGATGCGCATCTCGGCGAGCGTGGGGTGAAGCTCTCGGGCGGGCAGCGGCAGCGCGTGGCGCTGGCGCGGGCGATCCTCAAGGATGCGCCGATCCTCGTCATGGACGAGGCGACCTCGGCGCTCGACTCCGAGGTCGAGGCGCTGATCCAGCGCGCGCTCGAAAGGGTGATGGAGGGCAAGACGGTACTCGCCATCGCGCACCGGCTCTCGACCATTGCCAGCATGGACCGGATCGTCGTCCTCGATCAGGGCCGCATCGTCGAGCAGGGCAGCCACGAGACGCTGCTGGCGCAGGACGGGCTCTACGCGCGGTACTGGAACCGCCAGAGCGGCGGGGTGATCGACCCGCGGGAAGCGGCGGAATAGGCTCTCCAGGGGCGATGCGCCCGGTTTAACAGGCTTGCGCGGAAGGTCCGTTGGGGGCATGAGGCGGCGCATGGAACAGGTCACGATCGAACGGCTCGGGCACCAGGGGGACGGCATCGCCGCCGGTCCCGTCTTCGTGCCCGGCACTCTGCCCGGCGAGGTTGTCGAGGGCGAGATCACCGGTGGCGTCATGGACGCGCCGCGCATCCTCACGCCCTCGGAGATGCGGGTCAGCCCGCCCTGCCGCCACGCCAAGACCTGCGGCGGCTGCCAGCTGCAGCACGCGCGGGCGGATTTCGTCGCCGAGTGGAAGCAAACGGTGGTGCGCCACGCGCTTGCTGCCCATGGCATCGAGGCCGCGTTCCGCGAGATTGCCACGTCGCCCGAGCAGACCCGGCGCCGCGCCGGCTTCTCGGCCAAGCGCACGAAGAAGGGCGCGCAGGTCGGCTTCCACCGCAAGCGCTCGGACGTCATCGTCGAAGTCCCCGATTGCCGGGTGATCGATCCGAAACTGGCCGCCGCGCTGCCGCTGGTCGAGGCGCTGGCCGTGCTCGGGGCGAGCCGCAAGGCCGAGCTTTCGGTCATGCTCACCACCAGCCAAGGTGGGCTCGACGTTGTCGCCAAGGGTGGCAAGGAGGCCGATGCGCAGATGCAGCAGCAGCTCTCCGAGCTGGCGCGTCAGCATGATTGCGCGCGTATCGCCTGGGGCGAAGACGTTGTGCTGACCCGACGCCCGCCGATGCAGAAGCTGGGCCGGGCCGAGGTTTCTCCGCCGCCGGGCGCCTTCCTGCAGGCGACGCCGCAGGGCGAGGCGGCGCTGCTGGCCGACGTGCTGGACCACATCGAAGGCGCGAGCCAAGTGGTCGACCTTTTCGCCGGCTGCGGCACCTTCGCGCTGCCGATCGCAGAGACGGCGCGGGTGCATGCGGTCGAGGGTGACCGGGCGATGACCCAGGCGCTCGACCATGGCTGGCGCCATGCGCAGGGTCTGCGCCACGTGACCACCGAGGCGCGCGATCTCTTCCGCAACCCGCTGTTGCCCGCCGAGCTTGCGCGTTTCGACGCCGCGGTGATCGACCCGCCGCGCGCCGGGGCCGAGGCGCAGGTGGCGCAGCTCTGCGAGGCGAAGATCCCCCGCATTGCCTTTGTCTCCTGCAACCCGGTGACCTTTGCCCGCGACGCTGCGGCGCTGCTGCGGGCCGGTTACGTGCTGGACGGGCTGCGCGTGGTGGACCAGTTCCGCTGGTCGACCCACATCGAGCTCGTTGCAGGATTCAAAAGGCAATAATGCCGAGATTCCGACAGCTTCCTGCCATCTCCTCCTATCGCGATGCCCCGCAGTCATGTATAACTGTGGCAAAATAAGAACGAGTGAGACAGGCAAGATGTTTATTGGCAGGCACGTTTTCGTGCTGGCAGCGGTGTTGCTGCTTGCCGCCTGCGGCGGTGGGCGCGAGCAACCGAGCATGAAATTCAGGTCCTATAGCGGGCCGACGGTTACCCATGTCGTGGTCCACAAGCAGGCTCGCAAGATGTACCTGCTTCACCATGATTCGATCGTGAAGATCTACAACGTCGGGCTCGGTTTCGACCCCATCGGCGACAAGAAGATCGAGGGCGACGGCAAGACGCCCGAGGGTCTCTACATGATCGACCGGCGCAACCCGAACTCGCGGTTCCACCTGAGTCTCGGGATCGACTATCCCAATGCCGCCGACCGCGCCGAGGCACGCTATCTCGGCAAGAGCCCGGGTGGCGACATCTTCATTCACGGTCGTCCGGCGCCATATCAGAACGGGGTCTGGGACTGGACCTGGGGTTGCATCGCGGTGACCGACCGCGAGATGGAGGACATCTACGCGATGATCCGCACCGACAAGCCGACGCCGATTCTCATCATGCCCTGATCCTGCCCCCCAAGGGCCGTCGTGGAGAGCCGACCGACAGGCCGCCCCCGGGGCGGCCTTTTGCATGGCGTGGCGCAGTTGAGTGCCGCCAAGGGCAAAATAGGAGGTGAGGCAGGGATGCATTGCGCTCTCGCTTTCCCGGCCGAAGTTCAACGGTCCGTCATTTCGTGACGATCAGGAAAGGCCGTGAACCACGTCGAAGCGCCCCCCTGATCAATTCAGGTTTGACGCGGTGGCGAAGAAGAACCTGTCGCAAGACAGGCTCAGGAGACACCACCCTGCAACTCTATTACCGGCAGGTTTCAGGTATTGTCGAATTGGTTCGGCATCAACTGGAATTCCCGAGCGCCCGAGTCGAATGGAGGCACAGTCCGCAAAGCCGACTTCTAGAGACCATGCCGCCCGAAAATCTCTTCGGGAACCGTGATCAAAAAGGGTGTCATGCCAACAAGACGGTCCGCTCCGCGCCCTTGTCGAAACGAAAAAGACCGCCCGGGGGCGGTCTTTTCATCAGGCCGATGCAGCGAGTTTCAGAAACCTGCCATCTGCGTGCCCGGTGTCGGGGCGAGGTCGGGCGCCCCCATGACCAGGGTCCACCAGATCTTGCCGCCCGGCTCTTGGAACCAGGAAAAGCCCATCTGGCGCGCACCCGGGTCGAGGATGACGTCGCGGGTCGGCGCTTCTTCCATCCAGGCGGCGAGGGTCTCGAGCTCGGACTCGTAGGTCTCCGAGATGTTCTCGCCGAGCAGGCGGCCGGTGTAGCCGACGCGCTGCACCCGGTCGATCGGCGAGGAGCCGTCCGAGCCGAAATGCCAGGGGCGGTTTTGCACCGACATGTCGCGCGAATGGGTCGCAGCGGCGGCGTTGAGCTTGCTGTCGAGCGTCACGGCCGGCACTCCGCGCGCCTGGCGCAGCGCGTTCACGGAATCGAGCATCGAGTACTCGATCCGGCCGCTGTCACCCTCGTTGATCCGATAGACGCGCGGCAGGGGTTTTCCATCCGGCCCGATCTGCGGCGGGGTCACCGTGGAGGCACAAGCCGCCGCGAGAAGCCCGGAGGAGAGCAGGAGAAACGTGCGTCTGTTCATGTTGGCTGGCCTTCGCGTACCGCTGGTTCACTATTGCGGCACACACATAGCTCGCGCAGGCGGACTGATCAAACCCACATACATGTGATCGTACGTGTACACCTGCGTTTGATTTGCGACTGCGGCGCTCTCGCCATATGATTAGGGAACTCTTAACGGTTGTCGGGCGTAAGGCCTCAGACGCCTCGTACTGGCTTTTTCGTTTTTCGTGGCTCCAAAGGACATCTCTGCCATGGCAAAATCCCCCTACTCCCGTCGCGCCTTCCTCGCCGGATCGGCCGCGCTGGCTGGCGCTGCGGCGACCCCGGCCCTTGCGCAGAGCTACAATGGCGCGGGCACGGTCGAGATGGAGAATGATATCTCGAAGGTCATCCGCCACAACATCTCGAGCTTCCGCACGCTCGACTGGCAGCCCTACTTCAGCAACCTGAACAAGGGCGCGGTGCTGGTGGATATTTCCTCGCGCGCGCTGCACTTCTGGGAACAGAACGGCACATACCATCTCTACCCCTCTTCGGTGCCGCTGACCGACGACCTGACCCGCAAGGGCCGCACGCAGGTGGTGCTGAAGGATCCGAGCCCCGACTGGCGTCCGACACCCTCGATGAAGCAGCGCAACCCGGAGTGGCCGGACTACGTGCCGCCGGGCCCCGACAACCCGCTCGGCACCCGCGCTCTGCACCTGAGCTGGCAGTACTACCGCATCCACGGCACACACGACACGCGGAAGATCGGGCGCCGCTCGTCGAACGGCTGCATCGGGCTCTACAACGAGCATATCGAAGCGCTTTACGAGATGGCACAGGTCGGCACGCAGGTGTTGCTCATTTGACGGCGGCCGGGCGGCGCGGCGGACGTTGCGTCAGCCAGAGTTTGCAATCTTCGGAATTTGCTGCTTAGACCAGAGACACGAGGTAAGTCCTGGGCTTGCCGGGGCGGAATTCAGCTTTGGAATTCACCATGCCGCGGCAGGCGTTGATCTGGAGAACAGCATGAAGAAATTTGCACTCGCCGCCGTGCTCGCAGTATCCGCGACCTCGGTCATGGCCGGGTCCTACGACAGCGCCACACCGGTTTCCGAACCGGTCGTCGTGGTTGACGGCACCGAAGCGTCGTCCTCCTATGGCGGCATCCTGATCCCGCTGCTGTTGATCGCCGTCGTGGCCGCAGCCTCTGCGACCGACTGACCGGACGCTTCAGCCAGACATGCAAAAGGCGGTGCCCCGGCACCGCCTTTTCCTTTGGAACATCGCCGGAGCGCCGGGTTCAGTCCAGCCAGCCCCTGAGGTTTTCCTCGATCACGCCGCTCAGTGCCGCGATATGCGCGGGCTCGTCGTTGAGGCAGGGAATATAGGTGAAATCCTCGCCGCCGGCGTGCTCGAAGCTCTCCTTGATCTCTTCGTTGATCTCCTCGAGCGTCTCGATGCAATCGGCGGAGAAGGCCGGGGCGATCACCGCGATGCGCTTCTTGCCCTCTTCCTTGGCCAATCGCGCCACCTCCTCGACGGTATAGGGCTTGAGCCATTCCTCGGGACCGAAGACCGACTGGAAGGTCGTGCAAATCTGCGTCTTGTCCCAGCCGAGCCGCTCGCGCAGCAGTCGCGTCGATTTCTGGCACTGGCAATGATAGGGATCACCCTGCATCAGATAGCGCTTCGGCATGCCGTGGTAGGAGACCACCAGCATCTCGGGCTTTTCGTCCTTGGCGGCATAGGCGCGCTCGACCGACTGGGCCAGCGCCTCGATATAGGCCGGGTTCTCGAAATAGGGATCGACGACGCGGGCGGTGGGCTGCCATGGCTCGTCCATCAGTGCCTTGAAGAACGCGTCGTTGGCGGTGGCCGAGGTTGCCCCCGCGTATTGCGGGTAGAGCGGGAAGAAGAGGATCTTGCGGCAGCCTGCCTCGGTCATCGCCTTGACCTTGGACTTGGTCGAGGGGTTGCCGTAGCGCATGCAGAAGTCGACCATGACCTGATCGCCGTAACGCTCTTTCATCGACGCCGCGAGGGCGGCGGTCTGCGCCTTGGTGATGGTCATGAGGGGGCTCTCGTTGAGCGCCTCGTTCCAGATCGACTTGTAGTTCTTGCCAGAGGCGAAAGGCCGCTTGCTGAGGATGATCAGCTGCAGCAGCGGCTGCCATTTCCACTTCGGGTAGTCGATCACGCGCTGATCCGAGAGGAACTCGGAGAGGTAGCGGCGCATCGGCCAGTAGCTGTAGTGATCGGGCGTGCCGAGGTTGGCGAGCAGGATACCGACTTTTTCGCGTGGGAGCGCCGGGTGATCGGCGGGGGCCTGAGCGGGACGGATCGGGTCGGTGGTCATGTCGTTCATGCGTTCTGTTCCCTCAAAGTCACGCGCTAGTTAACGCGAATTTAGAATGATTCAATCCTTGAGCCGGGTTTCCTTGGCGCCCAGAGCGTCGGCGAGACGATGCGCCGCAGATCCCGGTCGCAGCGGCTTTTGCTGGCTCTCGTCGGGGGCCCAGCCAGTCAGGGTGACGAGCTCGAAGGTGGCCGAGAGACGGCCGTCCGGGCGTGCGTAGTTCTGGGCGTAGAGCTCGGCGGCGCGCAGCAGGACGGCGCGGCGGGTGGGACGGCGCAGCCGGGCCGAAAGCGCGTTGGCCTCGCCCATGGCCCGCAGGTCGCGCATCAGGTGCAGCGCGCTCTCGTAGCTGACGTCGAGCGGCAGCGAATCCGCCACCGGCAGCGCCAGCCCGGCGCGTTGCAGCAGCGCGCCGAGGTCGCGGATTTCGCCCATCGGCAGTACGCGGGGTGACAGCCCGCCGGTCACGTCGATCTCGGCCTGCCCGAGGGCCGCGCGCAGCTCGGAGAGCGTCTCGCCGCCGAAGGCGATGGTCAGGCAGAGCCCGTCGGCCTTCAAGGCGCGGCGGCACTGGATGAGCTGGCCCACCGGGTCGTTCGCCCAGTGCAGGGCAAGCGCGTGGATCACCAGGTCATGCGCGCCGACCTCGAGATCCAGGACCTCGTCGTCGTGGATGATCTTCGCGCCGGGCAGGGCGCCGTCCCAGATCTCGGGGAAGGGGGTGACGATGACCGGGGATTTGAACTCCCTGTTAACCATTATCAGCCGATCCTGTGCCTCGTCCCGCGCGGCCTCGTGCAGGAAGAGGGACCTGTGCAAAGTCTCTGCGCGGCGCGCCCGGGCCCGGTTCCGGGCGAGGGCGGTGCGGTCGATGAGCTGCGGGCTCTGGGGGGCTGGCTGGCCGGGACGCGGGCCGGAACTCTGGCTGGACATGGAGGCTAGATAAGATGCGGCAGGAGCGGTTGCAAACCTTGTTGCGCGGGGCGCTGCGGCTTGTCTACCCGCCGCGCTGCCTGACCTGCGGCGGGCTGGTCGAAAGCGATCACGGGCTCTGCGGGCCCTGCTGGCGCGACACCTCCTTTCTTGACGGCCTCTGCTGCGATCTCTGCGGGGTGCCCTTGCCCGGCCAGTCAGAGCTGGCCGAGCTCTGCGACGACTGCCGCACGCAGGAGCGCCCTTGGGAGCAGGGGCGGGCGGCGCTGCTCTACAAGGGCAACGGGCGCAAGCTGGTGCTGATGCTGAAACACGCCGATCGCACCGACATCGCGCGGCCCGCGGCGCATTGGATGTCGCGCGGGCTGCGGGGGCTCGATGCCGAGACGCTGGTGGTGCCGGTGCCGCTGCACCTGCGCCGCCACCTGCGCCGCCGGTATAACCAGTCGGCGCTGCTGGGCGCGGCGCTGGCGCGCGAGCTGGGACTGCGGCATGCCCCCGATGCCCTGCGCCGAACCCGTGCCACGCCTTCGCTTGACGGAAAAGGGGCAGAGGAACGCTTTGCGACGCTCGACGGCGCGATCAGCGTTACTGGACGGGTAGACCTCAAGGGGCGCAGTTTGCTGCTGGTGGATGACGTGATGACCTCTGGTGCGACGCTTTCCGCAGCGTCCTTGGCCTGCAAGGGGGCCGGCGCGGCACAGGTGAGGGTCTCGGTACTGGCGCGCGTTGCAAAGGATACCTAAATCCCTGAAAGATGGGCTGCCAGCCCGCCGGAAAGGGAAACCTGCATGAAACCGATCGAGATCTACACCACGCCCACCTGCGGCTTCTGCGTCGCCGCCAAGCGACTGCTCACCCAGAAGGGTGCCGAGTTCACCGAGATCAACGTCGCCGCCGCGCCCGAGCGCCGCGCCGAGATGACCCAGCGTGCCAACGGCGGTCGCACCGTGCCGCAGATCTTCGTGGGGGATTTCCACGTCGGCGGTTGCGACGACCTCTATGCCATGGAGCGCGACGGCAAGCTCGATCCGCTGCTTGCGAGCTGACGGAGGAAGGTGATGAAGGCCGCGCTGCTGCAGATCAGCTCGTCGGACGATCCGGCGGAGAATCTCGAGACCGTCCGCGCCATGATGCGCGAGGCGGCCGGGCAGGGCGCGGGATTCATCCTGACGCCGGAAGTGACCAATTGCGTCTCCTCGAGCCGCAGCCACCAGAGGGCGGTGCTGCAGCCGGAGGCGGAGGACCAGACCCTTGCGGGGCTGCGCGCCGAGGCGAAGGCGCTTGGCGTCTGGCTGCTGATCGGCTCGCTCGGCGTGAAATCCGAGCCGCCGGAGCAGCGATTTGCCAACCGCAGCTTCCTGATCACACCCGAGGGCGAGATCGCTGCGCGCTACGACAAGATCCACATGTTCGACGTGCAGGTGACCGAGACCGAGACCTACCGCGAATCCGACGGCTTTGCCCCCGGAGACCGCGCCGTGGCGGTCGAGACACCCTTCGGCACCATCGGCATGACCATCTGCTACGACGTGCGCTTTGCCTACCTGCACCGGGCGCTTGCCCACGCCGGGGCGCAGATCCTGACCGTGCCCGCCGCCTTCTCGCCCGCCACCGGTCCCGGCCACTGGGAGCCGCTGCTGCGCGCCCGCGCCATCGAGACCGGATCGTGGGTGCTGGCCCCGGCGCAATGCGGCTCTCACAAGATCTCCGAGGGCAAGCCGCGCCGAACTCACGGCCATTCGCTGGTCGTCTCGCCCTGGGGCGAGGTCATCGCCGACGGCGGCACCGAGCCGGGCATCATCTATGCCGAGATCGACCTCGCGCAATCCGACAAGGCGCGGGCACAGATCCCGGTGCTGACCCACGACCGCCAATTCGAGGGACCGGCATGAGCTCCCCCGCCGACGCGCTGGCCATCTCGCTCTTCAGCGAGCTGCTTACTGCTGACCAGCTGCTGCGCAACCGCTTGACCCGCGTGCTGCCCGACCGCATGGAAATCTCGCATTTCTCTGTTCTCAACCACCTTGCCCGGGTGCAGAACGAGCGCAGCCCGGCGCAGTTGGCGCGCAGCTTTCACGTCACCCGAGGTGCGATGACCAACACGCTCACCAAGCTCGAGATTGCCGGCTACGTGCACATCCGCCCCGACTGGGACGACGCGCGGCGCAAGATGGTGGCGATCAGCCCCGCCGGCAAGCGCGCCCGCGAGGCGGCGCTCGCCGCCATGGCGCCGGTGATCTCGGAGATGGTCAAGGACCTCGGGGTCGACAAGGTGCGCGCGGCGCTGCCGGTGCTGCGCGAGCTGCGGCTGAAGCTCGAGGCGGACTGACGCCCGGGCTCAGCCCTTGGGCTTCAGCGCCGCCGTCACGTAGTTGACCGACAGGTCCCGGTCCGAGATCGACCAGCGCCAGCTCACCGGGTTGAACACGTAGCCCTTGCGGTCCACCGGCTCGAGCCCGGCCTTGCGCATCAGCCCGTAGAGCTCGTCGGGGGTGATGAACTTGGCCCAGTCGTGGGTGCCCTTGGGCAGCCAGCGCATCACCCATTCGGCGCCGACGATGGCCATGGCGAAGCTCTTGGCATTGCGGTTGATCGTCGAGCAGAGATGCAGCCCGCCAGGCTTCAGCAGGTCGTGGCAGGCGTTCAGGTAGACCTGCGGGTCGGCCACGTGTTCGACCACCTCCATGTTCAGCACCACGTCGAACTGCTCGCCCGCCTCGGCCAGAGCTTCGGCGGTCGAGAAGCGGTAGTCGATCTCGAGCCCCGACTGCTCGGCATGGGTCTGTGCCACGGGAATGTTGCGCTCGGCGGCATCGACGCCGACGATCTCGGCGCCGAGCCGCGCCATCGGTTCGCAGAGCAGCCCGCCGCCGCAGCCGATGTCGAGGATGCGCAGCCCCTCGAAGGGACGCGGCGTCGCAAGGTCGCGGTCGAACTCCCCGGCAATCTGCGTCGTGATATACTCCAGACGCACGGGGTTCATCATGTGCAGAGGCTTGAACTTTCCGTTCGGGTCCCACCATTCTGCCGCCATGGCTTCGAACTTGGCGACTTCGGACGGATCGACGGTCAGGGTCATAGTGCAGGTATCCCGTTTTCTTTTGGGCTCATTAGCCAATATAGAGGTTCCATGGACAAATACCCGGGCCAAAAGAGCGCAGTGCAACATCTCTATCCCGCGATCGACCCGTTCGACCAGCGCATGCTCGACGTGGGCGACGGGCACAAGCTCTATATCGAACAATGCGGTAACCCCTCCGGCATTCCGGTCATCGTGCTGCACGGTGGCCCCGGCGGCGGCTGCAGCCCGGCGATGCGGCGTTATTTCGATCCGGATGTCTACCGCGTGGTGCTCTTCGACCAGCGCGGCTGCGGGCGCTCCACACCCCATGCCAGCGTCGAGAACAACACCACCTGGCACCTCGTCGCCGACATCGAGAAAATCCGCGAGACGCTGGAGATCGAGAAATTCATCGTCTTCGGCGGCAGCTGGGGCGCGACGCTTTCGCTGGTCTACGGCATCAGCCACCCCGAGCGGGTGCGCCAGCTGGTGCTGCGCGGCGTCTTCATGATGACCCAGGCCGAGCTTGACTGGTTCTACGGCGGTGGCGCCGGCCAGTTCTGGCCCGAGACCTGGGCGCGGTTCGAGAGCCTGATTCCCGAGGAGGAGCGCGGCGATCTCGTCGGTGCCTATCACCGGCGGCTGTTCTCCGGCGACCTGCGCGAGGAAATTCGTTTCGCCCGCGCCTGGTCGAGCTGGGAGAACGCCCTGGCCTCGGTCTATTCCAACGGTCATGGCGGCGAGGCCCCGGCGGAATACGCCCGCGCCTTCGCCCGGCTGGAAAACCACTATTTCGTCAACGCGGGCTTCCTCGAGCAGGACGGCTGGATCCTGAAGAACGTCGACAAGCTGCGCGGCATCCCCGGGGTCATCGTGCAGGGCCGCTACGACATGATCTGCCCGCCGCGCCGTGCCTGGGAGCTGTCGCGCGCCTGGCCCGAGGGCGAGCTTCGCATGGTGCGCAACGCCGGACATGCCCTGTCGGAGCCGGGCATCAGCGCCGAATTGGTGCGGGTGATGGACCAGATCGCCCTGCTCGAAAGCCTGCCGAACCGTCACGGCTACTGACCGTGCCGCGAGATGGCGCAGGTTTGAGCGGCCCGCTGTTGCACCCGGACGGGCCACCGTGCAGAGTGGGTGCCGAAAGAGACATCCGCAGAGGGGAGCGCCCCGCATCATGACCGTCATCCGCCGCCGCCGCGTGCTGCAATCGGCCCTCGCCGCCGCCGTTCTCGGCGCGTCGGGACTGGCCGGGGCCGCGGCCGTGGCAGGGGCCACGCGCGCGGCTACTTCCGTGCCGCGCTTGGCGCGCGCGCGGCACAGACAGCTGGGATGCGCGCGGCCACGCCGGGCTTTTCATGAGCGCCGCGGCGCAGGGCGCGGTCTTCGACACGCTGACCGAGGGTGGCGGCGGGCGGCGCGCTGCGCGGCGAGCTGGCCACCGGCTGGAGCGCCTCGCCCGACGCGCGCGTCTGGACCTTCGACCTGCGCCCCGGCGTGCGCTTCCACAATGGCAAGGCGTTTGGCGCCGAGGATGTCCTGGCCTCGCTGGCGCTGCACCGGGACGCGGCCTCTCCGGCCCGGCCCATCGTCGCCGAGATCGAGGAGATGCGGGCCACTGCGCCGCATCAGGTGCAGTTCACCCTCGCCACCGGCAACGCCGACTTCCCCTACCTGCTCGCCGACTACCACCTGCTGATCTACCCCGCCGGCAGATCGCCGAGGCCATGGCGCGCGGCATCGGCACCGGGCTCTACCGGGTCGAGCGCTTCGAGCCGGGCCGCCGCTTCATCGGTCGCCGGGTCGCCGAGCACTACAAGGACGGTCGCGCGGGCTGGTTCGACGGGGTGGATTTCCTCGCCATGAACGACCCCCGCGAACGGCTCGAGGCCCTGCGCTCGGGCCGCGTCGACGCCATCGACCGCCTGCCCGCCGCTGACGCCGCGGCACTGCAGGCCGAGCCGCGCTTCACGGTGCAGAGCCTCGCCGGCAACCAGCACTACGGCTTTGCGCTGCGCACCGACCTCGCGCCCTTCGCCGATCCGCACCTGCGGCAGGCGCTGAAGGCCGCGGTGGACCGCGAGGCGATGGTGGCGGAGATCCTCCATGGTCACGGCAGCATCGGGCAGGACAGCCCGATCGGCCCCGCCAACCCCTATTTCGCCGCGCTGGAGCCGCGGGGCTTCGATCCGGACCGCGCCCGCTGGCACCTCGCGCAGGCGGGCCACGAGGGAATCGCCCTGCCGATGCTGGTCTCCGAGGCGGCCTTCGACGGCGCGACCCGCGCCGCCGTGCTCTACCGCGAGAGCGCGGCGCAGGCAGGCATCACGCTGGAGCTGCGCCAGCTGCCGTCCGAGACGAGCTGGCCGCGTGACAGCGCCGCATTCCGGCCCGGTGGCTGGTCCGGCCGGGCCACCGAGGATTGGGCCTTCTCGACCGTTCTGACCGAAGCGGCGCCGTGGAATGCCACCCGTGGCGGCTCGGGCCGCTTCGGCGCGCTGCTGCGCGAGGCGCGTGCCGAGTTCGACTCTGCCCGTCGCGCCGAGCTCTACGCCGAGATGCAGCAGATCAGCCGCGACGAGGGCGGACTGATCCTGCCGATGTACGCCAACCACCTGCAGGCGCATTCGGCGCGCATCTCCACGCCGAAGCGCGTGGGGGCCATGCGCGCGATGGACGATTCGCGCATGGCCGAGCGGTGGTGGATGGCCTGAGGTGGCCTTGGCCCCGGTTCAGAGCCTGTCGTCGTAATCCGACACCAGCAGGTGCAGCGGCGCCTCGTCTTCCTCGATCTGCGAGAACCGCCCCAGCGGCTCGGCGAAGATATTGTCCGTAAGATCGTCGTTCACCGTGGAGACCTCGCCAATCAGCACGTCGCTGCCCTCGCCCCAGAAGGCGTGCCAGGTGGTCGGGAAGAGTGTCACCGACTCGCCCGGGTCCAGCTTCAGATGGCCGCCCGCGGGCAGGGTGCGCTCCATGCCGTCGCAGAGCACGGTGACCTCGGCGTCGCGGTCGATCTCGCCGCCCGGGGTGGCGGTGAAGAGCTCGAGCACCAGCGTGCCGCCGCCGCGGTTGATGATGTCCTCGACCTTGAGGTCGTGCCGGTGCATCGGGCTGAGCTGGTTCTGCCGCGAGATCATGATCTTCTCGGCGTAGAGCATGGCGCTGCGCTGGCCGAGATCGGCATTGAGCCCGTTGCGCGTGGTGAAGAGGAAGAGCCCCAGCTCATCGAAGTTCCCGCCGCCGTAATCCGTCACGTCCCAGCCCATGCGGCGGCGCTTGATCTCGCCGTGCTCGGATTTCTTCAGCCCCTCGGGTGTGAGGTAGGCGAAAGGCGGCAGGGTGTAGCCGTGGCTGCGGATGAACGCGTCACTGGCGCGCAGGATCTCGTTGACGTGGGAGCGTTTCATCGGGGGCGTCCTCCTTGGAATGTTGGCGCGAACATATCCGGGGAAGGCGCGGGGCGGTAGAGGCCGGAGGCCTCCGGCGGGCGTATTTGGAAAGAGAAGAAGCCGCGGGTGCGCCGCCCTTCTTCTCTTTGAAAATACGCCGGGGGGTGCGGGGGGCTGGCCCCCCGCAGGGATGTTCGGTGCGGGGGACCGGACCCCCCGCATCCGGCGTGTCAGAGCACGTAGCGGCTGAGGTCCGTCGAGCGGGTGAGCTCGCCGAGGTGCTTCTCGACGAAACCCTCGTCGACGGTGATCGAGGTGCCCGGCTGGTCGGGTGCCGTGAAGCTCAGCTCTTCGAAAACCCGCTCCATCACCGTGTAGAGCCGCCGCGCGCCGATGTTCTCGACGCTCTCGTTGACCTCGGCGGCAATCTTCGCCAGCGCGTGGATGCCTTCCTCGGTGAAGCTGACGGTGACCTCCTCGGTCGCCATCAGCGCCGTGTACTGGCGGGTGAGGGCGTTGTCGGTCTCGGTCAGGATGCGGACGAAATCCTCTTCGGTCAGCGCCCGCAGGTTCACCCGGATCGGCAGGCGCCCTTGCAGCTCCGGCAGCAGGTCCGAGGGCTTGGCGATGTGGAAGGCGCCCGAGGCGATGAAGAGGATGTGGTCGGTCTTCACCGCGCCATGCTTCGTGCTGACGGTGGTGCCCTCGATCAGCGGCAGCAGATCGCGCTGCACGCCCTCACGCGACACGTCACCGCCGCGGGCTTCCTGCCGCGCCGCGACCTTGTCGATCTCGTCGAGGAAGACGATGCCGTTCTGCTCCACCGCCTCGATGGCGGCGAGCTTGACCTGCTCGTCGTCGAGCAGCTTGTCGGCTTCTTCCGAGATCAGCACCTCGTAGCTTTCGGCCACGGTCATCTTCTTGCGCGTGGTGCGCCCGCCGAAGGCTTTGCCGAAGATGTCGCCGAGGTTCATCATCCCCATGTTCTGGCCGGGCTGGCCGGGGATCTCCATCATCGGGAAGGGCGAGGCGGTCTCGGCCACGTCGAGCTCGATCACCGTGTCGTCGAGCTCGCCGCTCTTGAGCTTCTTGCGGAACATCTCGCGGGTGCCTTCGCGCGCGTCCTCGCCGGCGATCGCAGAGACCACACGCTCCTCGGCGTTCTTGTGGGCGGCGGCCTTCACGTCCTCGCGCATCCACTCGCGGGTCTGCACGATCGAGGCATCGACGAGGTCACGGATGATCTGCTCGACGTCGCGGCCGACGTAGCCCACTTCGGTGAACTTGGTCGCCTCGACCTTGATGAAGGGCGCGCGAGCGAGCTTGGCAAGGCGGCGCGAGATCTCGGTCTTGCCGACGCCGGTCGGGCCGATCATCAGGATGTTCTTGGGGTAGACCTCGTCGCGCAGGTCGGCGCTCAGCTGCTTGCGGCGCCAGCGGTTGCGCAGAGCCACGGCCACGGCGCGCTTGGCGTCCTGCTGGCCGATGATGAAGCGGTCGAGTTCCGAGACGATCTCCCGGGGTGTCAGGTCAGTCATGGTCGTCCTTTCAGGCTCTGTTTCAAGCCGAAATGGTCTCAACGGTCAGCTTGCCGTTGGTGTAGACGCAGATGTCGGAGGCGATTGCCATGGCCCGGCGGGCGATCTTCTCGGCGTCTTCCTCGTAGTCGTAGAGCCCGCGCGCGGCGGCGAGGGCGAAGTTGCCGCCGGAGCCGATGGCGGCGATGTCATGCTCGGGCTCGAGCACGTCACCGGCGCCGGTGATGACATAGAGCTCGCGGCCGTCGGTGACGATCAGCATCGCCTCGAGTTTCTGCAGGTACTTGTCGGTGCGCCAGTCCTTGGCGAGATCGACGCAGGCGCGCTGCAACTGGCCGGGGGATTTCTCGAGCTTGCCCTCCAGCCGCTCGAGCAGGGTGAAGGCATCGGCGGTGGAGCCGGCGAAGCCGCAGACCACCTCGTGACCGCCGGGCGCCAGCCGACGCACCTTGCGCGCGGTGCCCTTGATGACGGTCTGGCCGAGGCTCACCTGCCCGTCACCCGCGACGACCACCCGGCCGCCCTTGCGGACGCCGATGATCGTGGTGCCGTGCCAGCCCGGAAATTCCTGATCGGACATTGTCTTTCCTTTCTTGCTGGGCGCCATATGGGGGCTCAGATGTCCCCCCGCAAGGCGCCGCCCTTGCTGGGGCAGATAGCGCAGGGGGCAGGAAATGGGAATGATCGCGGGGGATTTGGCGGCGGCGGCGCTGGCGCATTGGCCGGTTCTTGCCCGGGAGCTGGGGCTTGACCCCGCGTCTTGGCGCGCCGCCCCGCTGGCCCGGCGCGAGGATGGGCGGGTGGCGCGGATCCTGCTGAGGATGGAGGGGCCCGGTGGCGCGCGACTGGTCATGAAGCACGAGGCGCGGCCGGAGGACCCGGAGAAGTTCGCGGCCGCCATGGCCGCGCATCTGGCGGTGCAGGAGGTCTATGCGCGGGGCGTGCCGGAGGTACTGGCGTTTGATGTCGCGCGGAGGGCCTGCGTCATGGCGTATCTCGAGGCCCGGCCGCTGTCGGGGCTGCTGGAGGGCGCGCCGCTGGCCGCGCAGGGGGCGCTGCTTTCGCGGGCGGGGGCGTGGATGGACGGCTTCCATCGGGCGCTCTCCGGCGAGCGGCGGGTGTTCCAGCCGAGGCACACGCTGCGGTTCCTGCGCGGGGTGATCGCGGAGGTTGTTTCGGGCGAGCGGCGGGTGGCGGACCCGCAGCGCTTCCTCGCCTGCGCCGGGGCGTTCTGCGCGGATCAGGCCCTGTACGAAGGGCGCGAGACGATCACCGCGCAGACCCATGGCGATCTGCACCTGCGCAACGTCGTGATGGATGAAAGGCGCTGCTGGGGCCTCGATTTCGCCGGGGGGGCGCGTGGTGCCCGTGGGGCACGACATCGCCCGGCTCCTGGGGGATTACGCCATTCTGCATGCACCGAAAGCAGCCATCCCCGAGGGCGAGGTGCTGCCGCCCGAGGTGCAAGGTGCCTTCTTCGAGGGCTACGGGCTTGTCCCGGCGGAGGACCCTTCGGTCCAACTCCTGTTGCGCAACCGGGTGTTGGCAGAATGGTGGGGGCTGCCGGCGAAGGCCGAGGACCGCGGCCCTGCACAGGCGCGGCGCTGGGCCGGGGTGCAGGCGCTGGCGGGGCGGGTGTTTCCCGGCCTCTGAGCTTGGTGCGGCACAAAGAAAAATGCGCCTCCGCTCGGGAGGCGCATTTCGCGAATTCGCAAGTGCCGAAGGCTCAGATCGACTCGTTGATCCAGCTTGCCAGCGAGGCCTTGGGGGCGGCGCCGGCGCGGTTCGAGATCACCTGGCCGTCCTTGAAGATGAACAGCGCGGGGATGCCGCGCACGCCCATCATGGCGGCGGTGTTCGGGTTCTGGTCGACATCGACCTTGGCGATCTTGATCTTGCCTTCATACTCGGCGGCCAGCTCTTCGAGTGCCGGGCCGATCTGCTTGCAGGGGCCGCACCATTCGGCCCAGAAATCCACCACAACGGGGATGTCGGAGTTCTTCACTTCTTCGTCGAAGGTCGCGTCGGTGACGGGGACGGTGGCCATGGGAGGTCTCCTTGGCAGGGGTTTGGCAGCAGGGCGCGCGGCAGAGGCGCACCCGGTGTTCGGGGGGCGAAGGTAGGCACCCCCCGGGGAGTCGTCAAGTTGGTGTAGTTCTCGAAAGGGCCGCAGACACCAGATCGTGTGGCAGGACCATCAGTTCCTGCGTGGCGGTCCAGACCAGTCCGGTTTCGATGCTGCGCCCCGGGAAAACCTGCGTCAAGGCGGCGGCATAGGCGCCCATCTGGCGCAGCAGGCCCTCGGGCACATCGGCGGGGGAACCGGGCACGGTGCGGTTCGACTTGAAGTCGAGCGCGATGACCTTTTCGGGGGTGACCAGCAGCCGGTCAATGACCCCGTGAATGCGGCCCAAAGGCTCTATCTCGGCGGAAATCGGCACTTCGGCGAGGGCGTCGACGGCAAAGACGGGGGTCAGCGTCGGCGCGCCGAGCACCGCGAGCGCCTCGGCGACGATGGTCTCGGTTTCCTCGGGCAGCTCCTCGGCGAGCGTCAGCACATGCGGCACGGCCTCGGCCCGCGCGGCGGCATCGAGCGGGGCGAGATGTTCGAGCAGCAGGTGCAGCACCGTGCCGCGCAGCTTGGCTTCTTCCTCGTCGAGCCCTTCTATCCCGGAGAGCGCCTTGGCACCGCCGAGGTCCGAGGGCGAGCGGCTCTCGGGAGGCGGCGCGGGCAGGGGCGCGGGGGTCAGCAGGTGCGGCTCCAGCTCGGGCAGAACCGGGGCCTGCGCCGTGACCTGCTCGAAGGGCAGGTGCGACCAGTCCGCCTGACCGAGCCGCAGGCCCTCGCCCGAGCCCCACCTTCCGAAATCGTAGCCGACCGTCTCCGCCCCGGCGCGCTCCATGCCCTTTTGCACCTGGTCGAACCAGGCGCTGCCGTCCTTGCCGAGGTTCCCGGCGGCGGCGACCACCAGCCATTTCTCGGCGCGGGTCAGGGCGACGTAGAGCAGCCGGTCGCGCTCGCGCTCGGCGGCGGCCTTGGCACGCTCCAGCGCCTCGGCCTGCACCTGCGGCTGCGACGCGGCGCTGGATTGCCAGACCATGCCTGCGGTCTCGCCCTCCCCGGCGGGCAGGAGGCGCTCGCGGATGGTCTTGGTGGGCTGGGCGCAGTCGGGCAGGATCACGATCGGCGCTTCCAGCCCCTTCGAGCCATGCACCGTCATCACCCGGATCCGCGCCCCGGCGCTGTCTGGGGCGCGCTTGATCTCGAGATCGTCGGACTGCATCCACTCGAGGAAGCCGGTGAGAGAGGGCACGGTGCTCTGCTCGTAGGCCAGCGCCTGTTGCAGCAGCGCGTTGATCCCGTCCTCGGCCTCTTCGCCAAGCCGGCCGAGCAGCTTCTGGCGGCCGCGGTGGCGGGTCAGGATGCGCTCGATCAGGTCGTAGGGGCGCAGGAAGTCGGTCTTGCCGAGCAGGTCGTCCATCACCCGCAGCACGGCGGGAAACTCCTCGCGCCGCTCGCGCAGGGCGACCCAGAGATAGCTGCCGGGCTTGCGGTCGTGCGCGAGGTCGAACAGCGCCTTCTCGGTCAGCCCGAAGAGCGGCGAGCGCAGCGCGGTGGCGAGCGAGAGGTCGTCCTCCGGGGTGGCGAGGAAGGCCAGCAGCGCGCCGATGTCCTTCACCGCCAGTTCCGACATGACCTTCAGCCGGTCGGCCCCTGCGATGGGCAACCCGCGCGCCTTGATGGCGCGGATGATCTCGGTGAAGAGCGTGCCGCGCCGCCGCACGAGGATCAGGAAGTCGCCGGCATGGGCGGGGCGGGCCTTGTACTGGCCCGAGAAGCCGATCTCGACGGGCAGCGGCTTGCCGATGGTCTCGGCAATGAAGCCCGCGATGCGGTTGGCCAGCCGCACCGTGTGATGCTGCGCGCCGACCCGGTCGACCGGCTCGTACCACTCGGCGTCGTCCTCTTCCTCCTTGGCGGGCTCGATATGGGGCCAGAGATCGACCCGGCCCGGCATCTCGGATTTGAACGCCTTGTGTCTCTGTTCCGGGGAAAAGCCCGACTCCTCGCGGCCCTCGAAGGTGGCGTCGACCAGCTTCAGCACCGGCCCGGCGGAGCGGAAGGAATATTCCAGCATCATCCGTGACAGCGGCGCCTCGGTGCCCTGCAGCCGTTCGGCGAAATCGTCGCACATGCGGTCGAACTCGCGCGGGTCGGCGCCCTGGAAGGAGTAAATCGACTGCTTCTTGTCGCCCACCACGAAGATCGTCCGCCGCACGTCGCCGCGCGCGCCCTCGCCCGAGGTGAACTCGCGCGCGAGCCGTTCGATCACCTGCCATTGCACCGGGCTGGTGTCCTGCGCCTCGTCGACGAGGATGTGGTCGATGCCGCCGTCGAGCCGGTAGAGCACCCAGTCGGCGACCCGGTCGTCGGCCAGGAGGTCGCGGGCACGCACCACGAGGTCGTCGAAATCGAGCCAGCCGCGGCGCATCTTCTCGGCCTCGTAGGCGGGCAGGAAGACCTGCGCGAAGCGGTGCAGGGTGATCTCGCGCTTCACCGCCTCGACCGCGAGGCGGCTTTCGCGGGCACTTTCGACCCGCTGCGCCAGCTGTTCCAGCCGCGGCGCGTCGGGACCGAGCGCCTGCTTGCTGTCCTTGGTCGGCACGCGGCTGCTGATCGTGCCCTTCTGGGTGAGCAGCGCGTCTTCGAGCGCCAGCATGCCGGCCATGTCCGGCCCGGTGAAGCGCTCGAGCTTGGCCGCTGCGCCCTGGTCGGTGCTCTTGCCCGCCTTCAGCACCGGGATCACCCGGGAGATGAGGTCGCTTTCGCTGCCAAGGAAGACCTCGGCCAGAACCGCATCCTCGTCCATGTCACCGGGCAGCCCGTAGAGCGCGCGGATGTCTTCGGGGCTGCGCGGCGGCAAGAAGGCCGCCTTGCGCCCGCAAAGCTCGGCCAGCAGTGCTTCGGGCTGTTCGCCGAGGAAGGGGGCCATGGCCTCGACCAGCCAAGCATCACGGCCCTCTGCCATGCGTTCCAGCACCTCGGCGCGCAGCATCTCTGCGGAGCGGTCCTCCATCTCGGTGAACTGCGGCGAGACCCCGGCCTCGAGCGGAAAACGCCGCAGCAGGCTCGCGCAGAAGGAGTGGATGGTCTGGATGCGCAGGCCGCCGGGCGTCTCGATGGCGCGGGCAAAGAGCGTGCGGGCCTGGCGCAGCCGCTCGGGCGGCAGCGCGCCGTCGAGGCCGAGCTGGCGCAGCTCGCCGATGAGCTGGTCGTCGTCGAGCATCGCCCAGGCCCCGAGCCGCTTGAACAGCCGGTTCTGCATCTCGGTGGCGGCGGCCTTGGTGTAGGTCAGGCAAAGGATGTGCTCGGGCAGTACCTCGTCGAGCAGCAGCCGGGCCACGCGGTCGGTGAGCACGCGGGTCTTGCCTGAACCCGCGTTGGCGGCGAGCCATGTGGAGGCATCGGGGCGGGCGGCCTCGACCTGCTTTTCGCTGGCCTCGTTGCGGCTCATTCCAGCATCTCCCGTTCGGCGGCGTCGATCACGTCCCATTCGCCGAAACGCGAGAGGTGGTCGTAGTCGGAAAAATCGTTCTCGCTGAGCATGGCGGCGCGGGCGGTATAGCCGCGATCCGGCTCGAACCAGCGGGTCATCAGGGTCTCGAACTGGCTCCAGACCTTGGCGGGGGGCACCTCGTCGAGCGGCGCCTCGACCTCGTTGGGATTGGCCGAGACAGAGACGAAGACGGCCCGCGCGGCGTGGCGCGGGTGCAGGTTCGGGAAGGCGCCGCGCTCGACCATCGCCGCTTCCAGCAAGAGCTGCTTGTCGAAATTCTTCTGCTGCTTGGCGGTTGGGGCGGGGCCGGTCTTGTAGTCGTAGAGATGGGCGTTGCCCTTCTCGTCGATGTCGATCCGGTCGGCGGTGCCCTTGAGGGTGAAGCCGAGGGACGCGATGTCGCTCGAGCCGCTGGTCTCGAAATGTGCCGGGCGGGCGATCTGCTGGCGTGCGGTCTCGGTGCGGGTGAACCACTCGGCGATACGCGAGATGCGCGACTGCCAGACATGGCGGGTCACCGGGAAGGGCAGCACCGCGGGGTCGCCGATCACCGTCGCGGCCTTGGCGCGCAGCGCCTCGGCGGTCAGAAGCCCCGGATCAGAGACGGTTTCGCGCACGAATTCCTCGAACACCTGGTGGATGAGGATGCCGCGCAGCAAGGCGTCAGGCGCACGTTGCAGCGGGTTGAGCGGGCGCAGCCGCAGGACGCGCTTGGCGTAGATGGCGTAAGGGTCGCGGATCAGCGTCTTGATCTCGGTGACCGAGAGCTGCCTTGGCCGCGCCGCGACCGGCGGCACCGGCGAGGGGCGGGCGGCCGAGGGCGCCTTGATCGGTGCCTCGACCTGCCGCGCCAGCGCCAGCCAGTGACGCCCGCGCGCCTGCATGGCCTTCAGCGCGTCGGGGCCCTGTTTCGCGGGCAGGCCGTTCATCAGGTTCATCAGGCGGTTCACCCAGCGGGCGGGCACCGTCTCGGCATCGTCGGATTTCAGCGCGCGGGTGATCCAGACCTCGTCGGCGGCGACCGCCTGCTGGAAGTCATGCGCGGCAAGACCGATGCGCCGCTCGGGCAGCAGGAGCCCGGCCTTGTGCCGCATGCGGCGGTTCAGCCACGGGTCTGCGCCGGGGATTTCCGGCCAGCTGCCCTCGTTGAGCCCGCCGAGGATCAGCAGCTCGGCGCCCATGACGCGGGCCTCGAGCGTGCCCCAGATCAGGATATGCGGGTGCGGTGCGTCGCGATCGCGAAGCTCGCCCTTGGCGAGGATCGCGCCAAACAGATCGGCATAGTCGCGGGCGTCGAGATCGGTGCCATGGCTGGCCTCGCCCTCGAGTTCGGCGACCACCTGCCGCGCCTTGCGGCCCGCGCCTTCCTTCCAGAGCTCGGAGTCGCCCTTTGCAGGGCCCGAAGCGATGGCCTCGGCGCGTTCCACGTGAATCATCAGCCAGTCGCTCAGCGCCTGCGTGCCATGAAGCGGCGGCTGGCAGAAGGTCTCGGCGACCCAATGCGCCCAGTCGGGGAAGCCCTCGGCTTCGCCCCAGGCCTCGATCAGTTCGGGCTGCGGGAAGGGCCAGCTTTTCTTGCGGATGTGCAGTTCAAGTTCGCGGGTGGCGCGCAGGTGGGTGTTGCGCTCCGATCCGCTGTGGGTCAGCGGGTGCTTCAGGAGCGACAGCAGGCTCTCGGCGGTCAGATCGCGCTGAAAGAGCGCCGCCACCTGCCGCAGGAACCGGCCCGGCGGGGTCAGCTGCAGCGGGATGCCGGCGCTGTCGTCGGGCACGATGTCCCAGCGGTCGAGCGCCGCCGTCACCTGCCGCGTCAGCATCCGGTCGGGGGTGATCAGCGCCGCCGTGGTGCCCTCTTCCGCCGCCTGCCGCAGTCGCAGCGCGATGGCCATGGCCTCCTCGCGCTTGGAGTTGGCCTCGACCAGCGTGAGCTTTTCGGTTGCCTCGGTCAGCTCGGGCAGGTGCACCCCCTCCGAGCGCCACTGGTCGGTGACCGGCGCGGGGCGCAGGGCGAGCGAGACCAGCCGGTTGCGCGTGGCGCTGGGCGCAGGTTGGTCGTGCCAATGCGGCAGTGTCACCGGATCGAGCGCAAGCTCGTGCAGCAGCCTTGCAAAGCGGAACTGCGGGTGGTCCTCGCCCGAGAGTGCATCGGTGAGCCCACCCCACACGGGCCCGGGCATGTCGAAATCATAGCCGGGCAGCACCAGCGCGCCTTGCGGCAGTCGCGAGACCGCGCACATCAGCCGATGCGTACCCCCGCGTGAGCCGGTGGAGCCGGCAAGGATCACCGGGTGCTCAGGCGGGGTCTCTTGCCAGCGTTTCAGTCTCTCTTCCAGCGCGTAGCGGCGGAAGGCGATGGTGTCCGGCGCCTCTTCGCCCTGCTCGAAGTAGCGCTGCACGATGTTCAGGAAGCTGAGCGCGCGCTGCCAGTGGCCGGATTCGTCGCTGACGTCGAGCGCGGCGATCTGGTCCGGGGAGACACCCTCGTCCTGCATCTCGTCCATCAGCGTGGCGAGGCTGTCGGCGAGATCGAAGAGCGCGGCGCGGGGGGGCAAGATCGGGCTGCGCGTCGAGCAGTTTCGACACCAATCCCGTGAGTTCGAGCCTGCGGCGCAGCGGCGGTACCGGCGCGGGCAGGTCGCGCAGCGCGGCGGGGTCGGCCATGTCGGTGAGCAGGCGGATGCGCGGCAGCAGGGTCGCGGGCCCTTGATCGAAGATCGCCTTCACCCGCCGCGCCATGCGGCTGGTGTTGAGGATCAGCTCGACGCCAGCCATCTCCTCGGGCGGGCGGCCTGCCATGCGGTCGCGCAGACCGGCGACCAGCGCGGCGGGGAAGTCGACGCCGGGGGCGAGGCCAAAGACGCGGGGGCTGCCGGAGGGCTCAAACATGGCGGGCCAGCATCTCTTCGGCAAGCGTGATGCCCTCGGGGTGGCCGACATCGGCCCAGTGGCCGGGGTAGTCGAGTCCGTGCAGGCGGCCCTCGTTGCCCATCCGCTGCCAGAGCAGGCGCAGCGAGAACACCTCCTCGGGCACCTCGGCGAGCAGCTCGGTCTTGATGATCTGCGCGCCGGTGTAGACGTGATCGCCTTTCCATCGCAGCTGGCCATCGTCTTGCAGGGTAAAGTCACCCGCACCCTTGCGGCCCACGGCGCGGGCCAGCGGCACGCAGAGCAGCAGCGCGTCCATGCGGGCGGGATCCCAGGCCTCGGCCAGAAGGTCCAGCGGGTTGGGCCCGGCCCAGACGGCATCGGTGTTGAGCGTGAAGACCGGCTCCGGCCCCAAGAGCGGCAGCGCATGGCGCAGCCCGCCGCCGGTGTCGAGGATCTCCGGCTGTTCGACCGAGACGACGACCCCGCTGCGGTCGAGATGCGCTGCGACCTGTTCGGCGCGGTAATGGGCATTCACGATGCGGGTGGGCAGGCCGGTCGTCAGCGCCAGCGCGTGGTCGAGCAGCGGCTTTCCGGCGACCTCGATCAGCGGCTTGGGACGGTCGGCGGTGAGCGCGCCCATGCGCGTGCCGAAGCCCGCGGCAAAGAGCATCACGGCGTGGGGCATCAGGATTTCAGCCTTTCGAGTGTCTCGGGCGTGGGCGCGGGCAGGGAGCGGGCAAGCAGGGCGCGCAGCTCGGCCACGGCGGGATGCGCCAAATCGGTCTGCAGGTTGCCCCAGACGCGCGGGATCAGGTCGATGTACTGCGGCTTGCCGCGGGTCTTGGCGAGCGAGGCGAAGATCCCGAGGATGCGCAGGCTGCGCTGTACCCCGAGCACGGCCAGCGCGCTGCGGAAGCGGGTCTCGTCGGCGCCGGTTTCCCCGAGATAGTGCCTGATGCAGGCCTCGGCGGTCTCGGCGGAGACGTCCCGGCGCGCGTCGCGGATCAGCGAGATCAGGTCGTAGGCGCGGGGCCCCTTGAGCGCGTCCTGGAAATCGAGAAGCCCGGCCCGTGCGGCGCCATCGCGCCCGGGCAGCCAGAGGATGTTCTCGGCGTGATAGTCGCGCAGGATCATCACGTCTGTTTCCGGCGCGTGCTCGGCGATCAGATCGTGCAGCGCGGCGATGACCGCGTCGCGGGTTTGCGGGTCCTGCGGCGCACCCGTGCCGGGCACGTAGGCGTCGAAGGCGAGGCCGGTGATCTGCGACAGGTGCGCGGCGTCGGCCACGGGCAAATTCTCGGGCGGGGCGTGCCGGTGCAGGGCGATCAGCGCGTCGGTTGCCACGAGATAGAGCCGCTTTTCACTCTCGACGTCGGTACAGAGCCGCGCCAACAGCCCGTCGCCGAGGTCTTCCAAAAGCAGAAGGCCCGGGGCCTCGGCCAGCACGCGCGGGGCGCTCAGGCCGATCGACAGCAGGTGCCGCGCGAGCCGGGCAAAGAGCGCCACGTCGCCCTCGGGGTCGTCCATCAGGATGGCGCTCTCCGCGCCACGTGTCAGACGGGTATAGCGGCGCGACGAGGCGTCGCCGGCGAGCGGCTGCGCCACGGCATCGCTCCAGCCCGCAGTGAGCAGAAATTCTTTCACGAAAGCCCCTCCAGGCGGCTGTCCCAGCGCGCGTCCTGCCAGTCGAGCGTCACCCGCCGGGTCTCGTCGCCGGTCACCTCGAAGCTGAGGGTCAGCGCCGCGGCGGGGGTGAGATCCTCGAGCCGGTCTGGCCATTCGACGAGGCAGATCGCCTCGTCAAAGGCTTCGGTCAGCCCCAGTTCGACCACCTGGTCGGGGTCCGAGAGGCGGTAGAGGTCGGTGTGCCAAAGCTCGCCCGTGGGCACGTCGTAGACCTGAACCAGCGTGAACGTGGGCGAGGGCACATCCTCGGGTTCGTCCATCAGCGATTGGATCAGGCAGCGGGCGAAATGGGTCTTGCCCGCCCCGATGCCGCCGATCAGCAGCAGCACGTCGCCGGGACGCAGGCGCGGGGCCAGCGTGGCGGCCAGCGCGCAGGTGGCGTCTGGGGAGGGCAGGGACAGGGCGCGCGTCGTCATGGCGGGAAGATACAATCCCCGCCCGCGCGCGCAAGCCGGATCGGGACGTCAGCCCGGCACGTCCGCCATCCGGGGATCAGCGGCGAAGCGCAGCAGCGTCGCACCCCCGGCCATGGGGCTGACCTTGCAGAGCAATGGCCGGCCGTCGCGCAGGACGAGCGGTGCCTCCCATGCGGCGCGGTCCCGCAGGCTCAGCACGAAATCGCGGATATCGCCCCAGATCGGGCTGGGGGTGCAGGCGGCTTGCCACGAGGCGGTGGCCTCGGTCACCGACAGATCGGCGACGCAGGTGTCGGGATCCTCGCCCCAGAGCCCGCGATAGGCCTCGTTGCAGAAGCTTAGGGCGCCTTGCGGCGAAAAAAACCGCCACCGCCTCCTCGAGGCTGTCGAGCACCGAATGGGCCTGTTCCAGCTCCTGCCGGAAGCGCCGGGTGAGGGTGATCTCGGAGCTGATGTCCTCGAAGAGGAAGGCAATCCCGGCGTCGGGATGCGGCCGCCCGGTGATCCGGTAGGTCAACCCCGAGGGCAGCTCCCATGTCTCGATGTAGAGATCGGAGGAGGCCGCGGCGATGAGCCCGGTCAGGTGGTCGCGCCAGCACTTGTAGTTCTTCGGCTCGGGCATCATGCGCCCCTCGCGCAGCGTGTCGAAGACGCTCATCAGGTTGGGGCGGGTGCTCAGGAACTCGGCCTGCAGGCCGGTGAGATCGATCAGCGCGGGGTTGAACAGCACCAGCCGGTGATCGCGGTCGAAGACGGCAAGGCCGATGGGCAGATGCGCGAAGATGCGGGTCAGCGTCTGCAGGAAGCTGCGCTGGTTGATCTCGGCGCGGATGATGGCGTCGATATTGGTGGCGAAATGCATCCAGCCGTCGCGGTTGCGATGGGACTGCACCTCGTACCAATAGCGGCTGTCCTCGCCGCGCGCGCCGAGCGCGGTCCGGCTGCGGCGCGTGTCGCTGCCGTCGGGGGCCGCCAGATCGAAGGGGGCGGGGCCGGTCGGCGAGGCATCGACCTGCGCGCAGGCATCCTCGTAGGCGGCATTGCACCAGATCACGTTCTTGGTCTCGTCGGACTGCCAGATCGGGCAGGGCACGAGCGCGAGGGCGCGGCGCAGGCGGGGCAGCTCGCTCTGCTCCTGCAGCAGCTTGAGCCGGGTACCCGCGGACATGGGCTCTGCCTCGATCGAGAGCCGCAGCGCGCGTCCCTCGGGGCGGACCAGCAGTCGGGCGCCTGTTGCGCCGAGGGCGGGATAACTGGCGGGCTCGGCGGGCAGCAGAGAGGGCAGCGGGCCGAAGTATGTCTCGAGCCGTGGTCGCAGCGACGGCCAGTCGGGCGTGTCGCCGGGCTCTGTTTCTAGAAAGCTTCGCGCCGCGCCCGTGAGATCGACGACCCGGTCGCCGATCATCAATATCTCAGTTTCACTATTGCGGAAACCCGGCGTTTCGGTGGCTTGCCCCGAGGCGTCCCGCCGTCGAGGCGAGCGCAGGGCGTAGGTTCCGAAAAACGCCGCGATTCCAGCGCCGGTTCCGATGGCAAGCGCGATTGTCAGCTCCAATCTGGCCTCCGCATTGCAGGACGTTCGGCCAGATTACGGTCTTAATAGTTAATAGAATGTAAATCTTGAGCGAGCGATCAAGAGAGGCGTTCCGTGGTGATCGGGGTCAGGCGTCGAAGACGGGGTTCTTGCCGAGCGGGGTGCCCGGCGCCAGTTCGGGAGCGACGATGGCCTCGCGCGGCCAGACCAGTTCGACCACCGCGCCCCGGCGCGTGCCCGGGGGCTCGGGCATGGTCGGATCCGAGCCATTGGCAAAGCTCAGCTCGGCGCCGGAGCGTTCGAGCAGGGTCTTGGCGATGAAGAGACCGAGCCCCATGCCCTCGTATTCGGGCCGGGCGCGGCGCTCGGCCTCGGTCTTGCGGCGGCGGATCATCGGATCGCCGATGCGGCCGATGAGGTGCGGCGGAAAGCCCGGCCCGTCGTCGATGATCCGTACGGTGACGCTCTGCGCATCCCATCCGGTTTCGATCCAGACCCGGCTGCGGGCGAAATCGACGGCGTTCTGCACGAGGTTGCGCAGCCCGTGGATCACCTCGGGGTGGCGCAGGACCTGCGGCATCGGCAGGTCGGTCTCGCCGATCGTCTCGAGGCTCACCTGCTTGCCGCGGTTCTCATGTGGCTCGGCCGCCTCGCGGATCACCTCGGTGAGCGGGGCGGTGCGCAGGTGCAGGTCGTCTTTCCCGGCGCGCCCCATGGAGCGCAGGATGTCGCGGCAGCGGTCAGCCTGCGCCCGGATCAGCCGTGCGTCCTCCTGCAGCTCGGGGCGGTCGTCGAGTTCCTCGATCAGCTCGGCCGAGGTCAGCTTGATCGTCGCCAGCGGCGTGCCCAGCTCATGCGCCGCCGCGGCCACCACGCCGCCGAGATCGTTGAGCTTCTGCTGCCGCGACAGGGCCATTTGCGTGGCGTTGAGCGCGTCCGACATGGCGTTCATCTCGGTGGTGACCCGGCGCGCGTAGACCGACAGGAAGACCAGCGCGATGGTCACCGCCACCCATTGGCCGAAGACGAAGAGATCGGGGATCTGCAGCACCTGACCGTCGACCGTGTGTAGCGGCACATGGGCAAAGACCATGCCCGATATCAGAAGGAAGGCAGTGACGTTGAGCACGATGGTCGACCGCAACGACAGCATCACCGCCGAGACGGTCACCGGGCCCAGCACCATGACCGAGAAGGGATTGTGCAGCCCGCCGGTGAGATAGAGCAGGAAGCACAGCTGCAAGAGGTCGAACATCACCATGAGGAAGTTCTCGGCTTCCGACAGGCGCTTGGTTTCCGGGAAGATCAGGCTGGCGACAAGGTTGCCCATCACCGAGATGCCCACGGCGAGGTAGCACAGGCCGAGCGGAAGCTGCAGGTCGTAGACCGACTGCGCCACCACAAGCGCCGCGATCTGGCCGACGATGGCCACCCAGCGCAGCAGGATCATCGTGCGCAGGCGGATGAAGGTGCTGCGTTCTTCCTGCCAGGGCAGGACCAGGTCCGTCGGGCTCATGCCGGTGTCATCTTTCGCGTGGTTTCTTGGCTTGCGCCCCGGGGGGCAATCGTTAGGTCTGGGAGTGTCATGCCCGGGGCGGGGATTTGCAATGCGCCTTGCCCCGATGCCCGGCCCGATCACGACCTGGAAGGATCCCGCCATGAAACCCGCCACGCTTGTCGCCATCGTTGCCGCCGGTGGTCTCGTCGCCCTCTCCGCCGGAATCTGGGTGGCGACGCAATGGGGCCGCGGCGACGATCCCTTCGCCGACTGCCGAGAAGGTGTGGTGGCTGGCGGGGCCGGGGCGATCGGCGGGCCCTTCGAGCTGGTGCTCCCCTCGGGCGAGACGGTCACCGATGCGGAGGTGATCACCGAGCCGACGCTGCTTTATTTCGGCTATACCTTCTGCCCGGACATCTGCCCGCTCGACAATGTCCGCAACGCCGATGCGGTCGACCTCCTGGCCGAGGCCGGCTACTCGGTGACGCCGGTGATGATCTCCGTCGATCCGGCCCGGGACACGCCCGAGGTTATGGGGCAGTATGCCGCCAACATCCACGACAAGATGATCGGACTGACCGGCTCGGAGGCGCAGGTCGCGCAGGCCGCAAAGGCCTATCGCGCCTATTACAAGAAGAACGACGACGATCCCGAGTTCTACTCGGTGGATCACTCGGCCTTCACCTACCTCGTCCTGCCCGGGATCGGCTTTGCAGAGTTTTTCCGCCGCGACGTGTCGCCGGTGCAGCTGGCCGAGCGCGCCACCTGTTTCATCGAGCGCATGGGACCGGCTTGATTTGACCGCATGTCGCGGGCGGGATAAGAGAATTTCTCATACGGCGCTTCAAGCCGGTCCATAGGACGGGGGCCTCCGTGGCGGAACTTACACAAGACGATCTGGGCGACGATCGCTCGCTCCTGCTGGTCGACGACGACGAGCCTTTCCTCAAGCGGCTGGCCAAGGCCATGGAAAAACGCGGCTTCGAGGTCGAGACCGCCGAGTCCGTCGCGGCGGGCACCGCCATCGCCAAGGCCCGTCCGCCGGCCTATGCCGTGGTCGACCTGCGGCTCGAGGACGGCAACGGGCTCGACGTGGTCGAGGTGCTTCGCGAGCGCCGCCCCGACAGCCGGATCGTCGTGCTGACCGGCTATGGCGCGATCGCCACCGCCGTCGCCGCGGTGAAGATCGGCGCCACCGACTACCTGTCGAAACCGGCTGATGCCACCGACATCACCAATGCGCTGCTGTCGCGCGGTGACGACCTGCCGCCGCCGCCGGAAAACCCGATGAGCGCCGACCGGGTGCGCTGGGAGCATATCCAGCGGGTCTACGAGCTTTGCGACCGCAACGTCTCGGAGACCGCGCGGAGGCTCAACATGCACCGCCGGACGCTGCAGCGGATCCTCGCGAAGCGCTCGCCGAAGTGACGGGGAGCGCCCTCGCGGGCGCTGCCTCCGGCGGGGATATTTCTGCCTAGAAGAAATCAGGGGCCGTGCTTTGCAAGGGGCGCGGCTTTCGGGTGTTCAGCTGGGGTCAGAGATCGTAGCGCTTGAGCACCTTGTCGACGGTGCGGCCGTCGCCGAGGCGGTAGTCGCGGATATGGCCGTAATCCTCGAAGCCGCGGCTCTGGTAGTAGATCAGGCCGCCCTCGTTGTCGGCGCGGATTTCGGCATTGATCCAGGCATAGCCCTCGGCGCGGCAGGCGGCGCGGGTGGCCTCGAAGAGCGCCGATCCGATGCCGAGCCCGGTGCGCCCGACCCGTGCGAAGCTGGCGATCTGCGCGACGCTGTCGCCGAGCCTCGTGTGCGGCTCGACCCATTGGAAGCCGAGCAGCGCGCCGGCATCGTCCTCGGCGATATGCCAGATGGCCCGCGGGACGCGCATCCAGCCGCGCAAGTCCTCTGCACTCACCGGGGCGGTCATCGCGGTGGTGCCGCCCCGGGCGATCACCTCGTTGAGCAGCTCGGCCATGGGCCGGGCATCGAGCGCGCCGGCGCGGCGGACTGTGATCGGCGCGCTCATAGCTCGGCCAGCAGTTCGGCGTGGCGCGCGGTATAGGCACGGCGGACCTCGACCGGGGGGGCGCAGGTGGATGTCGAGCCCCGCGATCAGCGCCGGTTCGGGGCGCTTGAAGAAGCGCGAGGCCTCGGTTTCGGAGAAGCCGGCGATCTGGGTGGCTTCCATCCAGGCCGAGACGTTGTCGGCCTTCTTGATCTGTTTCTTGAGGCGGATGCTAGGGGCGGCGGGCAGGCCGAAACGGATGTGGATCGCCGCCGCCAGCCGCTTGTCGAGTTCGCCGTAGCCCGGGCCGACCGCCGCCTTCACCGGCGAGATCATGTCGCCGATGACGTATTCGGGGGCGTCGTGCAGCAGGGCGAAGAGCTTCTCGGCGGGCTTGGCGCCGGGGCAGAGGCGGCAGAACAGCGTCTCGACCAGCAGTGAGTGCTCGGCGACGGAATAGGGGAAGTCGCCCTTGGTCTGGCCGTTCCATCGCGCGACGAAGGCGAGGCCATGGGCGATGTCCTCGATCTCGATGTCCACCGGGGTGGGGTCGAGCAGGTCGAGGCGCCGGCCGGAGAGCATGCGCTGCCAGGCGCGGGGTTGCTTGGGGATGGGGGGCATCTTCAGAGGTCCAGGTCTTCGGTGGCGTAGACAAAATTGCCGTGCAGCCTGCCGCAGACCCGGTAGCCGAGGCCGCGGAACGTGCGCTGGATCCAGCTTTCGTTGCCGTGGTTCTCGAGGATCAGGATCGGGCGGCAGCGGTGGATGAGGTGATAGGCACCCTTGAGCGCGCGCTTCTCGTGGCCCTCCACGTCGAGTTGCAGGATCGAGACCTGCCGGTCGCGGGGGATGGCGAAGTCGAGCATCGCCGCCTGCACCGCGGTGACGCCGGGGCCGGGCGCCTCGGTGACATGCGAGAGGCCGCCAAGCGGCGCGCCCTCTGCGTCATGGGTGCGGAAGTGCAGCGTCTCCTCGACGTTCGACAGGCCGACATTGGTCAGGGTGACATTCTCGAGCGCGTTGAGCCGGAGGGTTTCCACCGCGCAGGCGTAGCTGCCGGGGTTCGGCTCGAAGGCCCAGAGCCTGGCGCCGGGGGCCAGAGCCGCCGCGACGCCGGGCAGGAAGTCCCCAAAGAAGGTGCCGGCGTGGATCACGTCCCCGCCCGCCGCGTGGGCACGCATGAAGGCGATGGTCTGCGGCTCGTAGATCAAGCCCGCGAGAACGGCCCTCACCGCAGGGCGCGTGGCGAGCCCGGCGGGCACGCAGTAACGGCCGTATGCGTTGCTGGGAGGGGTCTGGTCCATGCTGCGGCTGCCTTCGGCGGATTATTCTTCCGTTTAGGCAGGACTGTGATGCACGTTGCGGGGCATAGCAAGGGATGCTACCCAGCCCCGCAATCCCGATATTCGAACTGGAGCGCCGGACCATGGCTGAAGACTATATCGTCAAGGACATCTCGCTGGCCGATTTTGGCCGCAAGGAACTCGACATCGCCGAAACCGAGATGCCGGGCCTGATGGCCTGCCGCGCCGAGTTCGGCGAGGCGCAACCGCTCAAGGGCGCGCGCATCGTCGGCTCGCTGCACATGACGATCCAGACCGCCGTGCTGATCGAGACGCTGAAGGCGCTGGGCGCCGACGTGCGCTGGGCCTCGTGCAACATCTTCTCGACGCAGGACCATGCCGCCGCCGCGATTGCCGCGGGCGGCACGCCGGTCTTCGCGGTGAAGGGCCAGACGCTGGAAGAGCACTGGGATTACCTCGACCGCTCGTTCATGTTCCCCGAGGGCGCGAACATGATCCTCGACGACGGCGGCGACGCGACGCTCTACATCCTGCTCGGCGCGCGCGCCGAGGCGGGTGAGGATCTGGGCGTTGCGACCTCGGAAGAGGAAGCGGTGATCCACGCGCAGATCAAGAAGCGCATGGAGCAAAGCCCGGGCTGGTTCACCAAGACCCGCGGCGACATCATGGGCGTGTCGGAAGAGACCACCACCGGCGTGCACCGACTGTATGACCTGCAGAAGAAGGGCCTGCTGCCCTTCCCGGCGATCAACGTCAACGACTCGGTCACCAAGTCGAAGTTCGACAACAAGTACGGCTGCCGCGAGAGCCTCGTGGACGGCATCCGCCGCGCCACCGACGTGATGCTGGCGGGCAAGGTCGCCGTGGTCTGCGGCTACGGCGACGTGGGCAAGGGCTCGGCCGCCTCGCTGGCCGGTGCCGGTGCGCGGGTGAAAGTGACCGAGGCCGACCCGATCTGCGCCCTGCAGGCGGCGATGGATGGCTTCGAGGTGGTGCTGCTGGAGGACGTCGTTGCCGACGCCGACATCTTCATCACAACCACCGGCAACAAGGACGTGATCCGCATCGAGCACATGCGCGAGATGAAGAACATGGCCATCGTCGGCAACATCGGCCACTTCGACAACGAGATCCAGGTGGCCTCGCTGAAGAACCACAAGTGGACCAACATCAAGGACCAGGTGGACATGATCGAGATGCCCTCGGGCAACAAGATCATCCTGCTGTCGGAAGGCCGCCTGCTGAACCTCGGCAATGCCACCGGCCACCCGAGCTTCGTGATGTCGGCCTCCTTCACCAACCAGGTGCTGGCGCAGATCGAGCTCTACAAGAACGGCGACCAGTACGAGAACAAGGTCTACATCCTGCCCAAGCACCTCGACGAGAAGGTCGCGCGCCTGCACCTCGAGCGCGTCGGGGCCAAGCTGACCCAGCTTTCGACCGAGCAGGCGGCCTATATCGGCGTGACGCCGGAAGGCCCGTTCAAGCCCGAGCATTACCGCTACTGAGTTAGAGCCTGACTCAGGCTGATTGCAGACGCCCCGCCCCTTGGCGGGGCGTCTTGCGTTTGGTGCGCGCGGTTTCACCGGGGCGTCACATCACGGCCACGTGAGCGTTACGCAAGGCCCGTAGCAGCGGCGCATCACTGCATCCACGAGGAGTTCCCGATGCGCCTTTCGCTTTCCCTTCTCGCCCTCGCCAGCGCGGTTGCCGCGCCCGCCACGGCCCAGGAAGTCTTCCCGGCCAAGCTCGCCGGTCACGCCTATCTGCCGGCGCTGTCGCTGGTCGAGCCGCCGGCCGACGCGCCGCGCGACGCCTGGCTGTCGGGCAAGTTCACCGGCGCCGCGCGCAACGGGCAGGCGATGAGTGTCGAGGGCAACACCGGCAAGAACTATGGCAACCACGGCACCGGCATCTCGCTGCCTTTCATCGGCCAGCCGGTGCAGGGCATGTCGGGCTTTGCCATGACTCGCGCCGAGGATGGCAGCTTCTACACGCTGACCGACAATGGCTTCGGCTCGAAGCGCAACTCCCCTGACGCGATGCTGTTCTTCCACCGCATGGCCCCCGATTTCGAGACCGGCACCGTCGAGCGCCGCGAGACCGTGTTCCTGTCGGACCCCGACCACAAGGTGCCCTTCCGCATCTCCTACGAAGGCACCGAGAGCCGCTATCTGACCGGGGCTGATTTCGACACCGAGTCGATCCAGGTGCTGGACGGCGAGATCTGGATCGGCGACGAGTTCGGCCCCTACATCATCCGTGCGGGTCTCGACGGCGTGGTGAAGGAAGTCTTTGCCACCAAGCTCGACGGCAAGGAGCTGCACGGGCCCGACACCTACAGTGTGTTCGTCCCGGCAACCGCAGGCACCGATTTCCAGGTGCAGCGCTCGGGCGGCTACGAGGGCATGGCGCTGCAGCCGGGCACGAACCTGCTTTGGGCGATGCTGGAAAAGCCGATCCTCATCGAGGGCGGCGAGACCGAGGGGCCCTTCCTGCGGGTCATCGCCTTCGACCCCAAAGCGGGCGAATGGACCGGCGAGAGCGTGAAGTTCCAGCTCGCCGAAGGCGCGACCGCAATCGGTGATTTCAATTTCATCGACGAGACCCGCGCGCTGGTCATCGAGCGCGACAACGGCGAGGGCGACCTGGCGCAGGCCTGTGCCGAGGGCGCGAGCGAGACCGCCGACTGCTATCCGAACCCCGCCAAGGTGAAGAACATCGTTCTGGTCGACATGGGCGACACCGATGAAGAGGGCTTCATCCGCCGCATCGGCCAGATCGACCTGCTCGACATCGCCGATCCGGATGCGAAGGCGCTGGAGGGCATGGGCGCGGGAGGCGATCACTTCAGCTTCCCCTTCTTCACCATCGAGGACGTGATCGCGGTGGACGACACCCACATCCTCGTCGCCAACGACAACAACCTGCCTTTCTCGGGCGGGCGCGTGCCGGGCGAGGCGGCGCACAACGAGTTCATCCTTCTCGAGGTGCCCGAACTTCTGGCGGCGAAGTAAGCCGCGTCGGAACGAAAAAGGAGGCGCCGATGGGCGCCTCCTTGTCGACGGCCTTGGCCGGGATCAGGCGTAGCGCTTGATCTCGCCCGACTTCAGCCGCGACTGGTAGCTGATCATCTCGGCCTTCACGATCGGCATCAGGAAGTAGAGGCCGATGATGTTGAACAGCGCCATGGCGAAGATCGCCGCGTCCGAGAAGTCGATCACCGGGCCGAGGTTCATCGCCGCGCCGATGACGACGAAGATGCAGAACAGGATCTTGAAGCTCAGTTCCTGGAACTTGCCTTCGCCGAACATATAGGTCCAGGCCTTGAGCCCGTAGTAGCTCCAGGAGATCATCGTCGAGAAGGCGAAGAGGATCACCGCCAGGGCCAACACGTAGGGGAACCACGAGATCGCGGATTCGAAGGCGGCCGAGGTCAGCGCCACGCCCGAAACGTCGCCGAGGGTTTCGACCCGGCCCAGCTCGGCGTTCCAGATGTACTGGCCGGTTTCCGCATCCACCTGCAACACCCCGGTGATCACGATGACCAGCGCGGTCATGGTGCAGATCACCACCGTATCGATGAAGGGCTCGAGCAGCGACACGAAGCCCTCGGTGATCGGCTCCTTGGTGCGCACCGCCGAATGGGCGATGGCCGCCGAGCCGACGCCCGCCTCGTTCGAGAAGGCCGCCCGCTTGAAGCCCTGGATCAGCGCGCCGACAAGCCCGCCCGCGACGCCAAGCCCGGTGAAGGCGCCGTCGAAGATCTGGCCGAGCGCCCAGCCGATCCGGTCATAGTTGATCGCGATGATGATCAGCGCAGTGCCGACGTAGAGCACGCCCATGAAGGGCACGATCTTCTCGGTCACCTGGGCGATGCTCTTCAGCCCGCCGATGATCACTGCAAAGACGATGGCGGCGAAGATCACCCCGGTGATCCAGCCCGGGTAGTCGCCGATGATATTCGCGAGCTGCGCATGGGCCTGGTTGGCCTGGAACATGTTGCCGCCGCCCAGCGAGCCAAGCACGCAGACGATCGAGAAGCAGATCGCCAGCACCTTGCCGAAACCGGCAAAGCCGCGCTCCGCCATGCCCTTGCTGAGGTAGTACATCGGCCCGCCCGAGACGGTGCCGTCGGCGTATTCGTTGCGGTATTTCACGCCGAGGGTACACTCGGTGAACTTCGACGCCATCCCCATGAGACCCGCGAGGATCATCCAGAAGGTCGCGCCGGGCCCGCCGATCGACACGGCCACCGCGACACCGGCGATATTGCCGAGGCCGACCGTGCCCGAGAGCGCGGTGGCGAGGGCCTGGAAGTGGCTGACCTCTCCGGCGTCATCGGGATCGGAGTACTTGCCCGACACCAGCGCGATGGAATGCGGGAAGGCGCGGAACTGCACGAAGGCGAAATAGAGCGTGAAGATCGTCGCCGCGATCACCAGCCAGAGCACGATCCACGGAAAGGAGGTGCCGGGGAAGGGGGCGAAGATGAAGTTGACGAAGGGGCCGGTGGCGGCGCCGACGACCTCGTTGATCTTCTCGTCGATGCTATGCGCCGTCTCCTGCGCTTGGGCAGGGAGGGCGGCGAGCGCCGCGCCGAGAGCCGGAAGGCCGGCACGAAGGGCGATTTGGGTGGGTTTCATGAGGGGTCTCCAGCGGCTCAGGGCACGATGACGGTTGGCACGGATGCGACCTGCGCAAGTCCCAGGGGCACCGATCCGAAGATGCGGGCCGCCATGGACTGAGTGCCGGACCTGCCGACAAAGATCATGCTCGCGCTGGCCTCCGAGGCGATCTCGGCCACCAGTTCGACGACCGAGCCATAGCGGATGCGGCAGTCGCCCTCGAGCCCGGCCGCGTGCACCTTGGCGAGCGCCGGATCGAGCATCACCTCCTTGGCCCGCGCCAGTTCCTGCTTGCGGCGGGCATGGCGCTCTTCGATTTCCTGAGGTGTCAGGAACTTGTAGGGCGACCATTCCAGGATATGGACAAGCAGCAAGGCCGCATTGTCCTTCTTGGCCCGCGCGATTGCGTAATCGAGCAGGCCGTCATCACCTTCCTTGTTCTCGTAGGCGACGACAAACGTCTCTGTTGTCATTGGAATTCCCCGGGTTTCTGCGTCTGAGAGAGCAGGGTGATGCCCGTTTTCCGGGTCTGCCACTCCATGCACTCCCCCGCCCATGCTGCGGGCGGCGTCACGGCTTTGTCACTAAAAAAAAGATTAACGCCATGCCCCTAGGGTAAGCTGTGCAGAAAAAGAGAACGATTTTCTCCTCTTTATCAACAATGAAGGCCGACTATAGTCTTGGCAGGAAAGGTGCGCCCGGCGCGCCCGGACACCCAGTTCAGGAGGAGAGTGACATGGGCAAGCGAGACGATCTGATCGAGAAATACGCTGCGGACCTGCGCGAGAAGTGCGGCATGGAGCCCGACATGGAGCTGCTCACCAAGGTCACCATCGGTTGCGGGCCGTCGATCTACGATGCCGATGCGGCGACCGTCGCCGCCAGCCAGGAACATGAGCTGGAGACGGTGAAGGACAACTTCCTCGTCAAGAAGCTGGGGCTCGAGGACGGGCCGGAGCTGATGGAGGCGATCAATGCCGTGGTCGAGACCTACGGCCGCTCCGAGCGCAACAAGTACCGGGCGGTGGTCTATTACATGCTGGTGAAGCACTTCGGCAAAGATGGCGCCTACGCCTGAGGGCGGGCCACTACAATTCTACGCACTTCCACTTTGCTCCGGCGCCGCGGACGTGCGATTTTCGAAGCTCGGCCAGAACGGCCGGGTCCAGTTTCGCCGAAGCGTGCGTGGGAGCACGCGGGGTGGCACAGGGGTCCGGCTCTTGGCGGACCCCTGTTTTATTGGCGAAGCGGCTCGCTTTGTGTTCCGGGTGCCGGTCCTCAGAATAGCCCCAGCACCAGCCCGATCACCGCACAGCCAAAGGTGGCATAGCCGCCGTCGATCAACGTCAGCCTGAAGGGGCGCTGCCCGTAGGCGTTGTTGATCATGATCCAGGGCGAGATGAAGAAAAGCCCGACCCCCATCCCTGAAAGCAGCCCGGCGCCGGCGGTGAAGATGCCCGCCTCGTGAAAGACGTGCCGCATCATGCCCGCGACCAGCAGCATGGCGATGGCCGAGAGTGCAAAGGGCAGGGGGCTGGCGTTCTTCGGCCTGCCGTCTTCGTCGCATTCAATGCCCGAGGCGACCAGCCAGGGCTTCGACAGCGTCATGTACCAACCCGCGCCAAACAGCCATCCGGCCAGCGCCGAGACGATCACGCTCAAGAATTCCATGGGGGCCTCCCTCGCTTTGGAGGAAAGCCTGCCGCAAAGGCGGCGCGCTGCCTAGCGGCTTTCAGCGCGGGATCAGAGCTTCAGCCCGCCCTTGGCGCAGATGTGCAAGAACTCGGCCTCGCTCACCGGCTGCACCGAGAGGCGCGACTGCTTGATCAGCGCCATCTCCGAGAGCGCCGGGTCGCCCTTGATCTCGTCGAGCGTCACCGGGGTCGGCAGCTTCTCGATGGCCTTGATGTCCACGCATTCCCAACGCGGATCACCGGCCTTGCTGTCGGGGTGAACCTCGGCGCAGATCTCGATGATGCCGACCACTGCCTTCTCGCTCTGCGAGTGGTAGAAGAAGCCGCGGTCGCCGAGTTTCATCTCGCGCATGAAATTGCGGGCCTGGTAGTTGCGGACGCCGTCCCATTCCTCGCCCGCCTCGCCCTTGGCGACCTGGTCCTCCCAGGACCAGGTCGAGGGCTCGGACTTGAAGAGCCAGTATCTCATCGGCTCACCCGATGACCTTTTTCCAGGCGGTCAGCGTGACGCTCTCGAAGAGGCCTGCCAGTGCGTAGGGGTCCTTGTCGGCCCAGTCCTGCGCCACGGCCATGTCGGCGACGTCGAGGATCACCAGGCTACCCGCCATCTCGCCGGCATCATCCAGCAGCGGGCCGGCCTGCGCCACGACGCCGGTGCGGTCGATATAGGCGAGATGTTCCGCGCGAGTGTCCTTGCGGATGTCGAGAGCACCGGGTTTGTCCTTGGCAATAAGCGCGACGAGCATGGTCATTCCTCCTTCAGGGGTCGGGACAGAAGCTCTTCCAGAGCTTCGGCGATGGTGACTTTGCCTTCGGTCAGCGCGGCGACAACGCCCGAGACCGGCATGGGGATCCCGTCGCGGGCCGCAAGCGCGGCGACGGCGCGGGCGGTGGCGGCCCCCTCGACGGTGACCGAGGGGTCGAACCCCTCCGCGCGGCCGAGTGCCTGCCCGTAGCGGTAGTTGCGCGACAGCTCCGAGGTGCAGGTGAGCGCCAGGTCGCCAAGGCCCGAAAGCCCCGTGATCGTCTCTGCCTTGGCGCCGAGGTGCACCGCGAGACGGGTCATCTCGGCAAAGCCGCGGGTCATCAGCGCGGCGCGGGCGCTGTCGCCGAAGCCGGCGCCGATGCAGGCGCCGCAGGCGATGGCCATGACGTTCTTCAACGCGCCGCCGATCTCGGCCCCGGTGACATCGGTGCTGCGGTAGAGCCGCAGCGTCTTGGTCGAGAGCACATGTTGCAGGACCAGACCGGCCTCGGCGTCCTCGCAGGCCAGCGTCAGTGCCGTCGGCAGGCCGCGGGCAATGTCGGCGGCAAAGCTGGGACCGGTGAGGATTGCGGGCAGGGCACCGGGCTTGGCATGGGCGATGACATGGCTCGGCCCCTCGCCGGTGGCCAGATCGAGGCCCTTGCAGCAGGCGACCAGCTTCTGCCCCTCGAGCGGGTCGGAAATCGACCCCAACACGGAGGAAAGCGTCTGCATCGGCACCGCGAGCAGCAGCGTTTCGGCGGTCGCGGCGCGGGCAAGATCGGCGGTGATCTCGATGCCCTCGGGCAGGGTCACGCCGGGGAGACGGGCGGTCTGGCGGCTTTGCGCCATTTCGTCCATAACCCCCGCGTTGCGGCCCCAGAGCATGACTTTCCGACCGTCCTGCGCCAGCGCCACGGCCAGCGCCGTGCCGAAGGCGCCCGCGCCCAGAACGCCGATCATGCCTTGGCCCCCTTCTTGCCCGAGCCGAGCAACGGCGCGGCGGCCTTGTCGAGCGGCCAACGCGGGCGGGCGGCAAGGGTCATGTCGGACATTTCTCCGGCTGCCAGCAACTCGCCGCCAGCATAGGCGATCATCGCCGCATTGTCGGTGCAGAGCCGCAGCGGCGGCGCGGTGAAGGTCACGCCATGCTCTGCGCAGAGCGCCTCGAGTGCGCCGCGCAGGGCCTTGTTGGCGGCAACGCCCCCGGCCACGGCCAGCGCGGGCTCGGCGGGAGTTTCCTCGAGATAGGCTCGCATCGCGCGGCGGGTCTTCTCCGCCAGCACGTCACGCACCGCCGCCTGGAAGCCGGCACAGAGGTCGGCCACGTCCTGCCGGTGCAGCCCGCCCTGTTCCTCGATCAGCTTGTCGCGCATGCGCAGCAGCGCGGTCTTCAGCCCGGAGAAGGACAGATCGCACCCCTCGCGGTCGAGCAGCGGGCGCGGGAAGCGGAAGCGTTTCTCGTCGCCGGATTTCGCGGCCTCCTCGACCGAGGGGCCGCCGGGCTGCGCCAGCCCGAGCAGGCGGGCGGTCTTGTCAAAAGCCTCGCCGGGCGCGTCGTCGATCGTGCCGCCGAGCCGTTTGAATTCCTGCGGGCCGCGCACGATCAGGAACTGGCAGTGCCCGCCCGAGACCAGCAGCATCAGGTAGGGATAGGCGAGCCCATCGGTCAGCCGCGGCGTCAGCGCGTGGCCGGCAAGGTGGTTCACCCCGATCAGCGGCTTTCCGGTGGCCGCGGCGATGCCCTTGCCCATCATCACGCCCGAGAGCACGCCGCCGATCAGCCCCGGCCCTGCGGTCACCGCGATGGCGTCGAGCTCACTCACCGGCACCCCGGCCTGCACCAGCGCCTGCTCGATGGCGAGATCGAGCTTCTCGGCATGGGCGCGGGCGGCGATCTCGGGCACCACGCCGCCGAAGGCCGCGTGAAGCTCGGCCTGTCCGAGCACCACCGAGGACAGGATCTCCTGCCCGCGCAGCACGGCGGCGGCGGTGTCGTCACAGCTGCTTTCCAGCCCGAGGATCGTCAGTTCAGGCATCGGCACATCCGTTGCATCCCTTTGGTCCTGCAGCTACCACCAGAGCAGGGTCCTCACAATCCCGGGGGCCTCCAATCCCGGAGCAAGGATGCCAGATTCCCAGCCCCTCCTGCTGCTCACCCGCCCGCGCGCGGCCTCCGAGCGCTTTCTCGGCGAGCTTCGTGACGGCGGCGGTTCGGGGTTCACGCCGGTCCTCAGCCCGCTGATCGAGGTCGAGACCACCGGCCCGCTGCCGGAGATGAGCGGGGTGACGGGGCTCATCTTCACCTCTGCCAATGGCGTGCGCGCCTATGCTGAGCTGGGCGGTGCGCCGCTGCCGCTGTGCTATGCCGTGGGCGAGGCGACGGCCCGCGCGGCGCGACACATCGGCATGAAGCCGAAGGTGGCGCAGGGGGATGCCGAGGCGTTGCTGGCGCTGGTTCTTGAAGATTCGCCGGGCGGCGCGCTCCTGCACCTGCGCGGCACACATGCGCGCGGCGATCTTGCCGCGCGACTCACCGCAGCCGGGCAGCCCTGCGCCGAGGCGGTGATCTACGACCAGCCGACTCGCCCGCTCAGCGCCGAGGCGGTCGTGGCGCTGCGCGGTCAACTCCCGGTGGTCGTGCCGCTTTTTTCACCGCGCAGCGCCGCGCTCTTCGCCGCCGCTGCTCGGGACGTTAACGCTACCGCGCCGCTTTTCGCCGCATATATGAGCGCGGAGGTGGAAGCCTCCCTCTCCGGCCTCTATGTTCTCGACTCAGAGATTGTTTTGCGACCCGACGCCCGGCTCATGCGTAAGTCGGTGGAAAAGCTCCTAGAATGCGCTCGATTGCTTGTGGAGCGCGGCGGGTCCGTGAAAAGTTATGAAAGTGACGCGAGATCCGGAAAGGATCCGCAAGCGACAGATTGAAAGGGTGGACCGCGTGGCCGACAAGAAGAAGCCTCTAGACGACGCCAAGGACAAGCCGGAGGAGGGCAAGATCCCCCCCCGAGACCGAAGCCACCCTCGACGAGACGCCCGAAGGCACCGACACCGCGACAGCGGCTGACAGCGTCGCGCCGCAGGGTGAGGACACGCTCGGCGACGAGGTGAAGAACGCCGCCGGGGCGGAGAGCCTCGAGGCCGCTGCCGACGATACGCTGCCCGCCGAGGCGCCCGACACGATGGCAAGCGCCGAAGGCACGGACACCTTCGTGACCGAGGATTCGCTCCTCAGCGCCGAGTCCGAGGACACGGTCGCACAGGATGCTGCGGCGCAGGAACCGGCCAATTCGATGGAAACGATCCACTCGGTGGGCGAGGCCGTCGAACTCGACAGCGACACCGATGTGGGCAAGGACGCCGACACGCTGATCGCCGAGGGCGAGGATACCATCGCGCCGCAGGCCGACTCCCATGAGCCCGCCGTGGCCGTGCCGCCGCGCGAGGTGATCCGCGAGACGGTGGTCGAGCGCAAGGGCGGCTTCGTGCCCATGGCGCTCGGTGGCATCCTCGCGGCGGCGCTCGGCTGGGGCGCTTCGAGCTATCAGTCCGGCAGCTATCCCTTCGGAGATGGTGGCGCCGCGTTCGAGGCGCAGACCGCGGCCTCGCTGGCGGCGCAATCCGAGAAGATCGACACGCTGAGCGGCACCGTCGCGGAGACCGCGGCGCAGGTGGGCGGCATCGACCTGTCGGGGCTCGAGACCTCCACCGCCGATCTCGGCGCGCGCATGCAGGCCGCCGAAGGTTCGGCCGCGACGCTCACCGAGCAATTGGCGCAGCTTCAGACCCGTATCGAGAACATGCAGAACCAGTGGCTGTCCGAGTCGGTCTCGCCCGAGGCGATGGCCGCCTATGAAAAGGCACTCGCCGACGTGCGCACCGCGATCGAGACGCAGCGCGCCGAGGTCGAGCAGATGACCCAGGACGCCATGGCGGCGCAGCAGAGCGCTTCGGACCAGGCGATGCTGGCCAAGTCGCGCACGGCGCTGTCGGACATCAACACCGCGCTGCGCGATGGAGCGCCCTATTCCGAGGCGCTGCAGGTGCTGCAGACCAATGGCGTGAACGTGCCCGAGGGGCTCGCGGCCTCTGCCGGTGACGGCGCGCGACCCAGGCCGAGCTGATGGCCGACTTCCCGCCGGCCGCACGCGATGCGCTCTCGGCCGCGCGCCGGGCGGAGTCGACCACCGAGGACACCGCCAGCCGGGTCACCACCTTCTTCGCCAACCAGCTTGGCGCGCGCTCGGTCGAGCCGCGCGAGGGGGATGACCCCGACGCCGTGCTCTCGCGCGCCGAGGCGGCGCTGCGCTCGGGCGATCTCGGCAGCGTGCTGAACGAGCTTGCGGCGCTGCCGGAACCTGCGCAGGCCGAACTGGCCGATTGGACCGCCCGCGCCGAGGCGCGCAAGGCCGCGCTCGACGGCGCCGATGCCGTCGCACAGACACTGAACCAGAACTGAGGGTAAGGGATCGTTTTCATGCTTTGGTCACTTCTGAAAATCGTTCTCTTCGTCGCCGCCGTGGCGGGGCTGACCCTCGGGGCAGGCTACCTGATGGAAAGCCAGGGAGGGGTGCAGGTCACGCCGGCGGGATGGAATTCACCCTCGGGCCGCTGCAATCGGTGATCGCCGCCATCGTGCTGGTCGTCGTGCTGTGGGTGGTCTTCAAGCTGGTCTCGCTGCTCATCGCGATCCTCAAGTTCATCAATGGCGATGACACGGCGCTGTCGCGCTATTTCGACCGCAACCGCGAGCGCAAGGGCTACCAGGCCATGTCCGAGGGTCTGCTGGCGCTGGCCTCGGGCGAGGGAAAACTGGCCATGGCCAAGGCGCAGAAGGCCGAGCGCTACCTGCACAAGCCCGAGCTGACCCAGCTGCTGACCGCGCAGGCCGCCGAGATGACCGGCGATTCGCGCAAGGCCGAGGAGGTCTACAAGAAGCTCATCACCAACGAGCAGACCCGCTTCGTTGGCATCCGCGGGATGATGAAGCAGAAGCTCGCCAAGGGCGACACGGATACCGCGCTGAAGCTGGCCGAACGCGCCTTCGCCCTGAAGCCCAAGCACGAGGAAATCCAGGACCTTCTGCTGCAGCTCCAGGCCTCGAAACATGACTGGCAGGGCGCGCGCAAGACGCTCTCGGCCAAGCTCAAGCACGGCGCCCTGCCGCGCGATGTCTATCGCCGCCGCGACGCCGTCCTGGCCCTGTCGGAAGCCAAGGACATCATGGACGAGGACAAGCCGATCGAGGCCCGCGAGGCGGCGATCGCCGCATCGAAGGGCTCGCCCGACCTGATCCCCGGCGCCGCCATGGCGGCGCGCTCCTACATCGCGCAGGAAAAGCCCAAGCTGGCGACCCGCATCCTCAAGAAGGCCTGGTCGGTGCAGCCGCACCCGGATCTTGCCGCCGCCTTCGCCGAGATCGCCCCGGACGAGACCCCGGCGGCGCGGATGAAGCGCTTCGGCACGCTCACCTCGATCAACCCCGAGCACCGCGAGACCAAGCTGCTCAAGGCCGAGCTGGCGCTCGCCGCCGAGGACTTCCCCGAGGCGCGCCGCGCCGTGGGCAACCTCGCCGAGACCGAGCCCGATGCCCGCGTGCTGACCGTCATGGCGGCCATCGCCAAGGGCGAGGGCGCGGCCGAGCCGGTGGTGCGCGGCTGGCTCGCAAAGGCGCTGCTGGCGCCGCGCGGCCCGCAGTGGGTCTGCGACAAGTGCAACCACATCCACGCCGAATGGGTGCCGGTCTGCGCCAATTGCGAGGGCTTCGACACGCTGAGCTGGCGCAGCCCGCCGCAGTCCGACGTCGCCCCCGCCGGGGCCGAGATGCTGCCGCTGATCATCGGCTCGCTCGAGGACCGAAGCGCTGACGCCGAGGCCGCGAAACAGGCGGAAGAGGCGCCCGAGGTGCTGACCCCCACGCCCGAGACGCCGGTCGACCCGGTCGACAGCGCCGAGATTTCTGCCGACCTGAAGCGGGACGTGCCGGATGCCGAGACCGTTGAAGACACGGTCGAAGGCAGCGACGGCGAGCTTGAACACGCGAAGGCAAAATAGCCCTTTTCCTGCGGCGGCACCGGTGCTAAGAGGCCGCCCACCAGTGCCGCTGTAGCTCAGCTGGTAGAGCACGTCATTCGTAATGATGGGGTCGGGGGTTCGAGTCCCTTCAGCGGCACCATGGTCTTCCCGAAGGCCAGATCAGACAAAGGGCCACCCTTGCGGGTGGCCTTTTTCGTTCGGTGCCTGGGGTTGGAAGGAGGGGGCTCTGCCCCCGTCCGCTGCGCGGACTCCCCCGGGATATTTGGACCTAGAAGAATTGGCCGGACAGTGCCTGGCCGAGGCGGGCTGGTGTGCGCTCGGGGCGCGGTGCCCGTCAGGGTGAGGGTTTCGGGGGGGCGGCGTGGCCGCGAGCACTCGACTTGGCCTCGCGGCAGACGCAGGTTGGGTGCAACTCCCGCCGCAAAGAGGTTCGCCCCATGCCCGCCATCGTCTCCGGTATCATTGTCCTTCTGCTCTTCCAGCTCTGCGGCGAGGTGGTCTCGCGCATCTTCGCCCTGCCGCTGCCGGGGCCTGTTCTGGCAATGGTGGCGCTGGTCATCGGCATGGCGCTGTCGGAGCGGCTCTTGGCGCTGGTCCGGCCGGTGGCGAGCTTCCTTCTGCAGAACCTCTCGCTGCTCTTCGTGCCGGTGGGCGTGGGGGCGGTGGCGCGCCTGTCGGATCTCTCGGCCCATGCTCTGGCCATCGGCGTGTCGCTGATCGGCTCCACGCTGCTGGCGATCTGCGTGGGCGCGCTGACCTTCGAGCACGTGGCACGGCTCACCGGCAACATCGACGAGGAGGACGAGGCATGACCGACCCGCTGCTGATCTGGTCCTACCTCGAGAGCGGGCCGCTGCTCTGGCTCACCGCCACGCTGGTCGCCTATTGGATCGGCGACCGCATCTTCCGCCTGTCGAACGGCAAGCCCTGGTTCAACCCGGTGCTGCTGTCGGTGATCGTGCTGGGCGGGCTGCTGCTGGCGACGGGGACGCCCTACGAGACCTATTTCGAGGGGGCGCAGTTCGTCCACTTCATGCTCGGCCCGGCGACGGTGTCGCTGGCTTTGCCGCTGCATGCCAACCTGCGCCGGGTGCGCAAGGCGGCGCTGCCCATGGCGCTGGCGCTGCTGGCGGGCTCGCGGACCGCCGTGGTCTCGGCGCTGGGGCTGGCCTGGCTGCTGGGGGCGGATTTCGGCCTGCTGGCGTCGCTGGCGCCGAAGTCGGCGACCGCGCCGGTGGCGATCGGCATCTCGGAAAAGCTTGGCGGCGATCCGTCGATGACCGCCGTGCTGGTGCTGATGACCGGGATGATCGGGGCGATCGCGGTGACGCCGATGCTGAACGCGCTGGGGCTGCGCGACTGGCGTGGGCGGGGCTTTGCCACCGGCGTTGCCGCGCATGGCGTGGGCACCGCGCGGGCGCTGCAGGTGCATCCGACCGCCGGGGCCTTTGCCGGCATCGGCATGGGGATGAACGCGGTGCTGACCGGGCTCATCGCGCCGCTGGTACTTCAGCTCTTTCGCTGAGCGGACGAGGGGGCGCTTACGCCCCCTTGGCCACCTCGTCGATCGCGCGCAGCTTGGTCAGGAGCGCGCCGAGCTGATCCACCGGCACCATGTTCGGCCCGTCCGAGGGGGCGTTGTCCGGGTCTTCATGCGTCTCGATGAAGACCGCGGCGCAGCCGACGGCGACCGCGGCGCGGGCCAGAGTCGGCACGTACTGCCGCTGGCCGCCTGACGACGTCCCCTGTCCGCCCGGCAGTTGCACCGAGTGGGTGGCGTCAAAGAGCACCGGGTATCCTGTCTCCGCCATGATCGGCAGCGCGCGCATGTCCGAGACCAGCATATTGTAGCCGAAGCTCGCGCCGCGCTCGCAGAGCAGCAGCCGCTCGTTGCCGGTCGAGGCGATCTTGTCCGCGACGTTGGCCATGTCCCAGGGGGCGAGGAACTGGCCCTTCTTCACGTTGATCGCCGCGCCGGTCTCGCCCGCCGCCAGCAAGAGGTCGGTCTGGCGCGACAGGAAGGCGGGGATCTGCAGGATGTCGACCGCCTGCGCCACCGTCGCGCATTGCTCGGCGGTGTGGATGTCGGTCAGCACCGGCACGCCGAACTCGGTGCCGATCTGCGACAGGATCGACAGGCCCGCCTCCATGCCGATGCCCCGCTTGCCCGAGAGCGAGGAGCGGTTGGCCTTGTCGAAGCTGCCCTTGAACACCCAAGGCGTGCGCGCGGCCTCGGCGGCGGCGGCGATCTTCTCGGCCAGCATGCGCGCGTGCTCGAGGCTTTCGAGCTGGCACGGCCCGGCGATCAGCGCCAGCGGCGCGTCGTTGGCGAAGGTGACGGATTTGACGGCGACGGGTTTCATCTTGGTCATGCGATGCCTTCCTTCTTCAGAACGGCCTCGATCCGGGCCACGTCGACGGGGTTGTTTAGCTCCCAGAACACCCGGCCGCGCGCCTCGACAGGCACGCAGGTGACGGTGCCGCCGTTTTCCAGGAAGCGCAGCTGCTCGAGCCCCTCGGCGCGCTCGATCGGGCCCTCGGCCCAGGCGGCGTAGCGGCGCAGCGCGTCGGGACGGTAGCCGTAGACGCCGACATGGTGCCAGACCTCGGGCGGGGTTTCGAGGTTGCCGACGTAGGGCAGCACTTCCTTGGAGAAATAGAGCGCGGTGCCGTCGTGGCGCATGACGGCCGTGGTGCCGCCGACCCGGCCGGCGTGGCGGTCCGTGACGAAATTGGCCAGCGTCTCGGGGTCGGTCTTCAGCACAGGGGTGGCCATTTCGACCTTGGGGTCCTGCATCGCGGCGATCAGCGCCTCGATGAACCACGGCGGGGTCAGCGGCGCGTCGCCCTGCAGGTTGATGACGATCTCCGGCTCGCCGCTCAGCTGCGCCACGCCCTCGGCGCAGCGCTCGGTGCCGTTGCGGGCCTCGGAGGAGGTCATCAGCACCTCGGCACCGAAGCCGCGCGCCGCCTCGGCGATGCGCGCGTCGTCGGTCAGAACGTAGACCGCCGAAACGCCCTCGACCGTCAGCGCGGCTTCCCAGGCGCGCTGGATCAGGCTCTTCTTCTCGCCGGTGGCACCGGTCAGCTCGACCAGCGGCTTGCCCGGGTAGCGGGTAGAGGCGTAGCGGGCGGGGATAAAGATGACCGCGCTCATGCCACACCTGCCCGCAGCGCGTCGTGGATGTGCAGCAGCCCGACGAGGCGCTCGGCCTCGTCGACCACCAGAAGGACGGTCCGTTTCTTCGCGTTGAGCACGCCGAGTGCCTCCGTAAGCAGGGTGTCGGGACGGGTGACAAGCGGGCCGGGCGTGGCGACCTCGCCCGCGCGGCGCTCCAGCAGCCCCTCCATGTTGCGGCGCAGGTCGCCGTCGGTGATGATTCCCGCGACGCGGCCCTCGGTCACCACCGCCGCGACGCCGAAGCCTTTCTGCGACATGACCACCAGCGCCTCGCTCATCGGCGTGTCGGGGGTGACCACGGGCAGCTCGTCGCCCTTGTGCATCACCGCCGAGACCCGCAGCAGCGCTGCGCCGAGCGAGCCGCCGGGGTGGAAATGCGCGTAGCTCTCGCGGCCGAAGCCTCGGTTGCTCATCAGTGCCACGGCGAGCGCATCGCCGAGCGCCATGCACAGCGTCGTCGAGGTGGTGGGCGCCATGCCGATGGCACAGGCCTCGGGGGCGTCGGGCAGCAGCAGGATATGGTCGGCGGCGCTGGCCAGCGTGCTGTCGGCGCGCTTGGTGATGGCGATCATCGGGATCGAGAAGCGCGCGCAGTAGCCGATCATGTCGGCGAGCTCGCGGGTCTCGCCGGAGTTGGAGATCAGGATCACCGCGTCGGCCGAGGTGATCATGCCGAGATCGCCATGGCTGGCCTCGCCGGGGTGGACGAATTGCGCCGGGGTGCCGGTCGAGGCAAGCGTGGCGGCAATCTTCGCGGCCACATGGCCGGACTTGCCCATGCCGGAGACGATGACCCGGCCGCGGATGCTCAGCAGCAGCGCGACCACGGCGTCGAATGCCGCGGGCAGCTCGTCGGAAAGGCGGACCAGCGCCTCGGTCTCGGTGGCCAGCACCTTGCGGGCGATGTCGGAAGGGGTTTCGGACATGGGGATCCCTGATCTTGAGATGCCCGCGTGTTATCCCGCAATCGCCGTCTTGTCCAATGGCGCGGCGCGGCAGGGGCGGGCCTGCGCGGGGCACAGATGGCCAACCGCGACGGCGCAGCAGCCCGTCAGCGCGAGAAGGGTGGCGCCGCAGCTCCGGCAGAGGGCCCGAGAGCGGCGGTTTGCCGTTTGCGTGCCCGCGCCGCGGCGCTATGGAAAGGCACCTTTCGCAAGAGGACCGCACCACATGTTGATCACGCGCCGCTTCGCCACGCCTTCGGATGCGCCGCAGCTGGCCGAGCTGAGGGCCGAGGCGATGCGTCCGAGCCTCGAGGCGCTTGGCCGTTTCGATCCGCAGCGCGTGCGGCGGCGGTTTCTCGACAGCTTCGATCCGGCGGAGACAACCATCCTTCTGCAGGGCGATCAGCTCGCCGGCTTCTTCGTCCTGCGCCGGCGCCCGGAAGAGCATTATCTCGACCATCTATACCTCGCCGCGCAGGCGCGCGGCCTCGGGCTTGGCCGAAGGGTGATGGAAGAGCTGCAGGAGGAGGCGCGGGCGGCGGGCGTGCCGATCCGGCTCATGGCGCTCAAGGGCAGCCCGGCGAACCGCTTCTACCGCGCCTGCGGTTTCGAGCCGGTGGGCGAGGAGCCCTTCGACATTCTCTACCGCTGGCAGCCCTGAGCGGGGCTATTCGAGAATCTCGTCCGGATCGACGCCCCAGACAGCGGCCTTCGGCGCCCAGCCGTCGTAGCCGCCGGCGGAAAGCTCGCACCAGTCCTTCTCGCAGTGCTCGAGATGGGCGATCACCCCGACCGCCAGCTTGGCCTCGACCGGGGTGCCCGGATCAGGGCGCTGGTGCAGCTCGAGCATGTCCTCCTCGACCAGAACCGTGCGCACCCCCGAGAGCAGCGCGTAGTGAATCCAGCCGCCTGCGCCGTCCTTGTCGCGCACCCGGCGCCAGTGGCCGTATTCGGCGATGATCTCCAATGGCATGTCGCGCCGCGTGTAGACCCAGTCGATGCGATGGGTGAGCGAGGGGCCGCGCCGGGCGTTGCCCTCGTTGGTCTTCAGCGACACGTAGCGCGGCAGTGGCAGGTTGGTGACCGGCCCGCGCTCTTCGGCCGCCTGCGCGGCCGCGCCGCAGAGCAGGGCGGCAAGCAGCCCCGCCAACACAGAAGTCCTGACCATCGTGTCTGTCCTGCTCGAGATTTTACGCCGGGGTTCTTGTGCCCCGTGCATGCTTGCGACAGTGTGCCAAAGCAAAGAGCGTAAGGAAAGGGAGGCCCTGACCGGAATGCCGCAGAAACGCCTGACTGTTGTCGTGACGCGACGTTTGCCGGAGGTGGTGGAAACCCGCCTGAGCGAGCTTTTCAACGTCAAACTGCGCACCGACGACCTCGCGATGACTCGCGCGGAATTGACCGCGGCCATGGCCGAGGCCGACGTTCTGGTGCCGACTCTGACCGACCAGATCGACGCTGGGCTGATTGCCCAGGCCGGACCGCGACTCAAGTTGATCGCGAATTATGGCGCAGGCGTCGATCACATCGACGTGGAGACCGCCCGGGCGCGGGGCATCATGGTGTCGAACACGCCGGGGGTGATGACCGACGATACCGCCGACATGGTGATGGGGCTGATGCTGGCGGTGATGCGCCGCATGCAGGAGGGGCTCGCCACCATGCAGGAGGGCAACTGGGCCGGCTGGGCCCCGACCGCTTTCCTCGGCACGCGGCTCGGTGGAAAACGGCTCGGCATCCTCGGCATGGGGCGGATCGGCCAGGCGGTGGCGCGGCGTGCCTCGGCCTTCGGCATGCAGATCCACTACCACAACCGCCGCCGCCTGCGCGAAGAGACCGAGGAGGCGCTCGAGGCGACCTACTGGGAAAGCCTCGACCAGATGGTGGCGCGGATGGACGTGGTCTCGGTCAACTGCCCGCACACCCCCTCGACCTTCCACCTGCTGAACGCCCGGCGGCTGCGCCTGATGAAACCCTCGGCGGTGCTGATCAACACCTCGCGCGGCGAGGTGATCGACGAATCGGCGCTGACCCGGATGCTCAAGGCCGGAGAGCTGGGCGGCGCCGGGCTCGACGTCTACCAGCACAAGATCAAGGGCAACCCCGAGCTGGTGAACATGCCGAACGTCGCGATGCTGCCGCACATGGGCTCGGCGACGCTCGAGGGCCGCATCGAGATGGGCGAGAAGGTGATCATCAACGTCAAGACCTTCGCCGACGGGCACCGCCCGCCGGACCAGGTCGTGCCGGCGATGCTCTGAACCGCCCGCCCTGCACTTCATAGACCTTCAAAGACACGGATAGATCATGCGAATTCTGATGTTCGGATCGACGGGGCAGGTCGCGCGCGAGATTGAGCGCCGCGCCCCCGTCGTCTCGCTGTCCCGCGAGGACGTCGACCTTACCGATCCGGCCGATTGCGCCGAGGCGGTGCGGGCCGAGGCCCCCGACGTGGTGATCAACGCTGCCGCCTATACCGCCGTCGACCAGGCAGAGAGCGACGAGATCACCGCCGCGCGGGTGAACGGCGAGGCACCGGGCGCCATGGCCCGGGCCTGCGCCGATCTCGGCATTCCCTTCATCCACATCTCGACCGATTACGTCTTCGACGGCACGGGCGACGTGCCCTTTTCCCCGGATGCGCCCACCGGTCCGCTCGGCGCCTATGGCCGCACCAAACTGGCGGGCGAAGAGGCGGTGCGCGCCGCGGGCGGCCCGCATGCGATCATCCGCACCTCTTGGGTGGTCTCCGCCCACGGCAAGAACTTCGTGAAGACCATGCTGAAGCTCGGCGCCGAGCGTGACCGGCTCACCATCGTCGCCGACCAGGTCGGCGGGCCGACCCCGGCGGCGGATATCGCCGAGCTTTGCCTCGCCGCGGCGAGCCAGCTCATCGAGGCGCCGGAGAAGTCGGGCACCTACCACCTCTCGGGCGGGCCCGACGTGAGCTGGGCCGACTTCGCGCGCGAGATCTTCGCCCAGTCGGGGATCACCTGCGAGGTGGTCGACATCCCGACCTCCGACTTCCCGACCCCGGCCAAGCGCCCGGCCAATTCTCGCATGGACAACAGCGCGACCGAGGCCACCTTCGGCCTGCCGCGCCCGGACTGGCGGGTGGGTCTGGCGGCAATCCTCGCCGAGCTTCAGGCCGAGGAGGGCTGAGCCCCTCCGCCCCGCAGCACCCTCTCGATTTCTCGTAAAATCGCCGGAAGTCTCCGTTTTCCGGCCATGTTTCCGCGCCGCTTCCGCCCCCTGATTGCGCGATTGTGACGGCATCGCAACGAAGCGAACGAGGGTGACCCATGGAGCGGACATTGGAGCGGGGACTGTCCTCCGGGCAGGGCTGGGGTATGGGCAACGGCGCCCCTTACAATCACGCGGCCCAGGACCTGGCGCTTGTCGACGCCGGCATCGCGCTGGGAGTCTTCGGGTACCAGACGATCGTCGCGCGGGAAGACGCGCTGGACGAGGCGCGGGTCGAGGATGCGCTTGCCGAACATGCGCTTGCCCATGAGCAGGCGCTCCTCTCGCAGGGCCGGAAGTCGAAGCTGGCGCTGCTGCGCGGCGAGACCGATGGAAGCGTGCGCGGTCTGCGCAACGCGGTGATCAGCATCGGCCATTGGTTCGACCTCCATCATGCGCCCGAGGGAAATGCGGTGGCCCCCGCGGAGGCGGGCTACGCGGAAAGCTGGCGCATCGGCTGGGCCGACCGACTTCCCGAAATCATGAAGCTTTCCGTGGATGGCCCGCTCGAGGACATGGGGCTCGAGGCGAGCGGACATGTGCCCCAGAGCGACCCGGTGCCGCATCCCTTCGGGCTGCAGGGCGCAGCGGGCACCGAGGGCGAGGGGCCTTCCGACGCCGGGCGCGCTTTTCTCGAGGAGATGCTGGCAGAGGACGACGAGCCCCAGGGCTTCGTCTTCGCCAGTGACGGCGCGGAGGACAGCCTGTCACACCACTCGCAGGCGGTGCTGGCGCAGGAAGAGGTTATGTTCCTCGAAAGCCAATACGCGGCTTTGCATGGTGCGCTCTTCGATGGAGATGCCAGCTGGCAGGGGCCGGGAGATTTCGACCATACCGAGGAGGGGGCCACGCATCACGGCGCCCTGCACCGGCCCGATCCGCATGGACATGGCGACCACGGCCAGCTCCTGCACGCGGCGCTTTTCGACGGGCATTTCGCCTGATTGAAGCGGCCCCGGGGCGATGGACGGGACGTACCCCATGCACCTTGAGGGGACCGCAAGAAAAAGCCCGCTCCAAAGGGAGCGGGCTTCGATCTCTCACGCCAAGGGCCTGTTATGCCATGGGCACAGGTCGGATCAGCCAAATTCCTTGTAGCTGATTTCCTTCTGGTCGGTGCCGGTCTTGCTACGGCGCACGTGCAGGCGGTTGAGCGCGTTCACATAGGCCTTTGCCGAGGCATAGACCGTGTCGGTATCCGCCGACTGGCCCGTGGCGATCTTGCCATCCTCTTCGAGGCGCACCGAGACGGTGGCCTGCGCATCGGTGCCTTCGGTCACTGCGTTCACCTGGTAGAGCTGCAGCCGGGCCGAGTTCGGGTAGAGCGCCCGGACCGCCTTGAAGGTGGCGTCGACCGGGCCGTCGCCTTCCATGACGCAGGATTTCTCCTCGCCGCCAACTTCCATCTCGAGCGTTGCCTCGGCCGGCCCGCCGGTGCCACAGACGACCTTGAGCGAGACGATCTCGAGGTGATCCGCGCCATCGGTCATCGCCGCCGTCACCAGCGCGAGGATGTCTTCATCGAAGACCTCCTTCTTGCGGTCGGCAAGGTCCTTGAACCGGACGAAGATGTCCTTGAGCTGGTTGTCGCCCACCTCGACCCCAAGGTCCTTGAGCTTGGCGCGGAGCGCCGCGCGGCCCGAGTGCTTGCCGAGCGGCAGCGAGGTGCCCGCGAGACCTACGTCCTCGGGACGCATGATCTCGAAGGTCTCCTTGTTCTTGAGCATGCCATCCTGGTGGATGCCCGACTCGTGGGCAAAGGCGTTCTTGCCGACGATCGCCTTGTTGAACTGCACCGGGAAGCCCGAGACCGTCGCGACGCGGCGCGAGATGTGCATGATCTTGCGGGTGTCGATCTTGGTCTCGTACGGCATGATGTCGCCGCGCACCTTGAGCGCCATCACCACCTCTTCGAGCGCGGTGTTGCCCGCGCGCTCGCCAAGGCCGTTGATGGTGCATTCGATCTGCCGCGCGCCGGCTTCGACGGCGGCGAGCGAGTTGGCCGTCGCCATGCCGAGGTCGTTGTGACAGTGGGTCGCGAAGATGATCTCGTCGGCGCCCGGCACCCGCTCGAGCAGCATCTTGATCAGCTCCGCCGATTCGCGCGGCGCGGTATAGCCCACGGTGTCGGGGATGTTGATCGTGGTGGCACCCGCCTTGATGGCGATCTCGACCACGCGGCAGAGGTAGTCATGCTCGGTTCGGGTCGCGTCCATCGGCGACCATTGCACGTTGTCGCAGAGGTTGCGGGCGTGCGTCACCGTCTGGTGGATGCGCTCGGCCATCTCGTCCATCGTGAGGTTCGGGATGGCGCGGTGCAGCGGCGAGGTGCCGATGAAGGTGTGGATGCGCGGGCGGGCGGCGTGTTTCACCGCCTCCCAGCAGCGGTCGATGTCGTTGAGCTGCGCGCGGGCAAGGCCGCAGATCACCGAGTTCCGGCTGCGCTCGGCGATCTCCGAGACAGCGCGGAAGTCGCCCTCGGAGGCGATTGGGAAGCCGGCTTCGATGATGTCGACCCCCATCTCGTCGAGCAGCTCGGCGATCTCGAGCTTCTCGTCATGGGTCATGGTCGCGCCGGGCGACTGCTCGCCGTCACGAAGGGTCGTGTCGAAGATGTACACGCGGTCTTTGGCTTGGTCGGTCATTTTTCGGATCTCTTGAGTCGTCGTCCTGGAAAGGGTTCGCCGGCGCGAAACGGTCCTCCTCTGAGCGGTCGCGCCGAGATGCGCGCTCAGAGGCGGATTAGGACTAGACGCAGGCCAAGCGCAACCGGCGCGCGGAATGCACGTGCAGCAGCGGGGATATGGCCAAGGGTCATCATGGCCGCGACTATACGCAGCGGCAGCGAAATGAAAACCGCAAATACCGCACGAGGCGCGGAAAGTTACGCCGCAGTGCAGCACGCCCCTCGTGCCGCTTGAGTGACCGCGCCGCGTGCCCATATGTTTCGGGAAAGCCGTTTGGTTCAGGGTTGTTTCGGGGGATTTTCATGGTCGGGCGTTTTCTGAGGGCAGCATTGCTGGCTGCCGGCTGGCCCCTGGCGTCGCTGGCGCAGGAGGGCGGCAGCCCCGAGCGCGAGGTTTATGTCTTCGGCAATTCTCTGGTGCATTTCCTCGGGCAGGAGGCGCATAGCAACACGCCCTACTGGCTCGCGCAGTTGGCGCAGGCGGATGGCGCGCGGCTTGCCCTCGACGGGCAATGGGGCTTTCTGCGCGACTTTTCCGACAACCTGCCGCCCGAGCCGAACTGGACGATTCCCGGGGTGAGCAATCATTGGGACCCGGGGCGCGGCGCCTTCGGCGATGCGGGCTTTGACGCGGTGCTGATCACCCCGGCGAATTTTCTGCAGTACCAGGTCTCCGACGCGCCCTATCCCGGCAACAACCCCTCGGGCACCAGCCCGATGGATGCGATTCTCACCGTTGCCGACTGGGTCGAGGGCCATGCCCCCGGCACGCCGCTCTGGATCTACGAGGGCTGGCCCGACATGGCCTCGGTTGCCGGCGACTACCCGCCCTCGGCGCGGGGGATGCGGCGCTACCACGACTACACGCTCGGCGCCTACGGGGTCTGGTACGACGACCTGCTGAACAAGCTGCGCGCGGCGCGCCCTGGCCAACCGGTGCAGCTGATTCCCGTGGCGCGCGTCCTGTCGGAGCTGCTCGAGGAGGGCGGGCCGCTGCAGGACGTGCCGGCGCAAGCGCTCTACGTCGACGATGCGCCGCACGGGACGCCTTCGCTCTACTTCCTCGCCGCCATGGTAACCTACAGCGCGCTCTATGGCGCGCCGCCGCCCGAAGGCTATGCGCCGCCGCCCGAGATCGACCGCGAGATCACCGCCGCCTACCCGCAGATCGCCGCACACGTCTGGCAGGTGGTCTCGGAGGGGCTGCCCGAGCAGGCTGCGGTCGCGCCGCAGCCGGAAGCGCCCGGGCAGGCCGCCGTCGAAGCCGGGGTTGAACCCGCCGCCGCTGCCTGCCGCCACCGCGCCCCTGCCACCGCGCCCCGATCTGGCGTTGCCCGACGCCGAGGCCCGCCCCGAGGGTGCCCCGGCGCTGGCCATGGGGCTCAACGGGCTCTCTGACTGGTCCACCCAGCACCCGTTCATCGACCTGATGAAATCCTCGCGGCCGTGGATCGGCCACCTGCCCGGGCAATGGGGAGGAGTGGAAATCGACGCGCTCCGCGCCCTCGGCGCGCTGGACGAGGACGGCTGGCCGCTGCGCATCCCCGACGGGGTCGAGCGTCTGGAAGCGCTGCTGCTCACCGACCAGCCCGAGGCCGCGCAGCACCTGCGCGGCACCTACGTGGTGCTCTGGCAGGGCAAGGGCGATCTGCGGCTCACCGGCCGCGCCAGCCGCGTGCGCATGGAGGAGGGCCGGGCGCTCTTCGACTACGCGCCGGGCGAGGGCTCGGTGGGCATCTCGATCTCGGCCACGGAGCCCGACGATCCGATCCGCGACATCCACGTGGTGCGCGAGGATCAGATGCCGCTCTTCGAGGCCGGGGCGCTGTTCAACCCCGCCTGGCTGGCGCGCATTCACGACCTGCGCAGCCTGCGCTTCATGGACTGGATGATGACCAACGGCTCGCCGGTGCAGCGCTGGGACGACCGCCCGCGCCTCAGCGATGCCACCTGGACCGCCTGGGGTGTGCCGCCCGAGGTGATGATCGCCCTCGCCAACGAAGTCGGCGTCGACCCGTGGTTCACCCTGCCGCATATGGCCGATGACGACTACGTCCGGCATTTCGCCGAGCTGGTGAAGGCGCGACTTGATCCGGGGCTCAAGGCCTATGTCGAATATTCCAACGAGGTCTGGAACTTCATCTTCCCGCAGGCGCAATGGGCGACGCAGCAGGCCGAGGCGCGCTGGGGGCGTTCGGAGTCGGGTTGGATCCAGTTCTACGCGCTGCGCGCCGCGCAGATCATGGACATCTGGAGCGAGGTCTACGGCGCGGAGGCAGACGAGCGGATCGTGCGGGTGATCTCCACCCACACCGGCTGGCCGGGGCTCGAGGAGCAGATCCTCACCGCACCGCTGGCCTATCTGGCGCTCGGCCGTGCGCCGCAGCAGAGCTTCGACGCCTACGCCGTCGCGGGTTACTTCGGCTACGAGCTCGGCGGTGCGGAGATGGCGGGGCAGGTAGACGACTGGCTCGCGCGCGCCGAGATGCAGGCGCAGGAGGAGGGCGAAGAACAAGGGCTGCGCCGCGTCGCCCTGCGCGAATATGTCAAAGACCACCGTTTCGACGCTGCCATGCTGCCCGTGGCTCTGGCGCTGCAGGAGGGCTCGCTCGCCGAGCTGACCGGAGAGATCCTGCCCTATCACGCCGAAGTCGCTGAAACCGCGGGGCTGCGGCTGGTGATGTACGAGGGCGGCACGCATGTCGCGGCGCAGGCCGAGCGGCTGCAGGACGAGAGGCTCACCGACTTTTTCGAACAGTTCAACTACAGCCCCGAGATGGCCAAACTCTACGAGCAGTTGCTGAGTGGCTGGATCGCGGCGGGGGGGCACGCTCTTCAATGCCTTCGTCGATGTCGCCCCGGCCTCGCAATGGGGCAGCTGGGGCGGGCTGCGGCATCTCGATGACGCGAATCCGCGCTGGGACATGCTGATGAGCTACAATGCCTCGGCGCCGACCGGCTGGGAAGAGCGCGCCGCCAGCACCTTCGACGACGGGCTGCAGCTGCGCGCCGGACCCGGGGGCGAGACGTTGGAGGGCAGTGCGCGGCCCGACGTCCTGCTTGGCGGCACCGGGGACGACCTGCTGATCGGCAAGGGCAGCGACGATCACCTCAACGGCGGCGCGGGCGAGGACCGGGCGCTGCTGCCGGGGGCGCAGGGGGATTACACCTTTTCGCGCGATGCGGCGGGAAGGTTGGTCGCTGAGGGGGGCAAGGGCCGGGTGACGCTCTTCGCCGTTGAATTGCTGAGCTTCGAAGCGGCGCCCGAGACAGAACTTCCCACCGCCGGTCTATGAGCCGCACCTCTCTTCGAAGAGAGGTGCAAAACCCATCGAAGGCTTTTGCGCCTATTGCCGCGCGCGCAGGATTTCCTCGATCAGCGTCTCGGCGCCGAGGCTGGCGCGGAAGTCCCGTTCGACGCGTTCCCGTCCCGCCGCACCAAGGCGCCGCGCGGTCTCGGGATTCTGTGCCAGATCGCGGATCGCCCTTGCCAGCGCCGTCGGGTCCTTCGGCGGCACCAGCTTGCCGCAATGCCCGTCGTCGATCAGCTCGCGCACCCCGCCCGCGTCGGTGCCGATCACCGGCAGGCCGCAGGCCATCGCCTCCATGTAGGCGACGCCGAGCGGCTCGTGCCACGAGGCCAGCACGAAGACATGCGCCGAGAGCAGCTTGTCGCGCACCGCCCCCGCGTCGATTGCCCCGAGGAGCTTCACGTGGTCGCGCAGCCGCAGCTTGCGAAGATGCGCTTCGAGCTCGGCGCGGTAGCCGCTGCCGCCTGCGTCGTCCTCGCCGGCGATCTCGAGCCGCACGTCGACGCCCTGGTCGAGCAGCTGGCGCACCGCCGACATCAGGTCCTGGTGGCCCTTCACCACGTTCAACCGACCGCAGGAAAAGAGCCGCACCGGCCGGCCCTTTTCGGGTGGCACATAGGGGGCCTCGCGGCGCAGCACCTCGGTGTCGACGCCCATCGGACGGATCACCATGCGCGGCGGCAGGTTGTCCCCCAGCGCCGCATGCAGCTCATCCGTCAGCTTGCGGGTGATCACCGTGGCAAAGGTCGCCTCCCGCCATTTCACCCGCTGGCCGGGGCCGTAATCCGACAGCGGCCCGTGCAGGGTCAGCGAATAGGGTGCGCCGCCGAGTCTCTGCGCGAGATTGGCGACCAGGGCGGCGCGGGCGCAGCTGTGCACGTGGACGTGGTCGAGCTGATGCTCGCGCGTGTAGTCCCGCAGCGCCTCGGCGGCCGAGAGGGTCAGGGCCGTGTCCCGGGCAAAGCCCGGCCCCTCGCGCAGGAGGTCCAGCGCCAGCCCCCGCGGCAGCAGACGGGCCAGCGTGGTGGCCGCGGCCAGCGGGCGAATCTCGCCAAGATAGGTGGTGCGCGCGATGGCTTCCTTGGACCAGCTGTGCGCGATCAGCCCAGCGGGCGGCACGCGGGTCGACAGAAGGTGCACCTCGTGGCCCATCGCCTCGAGCGCCTGCACCTCGCGCCAGAAGAAGATATGCGTCTGCCCCGGGAACTGGGGGACGAGATAACCGATCCGAAGGTTTTGCGACACCGGAACCCCCCACGCGTCGAACGGCAGGCCGGGACGGCCGTCGACAATTAAACCACAAACTCCCTCAAATCATTCTTTGGCCATAGTTTGCTGGCAAAGCTACCCCGTCCTGGTGCAGGACATAGGCATGTGTGTCGTCCTTGGTACGGATCATGGCATCTGACGAGTATCAGTTTCCTGGCAGTCCCGCGGTGTCGGTGATCCTGCCAGCTTGCAACGAGAGCGCGCTGATCGGCGCGTGTCTTAAGGCCCTGCTGGCCTCGGACTGGCCCGGGGACAGCCCCGCGCCCGAGGTCATCGTCATAGCCAATGGCTGCATCGACGACACCGCCGAGCGCGCCCGCGGCTTCGTCGAGGGTTTCGCCGCGCGTGGCTGGAGCCTGCGGGTGATCGAGCGTGCAGAGGGCGGCAAGCTCGCCGCGCTCAACGCCGGGGACGCCGAGGCAGGGTCGGGCATCCGCATCTACCTCGACGCCGACGTGACGGTCAGCAAGGCGCTGCTGGCGCAGCTCCACGCCGCCCTGTCCCGGCCCGGCGCGCGCTATGCCAGCGGACGGCTGCGGATCACCGCCCATGGCTGGGCCGCCCGCGCCTATGCCCGGACCTGGCGGCAGGTGCCCTTCATGTCGGACGGTGTGCCGGGCTGCGGGGTCTTCGCGGTCAACGCCGAGGGCCGTGCCCGCTGGCCGGAATTTCCCGACATCATCTCGGACGATACCTTCGTGCGGCTCAGCTTCACCCCCGACGAGCGCGCCTCGGTGCCCGCCCATTACGAATGGCCCATCGCCGAGGGGCTGGCCGCGCTGGTCCGCGTGCGCCGGAGGCAGGACGCCGGGGTGGCGGAGGTCGGCAAGCTCTACCCGCGGCTCCTGGGCAATGACGACAAGCTGCCGCTCTCGGCCATCGGGAAGCTGCGCATGGCGCTGCGCGACCCGATCGGCTTTGCCGTCTACAGCGGCGTCGCGCTGCTGGTCCGGCTGACGCCGCAGGTCCGCCCGGAGTGGAGCCGCAGCCGGTGACAACCGCCCTGATCCGACGCTTTTCCGGCGCCTCGCTCGCGCCCGGGTGCTGCGCTCGTCGCTGCTGACCGTGGGCAGCTTCGGCTTTTCCCAGGCGCTGCGGCTCGGCAGCAACCTGATCCTCACCCGGCTGCTCTTCCCCGAGGCTTTCGGCCTCATGGCGCTGGTCTCGGTCTTCCTGATGGGGCTCATGCAGTTCTCGGACGTGGGCGTCACCCCGGCGATCTTGCAGAGCAAGCGCGGCGACGACCGCGATTTCCTCGACACCGCCTGGACCATCCAGGTGCTGCGCGGCATCGGCCTCTGGCTCAGTGCCTGCGTTCTGGCCTGGCCGATGTCGCTCTTCTACGCCGAGCCGCAGCTCTTGCACCTGCTGCCCGTGGCGGGGCTGTCGCTGTTCATCGTCGGCTTTCGCCCGACCCGCATGGACAGCGCCAACCGCCACCTGCTGCTCGGCAGGGTCACCCTGCTCGAGCTGGCCACGCAGACCATCGGCGTCGGCAGCGCGGTGCTGCTGGCATGGGCCACCGGCTCGGTCTGGTCGCTGGTGCTCTCGGGGCTGATCAGCAGCCTCTTCGAGGTGATCGCCAACTCGCTGCTGCTCGCCGGGGGCCGCAACCGCTTCCGCATGGAGCCCGAGGCGCGGCACGAACTGGTGAACTTCGGCAAGTGGATCTTCCTGTCGACCGTCTGCGGCTTCTTCTTCAGCCAGGGCGACAAGATCCTGATCGGCAAGTACCTCAGCCTCGACGCCTTCGGGGTCTACAACATCGGCTACTTCCTCGCCTCCTTCCCGATGTTGCTGGGCGGCATAGTGACGCGCAAGGTGCTGATCCCGATCTACCGCGAGAGCCCGCCGCGCGAAAGCCGCCAGAACTTCCTGCGCCTGCGCAAGATGCGCTTCTCGGTGACCGGCGCGCTTCTGGTGCTGGTCGCCAGCTTCGCCGTCTGCGGCCACGCGCTGGTCGAGCTGATGTACGACGAGCGCTACCTCGCCGCCGGGGCGGTGACGGTGCTCATCGCCTGCATGCAGATGCCGCAGATCATCGTACAGACCTACGACCAGGCGGCACTGGCGGCGGGCGACAGCCGCAGCTTCTTCGTGCTGGCGCTGGCGCGGGCGCTGCTGATGGTGGGCTGTATCCTCGTCGGGCTGGAAACCCACGGGCTGATCGGCGCGCTGCTCGGCTACGGTGCGGCCTTCGCGCTGGCCTATCCGGTCGTGGTCTGGCTGGCGCGACGCATGGGCGTCTGGGACCCGCTGCACGACCTGTGCTTCGCGCTTTTCGGCGCGGCGCTCGCGGCGCTTTCCATCACGCTCAACTGGTCCGCCGTCACCGCGCTGAGCGCCCAGGGCTGGTGAGTCCCGCCGCCCCTGCGCCTGCGGCCACGGCCACCCGAGACAGCCGGGGGCTCGCCTGATACTGTCCTTCGCGGCGGACAGTGCCGAGGCCTGCCCCGCTTTGTTTCCCGCGACGGTGCGTCATGCCGAATTGCGCCCAATTTTCTCCGTAATCGGTCTTTACGGAGCATGAGGTCGCGGGTTTGTACGAGTGAGGAAGGCTTCTTGGACAGTCAACGTGACATTGCCGAGACGGGTATCGCCGAGACGGACATCGCCATTGTCGGCATGGCCGCGCATCTTCCCGGCGCCGCCGATATCGCCACTTACTGGACGAACCTGCGCGAAGGCCGCCGCGCCATCCGCCGCTTCACCGAGGACGAGCTGCGCGCCGCCGGCGAAGACCCGGGCCTGCTGCGTCACCGCGACTACGTGCCCTTCGGCGCGCCGCTGGACGGCTTCGAGATGTTCGACGCCGAGTTCTTCGGCTTCGCCCCAAAGGACGCGGCGATCATGGACCCGCAGCACCGGCAGTTCCTCGAGACCGCCTGGGAGGCGCTCGAGACCGCCGGCCACGTGCCCCAGAACTTCGACGGCGCCATCGGCGTCTTCGGCGGCGTCGGCATGGGCAGCTATTTCTACGTCAACCTCTGCTCGAACCCCGATCTCGTCGACAATACGGGCCTGTTCCTGCTGCGCCATACCGGCAACGACAAGGACTTCCTGACCACCCGGCTGAGCTATGTGCTCGACCTGCACGGGCCGTCGGTCAACGTGCAGACCGCCTGTTCGACCTCGCTCGTCGCCACCCATTTCGCCGTTCAGGCGCTTCTGGGAGGGGAATGCGACATGGCGCTGGCGGGCGGGGTGACCATCGAGCTGCCGCAGAAGCGCGGCTATCTGTACCGCGAGAACGAGATCCTCTCGCCCGACGGGGAATGCCACGCCTTCGACCATCGCGCGCAGGGCACGGTCTTCGGCTCCGGCGCCGGGGTCGTGGTGCTGCGCCGCCTCGGGGATGCCATTGCCGACGGCGATCACATCTGGGCGGTCATCAAGGGCTCGGCGATCAATAACGACGGCGCGGGCAAGGCGGGCTATCTCGCGCCTTCGGTCGACGGCCAGGCGCAGGCCATCGCCGAGGCACAGGCCGTGGCGGGCGTCGGCTCGGACAGCATCGACTATGTCGAATGCCACGGCACCGGCACCTATCTCGGCGATCCCATCGAGGTCGCGGCGCTGACCCAGGCCTTCTCGGCAAGCGGCTCTAAACAAGGGCATTGCCGCATCGGTTCGGTGAAGACCAACATTGGCCACCTCGACACTGCCGCCGGGGTTGCGAGCCTGATCAAGACCTCGCTGGCGCTGCACCACGGGCAGATGCCGCCCTCGCTGGGCTACGAGAAACCCAATCCCGCCATCGATTTCGAGACCTCGCCCTTTGTGGTCAATGACACCCTGACGGCGTGGGCGCGCGGCGATCACCCGCGCCGCGCCGGGGTCAACTCGCTTGGCGTCGGCGGCACCAACGCCCATGTCGTGCTGCAGGAGGCGCCCCTGCGCCCAGCCTCGGAGCAGAGCGACTGGCCGTTCCAGATCCTCACCCTCTCGGGCCGCAGCAAGGCGGCGCTGGAGGAGAACGCGAAGCGCCTCGCCGCCCATCTGCGCGCCCACCCCGAGCAGCCGCTGGCTGACATAGCTTTCACCCTCAAGGAGGGACGCCGCGCCTTCGAGAAACGCCGCGTGGTGGTGGCCGCGAGCCATGACGAGGCCGCGCGCCTGCTGGAGGAAAACACCCCCCCGCCGGGTGCATACCCACGGCGCGCTCGACCGGCCCGACATCGCCTTCCTGTTCCCCGGAGGCGGCGCGCAATACGCCGGCATGGCACGCGATCTCTATGAAACAGAGCCTGTTTTCGCCGACTGGATGGACCGCGGGCTGACCGCGCTGGCCGAGATCACCGACGAGGACATCCGCGCCCTCTGGCTGCCCGCGCCCGAGGCGAAGCGCGCCGCCGACGAGGCCTTGAAGCGGCCCTCCCTGCAACTGCCGCTGATCCTGATGACCGAGGTGGCGCTGGCGAAGCTCTGGATGAGCTGGGGCATCGAGCCCGCCGCCCTTGCGGGCCATTCCATGGGCGAGAACACCGCCGCCTGCATCGCGGGTGTGATGAGCTTCGAGGATTGCATCGGCCTCGTGCACCTGCGCGGACGGCTCTTCGACACGGTGCCCGCGGGCGGCATGCTCTCGGTCAGCCTGCCCGCCGAGACGCTGCAGGGCTACCTTGGTGACGATCTCGACCTCGGCGCGGTCAATGCGCCCGAGCTCTCGGTGGCCTCGGGGCCTGCAGAGGCGCTGAATTCGCTTGAACAGAGACTGATATCGGACGGCATCGACTGCCAGCGTATCGCCATCGACGTCGCCGCGCACAGCCGCATGCTCGCTCCGATCCTCGAGCAGTTCCGCGCCTACCTGCGCTCCATCGATCTCAGCCCGCCGCGCATTCCGCTGACCTCGAACCGCAGCGGCAGCTGGATGACCGACGACGAGGCCACAAGCCCCGACTACTGGGTCGAGCATCTGCGCGGCACCGTCCATTTCGCCGACTGCGTGGCAACGATTGCCGAGCAGCAGAGCCGCATCTTCCTCGAGGTCGGCCCGGGCAAGGCGCTCTCCTCGCTCGCCGGCCAGCACCCCGCGGTGCCGGGTCAGCAGGTGCTGAGTTCGCTGCGCCACCCCGACGAAGAGATCGCCGACGATCGCTACATGTTCGAGGTTCTGGGCCGTCTCTGGGCGCTCGGGGCCGAGATCGACTGGGCGCAGGTCTGGGGCGGGGCCCGCCGCAACCGCGTGGTGCTGCCGACCTACGCCTTCCAGCGCGCACCCTATTTCATCGCGCCCGGCAAGCAGGCCGAACCCGCGCCGAAGCACCTCCTGCGCAGCGACGACCTGAGCAGCTGGGGCTGGAAGCCGGTCTGGCGCCCGCGCACCGCCAAGGCCGCGCTGGACGTCACCGAGGCGCTCTCGGAAGCCGAACCGCAGGTCTGGCTTATGTTCATGGACGAGGCCGGGCTCGCCGACCGCTGCGCGGCGCGGCTCAGTGCGGCCGGGCACGAGGTGATCGAGGTGCGCCCCGGCGACGCCTTCATCCGCCTCTCGGAGAGCTCGTATGTCCTGCCGCCCGAACGCGGCCGCGAGGGCTATGACCTGCTGCTGCAGGATCTGGCCCTGCGCGGGCATGTGCCCACCCGAGTTGCGCATTTCTGGCTGGTCACCGAGGGCGAGGGGCACCGCCCCGGCTCCAGCTTCTTCCATCGGGTGCAGGAGCAAGGCTTCTACTCGCTGCTCTTCCTCGCGCAGGCCATGGCCGAGGAGTCCTTGCCGCGCCCGCTGCAGATAACCGTGTTGACCACCGGCGCCGCGCAGGTGCAGGGCGAGCCGCTGGTGCATCCCGCCAAGTCCACCATCGCCGGTCCCGCCCGGGTCATCCCGCGCGAATTCCCCGGTGTTCGTGTCGAAACGCTCGACCTTGTCCTGCCCGGGCCCGCCACTGGCACCCTTTTTACCCGCCGCAAGGCCGAGGCCACCCGCGCGCAGGCCTTCGCCCGGCTCACCGATCTCGTGCTCGAGGACCTGCTCGCCGAGCCCGGGGATGCGAGTGCCGCCCTGCGCGGCGGCCGCCGCTATGAATGCATCATGGCCTCCGTGCCGCTGCCCGAAGCCGCACTGCCGCCGGGGCAGGGGACCTACCTGCTCACCGGCGGCTTCGGAGGCATCGGCCTGACGCTCGGCATGGCCTTCGCCCGGCATGGCGCAAAGCTGATCCTCGTCGCCCGCAGCGCGCTGCCTGCGCGCGGGGACTGGCCCGGATACCTTGCCCGCCACGCGCCGCAGGACCCCATCGCGCGCCGCATCCGTGCCGTGCTGGCGCTGGAAGAGGCCGGGGCCGAGATCCTCGTGATCGCCGCCGATGTCTGCAACCGCGCCCAGCTTCAGGCCGCACGGGACGAAGCCGAAGCGCGCTTCGGCCGCATCACCGGGGTGATCCACGGCGCGGGCGTCATCGACGACGCGCCGCTGCTCACCAAGACACCGGCCTCGGTCGAGGCTGTCTTCACCCCGAAGATCCACGGCACGCAGGTACTGGGCGAGGTCTTCCCCGACGGGTCCACGGACTGGATCGCGCTCTTCTCGTCTTCCTCCACCGTCACCGCCCCGGCGGGGCAGGTGGATTACGTCGCCGCCAACGAGTTCCTCAACGCCTTCGCCCGCGCCCGCGCCGGCGGGCAGACGCAGGTCACGGCGATCAACTGGGGCATCTGGAACGAGGTCGGCATGGCCGCCGAGGCCGTCGCCGCGCGCAGCTGCGATCAACCCGCGCAACCGGTGGAGCCCACCGGCCTGCCGCTGCTCGGCGAGGCAACGTTCGACGCACGGGGCAACCGTCTCTTCACCAGCACGCTCTCGACGGCTGACTGGATCATCGACGAGCACCGCACCCGCGCCGGCGACGCGCTGCTGCCCGGCACCGGCTACCTGACCCTCGCCGCCCATGCCCTGAAGGCGCAGCGCGAGGAGCAGCGCTTCGAGATCCGCGATCTCACCTTCCTGCGCCCGCTGAGGGTGACCGACGAGAGGCCCCGCGATCTCCGCCTGCGCCTCACGCGCCGGGACGAGGGATACGGCTTCGAGGTGCTGGGAGATGCCACGCTGAACGGACGCCACGGCTTTGCGCTCACCGCGCAGGCCACGCTCTCTCTCCTGCCGCTGCCGCGCCCTGCTCGGCTTGACCTGAAAGCACTCCGCGCCCGCTGCGCCGCCCCCGAGCGCGCGCCGCGCGGCGGCAAGCTTGCCGCCGCACAGGAAGAGCAGCTCGCCTTCGGCCCGCGCTGGAAGGTGCTCGACGCCGCGGCGCTGGGGCAGGGCGAGGGGATCGCCGATCTCTCGCTGCCGGCCGAGGCGGCGCGGGACGGCTGCCTGCTGCACCCGGCGCTGTGCGACATTGCCACTGGCTGGGCGATGGCGCTGATCGCGGGCTGGGCTCCGACCCACCTCTGGGTGCCGGTTTCCTATTCCCGAGTCCGCGTACACGCGCCGCTGCCGGGGCGGATCGTGAGTTGGGTTCGCACTGCCGTGGACACCCAGGCCGAGAGCGGATCCGCCAGCTTCGACGTCACCCTCTGCGCGCCCGATGGCAGCGTGCTGGTCGAGATCGACGGCTTCACACTGCGCCGTCTCGACACGCCCGAGCAGCTGCAGGCCGCGCCGCGGCTCACCGCCGCCGAGCTGGAGACCGAGGACGACGGTGCCGCGCAGCCACTCTCGCCCGCCGAGGAACGGCTCGCCGACAGCCTGTCGCAGGGCATCCTGCCCGAGGAAGGCATCGAGGCCTTTGCTCGTGCGCTGCGGCTCGGCCTGCCGCAGGTGGTGGTCTCGTCCGTGGATCTCGACCAGCTCACCCGGCAGAGTGCCGCCATGAGCCTCGAGAAACCCGAGGGGCAGAGTTTCGAGCGGCCGCAGCTCGACAGTGACTACGTCGCCCCCGAGGGCGAGATCGAACGCACCCTGGCAGGCTTCTGGCAAGAGCTTCTGGGGGTGCAGAGCGTGGGGGCCGAGGACAGCTTCTTCGATCTCGGCGGGCACAGCCTGATCGCCGTGCGGCTCTTTGCCATGGTGCGCAAGGCCTTCCGCGTCGATTTCCCGATCTCGGTACTCTTCGAGGCGCCGACCATCCGCCGCTGCGCCGCGCTCATCGCCGAGCGCACGGGGCATGCGGGTGAAGCCGCGAGCGAAGCGCCGAAGACGCCCGAGCGCCGCTTCACCCACGTTGTGCCGATGCACGACGGCGAGGGTGGGCCGCGCCGGCCGTTCTTCCTCGTGGCGGGCATGTTCGGCAACGTGCTCAACCTGCGACACCTCGCACATCTGCTGGGCGCCGACCGGCGTTGCTACGGGCTGCAGGCCAAGGGGCTCTATGGCGGCGAAGCGCCGCATGCGACCATCGAGGCTGCCGCCGCCGATTACATCGCCGAGATGCGGCAGGTGCAGCCCGAGGGCCCCTACATGCTCGGCGGCTTCTCGGGCGGAGGGATCACCGCCTACGAGATCGCCCGCCAGCTCGGGGCCATGGGCGAAGAGGTCGCGCTCTGCGTGCTGCTCGACACGCCGCTGCCGACGCGCCGCCCGCTCGAACGCGGTGACCGGCTGCGTATCCAGTGGCATGAGGCCAGGGACAAGGGTCCGCTCTATCCGCTGGTCTGGGCCCGCAACCGCCTGCGCTGGGAGATCGCCAAGCGCCGCGCCAGCGCGGTCACCGGCGCCGAACACGCCTTCCACAATGCCGAGATCGAGGCCGCCTTCCTGCAGGCCGTGGCGCGGTACAATGTCCGCCCGTGGGATGGGCGCCTGGTGCTCTACCGCCCGCCGCTGGTCGGCAAGTGGCAGGTCGGTGGCGGTCGCATGGTGAACTCGGAGCGCGCCTACGTGCTGGCCGACAACGACTGGGGCCAATATGTGCCCGGGGTCGAGGTGCACGAGGTGCCGGGCGATCACGACTCCATGGTGCTCGAACCCAACGTGCGGGTGCTGGCGGCGCTGATGCGGCAGGCCATTGCCGAGGCCGAGGTGGCTCCGGCGCCGGGCGAGGCGCCGCCGTTCACTGCCCGTGCCGCGGAGTAGACCGATGCCGCGCGTGCTCGTCATATCGCTCAACTACCGCACCGCGGAGATGACCCTGCGCTCGGTGCAGGCGGCGCTTCGCGCTATGCAGGGACTCGATGCCGAGCTCGTCATCGTCGACAACGCCAGCGGCGACGGATCCTACGAAGAGATGAAGGCAGCGCTCGCGGCCGAGGACTGGGCGAAGGGCGCGCCGATCCGGCTGATCGGCTCGGACCACAACGGCGGCTTCGGCGCGGGCAACAACATCGGCATCCGCGCCGGCATGTCGGACGGCAGCTGCCCCGACTACGTCTACCTGCTGAACTCCGACGCCTTCCCCGCGCCGGGTGCGATCCGCGCGCTGGTCGCGCATCTCGAGGCGCACTCCGAGGCGGGCCTTGCCGGCAGCTATCTCCATGGCCAGGACGGCGAGGCGCATATGACCGCCTTCCGCTTCCCCTCCATCGCGTCGGAATTTGAAGGCGCCGCCCGTTTCGGCCCGGTCTCGCGGCTGCTCAAGCGCAAGGCGGTGCCGATGCCCGTCCCCGCGGGGACGCAGCGCGTCGACTGGCTGGCCGGTGCCTCGCTGATGCTGCGGCGGGCGGTGCTGGACGAGATCGGCCTCTTTGACGAGACATTCTTCCTCTACTTCGAGGAAACCGAGCTCTGCCACCGCGCCGCACGCGCCGGGCACCAGACACATTACGTGCGCGGCAGCGATGTCATGCACATCGGCTCGGTCTCGACCGGGATGAAGCGCTGGACCCGCATCCCCACCTTCTGGCTCGACAGCCGCTGGCACTACTTTGCCAAGACCCACGGGCGGTGCTACGCCGCGCTGGCGACGCTGTCGCATGCCTGCGGCGGCCTGCTCTGGCGGCTGCGCCGGGTGATCCAGCGCAAGCCCGCCGCCGATCCCGCGCATTTCCTGCACGACCTGATATCCCATGACCTCCGCGCCCTGCTCCGGCCCTCGCCGGAGCGTGCCGTCCCCGCGGGGACAGGCAGCGCGGAGACGAACGCGGAGAGACTGTGATGGCCAAGTTCAGCTCTGTCGTCATCGGCAACGAGTCCCTGCTGGTGCAATGCGCGGAGAAACTTCTTAGCGCGGGCCATGGCCTAGAGGCGGTGGTGACACGCAATCCCGATATCGGGAATTGGGCATCAAATGAGGGAATCCAGATCGTCACCCCCGGTCCCGGGTTGGCCTCGCGACTGCCGAAGGGCTTCGACTACCTGCTCTCCATCTCGAATTTGGACATTATTCCCGCAGATGTTCTCGCATTGCCCTCCAAGGGCGCGGTGAACTTCCATGACGGGCCGCTGCCGCGCCGGGCCGGGCTCAACGCCCCGATCTGGGCGCTGATCGAGGGCGAGACCCGCCACGGCATCACCTGGCACATGATCGAGGGCGGCGTGGACGAGGGCGATATCCTCGTGACCAGAGGATTCGACATCTCGGCCAGCGACACCGCGCTGACGCTGAACGCCAAGGCTTTCGAGGCCGCCATCGAGAGTTTCGACGAGGTCATCGAACACCTGGCGACGGGGCTGAAGCGCCTGCCGCAGGATCTCTCGCAGCGCAGCTATCACGCGCTGGCCGACCGGCCGTCAGGCCACGGGCTGCTCGATTTTACCAAACCGGCCACAGATCTCGCCCGGCTGGTGCGGGCGCTGGATCACGGCGGCTATGCCAACCCGCTCTCGGCCCCCAAGGTCCGCGCGAATGGGCGGATCTGGCTGGTGGGCGAGGCGCAGGGGATCGAGGGGCGCGGCACCCCGGGAGAGATCCTCGAGGCCAGCGACGATCACCTCACGGTGGCTTGCGGCAGCGGCGCGCTGCGGCTGGCGCATTTCGCCCATCCCTGCGGCGCGCCCGCTCTGGTGGCGCAGGTCGGCAAGCCCGGCGGGGCGCTGGACCTCTTGGAGCCGGACGAGCGTGCCCGGATCGACACCGCGATCCGCAGCGTCGCCCCGCATGAGCAATTCTGGCGCGCCCGGCTGGCGGGGCTGCGCCCCTTCGAGATGCCGGGCCTCGGCAGGCAGGCGGGTGCGATCAACCGCCGGGCGCTTTCGTTCGGCGAGGCCGATTTCGGCTCGGTCGTCGCCGCCTTTGCCGCGCGGCATGACGCGCAGGGGGCCTGTGACATCGCCCTCGCCGACCTCGCGCTGAGCGGGCTCGCCAAGAGTGGGATCCTCACCCCCTGGGTGCCGCTGCGCGCCGAGGCCGAGGGGGATGCCGTGGCGCTGCAGGCGCGCATCGCCGAGGCCATCGCCGAAGCCCGCCGGCGCCGGGGTTTTGCCACCGATCTGCCCGCCCGGGCCCCCGAGCTGAGCGGTGCGCCGCAGGTGCCGCAGCTTGGACTGAGCCTTGCCGCCGGGCCGATCCCCGGCGCGGTGCTGACCGTCGAGCAGACCGCGCAGGGCATCCTGCTGCACGCCGACACCGGCCGCATCCCCGCCGCGCAGGCCGAACTGATCGCCGCCCGACTGGAGCTGATCGCGACGCATCTGACCGGCGATGCCGAGATCCGCGCCCTGCCGATCCTGCCCGAGGCCGAGCGCGCCATGGTCATCGACCTGTGGAACGCCTCCGGCGTGGAGCATGGCCGCGGGCTGACCGTTCAGGCCGCCTTCGAGGCGCAGGTGGCCAGGGACCGTGAAGCCGTGGCGCTGGTCTTCGAGGGGCAGAGCCTAAGCTACGCCGACCTTGACGCCCGCGCCAACCGCACGGCGAACGTGCTGCAGGGCATGGGCGTCGGGCCGGGCGTGGTGGTGGGGCTCTGCACGCGGCGCTCGGTCGACCTGCTGGTCGGGGCGCTTGGCATCCTCAAGGCGGGCGGGGCCTACCTGCCGCTCGATCCGGCCTACCCGGCGGACCGGCTGCAGCACTATATCGCCGACAGCGGTGCCGCCGGTGATCGTCACCCAGTCGGCGCTGGCAGAGACGTTGCCGGAACATGGCGCGCAGCTCCTGCTGCTCGACGCCGACCCGCGGCTGGCGCAGGCCCCGGCGACGCGCCCCGAGGCGACCAGCGGCCCCGGGGACATCGCCTATCTGATCTACACGAGCGGCTCGACGGGCACGCCCAAGGGGGTGATGGTCGAGCAGCGCAACGTGGTGAACTTCTTTTGCGGCATGGACGCGGTGGTGCCGCATGACCCGGCGGGGACATGGCTCGCGGTCACCTCGCTCAGCTTCGACATCTCGGTGCTCGAGCTCTTCTACACGCTGGCGCGCGGCTTCAAGGTGGTGCTGACCTCGGACGAGGACCGGGGGCTGATCTCGAAGGGGCCGATGCCGCTGTCGGAGCAGCACATGGCGTTCTCGCTCTACTACTGGGGCAATGATGACGGCGTCGGGCGCGACAAGTACCGGCTGCTGCTCGAGGGCGCGAAGTTCGGCGACCGGCACGGATTCTGCGCTGTCTGGACCCCGGAGCGTCACTTCCACGCCTTCGGCGGGCCTTATCCGAACCCCTCGGTGACCGGGGCCGCGGTGGCGGCGGTGACCGAGAATTTGGCGGTACGCTCCGGCTCCGTCGTCTCGCCGCTGCACCACCCGGCGCGGATCGCCGAGGAATGGGCGGTGATCGACAACCTGACGAACGGCCGCGCCGGGCTGGCGCTGGCTTCGGGCTGGCAGCCGGATGACTTCGTGCTGCGCCCCGAGAACACGCCGCCCGAGAACAAGGCCGCAGTGATCGAGAATATTTCCCAGATTCGGGATTTGTGGGCCGGGCGGCCCGTGGCCTTCCCGCGCAAGGACGGCACGATGTTCGACGTGGTGACCCAGCCGCGCCCGGTGTCGAAGGAGCTGCCGCTCTGGCTGACCGTCGCCGGCAACCCGCAGACCTGGAAGGACGCGGGCACCCATGGCTGCAACGTGCTGACGCACCTGCTGGGCCAAAGCATCGGCGACGTGGCCGAGATGATCCGCCTCTACCATGCGTCGCTGCGCGAAGCGGGCAGGGATCCCAAGGATTTCACCGTCACGCTGATGCTGCACAGCTACATCGCCGAAACCCGCGAGGCGGCGCGGGAGACCGCGCGCGGGCCGATGCGCGAGTACCTGCGCTCGGCGGCGGCGCTGATCAAGCAATACGCCTGGGCCTTCCCGGCGTTCAAGCGACCGAAGGGGGTGAACAACGCCTTCGATCTGGACCTCGACATTCTCGAGCCCGAGGATCTCGAGGCGATCCTGGACTTCGCTTTCGAGCGGTATTTCACCGAAAGCGGCCTTTTCGGCACGGTCGAGGACGCGCTGGGGAGGACCGAGCAGCTCAAACGCATCGGCGTGGGCGAGATTGCCTGCCTGATCGACTACGGGATTCCGGTGGATACGGTGCTGGAGGGGCTGCGGCCGCTGGCCGAGGTGGTGAAACGGGCGAATGTTGCGCCGGAGCTGGCGGCGGATGATTTCTCGATCGCCGCGCAGATCCTGCGCCACGGTGTGACCCACCTGCAATGCACCCCCTCGATGGCGCGGATGATCGCGATGAACGACGAGGCGCGGTTTGCGCTGTCGAAGGTGGATCACCTCTTCCTCGGCGGCGAGCCGCTGCCCGGGGCGCTGGTCGAGGAGTTCGGGCGGGTCACCGGGGCCACGGTCACCAACATGTACGGGCCGACCGAGACAACGATCTGGTCCTCGACGGAGGACGCGCGCGGTACCGAGGGCGTGGTGAACATCGGCCTGCCGCTCGCCAACCAGCAGCTCTACGTGCTGGACGAGGTGCAGCAGCCGGTGGGTGTGGGCGTGCCGGGCGAGCTCTGGATCGGCGGCGAGGGGGTGACCCGCGGCTACTGGGGTCGCGAGGACCTCACCGCCGAGCGCTTCGTGGCGAACCCCTTCCATCCGGGGCGGATGTACCGGACGGGGGATTTGGTGCGGCGGCGGATGGATGGGCGGATCGATTTCATCGGCCGGGTCGACCACCAGGTGAAGCTGCGCGGCTACCGCATCGAGCTGGGCGAGATCGAGGCCGTCATTGAGGCGCAGCCGGGGGTTTCGCAGGCCGTCGTGGTGGCGCGCGAGGATACGCCGGGCGACCTGCGCCTTGTGGGCTATTACGCCGCGCCTGCCGAGGTGGACGAGGGGGCGCTGCGGGCCGCGATGGCCAGGGGGCTGCCCGTCTTCATGGTGCCCGCGCATTTCGTCAGGCTCGACGCCTTCCCGCTGACGCCGAACAAGAAGGTCGACCGCAAGGCGCTGCCTGCACCGCTGGCGCGGCGCGCGGCGCCGAAGCCGGTCGAGGCGCCGGTGAGTGCCCCCGAGGCGGTGCCCACGGAGGCGCTGGACGCAACCCGGGTCGAGGCGCAGATCGCCGAGATCTGGTCGACCGTGCTGGGGGTGCAGGGCCTTTCCGGGCGGGACAATTTCTTTGAGCTGGGCGGGCATTCGCTGCTGGCGGTGCAGGCGCATCGGGCGATCCGCGACACGCTGGGGGCGAAGGGCCTGTCGATCACCGACATTTTCCGCTTCCCGGTGCTGGCGGATCTGGCCGGGCGGGTCGCGGGGCTCACCGTCGGGGCGGGCGCCCCGGTCAGGACACCGGCGACCAAGCGGGCGGCGGCGGTTGCACCGGTCGCCCTGACAGCGCCGGAGCCGGAGCCGAAGACGGACATCGCCGCGCCGGAGGCTGCTGCGCCGCTGAATCCGCGCGCGCAGATGCGGGCCGACCTGATGGCCCGGCGGCGCGAGATGCGCGCCCGGAGGCCCGCCTGAGATGGCCCGGCCCGAGGAACTCCGGGACCTGCTGTGCAGGGCCGCGCTGCCGAAGGGGATTGTCTGGGCCGTGTCCGAGCCGGTGCAGGACCTCTCTGAGCTCTTCCCCGAGGAACGCGACTGCATTTCTCGCGCGGTCCCCAAGCGGCAGGCGGAATTTGCCGGCGGGCGGCTGGCGGCCCGCGCGGCGCTGCGCCAGCTCGGCCTGCCGGGCGTTGCCATTCCCAAGGGCGCGGATCGCGCGCCGGTCTGGCCCGAGGGGGTCGTCGCCAGCATCACCCACACCGAGGGGCTCTGCCTTGCCATGGCGGCGCGCGCGCAGGATTGGCGCGGCCTGGGGATCGATCTTGAACTCGACCGGCCGATGCGTGCCGAACTGCTCGGCAGCATTGCCAGCGTGACCGAGCTGGCGCGGCTCTCGCCCATGCCCTTTTCGCGCGCCGGGGTGCGAATCTTCAGCGCCAAGGAGGCAGCTTACAAGGCGCAGTACCCGCTGACCGGGGCGCTCTTCGGTTTCGAGGCGATGGAATCACACCTGCCGCTTGGCGCGATGCGAATGGTGGCGGAATTGGGGCTTGGCGCGGGGGCGGGTCTGCCCATGCTTCAGCTCGCGGATTTTGACCTTATTTTGTCGGTTTGCGCCTTGCGTCACGGCTGATAGGCGAAAAATCCCGGATTTATGGCGCAAATGTGTTCGCGATCCCCACATCGGACACGAAGTGTTTCCCGAATGGCTCCGTATAAACATGGCGTAAACCGGGCAAAATTGCTAGATTTTGTCATGAAAGCGGCGCGCCTGCTTCCGGTCCCAACCCCAAATTGGCCGGGGCAGGGGTGCCGCTTTCCGATCGCATTGGGGGCCATTGCGGGAGTTTTGTTGTGAACCAGTTACAGTCGTTTTCCGAGGTGCTCTCCGCAGTGCGCCGCCGTTTCGGTCTGATCGTCCTGACCTTCGTGGTCGGCACGGCGATCGCCGTGTTCTTCGCGCTGAACCAGCCCAAGCTCTACGAGGCGACGGCGGTGGTCCAGATCGAGGAGGCGCAGGTCGCGCCCAACCCGACCAGCGCCACCAGCGCGGCCGAGACCGCCTCGCGCCGGGTGCAGCTCATCGAGCAGCGGATCATGTCGCGCGACAACCTCGTGCGCATCATGCAGGAGCACGGGCTCTTCGTGACCGTTCCCGAGATGCCGATGAACGAGCGCGTCTTCCGTATGCGCGAGTCCGCCTCGATCCAGGAAATCCGCGCCAATCCGAATGTCTACGCGCCGCAGAACCAGCCCTCGGGGCTGATGATCACGGTGCGGCTCGACGATCCGCAGAAGGCCGCGGACGTGGCCAACGAGCTCATGCACTCGGTGATCGAGATGTCGCGCAGCCGCAGCGAGACGCGGGCGCGCGATGCGCTGGCCTTCTTCGAGGCCGAGGAAGCGCGGGTCGAAACCGAGATCGAGGCGATGGATGGCCGTATCGCCGAGTTCAAGAAGCAGAACTCCGAGGCGCTGCCCTCCGGGCTCACCGCCATGCGCGACCAGCTCGGCACGCTCGAGGACAACAAGCTGCAGCTTGACCGGGACATCGTCGCGCTGCAGGCCAATTCCGCCCGCCAGCGCGAAGACGTGCAGGCCCGGCAGCTTGCGCTGCTTCAGGAGCAGAAGCAGCTGATTGCCATGCGCATCGACGGCATCGAGGACACCATTCGCCGCGCCCCCGAGGTCGAGCGCGAGCTCAGCGGGCTCGAGCGCGAGCGCACCCAGCTTCAGGACCAGTACAGCGTGATCACCCGCCGCAAGGCGGATGCCGAGATGGGCCAGATGCTCGAGGACCGGCAGCAGTCGGACCGCTTCGAGGTGCTCGAGACGGCGCTGGTGCCCGAGGTCTCGGCGTCGCAGAGCCGCCGCAAGCTGGTGGCCGTGGGCGCCGTGGCGAGCCTGATCGCCGGGCTGATCTCGGCCTTTGCCGCCGAGCTGATGAACCCGGCGCTGCGCAGCGCGGCGCAGATGGAGCGGGTGCTCGGGATCCAGCCGATTGTGGCGATCCCGCCGGTCAAGAGCCGCCGCGACCGCCGCGGCAAGGGGCTCGGCATCGCCGCGCTGGTGCTGGCGGTGGGGGCGGTGCTTTTCGGGGTGCTGCGCCTGCTTGGCGACCGGCTGCCGATGATCGAGCGCTTCCTGCCGCGGGTCGGCGCCTAGGCGGCCAGACCCGGCGATAGGGCGAGCCGATGTGAAAAGGCGGGCCAGGGGCCCGCCTTTCTCAGTATTGGTATTTCTTGAGGTTGGTGCCCTCGGCCTTGTTCAGCACCATGCCGAGCAACGGGGTTTCGGTGCCGAGGCGGCGCTCGACCTCGCGGATCTCGCGTTCGGTGGTCAGCCCGCCGCCGACCACCATGAGCACACCGTCGATCTGCGGCCGGAAGGCCAGGACATCGTCGTAGTAAAGCGCCGGCGGCAGGTCGAAGAGCATCACGTCGGGCTGCAGCCGCGCCTCGATCGAGGTGATCACCTCGGCGGTGGCGGGCGCGTTGAGCAGCTCGGCGGCATAGGGCTCGACCACCTCGTTGAAGCCGAAGGCGATGTTGTGCCCGGCGTGGATGCGGTTCTCGCCCATGCGCATCAGATGCGCCTCGGGCGGGATCACGCCGCGCAGCAGGGCTCCCATTGCACCGGGTGCGCGCACCCCCATGACCTTGTGCAGCGAGGGGTTGCGCAGGTCGAGGTCCATCAGAAGCGCCCGCAGCCCCTCCTGCCGGGACATCGAGATGGCGAGGTTGGCGGCGGTGAAGGTCTTGCCGCAGCCCTTGCTGGGCGATGTGATGCCGACGCGGGTCCAGCCGTTCTCGGCCAGCGCCTGGGTCAGCCGGGTGCGCAGCACGTCGAAGGCGGCATGGGCCGGATCCTCGCGGCTCGCGGTGATGATGCGGTTGCGCTCGAGATGGCTGGTGTCGATCTCGAAGACCTGCAGCCGGTCCCACAGCGCCTCGGCCTGCGGCGTGGCGCGGCGGGTGATCAGGTGGCGCGGGGTCGCGGCGGGCTCGTCCGGCTGAGGCTGGGGGGGCGGAGGGCGTCCGGACAC
>NZ_NTHN02000069.1 GCF_002300555.2 Alloyangia mangrovi | reverse complement strand
CCGCGAGGGCCGCGGGGGCCGGCGCGCTGCCTGCCGCTCTCTGTTGGGGGGCTGCACGCTGGGGGCGACCGACGGGGCGCAGGCTGACCGCGGGCGAGGATCCTGTCGCGGGGCCGATCTCGACCGGGCTCAGTGGATCGAGGGGAGCCGTCGCGGGCGCGATCTGCCCTTGTGCCAGCAGCCCGGCACGCAGCCGATCCTCGACCGCGGTCAGCCGGTTCCCGGTGGCCGGAGACTGGTTGCGTGCAAGATCGGCAAGTCGCGCAAGCTGCTCGAGCGAGGCGACATCCGCGGATTTCTCGAGGGTCGCGACCAGCGCGTCGGGGTCGGTGCAACTGCGCGCCACGCCAGTATAGACCCCAAGCGCGGAGGTCACGTCGCCAATCGCCTGGTACTGCTCGGCCAGCAGCCAAGCGTTGTTGACCCTCTCGCAGCGCAAGAGCGCCGGATTGCCGCGGGCGACGCGGATGGCCACGTCTGCATTGTTGCCGGCCACCGCTTCATCGAAGCTGGCCTGCGCCTCGGCAAGCGCGAGGGTCTCCAGCAGCTCTGCCGATGGCGACCAATTGGGATATTCCCGGCTGATCTCGGCGATCGTTCCGCGGGCGCTTTCGAACTCCCCGGCTTCGACCTGGCGATAGATGCGATCGACCAGCTCACCGGGCACGCTGCGTTCGAGCTGGCCAAGATCGTCAGGCACGACCCAATCGGGGTATTGCAGCTGCAGCCGGCGGATCTCTGAATTGACCGCCTGCTGGTTGTTCTCGGACATGTAGAAACGCAACGCCTGGAGGTCGGCGTCGCTCGGCGTCTGCGACAGGGCGGCGCCGCCGATCAGGCAGCACGCAACCGCAAGTGGGAGTCTCAGGTGTCGAAGCAAGGTCATATCGGGATACACATCGGCGAGGCTTCGATCTGGGCAATCATCGTGAAGAGCTGAAGCGTGCCTGGATAGTAGGGCGAACGGCTCGAGAAGGGCGGGATCTCCGAGCCGACGCTCTGCCGCACGGTACAGGTGGCGAGCGCGGAGATCGCCTTGTAGCCCGGGTCCTTGCTGGTCGAAAGCGCGCGGCCGGTTTCGCGGTCGATGACCGTGGCGGCCTGTCCCGCGGCGACCCGCTCCTGCGCCTCGGCGTAGCGCAGCACCGCCGGGTGGTCTTTCAGCCCGGACCAGATCAGGTAGAGCGGCAGGCGCATGGCTTCGTAGCCGGCATCGAAGGAATAGCCCTCTGCGGCACGGACACCGCTTGGGGTCACCTCCACCCAGTCCGGAACGACACCGTCCTGCGCGAGCGTCCTTGCCACCTCGACGGCGCCGCGGGCGGCCTGCGCGAGGATCGGGGCATCGAATTCGGTGGCCAGTTCGGTCATCGCGAGGGGCATCGCGTAGCAAGGATTGTAGATGAATCCCGCGTCGGTCCTGAACCCGTCCGCGCCGGGGATGAGTAGCGGATCAAGGTCGTCACCGCCGGGGTGCCGGGCGATGCAGGCGGCGACGATGTCGGAGACGATGAGCTTGGCGCTCTGGCGGTAATCGGGGACGTTGAACCGCCGGGCCGCGCGCAGCAGCGCCCAGGCCCTGAAGAGATCACCGTCGCTGGCGTTGTTGAGATCCGGCACCTTGACCGGCTCGTCGGGGAACCAGCGCCAGGCCATCAGGTTGTCGGAGCGGATGGCCAGGTTCAGACGGGTCCAGGTCTCCATCCGTTCGAAGGCGCGCTGGTCTCCCATGGTTGCGGCAAGCAGCAGGCCGTAGCCCTGTCCTTCGGAGTGGCTGGAATTGCGCTGGAACTGGTCGATGACCCGTCCGGTCGCATCGAGATTCGCAGCACGCCAGGCGAGCCAGACGTCCTGCAGATTGGCTTCCAGCCCGACCGTCTGGGCCGAGGTCGCCGCGTCGGTGCCAATCAGGCCGGCCAGAGCCGCCATTCCCGAAAGCAATCTGCGCCGGTTCATTTCTTTCTCCGTCGGCTCGCGACCAGGAGCCCCATCGCGGACAGTGCGCATCCTATGGCGAGCAGGAAAAGGGGGGCGATGTACCTTCCCGGTGAAAGTGTTACATAGTTGCCGACAACTGCGCGGACATTCGAAATGCTGAGCGGCTCCTGCAGGCTGAGCGGGCGGCTTGCCGATCTCCAGACCTGCCAGCTTCCGTCGTATCCGAACAGCGAGACCTGTCCCTTGGGGCCTTCGGACCTTTGGTGCATGTCGACCAGCGAGGCAACGAGACGCTCGTAATCGGTGTTCGGGCGCACCACCAACCAGAGTTCCTCGGGGGTCTCCATGCTGGGCTGAATGAGCATGGCTTCGGCCGAGCGGCCGAGCAGCCAGCTGTCGAGATCGGACTCCGGGCCACGCCAGAGAGAGGTGATCTTGCCCCGCAACTCGCGCAGGCTGTCCGCGGCCTTGTGCCGGTCGAGAAAGTTCGTCCACCAACCTCGCGAGTCCACCGACGCCCAGGGATCGGCGACCTGTCCCGTGGTGGTCGGCGGCGACAGCAGGACCTCTTCGAGTTCCGACACGTTCTTGCTGACAATGTCGCCGGGGATCATCGAAAGGTCGGCAGGGATGCCGATCTTGATCGACCCTGTGCGGGCGGGCTGACCCTGCGGGGCCTCTCCTGCGGTCTCATCCGAGACGTAGATCGAGGCAATCTGGGCGAGCATCCCAAGCGGCAGTGTCCGCTGTGCCGCTTCGCTCATCGAGATGCGAGAGACATCAACCGAGGCGAGGCTCCGGTCGATGCGCGGCAGCACCATGCGCGGGCTCTCCGGGACCGTCAGGCTGGTCGTGTCGAAAATCTGGAAAACAGGCGCCGACTGCACGGCGCAGGCGGCATCCGCCGGCTCGCCGGGGACGAGCGCCTCGAAGGACACCTCGTTGACGCCTGGCTGCAGCTGGTTTGCCGCGAAGGGGATGAGCAGGGGATCGAGGCGGCGTCCGGCCTGATGCACGTCGTCCAGCGGCAGCAGCCGGATGGTCGCGTCGTTGATTTTCACCAACAGCAGCGCGCCTTTCGGCAGATCCCTGGCGAACGCGTAGTCGAGGCGCAGTTGCGCGCGCTGCGATGCCAGAACCAGCCAGTCCCACGGCAGGCGGAACGAGACCGCCTGGCGTATGTAGTGCCCGCGACCCTCGAGCGTGCTGACGCCGAGGTCGGACAGCGGCTGTCTTTCTCCAGGAACCACTACCGGCACCGCTGTGCCGGCAGGCATCGGGCCAAGCGCGCGTGCCAGCAACGCCTCGGTCGCCTGCGCCTGCCCGCTGTTGGTGAGCAGGACAATGGCGCCATCTCCGCCGCGTTGGAACGTCGGCAGGTCGGGAACGGAGTATTGCTCGGGGAGCGCAGTGACCCGGGCCAGTTGCGGGATCTGGTCCTCGACCGTGTAGTAATCCGCGACCGTGATCTCGGGCGGCAGGCCTTCGAACAGGCTTTCGATCCGCGCAACGTAGGGCGATGCGTTCATCACCTGCGCGTAGCTGCCACTCGCGAGCGAGAAGGTCTTGCCCTGCCCGAGCTGTGCGGAGGCGGCGGCGATGAAGCCCAGCGGATCGAGGCCGAGCTCCGCGCGCGGCACTGTGATCCCGCTCTGATGCGCGATGATGTCGGTCCAGAGCCCGAATGACGCATCAGGACCGCAGAGCACGCGGTGCACCTGCTCGAGGCGGACTTCCACGAGATTGCGGCCCGCAGTCAACAGGCCATCCGGCACCGGAAGCGTCATGGTGCCGGCAGCAGAGAAATTCTCGAGCACGACGGTGCCGATCTCGATGCCGTTGACGAGGACGGCGGCGTGCGAGCGATCCGGAAGCAGGTTGATCGAACTCAGCGTGGTGACCGCAAGGGAGGCGCCGTTGATCGCGCGGGGCAGGAAGAGCCAGAAATCTTCTTCGGGATATTCGCCCTGCAGGCGGTGGCCGGCGGTCTCTCCGCCCTGTGGACTGCGCGGGCGCAGCGGCAAGAGCACGTCGCTCGCCTGCGCTGCTTCTGATGAGGGCTGTGCGTTGGGCGCGGTCCATTGCCGGTCCGAGGGCAGGACGGGCTTTTCGGATTTGGGCTCGGCGGGCGCGACGCGCGGTTCCGAGGCCGGCGGAAAATCCTCGATTTCGATTTGTTGCGCGCCGCTCCAGGAGGTCTGCAGCGCGAGGGCGGGAAGGAACGCCAGGATCAGGGGTCTCATCGTGTTCATGGGCTCAATCCTCGATCCTTAGGTAGCCGTCGGCCTGGGGAACAACGGCCTCGGCAACCGGGACGGGCTTTCGCTCGGTGTCCTTCGTGGCGCCGGTGAAAGCGTCTTCGAACAGGGTGTCATCCGCCTCCGGTCCACCGCTGCGAAGGGTCAGCTCGCGGGCAAAATCGAAGAGCGTCTGCGGCAGCGAGATAGCGCTCTTGGCCAGGACGTAGAGCAGCCCCGCGACCAAAGTGCTGCTCTGCGCGTGGAACTTGCGGAAGAACTGCCACCTGCGGCTGTCTCCGTAAACGACATGAGCGGTCAGCTGCGCGGCCTGAACCATGTGTTCCGGCGCGACGTTGAGCTCGATGACGGTGCCCTCCACTCCCGAGCGCACTTCGGAGATGGTCATCGGCAGAGCGGTTTCGAGATCGGGTGCCTTCGGCAGGCTGGGGACAAGCGCGATTGCGGCCCCGGCATGTTCCGCGCTCCAGGCTTCGTGCGTGCCGTCCTTGAGCTGCAGCTGGAACCGCTCGGGGCTGGCGGAGAGGATCGTAACGTCCTGAGCCTCGCGGTCGGCCTCCGAGACAGGCGCGAGCAGGGTGATCCGCCCGGGGGCCGACACCGCGGTGCGCGGCCGGATCAGACGGCGCGGGCGCTCGAAGACGGCGCGCAGGGCATAGGCCGCCAGCACGAAATTGTAGAGCGCCCAAGCGCCGACGATCTGCACCACCGACCGATCGCCGGGGAAGGCGTACCAACGGTAGGCCCCGGCCGCGAGCCCTGCGAGCAGCAGCGCGACAAGCAGCGTGAGCGGGCGGTAGATCGGCGACAGGAACGCGTGCTCGAGACTGCCATCCTTTGCGGTCACCTTGAACGAGGCGCCGCGCGGACGCAGCACCGTTTCGACCAGCGCCTTGAGGATATAGGGGGTCTGCGCGATCTCGTAGACCTCCGAGATCTGCGGCCAACGCACCTCGGAGAAGAGCGCGTTCTGCACCATGAAGCCGATCAGCAGGTAAGGCAGGATGTAGACGAAGACTTCCTCGGGATCGACGACGAAGATCTCGAGGCCGAAGAAGAGATAGAGCAGAGGGCTGAGCAGGAAGATCGTTCGGATCAGCGGAAACAGCCAGAAGCTCATCGAGTTGAGATAGCAAAGCCGCTGCGCCATGGTGAGGCCGCTGCGGAAGATGGGGTTCTTGAGGATCAGCATCTGGATCATGCCGGTCGCCCAACGGCCGCGCTGCTGGATGAACGAGGCGAAGGTCTCGGGCTGCAGGCCGGCGATCATGGCGTGGTCGAGGTACAGGCTCTCCCAGCCGCGGGCATGGATGTCGAGCGCGGTTTCCGCGTCTTCCGTGATGGTCTCGCCCGAGATGCCGCCCACCTCGTCGAGCGCCTTGCGGCGCAGCAGCGCCGCCGATCCGCAGAAGAAGGCCCCGCCAAGCCGGTCGAGCCCGCGGTGGATCTCGGAATAGAACATCTCGTTTTCGGACGGGCAGTTCTCGGGCAGCGCGAGGTTGCGCTCGATCGGGTCGCGGTTGGTGAAGAAGTGCGGGGTCTGCACCAGGAACAGCCGTGGCCGTTCGGCGAAGTATCCCACGGTCCGGGCCAGGAAGTCCGGCGTGGGCACGTGGTCTGCATCGAGGATGAGGACCAGCTCCCCGTTGACCTTCTGCAACGCCGCATTGAGGTTGCCGGCCTTTGCGTGCTCGTTCCGGGCGCGCGTTGTGTAGACCACGCCAAGCTCGTCGCAGAGCGCCTGCAGCCTCGCCCGGCGGGCCAGTGCCCGCTCGGAAATGGCAGGGTCGGAATGGTTGCAGCGCTGGTCGGTGCCGCCATCGTCGCAGAGCACGACGGTCTTCCGGTCCTCGGGGTAGCTCACTCGCTTGGCCGCCGCCAGCGTGACGGCGAGAAGCTCGGGGCTCTCGTCGTAGCTCGGCACCAGGATGTCGACGGTCGGAACATCGCTCAGCTTGATCGGCTCCGGTCGCGGATGGGTGACCGGGTCGGCCGTGATCAGCGCCGTGAGGAAGAACAGGCCGACGGTGAAGGTTTCGGCCCCGAAGAGCACCAGCGCGGCGGCCAGCGAGATCGGGTCATCGAGCGAGGGCAGCGTCTCGAAGGCGCGCCACAGCCAATAGCGCAGGACAAAGACCCCCGCGATCGACATCACCACGAAGCGGACCGAAATCCGCGTGCCCACGAATGGCTTGAGCCCATAGATGAGCACACAGGCCACAAGCGCCAGAAGTCCCTGCGTGCTGACGGAGATCGGTACCGATGCAAGGAAGAGGAGTGGGACGGCGAGGGCCACCCAGACCCCGAACAGCAGGAGCGAGGTGGCTGATTGTGCGCTTGACGACGACTTCATGGGAGGGGGCCCGCCAGAGGTGAGAGCATTTGAGGGGCGGCGGCGGGCTCGGCGGTGATCGCGGCAAAGCCCACGGCCTCCGGCCCGATCGGTGCCAGTGCCGCGTCTTCGCTGCCGTGGACGCAGTTGCGCAGCATCATGTCCATTGCCGAAGTTCCGGACTGCAGGGTGCGCGCGGTCGCATCGAGGCGCCGGAAGGCCAGTACGCAGTTGAGCCCCGCATGGTTGCTCCAGCTTGCCCAACTCATGACGCCAAGTGCATCGGCGGTGGTCCTGAACGCGAGGTCCTCGAACCGTTCGAACGGGAAGGGCGTGCCTCCGGCAGAGGCCAGCAATTCGGTCGGGCGGAACCTCCCTCCGACGGAGAGCGGCGACGCTTCAGAGTGAAGAAGGATGAAATTCTCGCCCCGCAGGGCCGTGGGATTGGGCAGCAGGATGCGTTGCTCGGTCACGAAGCGATATCTGCGTTCCAGAACGAGCTGGGCGTCGGGCACCCGGATCCATGCGCTCGACAGCGGCTGCTGCACGTAAGGTGCCCCATCTAGCTGCGCCTGGAACTCGGTGTAGGTCAGAGGGAAGCTCCCGCAGGCGACAAGCAGGAACGACAGCACACCTGGCACCAAGAGGCGCGCAAGCCGAATGGGCAGAACCGCCGCTTTCCTGCTCCAACGCTGGATCACCTTAACACCACACTTTGCCTCAAATCATTGGAAGCATACCTGACCCAACTGGAGCCCAAACGCCATAGGCGAAGACTTGCCGCTGTCTTGAGCGTTGCTCATTGGGTACTGGGGCCCTGTGCGTGCCGCCGCTCGCAGTCGACTTGCTGGGAAGGAGTTTGAGGGCCCCGTCGGTCTCCGGCGCACGTCTTGGGAAAGGTGCCGAGCGCTCTTCGCCATCGCAAGATGACTGATTGTCACGCAATCGTCGCTCATCGGTATCAGGGCCGTTACATACCGCGCATACCCCGTCGCCGAACAAGAACGGGGGACACCACATGTTCAAGACAACCGGAGTCGCGATCGGCTCGATGCTGCTCGCCTCGACCGCCTTCGCCGCGACCGACATCACCTGGTGGCACGGCATGGGAGGCCGGAACGGCGAGGTCATCAACGAGATCTCGCAGCAGTTCAACGCCGCGCAGGACCAGTGCCACCTTACCCCGATCTCCAAAGGCACCTACGAAGAGGCGCTCTCCTCGGGCATCGCCGCCTTCCGCTCGGGTGAGCAGCCGAACATCCTGCAGGTGTTCGACGCCGGGGCCGCCACGATCATCGCCGCCAAGGGCGCGACGATTGCCGCCGAGGATCTGATCACCGGCGCGGGTGAAGAGTTCAATCGCGACAATTTCATCGCCGGCGTGCGCAACTTCTACGCTGACAGCGACGGCAAGTTCATCGGAATGCCGTTCAATTCCTCGGCGCCGATCCTGTATTTCAACAAGGCCGCCTTCGAGAAGGCCGGCGTGCAGCCCCCGAAGACCTGGGAAGAGTTCGAAGAGGTTGCGCCGAAGCTGAAAGAGGCAGGCTACCTGCCGATGACCGCTTCGCAGCTGACCTGGATGATGGTCGAGAACTTCAAGTCGCGGAACAACCAGCAGTTCGCCACGAACAACAACGGCTACGACTCCGCGCAGGGCACCGAGATCATCGTCAACGACGAGAATCAGGTGATGATGTTCGAAAAGCTCAAGGCATGGGCCGACGAGGGGCTCTACGGCTTCTACGGCGCCGGCTGGGCCGACAACCTCAAGCCCTTCGAAGAGGGTGAGGCCGCCATGTGGATCGGCTCGTCGGGCAGCTTCGGCGGCCTGCAGAAATCGGCCGATTTCGACTTCGGCGCGGTCTTCATGCCCTATTGGGACAGCATCGAGGGCGCCGGCACCCAGAGCTTCATCGGCGGCGCCGCGCTTTTCGCCATGGCCGGCAAGCCCGAAGAGCAGAACACCTGCACCGCGCGGTTCTTCTCCTTCCTGACCTCGCCGGAAACGCAGGTCTACTGGCACAAGAACACCGGCTACGTGCCGATCACCGAGGCCGCCTACGAGATGGCCAAGGGCGAGGGCTACTACGACGAGCAGCCGGTGGCCGAGGTTGGCATCCAGCAGCTGATGCTGCCGGGTGGCGAGTGGTCCAAGGGCTACCGCCTGGGCTTCTACCCGCAGATTCGCACCGTGATGGAGCGCGAGTTCAACCGCATCTTCTCGGGCGAGACCGAGGTGAAGGCGGCCTTCGACACCATCCAGTCCGAAGGCAACGCGCTGCTCGCGCGCTTCGCCAAGACCGCAAACTGAGGACCGGCCCCGCCGAGTTCCGGGGTCCCGGGCAGCCGCCCGGGGCCCCGATGCCATTGCCGCGCCGCGCGGCGGCGCCTTTCCCGATCAGGACACAGCCCGTGACCGATACCCCGCTCAACATGGTGGAGGCCGACCAGACGCTGGTCACGCGCCTCCGCGCCTGGTGGTCCGGCGAGACCGCCAACCCCGCCAAGCGCGTGCAGTTCGACCGCCCGCTCACCCCCTGGCTCTTCCTGCTGCCGCAGCTCGCGGTGGTGGTGATCTTCTTCTACTGGCCCTCGCTGCAGGCGGTGACCTCCTCCTTCTACCTCGAGGATCCCTTCGGCTTCGGCGCGACCTTCGTCGGGCTGGAAAATTACACCGACGCGCTGAACAGCTCCGAGTACCTCGGCACCGCCGCCTTCACCGCCTTCTTCTGCGTGGTGGTCACGACGCTGGCGCTGAGCATCGGCCTTCTGCTGGCGGTCAAGGGCGACAAGGTGATCCGCGGCGCCGAAGGCTACAAGACGCTGCTGATCTCGGTCTACGCCATCGCGCCGCCTGTCGCCGGGCTGATCGGCATGATGTTCTTCGACATGCACATGGGGCCACTCACCGAGCTTGCGGCCTGGTTCGGCTACGACCTCAAGGTCGGCATCAACTACTGGGACACCGCCACCGCGCTCATCGTCATCGCCGTGTGGAAGCAGATCCCCTACAACTTCATCTTCTTCCTGTCAGGGCTGCAGTCGGTGCCGGTCTCGGTGCGCGAGGCGGCGCTGATCGACGCGCAATCGGGCTGGCGGCGGTTCTGGGACATCACCCTGCCGCTTCTGGCGCCCACCGCCTTCTTCCTGCTGGTGATCAACATCACCTACACGATGTTCGACACCTTCCCGATCATCGACGTCATCGTGAAGGACAAGCCCGCCAACAACCCGATGACGCTGGTCTACAAGGTCTATCTCGACGGGTTCAAAGGCAATGACATCGGCGGCAGCTCGGCGCAGTCGGTGATCCTCATGGGCGTCGTGGCGCTGCTGACCGTGCTGCAGTTCCGCTTCCTCGAACGCCGCGTGCACTACGGATAACGCCATGCAGAAGATCAAACCCTTCGATCACCTGATCCTCATCCTCGGGTCGCTCTTCCTCTGCGCCCCGGTGCTGATGGCGCTGATGTCCTCGACCCATACGGCGGTGGACATCCACTCGAACGGCCTGTCGCTGCTGCCCGGCGGCAATGGCACCCAGACTTACACCAAGGTGCTGACCCACAAGGGCGGCTTCACCGGCGACGTCACCGGCCTTCTGATGTTGCGCAACTCGCTGATCATGGGGCTCGGCTTCGCGGTCGGGAAGATCGTGCTGTCGATGATGGCCGCCTATGCGCTGGTCTACTTCCGCTTCCGCTTCGCGACGCTGCTCTTCTGGGCGATCTTCGCGACGCTGCTCTTGCCGCTGGAAGTGCGGATCATGCCTTCCTATCAGGTGATGTCCGAGCTGCACCTTCTGAACACCTACACCGGCCTCATCGTGCCGCTGCTGGCCTCGGCCACGGGCACCTTCTTCTTCCGGCAGTTCTTCCGCTCGGTGCCCGACGAGCTGCTCGAGGCGGCGAGGATCGACGGAGCAGGGCCGGTGAAGTTCTTCATCGACGTGCTGGTGCCGCTGTCGAAGACGATGATGGCGGCGATCTTCATCATCATGTTCATCTACGGCTGGAACCAGTACCTTTGGCCGCTGCTGATGACCACGGACGAGAGCTTCTACACCCTAATGCGCGGCATCAAGTCGATCCTGCAGGTCTGGGTCGGCAGCCAGATCCCCGATTACAACGAAGCCTTTGCCCTCGCGGTGCTGGCCATGATCCCCCCCGGTTGCCGTGGTGGTGATCTTCCAGCGCATGTTCATCAAGGGCCTGACGGAAAGCGACAAATAATGGCTGAACTTACTCTCAGGTCGGTTGGCAAGACCTACACCGGCGGCGTCGATGCGGTCTCGGACGTCACCATCGACATCAAGGATGGCGAGTTCATCGTGCTGGTCGGCCCCTCGGGCTGCGGCAAGACCACGCTGCTGCGCATGGTGGCGGGGCTCGAGACGGTGACCCGCGGCGACGTGCATATCGGCGGGCGGCGGGTGAACGATCTCGACCCCGCCGAGCGCGACATCGCCATGGTGTTCCAGAACTACGCGCTCTATCCGCACATGAGCGTGCGCGACAACATGGCCTACGGGCTGAAGAACCGCGGCGAGGGCAAAGCCGTCATCGAGGAGCGCGTCGCCGAGGCGGCGCGGATGCTCGAGCTGGGCCAGTACCTCGACCGCAAGCCGCGCGCGCTCTCGGGCGGTCAGCGCCAGCGGGTGGCCATGGGCCGCGCCATCGTGCGCCAGCCCGCGGCCTTTCTCTTCGACGAGCCGCTGTCGAACCTCGACGCCAAGCTGCGGGTGTCGATGCGCATGGAGATCCGCAAGCTGCAGCAGCGGCTGGGGACGACCTCGCTTTACGTGACTCACGACCAGCTCGAGGCGATGACGCTGGCCGACCGGCTGGTGGTGCTGAACGGCGGGCGGGTCGAGCAGATCGGCGCGCCTCTCGAGGTCTACCGCAAGCCCGCCTCGACCTTCGTCGCCTCCTTCATCGGCGCACCGGCCATGAGCCTGCTCGATGCACGTATCGAGGGCGGGCGGCTGCTGCTCGAAGGGCACGCGCTGGCGACGCTCGGCAACACGCCCGGACCGGTCACGCTGGGCCTGCGTGCCGAGGACCTTCGCATCGCCGCGATCGGCCTGCCGATGCGGGTCGAATACGTTGAGGAACTGGGCGCGCAGCGGGTCATCCACGGGATGGTCGGCGATCAGGCGCTGGCTGTCACCGACGCGCATGACGCGCCGCTCGGGCCGGAGGTGCGGATCGCTGTCGATCCGTCGAAGCTGCACCTCTTCGACGCCCGCACGGGGCGCCGGATGGACAAGCGGCTGCAGCAGGTCTCCGAGGCCGCGCAATGATCCGCGAGACAACCGCCGCGCTGCCAGTTCCCAGCTCCGAGGACATGGCCATCCGCGCGTTGCCGCGCGAGGTCACGGTACATGATGCGCATATGGCCAAGGTGCCCGGCATGGGCCTGATCGAGGTCGGGGGGGGAGGCGCCGGATGCCCCCCTCTCGCTGCCGCTCACCGTGGGGGCCTGGAACCTCGAACGCTGTCTCTTCCCCGAGGCCTCGGCCGCCCATGCAGGCGACTGCGATCTGCTGCTGCTTTCGGAGATGGACCACGGCATGGCCCGCACCAAGCAGCGCAACACGACCGCCGTCATGGCGGCGGAGCAGGGCATGGTCTATGCCTACGCGGTCGAGTTCCTCGAGCTGGGCCTCGGCTCGCCGATCGAGTTGCAGTTCTGCGACGAGGATCGCAACGCGCTTGGCTACCACGGCAACGGGCTGATGGCGCGCAGCGCGCTGCGGGCGCCTTTTGCGCTGCGGCTCTGGGGCCGGCGGCAATGGTTCTTCGATGACGAGCAGCCGCGGCTCGGCGAGCGTATCGCCGTGGGCGCGCGGATCGAGACCTCCGGGGGGGCCGTTCATCGCCGTTTCGACCCATCTCGAAAGCGCCTGCGACCCCGAGCACCGGCAGAGGCAGGTGGCAGGCCTGATCGACGCGCTGGACGCCGAGTTCCCCGGCCTGCCGGTGCTGATCGGCGGCGATCTCAACACCGGCAATCATGCGGATGGCGACTGGCGGGCCGAGGGGCTCTTTGACGTGGCGCGGGCCGCGGGGTTCAGCGTGCATGGTGGGCCCGAAGAGCAGATGACCACGCGCCCGAGCCTGATCACCCGTTGGCCCGAGCGGGCGATGAAGCTCGACTGGTTTCTTGCGCGCGGGTTGCAACTTGGCCCGGTGGAGATCCGCTCCTCGCTCGGCCCGGACGGCACGCCGCTCTCGGACCACGACCTGATCGTGGCGCGGATCGAGGGGCTCGCGGGCCGCTAGACCCGCAGTACGCCCTTCTTCAGGATGAGGTTGGCATAGAGCCGCCGCTCGCCGGTCGCGATCACGGCATAGGCCTCCTTCGTGCGGTCGTAGAAATCGAAACGGTCGATCTCTTCGACGGTCACCGGTGTGCCCTCGGCCTCGACAAGCAGGCTGTCGAAGATATCGAAGATCTCGGGGCGCCCGTCGGGGCAGGCCATGACGGCGGCGGGGGCCTCGACGAAATCATCGAGCGGAAAGAGCGACAGGATCGCCTCCGCGGCGCGGTCGATGCCGATCCCGGGCAGGCGCACCAGCCGCTGCGCGACCCGCGCGGCGGGGAAATTCGCGTCGACCAGCACGATCTCGTCGCCATGGCCCATGTCGCGCAGGATGGCGAGAAGCTCCCCGGTCAGCAGCGGGTCTATGATTTTCAGCATGATGTCCTCCGGCAGCGATGCGTCCTGCGCAGGCGACAGCAGGAAGCGGTGAGGCGCAACCGGAAAATTCTCCGGTCCTCGGAACCAACAGTCTGGACAGGCGTTAGAAGGCGTCGGGACAGAATGAAAACAGCAGGGTCAGACTGGGTGAAGGATATTGTGGACGCCCCGGAAGTGCTCCGGGACAGCAATCTGAGGGATGCGCTGCGCAACGCCACCTCCGGCCCGCACCAGCGGCTGGACGTTGAGCTTTCGCGTTTGGACCTTGCCGCTGATAGGGATCGCCGAGCTTTCTGCATGGTGCAGAGACGCGGTTTTTCGCGTCTTGCCGAGGCCTGCGGCTGGGACGCCGCCGAGGCGAGTACCGCGCTGCGCGACACGCTGGAGGCCCTCGACGACGATCTGGGGCCAGTGCCCTCGTCGGGACCGGGTCTCGACCTTCCCCTTCACAGAGACGCGGTGGCCTACCTTCTGCTTGGCTCGCAGCTCGGCACGGCGGTGCTGCGCCGCCGGCTGCCCGAGCCGCCGCTGCGCGGCTTCTTTGCGCTGCCCGGGGATCGCGGCGCCTGGCGGGCCTTCTGCCAGCGGCTCGGCGCCCAGCCGGTCCATGGCCCCGAGGCGCAGCGGGTTCTGCGCGACGCCATCCGTGCCTTTTCCATTTTCGAACACGAAGCACGCGCCCTCCTGTCGGCGCCTGCCGACGGAGCACCATGAACGATTCCTTCCTCCCGACCGACACTCCCGTTGACCTGACAAATTGCGATCGCGAGCCGATCCACCTTCTGGGCAACGTGCAGAGCTTCGCGGCGCTGGTGGCGATCTCGGCGGATTGGATCGTCCAGCATGTCTCGCGCAACGCCGGGGCACTGCTCGGGCTCGAGGCCGAGGAGATCACCGGTCGGGTCTTCTCCGACATCCTGCCGCGCGAGACCGTCACGAAGCTGCGCGAGAAGCTTGGCGGCACCAGCCACGAGAACGCCGTGGCCCGACTCTTCGGCTTCGACGTCTTCGGCGACGGGCGGCTCTTCGACGTTAGCGCGCATCAGTCCGGCTCGAGCTTCATTTTCGAATTCGAGCCCAAGACCCGCGACGGCGCGCAGGACGAGCTGGCGCAGGTCACCCCCATGCTGCGGCGGGTCTCGGCGCAGCGTGACCTTGCCGGCGCCTCGGAAGAGGCGGCCCGGCAGCTGCGCGCGCTGACCGGTTTCGACCGGGTGATGGTTTATCAGTTCGGCCCCGAGGGCGACGGCACGGTGATCGCCGAGGCCAAGGACGGCGGCGATGCCGAGACCTATCTCGGGCTGCATTTCCCGGCCTCCGACATCCCCCGGCAGGCCCGTGCGCTCTACAAGCGCAGCCTGCTGCGGCTGATCGCCGATGTGGATGACGAGGTTTCGCCCATCGTGCCGCCGCAGAGCCCCGAGGGGCAGCCGCTCGATCTGTCGCTGGCCATGTCGCGGGCGGTCTCGCCGATCCATCTCGAATACCTGCGCAACATGAAGGTGCGCGCCTCCATGTCGGTGTCGATCGTCATCCGCGGCGAGCTCTGGGGGCTCTTTGCCTGCCATCACCGCGCGCCCCTGCACGTGGACTACGAACGCCGCACCGCCGTCGAGCTGCTGGCGCAGTTCTTCGCCTACGAGCTGGAACGGCAGGAGGCCAAGGCAACAAGCGACACGGTGGGCCGGGCGCAGCGGCTGCACGACCGGCTGATGATGCAGATCAGCTCGGGCGAGGGGCTGGCGGCGAGCTTTCCCAGCATCGCCCGCGAGATCGGCAAGGTGATCCCGCATGATGGCATCGCGCTCTACTCCGACGGCGCCTACGTGCCGCAGGGGCGCACCCCGTCCAAGGAACAGTTCCAGACCATCGCGCGGTTCCTCAATACCGCCGCCGCGAGCCGGGTCTATGCCACCGACAGCCTCGTTGCGCGGCTGCCGTCGATGGCGGAGCTGAAGGAGGACTGCGCTGGCATCCTCGCCATTCCGGTCTCGCGTACCCCCCCGCGACTACATCGTGCTGTTCCGCTCCGAGGTGGTGCGGCAGGTGAACTGGGCGGGCAACCCCAACAAGCCGGTCGAGGTCGGTCCGCTGGGCGCACGGCTCACCCCGCGCAAGAGCTTCGAACTCTGGAAGGAAGATGTGGCAGGCCGCTCCGAGACATGGTCGCCGACCGCGCTGAAGGCGGCCGAGGCAATCCGGGTGACGCTGCTTGAAGTGGTGCTGAAGCTTTCCGACGAGGTCAACGCCGAGCGCAAGCGGGCGCAGGACCAGCAGGAGTTGCTGATCGCCGAGCTCAATCACCGGGTGCGCAACGTGCTGGGGCTGATCCGCTCGCTGGTCGGCCAGTCGCGGCAGTCGGCGCATACCATCGAGGAATTCACTGCTGCCGTCGACGGGCGCATCCACGCGCTGGCGCAGGCGCACGATCAGCTGACCTCGACGGAGTGGCAGCCGGTGGCGCTGCGCGAGCTGCTGACGGTCGAACTTGGCGCCTATATCGCGGGCGAGGAGCACCGGGTGTCGATCACCGGCACGCCGGTGCTGCTCGCGTCAGACGCCTTCTCGACCATGGCGCTGGTGCTGCACGAGCTTGTGACCAACTCGGTGAAATATGGCGCGCTGTCGGTGCCCGCGGGACGCGTCGACGTGGCGGTCGAGCGGCTGCCCGACGGGTTGGTGCGGATCGGCTGGGCGGAAAGCGGCGGCCCGGCGGTGCGCGCGCCCGAGCGGCGCGGCTTCGGGACCACGATCATCGAGAAATCGATCCCCTTCGAGTTGAAGGGCAAGGCCGAGGTGCACTTCGAGGTGACCGGCCTCCGCGCCGAGTTCCTGCTGCCCGAGCGCTACGTGACCGACGCGCCCGCCGAGGCCCCGGTCAGCGTGCCGGAGCCGCAGGGCACGGGGCCGGAGGCCGACGGGCTGAAGGGGGTCGCGCTGGTGGTCGAGGACAACATGATCATCGCCATGGATGCGGCCGACATCCTGTCGGACCTGGGCGCCGAGACGGTGCACACCGCCTCGTCGGTGGCCGAGGCGCTGCGCATCATCGACGCGCATCCCGTGTCCGTGGCGGTGCTCGACGTGAACCTTGGCTCCGAGACCAGCCTTCCCGTCGCCGAGATGCTGGCGCGGCGGGGCGTGCCCTTCGTGCTGGCGAGCGGCTACGCGGGGCAGTCGGACTGGTTGTCGCGCTTCCCCAGCGCGCCGATGACCAGCAAGCCCTTCACTACCGAGACCCTGTCGAAGGCGGTTGGGCGGTTGACCGGGCGGGCACGGGGCTAGGGGACCGGCGAGGAGGGGCGGCTCAGGCGGTCGCCCCGTCGCTCCCGCTGTCGTCGATCTGCCGTCGCAGGCTTTCCACTGCCTGCGCAGCCCGCGTACCGGCCTCTGTCAGCGCCTCGGCCAGCGCGTCCGCGCGCTCCTGATCGACGCCGCGGCGCAGGATGTTGGCGGCGCTGGTCGAGACGGCGGTGAGATTGCTGAGCGTGTGGAAAAGATCGCTGAGCGAGCCGAGCATCTTGCGGTCCTCGAAGACCCGGGCGGCACGCTCCCCGTCGGGCGCGGTGCCCGACATGAAGGAGGACAGGGCGAGCACGCGGGCGACCTTGCCGTCCTCCCAGTCGAGCGGCACGATCTCCACGTCCCAGGTGCTCTCACCCGTGCGCTCGTGCGCGAAGGTCCCGACGAAGCTTGCGGGCTTGCCTTCGAAGGCGCTGGCCAGAGTGGCCTCGGCCTTTTCGCGCTCCGCCCCGTGCCAGAACTCGGTCCAGATCTGCCCGCAGATGGCGTTCGCGTCGGTGTTGAGCAACTCCAGTCCACGCTTGTTGACGGCGAGCACCTTGCCGCCGCGGTCGAGGACCTTGGCGCAGACCGTCGTGCGTTGCGCGAGATAGCCCATCACGGTGGAGAGGGCCGTGGCTTCAAGATTGGTTTCTGCTAGAATCATTGCGCGATCCGGGCTTGGGTGGGCAGATTTACGGGTTGTTAACCTATCGGACCCTACGTCGCATGTGCAATTCTGAACTTGTGGCAGTGGTTAATTTGACCCTGTGGTTTGGCCGTCAGGCCCGTTCCGCCGCGCCCTTGGCACCTGTCAGTGGAAGTCGCGGCTGGGAAAGAGTTTCTTGGCCTGCTCGCGGGGATGACGGGCGGCACTGCCGCGGCGGCTGCCGCCCGCGGGCCGGCGGGTCTCGTCGGCGCGGCCGTCGTTGCTCTCGATCGGGCCGAGAACGGGCACCGGCCCGCCCAGATCGAAGAGCCGCTCCGAGAGATCCTCGACCGTCTCGGCGATGAGATGGGTCACCACGCCCTCGCGCTCGAGCCGCCCGGAGACGCGCAGCAGTCGTCCGGCGATCACCGCCTTGCGGACGGTCTCGTAGATCTTCGTCCAGACCACCACGTTCGAGGTGCCGGTCTCATCCTCCAGCGTCAGGAAGATCACCCCCGAGGCGGTGCCCGGGCGCTGACGGGTGATCACCAGCCCGGTGACGGTGATGCGGTGGCGGTGCGGCACCTTGTCCAAGGCGCTGTGCGGCAGGCTCTCCGGCAGGCGCGGGCGCAAGAGTTCCATGGGATGGGCGCGCAAGCTCAGGCGCAGCGAGAGGTAATCCTCGACCACCTCCTGCCCGAGCGTCATGGCGGGCAGGATCACGTCGGGCTCCACGCCGCCCTCGCCATCGGTGCCGAAGAGCGGCAGCGGTTTCGGCGCCTGCAGCGCCTTGGCGGCCCAGAGCGCGTCGCGCCGGGTGAGGCCGAGCGCGGCAAAACCGTCGCCCTCGGCCAGCCGCTCGAGCGTGGCGGGTTTCACCCCGGCGCGGCGCCAGAGGCTCTCGACATCCGGATAGCCGTTGCCCCGCGCCGCGACGATCCAGGCGGCATCCTCCTCGCGCAGCCCCTTGATCTGGCGCAGCCCGAGCCGCAGCGCGAGGCTGCCGTCGGGGCGACGTTCGAGCGTGTTGTCCCATTCGGAATGGTTGACCGAGACCGGGCGCACCTCGACGCCGTGCTCGCGCGCGTCGCGCACGAGCTGGGCGGGGGCGTAGAAGCCCATCGGCTGGGAGTTGAGCAGCGCGCAGGTGAAGATCGCCTGGTGGTGCCGCTTCAGCCAGGCCGAGATATAGACCAGCCGGGCGAAGCTGGCGGCGTGGCTTTCGGGAAAGCCGTAGCTGCCGAACCCCTCGATCTGGGCAAAGCAGCGCTCGGCGAAGGCCCCGTCGTAGCCGCGCGCCAGCATCCCCGAGACGAACCGGTCGCGGAAGGCGCCGATGGTGCCCATGCGCTTGAAGGTGGCGAGGGAGCGGCGCAGCCGGTCGGCCTCGGCCGGGGTGAAGCCGGCGGCGACCACGGCGATCTGCATCGCCTGCTCCTGGAACAGCGGCACGCCATAGGTGCGGCCCAGCACCTCCATCATCGCCGGACCCAGATCCTCGACCGGCTCCTTGCCCTGGCGGCGGTTGATGAAGGGATGCACCATGCCGCCCTGGATCGGACCGGGGCGGACAATGGCCACCTCGCACACCAGATCGTAGAAGCACCGGGGCAGCATCCGGGGCAGGAAGTTGAGCTGCGCCCGGCTTTCCACCTGGAACACCCCGATGGCATCGGCGCGGCAGAGCATGTCGTAGACCGAGCCGTCTTTGGCGGGAACATTGGCCAGCGTCCAGTGCTGGTTCCGGTGCTCCACCAGCAGGCCAAAGGCCTTGCGGATGCAGGTCAACATCCCCAGCGCGAGGATATCGACCTTCAAAAGCCCCAGCGCGTCGATGTCGTCCTTGTCCCATTCGATCACCGTGCGGTCGTCCATCGCCGCGTTCTCGATCGGGCAGAGCTCGTCGAGCCGCCCGTGGGTGATGACGAAGCCGCCGACGTGCTGGCTGAGGTGGCGCGGGAAGCCGATGATCTCCTCGATCAGCTTCGCGGTCATCAGCACCCGGTCGTCGGTGGGGTCGATCCCGGCGTCGCGCATGCGGTCCGCGTCGGGGGCGCTCGACGACCAGCCCCAGATCTGCCCCGAGAGCCTTGCGATCACGTCCTGGCTCAGCCCCATCACCTTGCCGACCTCGCGGATCGCCGCGCGCGAGCGGAAGTGGATCACCGTGGCGGTGAGCCCGGCGCGTTCGCGGCCGTAGCGCTCGTAGATCCACTGGATCACCTCCTCGCGCCGCTCGTGCTCGAAGTCGACGTCGATGTCGGGCGGCTCGCCGCGTTCCTTGGAGATGAAGCGCTCGAAGATCAGCGTGATGCTCTCGGGCGGCACCTCGGTCACGCCGAGCAGGTAGCACACCACCGAGTTCGCCGCCGAGCCGCGCCCCTGGCAGAGGATGCCGCGCGAGCGGGCAAAGGCGACGATGTCGTGCACGGTCAGGAAATAGGAGGCATAGCCCATCTCGCCGATCAGCCGCAGCTCCTTTTCCACCCGGTGCACGATCTTCGGCGGCGGGCCTGCGGGGTAGCGCCAGTGCAGCCCCTCGCGCGAGAGCCGGGCGAGCCGGTCCTGCGCCGGCTCGCCGTTTTGCGCCTCGTCCGGGTACTGGTAGCGCAGCTCGTCGAGCCGGAAGGCGCAGCGGTCGGCGATCTCGGTGGTGCGACGCAGGGCGGCGGGGTAGCGGTGGAAGAGCCGGGCCATCTCGTCGCCCGACTTCAGCCGCCGTTCGCCGTTGGTCAGGCGCCGGGTGCCGATGTTGTCGATGGTGCAGCCCTCGCGCAGGCAGGTCAGCACGTCGGCCAGCGGGCGGCGGGCCGAGCGGTGCATGAGCGCATCGCCCACGGCCACCAGCGGCAGGCCGGTCTGCTGCGAGAGTTGCGCCAGACGGTCGAGCCGGATCTGGTCGCGCCCGTCGTAGATCGGCGCTGCCCCGAGGAAGGTTCGGCCGGGGCAGCGCCGCAGCATCTCGCGCAGCTCGGGGTCGGTTTTGGCGCCGACGTTCCCGGGCTCCAGCGGGTCGGGCGGCAGGGCGATGAGGATCATCCCCTCGCTCGCGGCGTGCAGGTCGGCGCGGGTGAGGTGGCACGCGCCTTTCTCCGCCCGCCGCTTGCCCAGTGACAGCAGCCGCGTCAGCCGCGCCCAGGCGGCGATATCGCAGGGCAGGGCGAGCCAGTGCAGCGCACTGTCGGTCAGCACCAGCCGCGCACCGGCGATGAGCCGGGGCAGCGGCTGTTCGGGCGGCAGCAGCGGCGCGGCGCCGGGGGCGACCTGCGGCACGCGCTGGCGGCTCGAGGGGTCGGTCAGCGACTGCGAGCGGATCGCCGGGGCCTCGCGCGCCGCTGCCTCCGCCGCCTCGCGCGCCTCGCCCTGCAGCCGCTCCAGCTCCTTCAAGGCCGAAAAGGCGCGCACCACCCCGGCCACCGAGTTGCGGTCGGTGATGGCGATCGCCTCGAGGCCCAACTCGGCGGCGCGGGTGACCAGCTCCTCGGGGTGCGAGGCGCCGGTGAGGAAGGTGAAGTTGCTGGTGACGCAAAGCTCGGCATAGGGGGTCATGCAAACTCCCCCTGCACGAACCAGTCCTGCGCGCCGCCCGCGTCCCAGCCCGCCACCTGCGGCGTGTGGAAGAGCCAGAGCCGCGGCCCTTCGCGCGTCTCGATCCGCCAGTAGTCCCGGAGACCGGAACGCCAGGCGGGATCGTCGAACCACCACTCGGGGGCGATGCGTTCAGGCCCGGTGGCGCGCAGGGTGGAAAAGCGCATGTTGCGCCAGCGGAACTGCGCGGGCGGATGGCCGGGCTGCGCGCCGCGCGCGCCGCTGACCAATTCGGGCGGGAAGAGGATCTGCGGTCGCGGCGGGCCGCGCCGGGGCGGTGTCTCTTCGGCTTCGCTGTAGGCAGCGGGGGCGATGAGAAAGCTGCGCTCGGGGATGGTGCTGTCGGCGGGCAGCAGGCGCTGCACGGCGTCGAAACCAAGCCGGTTGCCGAGCCGCGAGATGAGATCGGCCAGCGCGTCCTCGCTGCGCAGCGTCGGGCCGCCCGGCGTGCTGCCCGGAGTGCTGCCATGGCCCAGTTGCTCGGGCGGCAGCTTTTCGGTGACCTCGGCGCAGAGCCGCAGCGCGTCGATGCCGAAGCCCGCCTCGACCTCGGCCACGCCCTTCTCGAAGAGCGCGGCGATGCGGGCGGGGTCGCGCATGGGCCGGGCAAGGCCGACCCGCACATGCGCCGTCTCGCGGTCGACCCGGCGCAGCTCCAGCAGCACCCGCCGGGCACCGTGCTGGTGGCGGGTGAGCGTCTCGCAGAGCCGCGCGAGCAGGCGCTCGAGGCCGGCCATCACGTCCTCCTGCAACCCGATCGGCTCGGGCAGGGTCATGCGCACGCCGAAATGCGGCGCCTCGCGCTCGGCGTCCACCGGCTCGGGGCGCGTGCC
>NZ_NTHN02000068.1 GCF_002300555.2 Alloyangia mangrovi | reverse complement strand
GGCTCGGGGCGCCCCCGCGAGGCGCAGCCGCGCGCCCTCCTCCGGCGTCAGCCCGACCTGCCGCAGGATCGCCGCCTCGTCGCGCAGCACCCATTGCTCGGTCAGCCGTCCCGAGACGCAGAGCCGCTCGGACATCTGCGCGAACTGCACGGGCCTGCCACTCGGAGGCCCGTAGAGCCCCGCCCCACCGTGTCGGGCGGTGACATGAAAGCGCTCGGTCGCATAGAGCGTGTTGGCCCCGGTCGCCTGCCAGAGCCGGTCTTCCAGACGCAGCCGCGGCCCGGTCAGCGCCGCAAGCCGGGCCGCCAGTTCGGCCCCCAGCACCTCGGGCTCGGCCAGCGCACCGCTGCCGCCATGCGAAATCAGTTCGGGCGCCAGCATCGCGCCCAAGAGGTCAAGGCGCCGCCCCTCGTCGAGGTCACGGGTCAGGGCAGAGAGATACTGGCCGGCGTCCTGCCAGCGCGGGTCGAACCCGGCGAGAAACGACACACTCGTCACCTTCCGTAGTAGAGGCCCACCACGTGTTCGGCCTCGGCAAAGAAGAGCCAGCGCGAGAGGAGCACGCCCGCGACGTACAAGGCAAGACAGATGAAGTTAAAATATGAGACAGCCGTTGCGAGCAGGAGCGCCGCGGGCAGCGCGAAGGCAAGGAGCACCGCCAGCACCCGCAGCTTCAGCAGGTGGCGCCGGGCGACGACAAAGACCATCTCGCGCAGCAGGTAGTTGCTGCCGGTGTGTGGTGGGAAGAGCGCCCTTGGACTGCCCTCCGTGCCGAGCCCGGTGGCGCTGGCCAGCGTGGTGCCGCTGCGGGCGAGGCGCCTGTCGCCGTCGATCCAGACCCAGATCTGTAACGCGGCGGTGAGTGCCAGAAGCACCAGCGTGGGCCACGTCTGCCCATAGAGGAGTGCGCCGCCGGTCAGCGCGTAGGCGAGAAAGAGCGCCGGCGTGGACCCATGGTGCCAACGCGGAACGGACTTGAGCTGCGCGTAGATCATCGCGGTGCAGAAAACGGTGCCGAGCGCGGCAAGGCCGGTCAGCCAGCCCAGCGGCAGCAGCGGGTGGCCGAGCAGCAGCGACAGCCCGAAGCCTCCGCCGAGCAGTAGGGTGACAAGCGCCGCCCAGGCCTCGCGCGAGAGCCAGCTCGTGCGCCACTGGCGGAAGGCCTTCAGCGCCCGCTCGCGGCGTATGAGATGCATCGCCGAAGCGGCGAGTCCGGACAGGCACAGCGCATAGGCCAGCGCCAACCATGCGAGGGCCGCCATCCCCTCGGGCGGCGAGAGGGTGACGCAGAGCCAGGCCAGAAGGCCGAAGCCAAGCCCCGAGAGCGTGGTGAAGAGGATGAGCGAGGGCGCCGGGTGCATCTCAGAGCCTCGCCAGCGTCCGGTCGATCCAGCCGAGCAGGCCCCGGGGCTCCTCGGCCACCGGCTCGAGCCAGGGGGCGAGCAGATCCACCTCGCCCTCCCAGCTGTCGCGCGGGCGGGGCGGCAGGTACTTGTTGGCGGGCCGGGTGCCCTGCTCGGGCATGAGGTCCATGCCACCGCGCGCCTCGACCAGCAGCGAAACCGCGCTTTCCGGGTCCGACAGATCACCGAAATGCCGCGCGCCCGCCGGGCAGGTGCGGACGCAGGCGGGCTCGCGGTCCTGCTCGGGCAGGGTCTCGTTGTAGATGCGGTCGACGCAGAGGGTGCATTTCTTCATCACCCCCTCGGCCATGTCCATCTCGCGCGCGCCATAGGGACAGGCCCAGGCGCAGAGGCCGCAGCCGATGCACTCGGACTCGTTGACCAGCACGATGCCGTCCTCGGCCCGCTTGAAGCTGGCACCGGTGGGGCAGACGGTGACGCAGGGCGCGTCGGCGCAATGCAGGCAGGACTTCGGGAAATGCACCACCTGCGCGGCACCGGTTTGCGGCGTCACCTCGTAGGCGTGGACGCGGTTGAGGAAAGTGCCCGAGGGCGCGGCGCCACGGGGATCCTGATCCGACAGCGGGCTCGGCTGGCTTTGGGTGTTCCAGCCTTTGCACGCCACCACGCAGGCGTGACAGCCGACGCAGGTGTCCAGGTCGATGACGAGGCCGAGCTGGCGTTCCGTGTGGCTGGGGAGATCTGTCATTCTGGCCTCTGGCTCGTGTCTGGCGGGTTTCGGGGCGCTGCCCCGACCCCGGGATATTTGGACCTAGAAGAAAGGCTCAGTCGGGGCGGGGGACTGGGGATCGAAGCGGTGGGAAGCCGGGGCTGGCCTCGCGGGGCGCGGCAATCCTCTCGAGGCGGACACGCAGGTCGAACCAGGCGGCCTGGCCGGTGATCGGGTCGGAGTTCGACAGGCTCGCGCCATTCTCGCCCGAGGGCAGGTGCTCGGGGATCAGGTGGTTCAGCAGCACGCCCTTCGTCGCCTCCGGCGCCTCCGGGGCAAGCCCCCAGGCCCCCTTGCGCTTGCCGATGGCGTTCCAGGTCCAGACCACGTTCTCGCTCTGCGCCTCCATGCGCGCCGCGGGGGCGGTGATCTCGCCGTGGGGCGAGGTGACGCGGACCCAGTCGCCGTCCTGCAGGCCGAGGGCGCGCCACCATGCGCCGGGGATGTAGAGCGGGTTCATTCCGTGGATCTGTCGCAGCCAGACGTTCTGACTGCCCCAGCTGTGGTACATCGCCATCGGGCGCTGGGTGATCGCGTGCAGCGGGTAGTTTTCCTCGACTCCGGGGGTGTCCGAGAGCGGCGGGTACCAGACCGGCAGCGGCGTCATCACCGCGGCGAGGCGCTCGCGCAGGGGCTCGGGCGGCAGGCGCTCCCCCTGCCCCTCGGCGGCGCGCTGGAAGCGGCGGAGAGGCTCGGACCAGAGCTGGACGAGGGCGGGCGCCGGAGCGTCGAGCAGGCCTATTTCCACCGCCCAGTCCTGGTAGGCGCGGTTCCAGGGCTTGTAGTAGGCGGCCCCTAGCGGAACCGGGATGCCATGCGTGCCGCCCGCCGCGATGTAGCTGTCCAGCTGGGCCTCGTTCGGCGTGCCGCGCCCGTCCTGCAGGCCATGAGGCCCCATGCGGAATCCGGCGAGCGGGCCGACCCCCGGCCTACGCTCGTGGTTGGTGATGTAATCGGCGTAGTCGCGGTAGACCGGCTGGCCGTCCTCGGCCATGCCCGGCAGGCCAAGCCGTGCGCCAAGGTCCAGAAGCACCGATTGGAAGGGGCGCACGTCGCGATCCGGCTCCACCACCGGCCAGCGGATCGCGTCCGCGGCGGCATCCGGCTCGGAGATCGGCCGGTCGAGCAGCGAGATACAGTCGTGACGCTCGAGATAGGTGGTGTCGGGCAGGATGAGGTCCGCGTAGGCGACCATCTCCGAGGCATAGGCGTCGGAGTAGATAATCCGCGGGATCAGGTAATTGCCCTCCTCGTCCTGCGCCGTCAGCATCTCCATCGTGCCGGCGGTGTTCATCGTCGAGTTCCACGCCATGTTCGACATGTAGAGAAACAGCGTGTCGATCGGGTACGGGTCCGCCGCCACCGCATTGGCGATGACCATGTGCAGCATCCCGTGCACCGCCAGCGGCGCCTCCCAGCTGAAGGCCTTGTCGATCCGCAGCGGCGCGCCTGCCGCGTCCACCGCCAGGTCCTCGGGCCCGAGCGGGTAGCCGAGCGGCGGTCCCTCCAGGGGCTGGCCGGGGACAGCGCGGAAATGCGGGCGGCAATGCGCCTCGGGCGGCTTGGGATAGGGCGGCTTGAAGCGGAAGCTGCCGGGGGTCTCGACCGCGCCGAGCAGCGCTTGCAGCAGGTGGATGGCGCGGCAGGTCTGGAACCCGTTGGAATGCGCCGAGACGCCGCGCATGGCGTGCATGGCCACCGGGCGGCCGGGCATGGTGCTGTGCTGGCGGCCGCGGAAGTCGGTCCAGGGGCGGTCCAGCTCCAGCTTCGTTTCAAAGGCGGCGCGGGCGATCTCGGCGGCGAGCCAGCGGATGCGCTCGGGCGGCAGGCCGACGCGCGCGGCCACGGCCTCGGGGGCATAGGCGCGGTCCATGTACTGCGCGGCGATCATCTCCATCACCGTGCGGTGGCTGATCCCGGCGCGGCGCAGGTGGCCGGTGAGCTTCGGCTCCACCCTCTCGCCGTCCCAGGGCGCGGGGCGGCCGGTGCGGGCGTCGATGACCAGCGGGCTGCCGTCGTCACCCCTCAGGAAGAGCCCGTACTCCGGCGATCTCGGGTCGCAGTCGACCAGCACCGGGGCATTGGTGAACTGGGCGAGGAAGTCGAGGTCGATCCGCCCGGCGCGCAAGAGCTCGTGCACCAGCGAAAGCACCAGCAGGCCATCGCTGCCCGGGGTGATGCCGAGCCACTCGTCGGCGATGGCGCTGTAGCCGCTGCGCACCGGGTTGAGGCTGACCACCCTGGCGCCGCGCGCCTTGAGTTTCGAGAGCCCGATCTTGATCGGGTTGCTATCGTGGTCCTCGGCCACCCCGAAGAGCAGCAGCAGTTCGGCATGCTCCCAGTCGGGGGTGCCGAATTCCCAGAAGCTGCCGCCCAGCGTGTAGATCCCCGCCGCCGCCATGTTGACCGAGCAGAAGCCGCCATGGGCGGCGTAGTTGGGCGTGCCGAACTGCTGCGCCCACCAGCTGGTGAGGCTCTGCGACTGGTCGCGCCCGGTGAAGAAGGCGAGCCGCTCGGGCGCCGACTCGCGCAGCGGCTTCAGCCAGCCGGCGGCGGTCTCCAGCGCCTCGTCCCAGCTGATTTCCTCGAACTCTCCCGAGCCGCGCGGCCCCACCCGGCGCAACGGCGCGCGCAGCCGGGCGTGCGAGGTCACCTGCTTCAGACCAGCCGCGCCCTTGGCGCAGAGCACGCCGCGGTTCACCGGGTGGTCGCGATTGCCCTCGATGTAGACAGGGACGCCGTCTTTCAGGTGAACGTCGATGCCGCAGCGGCAGGCGCACATGTAGCAGGTCGTCTTGCGGATCTCGTCCGAGATCTGCACCTGGGTGTCGGGTGTGTCGAGCTGCCGTTCCGTCTGCGCCATGCGGGTCCACGTCCGTGCCTTCCGCGAAGGCTAGGGCACAAGCCCCCGTGAGGCTAGGTCTTCCCCGGTCACGCCCGCGCGATGGGCGGGGCGGCGCCCGCCACCTGCGGGCCGGGGCGGGTCAGCTCGCGGGGGCCGCCTGGCAGGGGGTGTCGGGGGCCGCGCAGGGGGCGGAGACCCGGCTGCGCTGCGCCACCTTCTCCTGCAGCAGCGTGCCGACCGAGCGGCCCCAGGCGTCCCAATTGAGCCGCGCCTCGTATTCCTCGCGGCTGCGGCGCGAGAGCGCGGCGTAGCGCTCGGGGGCGTCGAGGCAGGCGAGGATGCAGGCGGCAAAATCTTCGGCGCCGCTGCCCGGCGGAAGGGCGAAGCCGTTGAACCCGTCGCGCACCGGCACGCCGCCGACGCGCAGGCAGAGCGAGGGCACCCCATGCGCCGAGGCCTCGCAGAACGCGAAGCCGTAGCTCTCGAAGCTCGGCATGACGACGAAATGCGCGCGGGCATAGAGCTGCTGGAACAGCGCCGCCTGCTCGAGCACCGCCTTGTCGAGCTGGGGGTAGACCTCCGTATGCGGGCCCTGTGCCTCGGGGGGCGGCATACAGCCGATCACCGTCAGCCGCGCGTCGATGCCGCGCGCCCGCAAGAGGCACATGACCTCTTGCGCCACCGGGCCGCCCTTGGCCCACCAGTTGCGGCCTACCACCAGAAGGTGCAGCGTGCTTGAGCGCGAGATCGGCCGCGGTGCGGGCGGCGGCGGCGGGGCGATATTGGCGCCCCAGGGCACCAGCCGCGACTTGCACTCGGGCAGATCGTAGCGGGCAACGCTGGCGTCCATCAGCCATTGCGAGGGCCAGAGCAGCAGGTCGGCGCGACGGAAGACCGCGCCCTCGGCCCGTTCGACCCAGTCATCCAGAAGCCGCCCGCCAGGGATCAGCCCCGGGTGCGCCTGGCCGATCTCGGAGTCGCGGTAGACGCTGTGGGTGGCATCCGAGGTATAGGCCACCGTCATCGGGTAGGGCAGCCGCAGGCCGAGCAGCGACTGAAAGGCGTAGGCGCCGAAAAGCACGTCATACTGGTCCTGCGACAGCGCCGCCTCGATCCGCCGGGCGACCACCTGCGACAGCACCATCTGAAGGCGCCAGCGCAGGCGCAGGCTCAGCGCGTCGGGCAGCGACAGGATGGCGCGACGGATCGGCTCGGCGGCGCCCCAGTCGGTGGGAAGGATCGTGACCTCGCCCGCATGCGCCTGCAGCGCATCGTGGATGCGCGCGTTGCCGCCCGAATAGAGATTCCGGTCAAGCGCGGAGAAATCACTCAGGTAAGCGATCTTGAGGGGGCGACGGACCATACCACTCGTACTCCTGCAACCTTTCTTAACGTCAAGCTCAACCCGCAATCGGGCAGGAACATGTCTCCAAACGAACAATCCTGCGGTTTTACCGAGATTTAATCCAAGCCGAAGACCTCCCGCCAGCCGGGCTCCCACAGGCGTGCCGGAAATGTGCCAAATCTGCCGATCCGAGGGCCCAGATCGCTCTCCGCAGGCGACAGGACGGTCGGCGCGTGGTACCTAGAGGGCCTGATCCGGGCGAAGGGGGCGTCGTCCGGGGTTTGGTTCTGAGTAGTCTGGTCCACGGGTCGCAACACGGCATGCCCAACCCTCTTGCCTATCTGATGCTGGCGCTCTGGCCGATCGTTACGGTCGTGCTGTTCCGCCGCCTGCCGCCCGACCGGGCGCTGATCGCCGCGCTGCTGGCGGGCTATCTGATCCTGCCCGAACCGCCGGCGGCCTTCGATCTGCCGATGTTCCCGCCGCTGACCAAGCACAATATCCCCGCGCTCGCCGCCTTTGCCTTCTGCCTCTGGCGGTACGGGCTGGAAGGCGGGCTGCTGCCGCGCTCGCTGCCGGGGAAGATCCTGCTGATCACCTACGTGCTCTCGCCCGCGCTGACCGCGGTGACCAACACCGAGCCGGTGTTCTACGGCGAGATCGGCCTGCCCGGCCTCTCGATCAAGGACGGGGTGGCGCTGGTGCTGCAGCAGTTCCTGCTGGTCCTGCCTTTCCTGCTGGCGCGGCAGTTCCTGGCGCAGGGGGGCTCGCAGCGGCACCTGCTCGTGGCGCTGATCTGGGGCGGGCTGCTCTACACGCTGCCGATGCTGGTCGAAATGCGGCTCTCGCCGCAGCTCAACCGCTGGGTCTACGGCTATTACCAGCACCTCTTCGGCCAATCGATCCGCGCCGACGGTTACCGGCCCGTGGTCTTCCTCTACCACGGGCTTTGGGTCGCCTTCTTCCTGATGACCTCCGCGGTCTCTGCCTGGGCGCTGTGGCGAACCGAGCGCAACATCAAGATGCTGGTGGCGGCGCTCTGGCTGACGCTGATCCTCGTGCTGGCGAAATCGCTGGGCGCGCTGATCTTCGCCGTGGTGCTGATCCCGGTGGTGCTGCTGCTGACCCGCATGGGGCAAATACGCGTGGCGATCCTCATCGGGCTCGTGGCGATCACCTACCCGGTGCTCAAGGGCACGCACCTGGTGCCCGAGGACCGCATCCTTGCCGAGGCCGCCAGGATCGACCCCGAGCGCGCCTATTCGCTGGAGTTCCGTTTCGAGAACGAGAACACGCTGCTCGACCGCGCCTACGAGAAGCCGGTCTTCGGTTGGGGAAGCTGGGGCCGCAACCACATCCTCGACCCGGTCACCGGCAATATCCTGACGGTGACCGACGGGCGCTGGATCATCGTCATCGGCGTCTACGGCTGGGTCGGCTTTCTTGCCGAGTTCGGGCTGATCCTCTTGCCACTGCTGCTGCTTTGGCGCGAAAGCACCGCGCACGGAAAGGCCGAGATATCGCCCTTCATCGCGCCGCTCTCGCTGCTTCTCGCGATCAACCTGTCGGACATGGTGCCCAATGCCACGCTCACCCCGCTCACCTGGCTCGTCGCGGGCGCGCTCACCGGCTACGCCGAGGCGTTGAAGGCGGCGCGGCTGAAGCGGCTCGCGCGCAGGCGGCCGGGGTCGCTGAAATGGCAGTCGATCCTCTGAGCCCCGGACGCCCGCAGCCATGACCCCCAAGCCCCGCATCCTTGCCATCGCAGAGGCCGCCAACCCCGAATGGGTCTCGGTGCCGCTGGTCGGCTGGTCGCTCGCCAAGGCGCTGCGCGAGGTCGCCGACGTGCATATCGTCACGCAGGTACGCAACCGCGACGCCTTCCTGCGCGCCGGGATGGTCGAGGGGCAGGACTTCACCGCCATCGATTCCGAGGCCTTCGCCCGCCCGATGTGGAAGCTCGCCGAACGCCTGCGCATGGGCGAGGGCAAGGGCTGGACCATGGTCCAGGCGATCAACGCGCTGAGCTATCCCTACTTCGAGCGGCTGGTCTGGCAGCGCTTCGGGGCGGAGATCCGCGCCAGGGAATGGGACGTGGTGCACCGCATCACCCCACTCAGCCCCACTGTCTCCTCGCCCCTTGCGGGTCATTGTGCAAAGGCCGGAGTGCCCTTCGTGCTCGGCCCGCTCAACGGCGGCGTGCCCTGGCCCAAGGGCTTCGACGCCGAGCGCCGGCGCGAGCGGGAATGGCTGAGCTACTTGCGCGGCGCCTACAAGGCCCTGCCCGGGCGGGATGCAACCCTGCGCCGCGCCAGCGCGATCCTTGCCGGATCGCGCCATACCGCCTCCGAGATTCCCTCCCGATATCGCGAAAAGCTGGTCTACCTGCCCGAGAACGCCATCGATCCCGCCCGGTTCAACAAGCAGGCCACGCCCGAACCCGGCCCGCTGCGCGCCGCCTTCGTCGGGCGGCTGGTGCCCTACAAGGGGCCGGACATGCTGCTCGAGGCGGCAGCGCCCCTGCTTCGCGACGGACGCCTGCAACTCGAGATGGTCGGCGACGGGCCGATGCGCGCGTCCCTCGAGGCGCAGGCGAAGGCGCTGGGGATCGCCCATGCCGTCACCTTCCACGGCTGGCTCGACCACCGCGCGGTGCAGGACGTGCTCTGCCGCTGCCACCTGTTGAGCTTCCCCTCGATCCGCGAGTTCGGCGGCGGCGTGGTGCTCGAGGCGATGGCGCTCGGCGTGGTGCCGATGATCGTCGATTATGCTGGCCCCGGAGAACTGGTCACCGAGGACAGCGGGATCAAGCTGCCCTGCACCGACCGCGCAGGGATCATCGCCGCCTTCGGCACTGCGCTGGACCGCCTCGCCACCGATCCCTCCCCCCCTGCCCGCCATGGCGCAGGCGGCGCGGACACGCGTGCACACGCAGTTCACCTGGGCGCGCAAGGCCGCGCAGCTGGCCGAGGTCTACGACTGGATCGCCCGGGGCCGCCCCGGCCCGCCGCCCGATCTTCTGCGGGACAGAGAGGCCTGATCCGATGCACCGTCGCTCCGATGAATTTCCCCAAGTCCGCTCGCAGTTTCGCAACACTTCCAAGGCTACCCTACCGGCACCTGCCTTTTCCTTGCGAGCCTGCCACCGGTCTTCCTATAGTCGCGCCCGTGCGCAGGCCGGGGCGCGAGGCGCATCTGCCCCTGTCGGGGCCGTTCCATATCGAGTTGGTGTCATGTTGAGATCCGGTCCGGTCATGCCCTCACCCGTCCAACCCCACAGCGGCTGCCCCGCCCATGCGTGACCCGGCAGCCCCGCGCGATCCCGCCCATGCCCCCATGCCCTACCGCCCCGACATCGACGGGCTGCGGGCGGTGGCGGTGCTCTCGGTGGTGCTCTACCACTTCGGCCTACCCTGGCTCGGCGGCGGCTTCACCGGTGTCGACATCTTCTTCGTCATCTCAGGCTTCCTGATCGGCGGCATCCTCTGGCGCGAGTACGAGGCCGAAGGGCGCATCCGCCTCGGCGCCTTCTACCTGCGCCGCTTCCGCCGCCTTGCCCCGGCCTTCTTCACCATGGCACTGCTCACCACGGCGCTGAGCGCGGCGCTGCTGCTGCCCTTCGAGTTCCGCGAGTTCGGCAAGTCGCTGATCGCCGCCACGGTCTATTTGTCGAACGTGCTCTTCTACCGGCAGTCGGGCTATTTCGACACCGGTGCAGAGTTGAAACCGCTTCTGCACACGTGGTCGCTGGCCGTGGAAGAGCAGTTCTACCTCTTCCTGCCGCTGCTCATCTTTCTACTGTCGCGCAATCGGACGCTGCTGCTGATGGCGCTCGTGGCGATCTGGGCCGGCTCGCTCGGCTCTAGCGTGCTTGCCACGCCCACGCATCCGGATGCGGCCTTCTACCTCTTCCCGTTCCGCGCCTGGGAACTGCTGTCGGGCGTGCTGCTGGCAATCTGGGGGCTGGAAACGGGGCGCGTCTGGCGCGGGCGCCCGGCGCTGAGCTGGGCCGGGCTGACGCTGGTGCTGGGCTCCGTGCTGCTGATTCCGGCGGGGCCGCTCTTCCCCGGGCTTCTGGCGCTGGCCCCGGTGCTCGGCGCGGTGCTGCTGATCGGAAGCGGCACCGGCGACAGCCCGGTGAACCGCGCACTGTCGCACCCGGCCGCGCTGTTTTTCGGGCGGATCTCCTATTCGCTCTACCTCTGGCACTGGCCGGTGCTGTGCCTGTCGCTCTACCTGCGCGGCGAGTACTCCGGCCCGCTGGAGACGCTGTGCTGGATGGCGCTCTCGGTAGCGCTGGCCTGGCTCTCTTGGCGCTTCGTGGAAACCCCGATGCGCCGCGCCCGGCTGCCGGGGGTTGTGCTCGTCAGCGCCACCGCGCTGGCCTCGGCGGCAACGCTGGCCGTGGGCGCCTGGCTCTACCTCGGCGACGGGCTCGCCGGGCGCTTCGGCCCGTCGGTGCGCCCGCATATCGCCGCCTCTGCCGACTTCCTGCAGGACTGGAGCCGCTGCACCACCGCCGCGAGCGGCCCGCTGATGGGGATCGAGACCTGCCCGATCGGCCCCGAAGGCACGCCGCAGGTGCTGGTCTGGGGCGACAGCCACGTGCGCGCCTTCAAGGAGGGGCTCGACCTCGCCGCCCATGAGGCCGGGGTGCCCGGGCTGATCATCTGGCGTGCCGGCTGCCCGCCGCTTTTCGGCATCCGCAAGAGCGAGAGCGCCGCCACCCCGGCTCAGGACCACGCCTGCACCCAGGCCAACCTGCAGATCCGCCAGGCGCTGCCCGCGATGACCAGCCTGCAGCGCATCGCCCTGATCGGCCGCTGGACCTATTACGCCCATGGCGCGGGCATCGGGCTCGACGCGGGTAATACCATCCAGCTCTTCCCCACCGACTCTCCGACCCCGGCCGACGCGCCACAGTCGCAGATCGTCGCCGAGGCCGCCCGCGCCACCGTTGCCGAGCTGCGCGCCGATGGGCCCGTGGTCATCGTCCTGCGCCAGCCCCCCGAGATCGCCAATTACGACAGCCGCCGCGCCGCGCGCGAGGCCGCCCCACGCCGGCTGGCCACTGGCCCCGGCGCCGGTCACCGATCCCGACATGCCGCGCGGCACCCTCGCGCAGCGCGTGGCCGAGGCCGAGGCGCCCTGGCGCGCCATGGCCGAGGCGGGAGAAATCACCCTCATCGACAGCTGGCCGCGCTTCTGCGACGCCGGGGCCTGCCACGCGTTGCACGACAGCGAAGGCTGGTACTTCGACAACAACCACATCACCAACACCGCCGCCCGTGCGCTGCGTGATCTCTTTGTCCCGATCTTCGGCACCAAGGTGGCCGGCCTGTGAGCCACCCGCTGAGCGAAACCCGCTGGGACGCCATCGTCATCGGCACCGGCATCGGCGGCGGCACGCTGGGCCGCGCGCTGGCCGAGGCCGGGCAAAAGGTGCTCTTCCTGGAACGCGGCCCCGCCGGCCAGCGCACTGCGCGCAATGGTCTTTCCGAGATCTTCGTGCCCGAGGCCCGGCTCGCCCGCGGCCTCTGGCCCGAGCCTCTGCACGCCCGGGTGAACGGGGTCGAAAGCAGATTCTACGCCCCGCTCGGCGCCGGGCCGGGCGGCTCCTCGGTCTTTTACGCCGCGACGCTGGAGCGGCCCGAACGGCACGATCTCGACGATCTGCCCGGCCTGCCCCACCCCGCGGGCGGCTGGCCGGTGGGCTATGACGCGCTGCTCCGCTGGTACGACCGCGCGACCGAACTCTACCGCATCCATGGCACCCCCGACCCGCTCTCATCCGAGCCCGCGCCGCCGCTCCGCAGCCCGCCACCGCTCACCGCCACCGAGACCGCGCTGATGCGGGCGCTCGAGGCGAACGGGCTGCACCCCTACCAAGCCCATACCGCCATCGACCGCGGGCAGGACTGCCTGAATTGCCTTGGCAGCAAGTGCCCCCGGACCTGCAAGATGGACGGGCGCTCCGCCGGGGTGGAGCCCGCGCTGGCCACCGGCAACGCCATGCTGCTCGACCGCGCCGAGGTGACCCGCCTGCTCGGCAGCGGCGACCGGGTCGAAGGCGTCGAGGTCCGCCGCGACGGCGAGACCCATGTGTTTCACGCCGAAACCTACGTCTTGGCCGCCGGGGCGCTGAACTCGCCGCGCCTGCTGCTGGCCTCGGCCTGCGAGGCCTGGCCCGAGGGCGCCGCCAATGGCTCGGGCCTCGTCGGGCGCAACCTGATGTTCCACCTCAACGAGATGTTCGCCCTCTGGCCGCCGCGCGGCACGCCCGATCACGGGGCGACAAAGGCGATCTCGCTGCGCGATCTCTACCGCGCCGAGGGCACGCCCATGGGCACGGTGCAGGCCATGGGCATCCGTGCCTCCTATGGCGAGATCACCTTCTACCTGAACCGTATGCTGGCCCGCTCGCGCCTGCGCCGCCTGCCGGGGCTGAGCCAGTTCACCCGGCTGCCCGCCGCCGTCGCGGCGAAGCTCTTCGGCCATGCGCAGATCTTCGTCGGCCTGCTCGAGGACCTGCCCTACCCCGAAAACCGCGTCACCTACGACCCGTCGCATCCACACCGGCTGTCGGTCGACTACACGCTGCACCCCGAGCTGCTGCAGCGCCGCCGCGCCTTCCGCAAGGCGATCTCCCGCGCGCTGAAAGGCCAGCGCCGCCTGTTCCTCGGCCACACCCCCGAGCTGAACTTCGGCCACCCCTCGGGCACGCTGCGCTTCGGCACGGATCCCCGGACCTCGGTGCTCGACGCGGACTGCCGCGCCCATGGGCTGCGCAATTTGCGGGTGGCGGATGCGTCGTTCATGCCAAGCTCGATGGGGGTGAACCCCAGCCTCACCATCGCAGCCAACGCCCTGCGCGTGGCCGATACGATCCTCAAGGAGGCCAGATGACCCAGCTCACCCCCGAGAGCGGCCTCGCCGTGGTCACCGGCGCAGGCTCCGGCCTCGGCCGCGCCATGGCGATCGAGCTGACGCAGCGCGGCTTCAGCGTCGCCGGACTCGGTCGCCGCCGCGCCGCATTGGAGGAGACCCGCGCCAAGGCCGAGCCGGGGCGCTTCCACCTCTACCCCGCCGATCTCGCCCTGCCGCAGGAGGTCGCCGAGACCTTCGCCCGCATCCGCTCCGAGCACGGGCGCATCGCGCTGCTGATCAACAACGCCGCGACCTACCCGCGCCGCGACATTCTCGACGAGAGCGGCGAGAGCTTCATGGCGACCGTCGCCACCAACCTCGGCGGTACCGTCGCCTGCTCCCGCGCCGCATTGGAGGGCATGGTCGCGGAGGGGCGCGGACGCATCCTCAACGTCGCCACCTTCGCCGATCTCGCGCCGCTGCCCGCCTCTTCCGCCTATGCCGTGTCGAAGGGCGCCGCGCGGATCTTCACCCGCGCGCTGATCGCCGATCTCGCGGACCGCTTCCCCGAAATCGTCATAACCGACTGGATGCCGGGGATGCTGCGCACGCAGATGGGCATCCCGGACGGGCTGCCCGCCGAAGAGGCGGCCCGGTGGGGCGTCGCGCTGGCGCTCGATGCCAACCCCGCGCTCACCGGCGCGACCTTCGAGATGGACCGGGAAATCCTGCCGCCGCGCAGCCTGAAGGGCAGGCTCAGGGAGCTGCTGCTGATGCGCCGCCGCAGACCGAGGAGGATCGTCCCCTAGGGGCGCAGCGTGAAGAAGCGCAGCAGCAGCGCCCGCGCCGACTGCCCCGGCAGGATCGACAGGCAGCGCAGGTAGCGCAGCCCCAGCCGCCGCGGGTTGTTCACCGCACGCCACAGCCACTCCATCGCCAGCTTGCGCGTCCACTCCGGCGCGCGCTGCTGGGTGCCCGCAAAGAAATCGAGGCCCGCGCCGATCCCGGCAAAGCCCACGTTCGGCGCCAGCTTGCGCCCCACCGCGCCAAAGATTTCCTGCTTGGGCGCGCCGAGCGCGACAAAGCACAACCCCGCCCCCGAGGCGGTGATCTCGTCGAAAACCCTCCGCGCCTCTGCGGCCTCGGGATCGAAGCCCATGGGCGGAGCGATCAGGCACACGACGCTCAGGTCGCGCACCTCGCGTTCGAGGTAGCTTCGCGCGCGCGACAGCGCCGCGGGTGTGCTGCCGACCAGCGCCACGCCGATGCCCTGTTTTGCCGCGATGCGGGCCAGCGGCAGGATCGCGTCGGAGCCGGGGATCAACTCGACCGGCCGCCCGGCGAGCCGCGAGAGCCAGACGATCGGATTGCCGTCGGCGACAACGAGATCCTGCGCCGCATAGGCCGCCCTGAACTTCGCCGAGCGGCGCAGCTTCACCAAGTGGTCGAGGTTGATGGTCGCCAGCGCAAAGCCCTGCCTCTGCGCAAGCCGCTCGGTCACACGCGCCTGCAGAGCGGCCCAGGTGGGCACGCTGATGGCGACGCGCTGGCCGCCAACCCGAAATTCCATGCGCGGATACATCGGCGCGCGACATCCTTATTTCGCCCCGTCGGCGAATGTGGCGCATGGCCTCGGGCGATCCTAGCTGGCCGGGGCAATTTGCCCCCGACCGTGGCCGCCGTGCCGCAGTTCCGAGACAAATGCGCCGCGATCCCCGCATTGCACCGATGAGGCCTGCACGCCGCCGAAATTCGGTCAAAGTTCTCTGCTGAAAGGCGTGCCAAAGGCGCCTTCCGAAATGCGCATCCAGTCTTTGCACGACCCCTAGTCAGGTACCCCGATGATCGCCCTCCGCCTTTCCCGCCCCGCGCGCCCCTGCCGCGCGCTCCGCTGCGTGACGGGCGTCAGATGACCGGCACCATCGCCTTGCTTGGCTGCGGTTTCGTCGCCGATCTCTACCTGCGCTCGCTGCAGGCGATGCCGGGCATCGTGGTCCACGCGGTGCACGACCGCGACGCCGCACGCCTGTCGCGCTTCTGCGCCCATTGGCAGCTGCGCGCCGAGCCCGATCTCGAAGCCTTCATCGCCGGCCTGCCAGAGGGCTGCGTGGTGCTCAACCTGACCAACCCCGCGGAGCATTACGCGCTGAACCTCCGGCTGCTCGAGGCCGGGCACCATGTCTACTGCGAGAAACCCCTGGCCCTGGAACTGGCACAGGCCAAGACGCTGCACGCGCTGGCCGCCGAGAATGGCGTGCTGCTCGCCTCCGCGCCCTGCTCGGTACTGGGCGAGGCGGCGCAGACGCTCGGCCATGCACTGCGCCAGGGCATCGCTGGAACGCCTCGCGCGATCTACGCCGAGCTCGACGACGGTTTCATCCCGCAGGCACCCTACACCGACTGGCACACCGAGACCGGCGCGCCCTGGCCCTACGAGGACGAATTCGTCACCGGCTGCACGCTGGAACACGCGGGCTACTATCTCACCTGGCTGATCTCCTGGTTCGGCAGCGTGCGCAAGGTGGTCGCCGCCTCGGCCGAGGTGCTTCCGGAGAAGGCCGGCCTCAAGGCCGCCGCGCCGGACCTCTCGGTCGCCACGCTTTTCTTCGAGAACGGCCCGGTCACCCGGCTCACCTGCTCGATCGTCGCCAGCCATGGCCATGGCATCCGCATCTTCGGCGACAAGGGCGTGCTGAGCTGCGGGGCCTCCTGGGACAATGCCGCCAAGGTGCGCTTCGCCAAACGCAGCACCCTGCGGCGGCGGCTGGTCGAGTCCCCCTTCCCGCGCCGCCTCCGGCTGCCGCAGCCGACCCATCCCAAGGTGAAGCGCTGGGGCGCCGCGGCGATGAACTTCATGCTCGGCCCGGCCGAGATGCTGGAGTCCCTGCGCGAGCGCCGCCCCTGCCGCCTGTCCTCGGAGTTCGCCCTGCACCTCACCGAGGTCACGCTGGCGATCCAGAACGCTGGCGAAGACACCGGCCCGCAGGTGATGACCACCCGCTGCGATCCCATGGAGCCGATGCCATGGGCGAGGTGACGGGCGACGTGACTGGCACAGTGACGGGCCAAACCCGCATCCTGCTGACCGGCGCCACCGGCTTCGTCGGCCGCGCGGTGCTCGCCGAGGCCCGCGCGCAGGGGCTGCAAGTCACCGCCCTGCGCCGCGCCCCCACGCCGGAGAAGAGCGCCCAAGTCAAAGGGGTTAGCTGGATCGAGGCCGATCTCTCGGACCCCGCCTGTATCCAGAGCCTGCGCGACGCGGCGCAGGGGTGCTCGGCGGTCATCCATGCCGCCGCGCATCTCGGCTCCGACGAGGGCACGGTCGCCGCCACCACCGTGGATGGCACCCGCCACCTGCTCGCCGCCCTCGAGGGGCTGCCGCTGCACCTCGTGCTGGTCAGCTCGCTCGGCATCTACGACACTGCCCGGCTTTCTCCCGGCGCCGAGGTCACCGAGCGCACCCCGCTCGAAACCAGCGCCAATGCCCGCGATGCCTATGTCGCCGGCAAGCTCGCGCAGGAGGACCTCTGCCGCGCCTCTGGCCTGCCGCTGTGGATCCTCCGCCCCGGCGTGATTTTCGGCGCTGGTAGGACGTGGAACGCCCATCTCGGCCCGGCGCTCGGCCCGCTGCTGATCCGCGTCGGCACCAAGGGAGAGCTGCCGCTCGCCCATGTCTCGCACGTGGCGAAGCGCCTGCTGCAGGCCGCCCTGCGTCGCCCCGAGGGGGTGCGCGTGATCAACGTCATCGACCCCGACCGCCCCGACCGCACCCGCTTCCTGCGCGCCCATGCCGCCTCGGGATGGCCGAAGGGGGTGCTACCGCTGCCTTGGCCGCTGTGGATGCTGGCCGCGCGGCTGCTGGCCCCGCTCGAGGCGCGCCTGCCGGGCCTGCTGCGCGTGCCGGTGCTCAAGGCGCGGATGATGCCGCTGCGCTACCCCGACAAGGAGCTCATCGCCGCGCTCGGCCCGCTGCTGCAGGACCGTTTTGGCGCGCTCATGGCGCGCGCCCTGCAGGAGAGCCGCGAATGAGCCTGCCCAAGCTCGCCTATCTTACCGGCGAATACCCCCGCGCCTCGGACACCTTCATCCAGCGCGAGGTCGCCGCCCTGCGCGCGTTGGGCCACGAGGTGCTCACCTGCTCGATCCGCACCACCGGACCCGAGCATCTCGTCGGCCCCGAGCAGCGCGCCGAGCATGCGCAGACCTTCAAGGTGCTGGACGCCTGCCGATCGCCGCTGCGCCTGCTCCGCGCCCATGCCCGCTGGATGCGCAGGCCCGGCCGCTACCTGCGTGCGCTGGCGCTCTCATGGCAGACCGCGCCGAAGGGGCTCAAGGGCCGCGCCTTCAACCTTATCTACTTCGCCGAGGCCGGGGTGCTGGCCGAGGCGCTGGCCGAGGCGGGGATCCAGCACCTGCACAACCACATCGCCAAGGCCTCCTGCACCGTCGCCATGCTGGCCTCGGAGCTCTCGGGCATCCCCTACAGCTTCACCATCCACGGGCCGGACATCTTCTTCGAGCCGCATCACTGGCGCATCGACGAGAAGACCCGCCGCGCCCGCTTCGTCGCCTGCATCAGCGCCTTCTGCCGGGCGCAGCTCATGTGCTTCGCGAACCGGGCGGACTGGGGCAAGCTGGAGATCATCCACTGCGGCATCGACCCCTCGCGCTACGCGCCCTCGCGGCACGCGGGCCAGAGCCTGCTCTTCACCGGCCGTCTTGCCGGGGTGAAGGGCGTGCCGGTCCTGCTGCGCGCGCTGGCCGCGCTCGCCCCCCGCCACCCGGAGCTGCGCCTGCGCCTCATCGGTGACGGCCCCGAGCGCAGGGCGCTGGAGGCTCTCGCCACCGAGCTGGGCATCGCCGAGCGCTGCGAGTTCCTCGGCTACCGGTCGCAGGCCGAGGTCGCCGAGGCGCTGACCGGGGCCGACATCTTCGTCCTCCCGAGCTTCGCCGAGGGCGTTCCCGTCGTGCTGATGGAAGCCATGGCCGCGCAGGTGCCGGTGGTGACCACCCGCATCGCCGGGGTGCCCGAGCTGGTCGAGCATGGTGTCGCGGCCTGCTGGTGCCGCCCGGCGAGGCAGAGGCCCTGACCGAGGCGCTCGACGCCCTGCTCGCCGACCCCGGGACCCGCCGCAGCATGGGCGCCGCAGGCCTCGCCAAGGTTGCGGCCGAGTTCAACGCGACGACCGAGGCGGCAAAGCTCTCCGCCATCTTCAGCGCCTCGGAGCCCATCACATGACCCTCGTCGACGTCGTCCTCATCGGCCGCAACGAGGGCGCCCGGCTGGTCGCCGCGCTGGCCTCGGTCAAGGGGCAGGCGCGGCAAGTGGTCTATGTCGACAGTGGCTCCACCGACGGCAGCCGCGCCGAGGCGAGCAAGGCGGGGGCCAGGGTGGTCGAGCTGGACCTCAGCGCCCCCTTCACCGCCGCCCGCGCTCGCAACGCGGGCTTCGCGGCACTGGCCGATCCGCAACTGGTGCAGTTCATCGACGGCGACTGCACGCTGGTGCCGGGCTGGCTGGGGCACGCCCGCGCCCACATGCAGGCAAACCCCAAGACCGCCCTCGTCACCGGCTGGCGCTCGGAAATCCACCGCGACGCCAGCCTTTACAACCAGCTCTGCGATGTCGAATGGCACCGCCCTGCCGGAGAAATCCAAACCTGCGGCGGTGACATGATGCTGCGCGCCGAAGCTTTCCGCGAGGTCGGCGGCTTCGACCCCACGGTCATCGCCGCCGAGGATGACGAGTTCTGCACCCGCCTGCGCAAGGCGGGCTGGACGCTCGAACGCCTGCCGCGGGAGATGACCCGCCATGACGCCGCCATGCTGCGCTTCGGCCAATGGTGGAAACGCGCCGTGCGCACCGGTCACGGTTTCGCGCAGGTCGGCCATCTGCACCCGGACTACTTCACCACCGAGCGCATGCGCGCTCTGGTCTACGCGCTTGCGCTGCCGCTGCTGATCCTGCTCGGTGCCGCTGTCTTCTGGCCGCTCGCCCTCGCGGCGCTGGCCGCCTACCCGCTCAACTGGGTGCGCACCGCGCAGGGGTTGCGCCGCGAGGGACAACCCGCCCCCGAGGCCCGCCGCCATGCGCTGCTGCTCACCCTGTCCAAGTTTCCCAACCTCATCGGCATGGCCACCTTCCACTGGCGCCGGCTGAGGCAGGCGCCGATGCGCCTGATCGAGTACAAGTAAGGAGCCCCCATGCCGCACCCCATCCGCGTGGGCCTCATCGGCGCCGGCTATATCGCGAGCTGGCACGGCGATGCGCTGAAGGCGACCCCGGACGCGCAGGTCACCGCCGTCTGCGACCTGTCGGAACCCGCCGCCGAGGGGCTGGCCATGGCCTATGGCGCCGTGCCCTTCACCTCTGTCGAGGCGCTGATCACCTCCGGCGCCTGCGACGCGGTGCATATCCTCACCCCACCGCATCTGCACGCGGGTCTGGCGCAGCAATGCCTGAAGGCCGGGCTGCACGTGCTGGTGGAAAAGCCGGTCGCAGTGAGCCTTGGCGAGACCCGCGCCATTGCCGAGACCGCAGAGGCCGCCGGGAAACGCTTCCACCCCGGCCACAACTTCCTCGGCCTGCCCTCCTACGTCCGGATGAAAGAGGCGCTGCAGGCCGGCACCTATGGCCGTGTCTCGCAAGCCGAGATCACCTGGGCCTTGCCGCTGGCGCCGCTGCGCTCCGGCCCGTTCAGCCTGTGGCTGCTGCGCGCGCCGAAGAACCTGCTGCTGGAGCTGGGGCCGCACCCCTTCGCCTTTGCCGTCGACCTCTTCGGCCCGCTCGACATCCTGCATGCCGAGGCCACCAAGCCGATCGCCCTGCCCGGCGACGACATGCGCCCGCAGGGCTTCCGCATCCTCGCCCGCGCCGGCGGCGTCGAGATCACCTTCCACCTGTCGATGGTCGAGACGGTGGACGACCGCTCGGTGACCCTGCGCGGCTCTTCGGGGCGGGCGCGGCTCGACTATGCCGCCGACACGCTGGTGGTGGACCGCGAAAATGCCTCGGACCTGATCGTGAACCCGCTGCGGCGGCAGCTCGACCAGAGCTGGCAGCACCTGCGAGAAGGCCTCCGCAATGCCGTGATCCAGACCGCATCGCTGAACCAGAAGGGCCCCTACGCCCAGAGCTTCCGCGGCATGATGGCGGCCATTTACGGCCCCCTCGCCAACAACCAGCCGCAGGACAGCCGCTTCAGCGCCGAGAGCGCTCTCACGGTGATGGAGGCGCTCGAGGCGGCCATCGCCAAGCTTCCCTCCGAGGCGCTGGAGGTTAAGGCCCCCGCGGTTGCGACCCGCAAGCCGAAACCCACCGCCATGGTGATCGGCGGCACCGGCTTCATCGGTCGTGCCCTGACCCGGCGGCTGGTGGCCGAGGGGCAGGACGTGCGCGTGCTTTCGCGCGGGCGCAATGGCCCCTTCCCCGACCTGCCCGACCGGGTGGAGACCGCCCCGGTCTCGCTGCACGATCTGGACGCGCTGACGGACGCCATGCAAGGCATCGACACGGTCTACAACCTCGCCCGCGCACTGGAAACGACATGGGCCGGGGCGCTGGTCAACGATGTCGGCGTCTCCACCCGCATCGCCATGGCCTGCGAGGCGGCGGGGGTGAAGCGGCTCGTCTACACCGGCACCATCGCCAGCTATGACATGTCCGACCCGCATGTGCAGATCACCGAGGAGACCCGCTTCCCCGAGGACATGACGGGCCGCAACCTCTACGCCCGCTCAAAGGCCGAATGCGAGCGCCAGCTCATGAACCTGCACGCCGAACGCGGCCTGCCCGTGACCATTGCCCGGCCCGGCATCGTCGTGGGCCACGGCGGACCCCTGCAGCACTGGGGCATCGGGCGCTGGCACGGCGCGGGCGCGGTGCGCATCTGGGGGCCGGGTCAGAACATCCTGCCCTTCGTGCTGATCGACGACGTGGCTGACGGGCTGCTCCGCATGGGCGCGGACCCCGCGGCCATCGGCCAGAGCTTCAACCTCGTGGGCGAGCCCATGCTCACCGCGCGGAGCTATTTCGATGCCATCGAGGACACACTCGGTGCCCGCATCCGCGTGAGCTCGGGCAATCTTTCGGTCTTCTATGCCGCCGACGCGGTGAAATACGGTCTCAAGAAATACGCCCTGCGCAAGAAGGGCCTCGTGCGGCCCTCACTGGCGGATTGGCAGAGCCGCGCGCATTTCTCGCCCTTCGTCAACGACAGGCCGAAAGCCGTGCTGGGCTGGCAACCCGAAGCGGACCGCGGACGTTTCATCGCAAGGGCTATCACCGAAGCAAATCTCTTCGGGTTCTAGGAGGACGGGGTGCGGCCAGTGCGCCTATTTCCTCCTTATTGTTGACCGAATCTCATGGCCTTATAGCGCCAAGGGTCATGAGTGCATGGGCCGTAAGCGCGTCGGGCGATGCTTGGCGCATGCGGCCGGCAAGCAGGCGGCCCTCTCGCCCGGTGGGCAGGGGAGCCGCAGGTGGGTGCCCGCGTGTGAGGTGCGGAGAGACGAGTATGGTAGAACGCCGCAAATTCCAGCGTCGAAAACGGGTCGAAGAGACGCCGGAGGATCCGCCGATCCTCCCGCTCGAGCGCCGCGAGGACCGGCTCGCCCGCCGCGAAGCCGACCGCGAGGCCGAACAGGCCCGCGCCGAGCAAGCCCGTATCGAGCAGCACCGCGCCGAGATGGACAGCGCCCGCCGCCAGCTCGCTGCGACCCGCGCCCGCTCCGTGACGCCGCGCCCCGCGCCCGAGCAACCGCGCCGCAGCGCGCAGAGCCGGTACGGCCCGCGCG
>NZ_NTHN02000067.1 GCF_002300555.2 Alloyangia mangrovi | reverse complement strand
CAAGCAGTTTCAAGATTTACCGAACAATGTCCTACCTCGACAATATCCGCACCTTTGTCCGTGTCTACGAGTTGGGCAGCATGTCCGCCGCGGGACGGGATCTGCGCATTTCGCCCGCGGTCACCTCGGCGCGGATCTCGCAGCTCGAAGAGCACCTCAACGTGAGGCTGTTCCAGCGCACCACCCGCAACCTCACCCCGACCGAGCAGGGACGCGCCTTCTACGGCGGTGCGCGCGAGGTGCTCGAAGCCCTGGAGGCTGCAGAGGCGCAGGTGGCGCAGCTGACCGACAGCCCCAAGGGCTCGCTCTATGTGGCGGCGCCGCTGGGGGTGGGGCGGAGGCTCATCGCACCGCAGGTGCCCGGCTTCCTGAAGGAATACCCCGAGGTGCAGATCCGCCTGCGCCTGTCGGACCGAAAGGTGGACCTGACGACCGAGGGTCTCGACTTGGCCTTCTTCCTCGGCCAACCCGAGGACAGCACACTGCGGATGCGCAAGATCGCCGATGTCGCGCGCGTGCTGGTGGCGGCGCCCTCCTATATCGCGCGGCGCGGCAACCCGACCTCGGGAGAGGCGCTGATCGCGCATCGCCACGAATGCCTCAACCTGCGGTTTCCCGGCGCAACGGAATTTCAGTGGCGGCTGCGCACCGCCGAGGGGCCGAGGCGTTTCGCCGTCTCCGGGCGCTACGAGTCCGACGATGGCGACGTGCTGACCGATTGGGCGCTGGCGGGCGAGGGCATTGCGCTGAAACCGGTTTTCGAGGTCGCCGAGTACCTGCGCAGCGGCCAGTTGGTGCCGGTGGCCGAGCACACGCCTCCCGAGCCGATCCAGATGGCCTGCCTGTTCACCCATCGCAAGGGACAGGACCCGAAGACCCGGCTGTTCATGGATTACATCACCGACCGCATCGGCACCGCGATCCGGCAGGCCGAAGAGCGCGCCGCCGAAAGCGGGCGGTAGGCATGCGGAGTTTGCGCGGCAAGGTGGTTGAGGGAGCTTCAAACAGAAATTGAAAATCATCCGGCATTAACCGGATTACACGTTTGGGATGACCCGGAGGCAACACCGAAGGAGCCCGTCCCAAATGACGCTGCTGAGCCCGCTGACCGCACCCCGCTATCCCCGCGACATGACCGGATATGGCGAGACGCCGCCCGCCGCAAACTGGCCGAACGGCGCGAAGATCGCGGTGCAGATCGTGGTGAATTACGAAGAAGGCGGCGAGAACAACATCTTGCACGGCGACGCTGCCTCCGAGGCCTTCCTGTCCGAGATTGTCGGCGCGGCGCAATGGCCCGGCCAGCGTCACTGGAACATGGAGTCGATCTACGAATATGGCGCCCGGGCCGGCTTCTGGCGGCTGCACCGGCTGCTGAAGGACATCCCCGTCACCGTCTACGGCGTCGCCACCGCGCTTGCCCGCGCGCCAGAGCAGGTCGCCGCGATGAAGCGCGCCGGCTGGGAGATCGCCTCGCACGGGCTGAAGTGGGTCGAGCACAAGGACATGCCCGAGGAGGAGGAGCGCGCCGCCATCGCCGAGGCGATCCGCCTGCATACCCTTGTCACCGGCGCGCCGCCGCGCGGCTGGTACACCGGGCGCTGCTCGATGAACACCGTGCGTCTCGCCGCCGAGGAGGGGAATTTCGACTACATCGCGGACAGTTACGCCGATGATCTGCCCTATTGGGTGAACACCGGCGGCAAGGACCAGCTGATCGTGCCCTACACGCTCGACGCCAATGACATGCGCTTTGCTGCGCCGCAGGGGTTCAACTCGGGCGACCAGTTCGAGAGCTACCTGCGCGACAGTTTCGACACGCTCTATGCGGAGGGGCGCGCGGGCGCGCCGAAGATGCTGTCGATCGGCCTGCATTGCCGGCTCGTCGGCCGCCCGGGCCGGGTGGCGGCGCTGAAGCGGGTGCTGGCCCACATGGCCGCGCACGAGGGCGTCTGGTTCGCCACCCGCGCGCAGATCGCCGAGCACTGGGCCGCCGAGCATCCCGCGCCGACCGGCCCGCGCCCCTCGCAGATGGACCGCGGCGCCTTCATGGAGGCCTTCGGCGGGGTTTTCGAGCACAGCCCGTGGATCGCCGAGGGCGCCCATGCGCTGGAACTCGGTCAGACCCACGACACCGCGCGCGGCGTCCATGCTGCACTGGCGCGGGTGTTCCGCGCAGCCTCCGACGAGCAGCGCCTTGCGGTGCTGACCGCGCACCCCGACCTCGCGGGCAAGCTGGCACAGGCCAAGCGGCTGACGGCGGAGTCGACCGCCGAGCAAGCGGGGGCGGGGCTCGATGCGCTGACCGACGAAGAGCGCGTCAGCTTCACCGAACTCAACGAGGCCTACACATCGAAGTTCGGCTTCCCCTTCATCATCGCCGTGCGCGACAACGACAAGGCCTCGATCATGCAGGCCTTCCGCCGCCGCCTCGGCAACGACCGCACGACCGAGTTCGCCGAGGCCTGCCGGCAGGTCGAGCGCATCGCCGAGCTGCGCCTGATGGACAAGCTCGGCGCATGAGCGGGATCACCGTCGAACCGCTGACCGCAGCCGCCTTCGCCCCCTACGGCGAGGTGCTGGAGACCGAGGGCGACCCCGACCGGATCATCAACCAAGGGCTCTGCGGGCGCTTCCACGACCGCGCGACGCTCGACATCGTGGAGGGCCGCGCGGGGCTCAGCCTCTTCAAGGCAGAACCGCGCGCGCTGCCGCTGCGGCTCGAGATGGTCGAGCGCCACCCGCAAGGCAGCCAGGCCTTCATGCCGATGAGCTTTGACCCGTTTCTCGTGGTCGTCGCCCCGGACAAGGATGGCGGGCCGGGAACGCCCCGCGCCTTCCTGACCCGCCCCGGGCAGGGGATCAATTTCCATCGCGGCACGTGGCACGGGGTGCTGACCCCGCTGCACGAGCCGGGGCTCTTTGCCGTGATCGACCGGATCGGCGAAGGGCCAAACCTCGAGGAGCACTGGTTCACAGAGCCCTACCTCGTTCACGCCACCGCGTGAGGAAGCCGGCAGCAAGACCGGCCCCGCGCCCCAGCAGGGAGCACCCCAGACCATGACCGACCACCGCATCGGAACGCCCGAGCAATTGCGCGATCCGAACTTCACCCCCGCGCTCAGCCGAGCCATTCCGCTCGGCATCCAGCACGTGCTGGCGATGTTCGTCTCGAACGTGACCCCGGCGATCATCGTCGCGGGCGCCGCGGGCTTCGGCTTCGGCTCGAACAGCCCCGACTTCCCGGAACTGCTCTACCTCATCCAGATGTCGATGCTCTTTGCCGGGGTGGCGACACTGTTCCAGACGCTCACGCTGGGGCCGATCGGGGCCGGGCTGCCGATCGTGCAGGGCACGAGCTTTGCCTTCATCCCGATCATGATCCCGCTGGTCGCGGGCAAGGGCGTCGACGGGCTCGCCGCCATGTTCGGCGGCATCCTCGCGGGCGGCATCTTCCACGCGCTGCTCGGCACTGTGATCGGCCGCATCCGCTTTGCCTTGCCGCCGCTGGTGACCGGGCTTGTCGTGACGATGATCGGCCTCGCGCTGGTCAAGGTCGGCATCGAGTACTCCGCGGGCGGCGTGCCGGCGAAAGAGGCGGGGCTTGCGAGCTACGGGTCGTGGGCGAGCTGGTCGGCGGCGCTGGTGGTGCTGGCGGTGACGCTGGGGCTGAAGTTCTTCGCCCGCGGCATGCTGAGCATCTCGGCGGTGCTGGTCGGCATCCTCGTCGGCTATGTCTACGCGATCTTCACCGGGCTGCTCTCGGTCGACGCGATCGCCGGGTCGTGGCAGAACGCCGCCGCCTTCTCGTTGCCGCAGCCGTTCCGCTACGGCATCGAGTTCACGGTCGCCGGGGTCATCGGCTTTTGCCTGATGGCCTTCGTCTCGGCGGTCGAGACCGTCGGTGACGTCTCGGGCATCACCAAGGGCGGCGCGGGCCGCGAGGCCACCGACCGCGAGATCGCCGGGGCGACCTATGCCGACGGCGTCGGCTCGGCCATCGCCGGGATCTTCGGCGGGCTGCCCAACACCTCGTTCAGCCAGAACGTCGGACTCATCGCCATGACCGGCGTGATGAGCCGCCACGTGGTCACCATCGGCGCGATCTTCCTGATCATCTGCGGGCTGGTCCCCAAGGTCGGCGGCCTGATCCGCACCGTGCCGATCGAGGTGCTGGGGGGCGGCGTCATCGTGATGTTCGGCATGGTCGTCGCCTCGGGTATCTCGATGCTCTCCGACGTCCACTGGACGCGGCGCAACATGGTGATCTTCGCCGTGGCGCTGTCGGTGGGGCTGGGGCTGCAGCTTGAGGTGCTGAATGTCGCGCCGGGCGCGCCCAATGCGCTGCAGCACCTTCCCGACACGCTGCGCATCCTCGGTGCCTCGGGCATCCTGCCTGCCGCGCTCATCGCCATCGTGCTCAACCTCGTGCTGCCGGAGGAACTGGCCGAGGAATCCACCGAAGAGGTCTCGGGCGGCATGGCCGGCCACCGCGGAGAGGAGCCGCGCGGCGAGAGCGCCTGACCCCATTGATCCTTCGTGGAAGCTGCGGCGCGTCCCTTCCGGGGCGCGCCGTTTGCTTTGGGGATGTGTGGTCCATTGGTTCGGTTGACCCTGTCAGCCTTGGACAAACGAGAAAGGGCGGAGGCTTGCGGCCTCCGCCCTGTACGGGTCCGGCTGTGGTCTTGGTCAGAAATCGACCTCGATCGCGATGCCCTTCTCGACCGCCAGATCGACCACCGCCGCAGCCACGGCGAGGTCCTGCAGGCCGACGCCGGTGCCGTCGAAGAGCGTGATCTCCTCGGCCGAGCTCCGCCCAGTGTGCGTGCCACCGATCACCGCGCCGAGTTGGGTGATGTCATCCGCGCGGATCAGCCCTGCGGCCACCGCGTGCTGCGCTTCGCCGATCGAGACCGATTGCGCGACCTCGTCGGTGAACACCGTCGCCTTGGCCAAAAGCTCCGGCGCGACCTCCTGCTTGCCCCTGGTGTCGGTCCCCATGCAGGCGATGTGGCAGCCCTGGGACACATGGTCGGCAAGAAGGATCGGCGCGAAGGAGGAGGTGATCGAGACGATCACGTCGGCCTCGCGCATTCCCTCGAGCTCGACCGCCTCGAAGGGCAGGCTCGCCTCGGCGGCGACCTTCTCGAGGTTGGGCAGCATCTCGGGGTGCAGGTTCCAGCCGATCACCTTGTCGAAGTCGCGCTGCTCGAGCGCGGCGCGCAGCTGGAAGGTGGCCTGATGGCCCGCGCCGACCATGCCGATCACCCGCGCGTCTTCGCGCGCGAGGTGGCGGATCGATACCGAGGAGGCCGCCGCGGTGCGCAGCGCGGTCAGCAGATTGCCCCCGACCATGGCCTTTGCCCTGCCGGTATTGGGATCGAAGAGGAACACCGTCGACTGGTGATTGATCATCCCGCGCTCTTCGAGGTTGTTCGGCCAGTAGCCGCCGGCCTTCAGCCCCAGCGTGAGGCCGGAGCGGTCGAAGCCGCCCTTGAAGCCGTAGAGCGCGTCCTCGTGGCCGATGGCCTCGCGCACGACGGGGAAGTTGTAGGCATCATCGGCGGCCATGGCGGCAAACACCTTCTCGACCGCGGCAAAGGCGGCCTCGCGGGTCATCAGGTCGGCGATCTCGCGTTCGGGGACGATGAGCATGGGCTCTCCTTTCGTGAAAAAGGCCCGCGCGCCGGGACAATGGACGCGCGGGCAGGGCACGCCCGCAGGGTGAGCGGGCGCGCGGGGCATGAGGGGGATGGGGATCAGTAGGCCTTGCCGCGCGCGGAGACCGGCCAGAGCGTCTCGACCTTGCCGCCGCGTACGCCGACGTACCAGTCGTGCACGTTGGCGGTGGGATCGCAGTGGCCCGGCACCAGCTTCAGCTTGTCGCCGACCTTCAGCACGCCCGAGGGATCCGAGATGACGCCGTGCTCGTCCGAGCATTTGACGTATTCCACATCGGTGCGCCCGAAGACCACCGGCAGCCCGCTGTCCACCGACTGCGCCTTGAGACCCGCGTCGCAGACGGCGATGCCCGGCTTGGCGTGACTCATCACCTGGGTGAGGATGAAGAAGGCATTCTCCCACTCGCCGGTGTCGATGCGGTTGCCGTCCTTGTCGCGGATGCGGCCGTAATCGGCATCCATGAAGGCATAGGAGCCGCATTGCAGCTCGTTGTAGACGCCGGAGTTGCTCTCGAAATAGTAGCTGCCGGTGCCGCCGCCGGAGACCAGCTCGGGCTTCAGGCCCACGGCCTCGAGCGCGGCGACGGCCTCCTTCACCTGCGCGATGGCCACGTTCAGCTTGTCGCGCCGCGCCTCATAGCTGTCGAGGTGCTGCATTGCGCCCTGATAGGCCTGGATGCCGGTGAACTCGAGGCCCTGCGCGGCGTCGACGGCAAGCGCGATCTCGACCACCGCCTCTGCCGTCGTCACGCCGCAGCGGCCCGCGCCGCAGTCGATCTCGACGAAGCACTCGATCGTGGTGCCGTGGCGCTGCGCGGCCTCCGACAGCTCGGCCACGTTGGCGAGGTCATCGACGCAGACGATGATCTTTGCCCCCAGCTTCGGCAGGCGTGCCAGCCGGTCGATCTTGCGCGCATCGCGCACCTGGTTCGAAACCAGCACGTCCTTGATGCCGCCCCGCACGAAGACCTCGGCCTCCGACACTTTCTGGCAGCAGACGCCGACGGCGCCGCCGAGCCGCATCTGCAGCTTCGCCACGTCGACCGACTTGTGCATCTTGCCGTGCACCCGGTGGCGCATGTTGTGGGCGCGGGCATAGTCGCCCATCTTGCGGATGTTGCGCTCGAGCGCGTCGAGGTCGAGCACGAGGCAGGGGGTCTGGATCTCGGCCTCGTCCATGCCGGGCAGGGCGGGGACGTCGAAACCGACCTCGAGTTGGTCGAAGGTCACGGGTGCATTCATGGCTCAGGCTCCTTTGGCCCAGGGCAGGCGGTCCAGATCGACATTGCCGCCGGTGATGATGAGACCGACTCGCTTGCCGGCGAAACGGTCGCGGTTCTTGAGGATGGTTGCAAGCGGCACGGCGCTCGAGGGCTCCATCACGATCTTCATGCGCTTCCAGATCAGCTTCATCGCCTCGACGATCTCGTCTTCCGAGGCGGTGAGGATGTCGCTGACGTGGGTCGAGACGAAATGCCAGGTGAGGTCCTTCAGCGGCACCTTCAGCCCGTCGGCCACGGTCTCGGGCGCGTCATCTGCGATGATGTGCCCGGCCTTGAAGCTGCGGTAGGCGTCATCGGCCTGCTCTGGCTCGGCGGCGATGACCTCGCATTCGGGAGCGAGCGTGGAGAGCGTCAGGCAGGTGCCCGAGATCATCCCGCCGCCGCCGATCGGGGCGACCACCATGTCGAGCCCGTCCGTCTGCTCCATCAACTCGCGCGAGCAGGTGCCTTGCCCTGCAATGACCCGAGGGTCGTTGTAGGGGTGGACGAAATCGCCGCCCGTGGCCGCCTGCACCTCGGCAAACACCGCCTCGCGGGACGAGGTGGAGGGCTCGCATTCGGTGATGATGCCGCCGTAGCCGCGGACGGCATCCTTCTTGGCCTGCGGCGCGCTGCGCGGCATGACCACGTTGCAGGGGATGCCGCGCCGCCCGGCGGCGTAGCTCAGCGACAGCGCGTGGTTGCCGGAACTGTGGGTACAGACGCCCCGGGCCGCCTCGGCATCGGTGAGGCCGAAGACCGCGTTGGAGGCGCCGCGCACCTTGAAGGCCCCGGCCTTCTGGAAGTTCTCGCACTTGAAGAAGAGCTGCGCGCCGGTGAGTTCGTTCAGGAAGGATGAGGTTAGCACCGGGGTGCGGTGGATGTGCGGCGCGATGCGGGCGTGGGCTGCCAGCATGTCGTCATAGGTGGGGATGCTCAGCGCGATATCCTTCATCACGCGGCCTCCTTGCGGGCGAGAGCGGGGTTGGCGCGGTAGAACTCCTGCGCCGCCGCGACGCCGGAGCCGAGCGTGATGTCGAGCCCGAGGTCCTTCATGCACATCTCGGCGCAAGCGAGACCGGAGAGGGTCATCACATCGGTCAGGCTGCCGAGGTGGCCGATGCGGAACACCTTGCCAGCAACCTCGCCAAGCCCGGTGCCGAAGGCAACGCCGTAGGTCTGCGCGGCGTGGCTGACGATGTCGGTTGCGTTGACCCCCTCGGGGGGTGCGGATGGCGCTGACCGTGTCCGAGTAGACCTCGGGCGAGGCTGCGCAAAGCTCCAGCCCCCAGGCGCGGACGGCGGCACGGACGCCCGTCGCGATGCGGTGGTGGCGGGCAAAGACGTTCTCCAGCCCCTCGTCCAGCAGCATCCGGCAGGCCTCGTTCAGCCCGTTCAGCAGGCCGACGGCAGGGGTGTAGGGATAGGCGTTGTTCGCATAGCCCTTTGCCATGTCCTGCACGTCGAAGAAGGTGCGCGGCAGTTTGGCGGTTTGCGTCGCCTTCATGGCCTTGTCGCTGAAGCCCACGATGGCGAGGCCGGGCGGCAGCATGAAGCCCTTCTGCGAGCCGGTGACGGCGCAGTCGATGCCCCACTCGTCAAAGCGGAAATCCATCGAGGCGATCGAGCTGACCCCATCAACGAACAGCAGCGCCGGGTGATCCGCGTCATCGAGCGCGCGGCGCACCGCGGCGATGTCCGAGCGCACGCCGGTCGCGGTCTCGTTGTGGGTGGCGAGCACGGCCTTGATGCGATGCTGCTTGTCGGCAGAGAGGATCTCGGCGTAGCGCTGCGCGGGCAGGCCCTGGCCCCAGGGCGTTTCGACGATCTCGACGGTCAGCCCATGGCGCTGGCACATGTCGATCCAGCGGTGGCTGAACATGCCGTTGCGCGCCGCCAGCACGGTATCGCCGGGCGAAAGCGTGTTGCTGAGAGCGGTTTCCCAGCCGCCGGTGCCGGTCGAGGGAAAGATGAAGACCTCGGCGCTTTCGCTTTTGAGCACCTTGCGGACGCCCTCGCGGGCGGGGTGCAGGATCTGCCCGAACAGCGGCGAGCGATGGTCGATCGTCGGCATGTCACAGGCTTTGCGCAGGCGCTCGGGGATATTGGTCGGGCCCGGGATGAAAACGGGGTTCTGGAAGCTCATGGCCACCTCCTCTGGTCGCTGAAGATCACCGTAGCCGGGGGACGTGTCCGGGGAAATTTTTTTTGAAATCGTTTTTCAGAAAAGCGCCAATCAGGAAAATGATGCGTTGTCAGGTAGTTGGTTTTTTCATATCGTGAATTCTGCTTTCAAGTTGAATGGAAGAGATTTTATGGATTCTCCGAAAGATGCCGATGGCAGCCCCCGCCGCGCCCGTGGACGGCCGCGCGGCTGGGAGGACAACAGTGCGCAGAACACCATCAAGTCGCTCGACCGGGCGATGGAGGTGCTGGACTACCTGAGCTCCCGCCCCGGCCTCACGCTGTCAGAACTGGCGGGCGATCTGCAACAGTCGCCGGCCACGGTTTACCGCATCCTCGTCACGCTCGAGGGCCGGCGGATGGTCGAGTTCGACCCGGCCGAGCAGCTCTGGCACGTCGGCCCACAAGCCTTCGTCATCGGCGCGCGCTTCCTGCGCCGCACCAGCCTTGTCGAGCGGGCGCGGCCCGTCTTGCGCGCGTTGATGGAAGACACGGGCGAGACCGCCAACCTCGGTATCGTGCGCGACGCCTCGGTGCTTTTCGTCAGCCAGGTCGAGACGCATGAGAGCATCCGCGCCTTCTTTCCGCCGGGTACGCTGTCGCCGCTGCATGCCTCCGGGATCGGCAAGGCGCTGCTGGCCGAGATGGACGGGGACAGGCTCGAGAAGCTGCTGGCACAGAAGATGGAGCGCTTCACCCCGCACACGCTGGCCGAACCCGAAGTGCTGCGCGCGGATCTCGCGGCGATCCGGGCGCGGGGCTATTCCGTTGATGCGGAAGAGAAGACCCTCGGGATGCGCTGCATCGCGGCGGCGGTCTTCGATGCCTCGGGCGAGGCCGTGGCGGGAATTTCCGTCTCGGGTCCCACCATCCGGATGCGCGAGGAAAGCACAAACGAGACGAGCCGCGCGGTGATGCGCGCGGCCCGAGAGTTGACGGAGGCGATCGGCGGACTCAGGCCACCGTCGCGCTGACCATTTTCGGGACGGGCATGGGTTGCGCCGGGCCCGAAGGACGCAGCGCCATGTGCCGGTTGACGTCCTTGTAGAGCAGGTAGCGGAACCGGCCCGGCCCACCCGCGTAGCAGGCCTGCGGGCAGAAGGCGCGCAGCCACATGTAATCGCCGGCCTCGACCTCGACCCAATCCTGGTTGAGCCGGTAGACCGCCTTGCCCTCGAGCACATAGAGCCCGTGCTCCATCACATGGGTCTCGGCAAAGGGGATCACCGCGCCGGGCTCGAAGGTCACCACGGTGACATGCATGTCGTGGCGCAGGTCGGTCGGGTCGACAAAGCGGGTGGTGGCCCATTTGCCGTCGGTGCCGGGCATCGGGGTGGGGGCGATGTCCTGCTCGTTGGCGATGATCACCTCGGGGTGGGGCAGTCCGGGCACCGCCTCGTAGGCCTTGCGGATCCAGTGGAAGCGCAGCACGTCCTCGCCCGCATTGCGCAGGGTCCAGAGCGTGGCGGGGGGCAGGAAGGCATAGCCGCCCTCGCGCAGAACATGCGTCTCGCCCTCGACCGTCAGCGTGGCCTCGCCGCCGACGACAAAGAGCACGCCCTCGGCGCCCGCGTCGGTCTCGGGATGGTCCGAGCCGCCTCCCGGCTGCACTTCCATGATGTATTGCGAGAAGGTCTCGGCAAAGCCGCTGAGCGGACGCGACAGCACCCACAGGCGGGTATCCTGCCAGAACGGCAGGAAGCTGGTGACGATGTCGCGCATCGTGCCCTTTGGGATCACCGCGTAGGCATCGGTGAACACCGCGCGGTCGGTCAAGAGCTGGGTCTGCGGCGGGTGGCCGCCGGTGGGGGCGAAGTAGCTGGTCTGGGAGGTCATCTGGGGCTCCGAGGGGAGGGAAAGTGCCGGGAGTATGGGCGGTCTGCGGGGCTTGGGCGAGCGGGCGCGGGACGAAAGGTCTTTTCTGGAAAGCAAGATAATCGCGGCGCGCCATTCGGTCATGCCGGAAGGCGCGCGCTCCACCCGCCCCACCAGAGGCAGGCCGGGGCGGGGCAGGCTCATGCGGGCTGCAGTGCGGGTCGCGGCGCGCGGGTCACGGCGTGTTTCTGCGGCAGGCCCGCGACATAGGTCTCGGCCACGGCGCGGTCATCGCCCAGCATTTGCAGCACGAAAAGCTCTTCGCTCAGAGTCTCCGCCCGCTGCATCCGCAACGCCATCGGCTCGGTCGCCGAGGAGTCGAGCACCACGATATCCGCCTCGGTTCCCGGCTCCAGCGTGCCGATCCTGTCCTCCAGCCCCAGCGCCACGGCGTTGCCGCGGGTGATCCAGTGGAAGGCGTTCAGCGGGTGCAGCTTCTGGCCCTGCAGCTGCAGCACCTTGTAGGCCTCGTTCAGCGTCTGCAGCATCGAGTAGCTGGTGCCCGCGCCGACGTCGGTTGCGACGGCATTGCAGATCCCGCGCGCGCGCAGCCCGGCCTCATCAAAGAGCCCGCTGCCGAGGAAGAGGTTCGAGGTCGGACAGAAGACGGGCCTGGCACCGGTCTCGGCCAGCAGGTCGATCTCGCGGGGCTCGAGGTGGATCGAATGGCCGAGCAGCGTCTTGGGCCCGAGCAGTCCATACCGCTCGTAGACGCCAAGGTAGTCCGGCGCTTCTGGGTAGAGGCTGAGGGTATAGGCTATCTCGTCGCGGTTCTCCGAGAGGTGTGTCTGCACGTGGCACTCCGGATGCTCGGCGGTGAGCGCCCCCGCCATCTCCAGCTGCTCGGGGCTCGAGGTGATCGCAAAGCGCGGGGTGATGGCGTAGCCCGCCCGGCCCGTGCCATGCCAGCGCGCGATCAGGCGCTTGCTGGCGTCATAGCCCGTTTGCGGCGTGTCGCGCAGCGCCTCGGGGGCGTTGCGGTCCATCATCACCTTGCCGCCGATCATCCGCATGTTGCGGCGGGCGGCAGCGGTGAAAAAGGCCTCGGCAGAGGTCTCGTGGACGGAAGCATAGGCGACCGCCGTGGTGGTGCCATGGGCGCAAAGCTGCGCCATCAGCCACTCGGCCATGGCCTCGGCATGGGCGGGATCGGCAAAGCGCGTCTCTTCGGGGAAGGTGTAGTCATTGAGCCAGTCCAGCAGCTGCGCACCCCAGGAGGCAATGACCTGCACCTGCGGGTAATGGATGTGGGTGTCGATGAAGCCGGGCATCAGCAGGTGCGGGCGGTGGTCCGCCACCGGCACGCTCGGGGCCTGCCGGGACAGCTGGTCGAAGGCGCCGGTGGCGCGGATCATCCCACTCGAGATCAGGATCGCCCCGTCCTCGATGTAGCGGTAGGCGGCATGGTCCTCGGGGCCCTGCGGCTCGGCGTTGAAACTGAGGATGCGTCCGCGCAGGAGCACTTGGTCGGTCTTCATCGGGTCACCTTTCGGGGGGCTGGCCGGGAATCTGGCCGGGGAGGGCAAAGGGGCGCGGGCCGGGATGTGGCCCGCGCCGGTGGGGTGAGGATGGCTCTGCCCGGATCACTCCGCGGGCGCGGCAGGCGGCTCCTCGACCACCACGTTCCGGTTCTGCGTCGCGCCTTCACGGTGAAAGAGCGGGTAGATGTAGAGGAAGGCGGCGGCGATCAGGTAGCCGGCCGAGACCGGGCCGAGCGCGGGCCAGTGCAGGCTGGCGCCGTGGATGATCCCCACCAGCGACATGAGCGCGGCAGCGAGCGCGAAGCCCCCGGCATTGCGGAACCGTCCGTCGATCACGCTCGCGACGATCGCGCCCCAGATCAGCCCGGTCAGGATCGCCCCCTGGCTCAGCGACAAGTGCCCGGCGAAATGCGCGCCCTGCTGCAGCAGCGCGGCGGTCAGCGCCTCGTCGCCAAGCTGCGGCAGGCCCTCTACGCCGGTGGCTTGCAGCGCGCCCATCAGCGCCCCCCCATTTGATCATCAGGAAGGACGAGACATGCGGCATCATCGCGATGGTGACGGCGGCCATGTGTTCGGTGCGCACGCAATGCGCGGTGTTGGTGATCAGGCTCAGCGCCACGAAGACCAGCACCGGCGCGGCAGCGGCCTCGGGGATCAGGTTGTTGAGGAAGGCCAGCAACCCGAGGAAGGCGGCGAGCGGGATGACCGTGCCGACGCCGATGATGTAGCCCGCATGCGCGCCCATGCGCTTGTAGGCGGGGTGGCCGATGTAGGCGGTGGTCGGGAAGGGCGAGCCGAAGAGCGCGCCGATCATCGTGCCGAGCCCGTCGGTGATCTGGCACACGCCGACCGGGTAGTGGTCCCCGGCGCTTTCCGCGCTCTCGACGTTGTTCATCGTCTCGATGAAGTTGTAGATCTGCACCGGCACCAGCACGAGGAAGAGCTCGGGGTTGGCAAAGAGATGGTTGATCCCCGCCATCAGGTCTCCGAAATAGGGCAGCGGCGGATAGAAGCCGGTGCCCTCGAAGCTGATCCGCGCTTCGCCGATGCTGAAGGCCACGGCAGTGCCGACGATCAGCGCCAGCAGGCCCGCGGGGATGTTGAACGGCAGGCGGAAACGCCCGACAAGCCCCCAGAGGATGATGATCATCGAGGCAAAGCCGATGTAGGGCTGCTCGAAGATGGTGGCCAGCGGCACGGTGCCGATGAACACCAGCGCGATGCCGCAGAGCGTGCCGAGCATCCCGGCGCGCGGGGTGACCCTCTTCAGCCACGGCCCGACGATCGCGCCCATGGCGGCGACGATGCCGCCGATGAAGCCCGCGCCGATGCCGACCTGCCAGGCGAGCATGGGATCGTTCGTCGCCCAGTAGATCGGACCGATGACGCCGAAGAGATAGACGAACATCACCGGCGTCGAGATGCCGTAGGGCAGGGCCGTGACGTCGCGCCCATGCCGTGCTGCGGCGCGCTTGGCCAGCACCACATAGGCCGCGACGCCCGACAGGATCGCCACCGCCGCGCCGGGCAGGATGCGGCCGTAGACGATTTCGGCGGGCATGCCGAAGACGAACTGGCAGACGCCCGCCAGCACCATCAGGTTGATCAGGTTGTCGGTGAACAGCGCCCAGAAAGCGCTGAAATCGCTGCGTGAGAACAGCCTGTAGTCGTAACTCCCTTCCCGCATGTGGGATCTCCTCGGGTTGCTTGCAGTTGTCCCGCGGCGTCCGCTCCTCTTCGGACAGTCGCGGGGGTTATTCGGCGGCGAAGGACACGGGCTGCGCCGCGCCCCGTTCGCGGGAGAGGGCGGAAAGCACTTCGGCCACGACGAAGGCGGCGATCACCTCGGGGCGCTTGTCGCGACCGCCCTGCGCGCCGATCGGACAGACCAGCGCCGCGTCCGACAGGCCGTCGCAGTGATCTCGCGCGAAACGGCGGAACTTTTCGCGCTTGGTCGCCGAGCCGATCAGCCCGACGTAGCGCGCGTCGTCCCGCTTCAGCGCCGCCGAGGCGCAGAGAAAGTCGAGCGCGTGGTCATGAGTCAGCACGATGAAGGCGCTGCCCGGCGGCGCCATGGCGATCTCGAGCTCGGGCAGGGGGGGTGAGACGGGTCTCGACCCGGGCGGAACAGAGCGCCAGTTCCTCGGCGCGTTCGTCGACCAGTATGCAGCGAACCGGCATGTGCTGCAGCAGGTTCGCCAGCGCCCGGCCCACGTGGCCCGCGCCGTGGATCTGCACCACGGGCAGGGAGGCGGCCTCCTCTGCCGCCCGCGCCAGCGCCGCGCGCCGGTCCTGCGCCCCCATGCGGGCGAGCGCGACCTCGACCCGCCCGCCGCAGCACTGGCCGATCTCTGGGCCGAGCGGCACATCCAGCGTTTCCGCCAGATCGCCGCGCGCCAGCAGCGCTCGCGCGGCGGCGATGGCGCGATGTTCGAGTTGGCCGCCGCCGATGGTGCCGTGCTGCGCCCCGGTGCTCACGTACATCTCGCAGCCCGCCTCGCGCGGCGAGGAGCCGCGTACGCGGGCCAAGCGAACCCGCGCGACCGCGCCCGGGGTGCTGAGGAACGTTTGCAGCGCGTTCATGCCCGCCCCGCCAGCCGCTCGACCGCCAAGAGCACGCGCTCGGGCGTGGCCGGGGCGTCGAGGCGCGGGCATTCGCGGTAGTCCGCCACGCTGGCCACGGCCATCGACAGCGCCTCGAAGACCGAGATGCCCAGCATGAAGGGCGGCTCGCCCACGGCCTTGCTGCGCTTGATGGTGCGCTCGCGGTTTTCGGACCACTCGGCGAGGGCCACGTTGAAGACGCGCGGGCGGTCCGAGGCGAGCGGGATCTTGTAGGTTGAGGGCGCATGGGTGCGCAGCGCGCCCTTTTCGTCCCACCACAGCTCCTCGGTGGTGAGCCAGCCCATGCCCTGCACGAAGGCGCCCTCGACCTGCCCGCGGTCGAGCACCGGGTTCAGCGAGCGGCCGACGTCGTGCAGGATGTCGGTGCGCTCGACGCGGTACTCGCCGGTCAGCGTGTCGATGGTGACTTCCGAGCAGGAGGCGCCGTAGGCGTAGTAGTAGAACGGTCGCCCCTTGCCCGCGGCGCGGTCCCAGTGGATGTCGGGGGTCTTGTAGAACCCCGCCGCCGAGAGGTGCACGCGCGCCATGTAGGCGGCTTTGATCACTTGCTCCCACGGCAGAAGCTGCGCGCCGACCTGCACATGGCCCGGCACGAAGCGCACCTCGTCCGGCCTCACGCCCCAGTGCCCGGCGGCAAACTCGACCAGCCGCGCCTTGATCTGCTCGGCGGCGTCGAGTGCCGCCATGCCGTTGAGGTCCGAGCCCGACGAGGCCGCGGTGGCCGAGGTGTTGGGCACCTTCTCGGTGGTGGTGCGGGTGATCTTGATGCGCTCGAAATCCACCTGGAAGGCATCGGCCACCACCTGCGCCACCTTGGTATTGAGCCCCTGGCCCATCTCGGTGCCGCCGTGATTGAGATGGATCGAGCCGTCCGAGTAGACGTGGATGAGCGCGCCCGCCTGGTTGTAGTGGGTGGCGGTGAAGGAGATGCCGAACTTCACCGGCGTCAGCGCGATGCCCTTGCGCAGCACGCCGCCCATTGCGTTGCAGGCGAGGATGTCGCGGCGGCGCTGCTGGTAGCCGCAGCTTTCCTCCAGCTCCGAGACCACCCGGCCGATGATGTTGTCGGTGACCTCCTGGTGATAAGGGGTCAGGTTCCGGCCATCATGCGCGTCGCCGTAGAAGTTCGCCTTGCGCACCTCCAGCGGGTCCTTGCCGAGTGCATAGGCGATCTCCTCGATCATCCGCTCGGCGGCGACCACGCCCTGCGGTCCGCCGAAGCCGCGGAAGGCGGTGTTCGAGACGGTGTTGGTCTTCATCGGGCGGCTCTGCAGCCGGACGTGCGGGTAGAAATACGCGTTATCGGCGTGAAAGAGCGCGCGGTCGGTGACCGGACCCGACAGATCCGAGGACCAGCCACAGCGCGCCGCGAAGGTGCCATCCACTGCGCGAATACGCCCCGCGCCGTCGAAGCCGACGTCATAGTCGATGATGAAGTCGTGCCGCTTGCCCGTCGCTGTCATATCCTGATCGCGGTCGGGGCGGATCTTGACCGGGCGGTTCAGCCGCTTGGCGGCCATGGCGGCGACCACGGCGAAGAGGTTCATCTGGCTTTCCTTGCCGCCGAAGCCGCCGCCCATGCGCCGTACGTTGACCACCACGGCGTTGCTCGGGACGCCAAGCACATGCGCCACCATGTGCTGCGCCTCGCTCGGGTGCTGGGTCGAGCAATACACGATCACGTCGTCATCCTCGCCCGGCAGGGCAAAGGCGATCTGCCCCTCGAGGTACATGTGATCCTGCCCGCCGACCGAGAGCCGCCCCTGAAGCCGGTGCGGCGCGGTGGCCATCGCAGTCTCAAGCTCGCCGCGCTCGAGTTTCAGCGGCTCGGTGACGAGCGGGTAGCCAGCCGCCTGCGCGGCGATGGGATCCAGAGCGTGGGGCAGCGCCTCGGCATCGACCTTCGCCAGCATCGCGGCCCGACGGGCGGCGTCACGGGTCTCGGCGATGACCGCAAAGAGCGGCTGGCCGTGGAACTCGATCTTCTCGGTCGGGAAGACCGGCTCGTCGCCGCGGCCGGTGGGGCTGATGTCGTTGTGGCCGGGGATGTCGGCGGCGGTGAGCACATCGACCACGCCCGGCGCGGCGCGCACGTCCGACAGGTCGAGACCCTTCAGCGTTGCGTGCGCCACGGAGGAGACCCCGAGATAGGCATGCAGCGTGCCAACAGGCTCGGCGATATCGTCGGTGTATTCGGCAAGGCCCCGGACGTGCTTGATCGCGCTGTCGTGCTGGCGATCCTCGTGCACTGCGCCGCGGATGTTGGGCTGATGTTTCATGTCTCTCCTCCTCAGGCGCTCAGGCGGACGGGCTGGCCATCCTGTTCGAGAAAGAACCGCCGCAGCAGGTTCTGCGCGACGCGCATCCGGTAGTCGGCGCTGGCCCGCCAGTCGCTGAGCGGCGCGAAATCGTCGGCCATGGCGCGGGCGGCAGCGGCAAAGCTGGCCTCGCTCCACGGCTGGCCCAGCAACGCGGCCTCAGCACCTGAAGCGCGCTTCGGCGTCGCGGCCATGCCGCCAAGGGCGATGCGCGCCTCGGTGATCTGGCCGGTCGTCACCGTCACGCTGATCCCGGCGGCGACGGCAGAGATGTCCTCGTCCCGGCGCTTGGAGATCTTGTAGGCAGCGCAGCGGGTGGCGGTGGAGGGCAGGGGGATGCGGATGCTTTCCACGAACTCGCCGGGGCGACGGTCCTGCTTGCCGTAATCCACGAAATACGCCTCCAGCGGCAGGGTCCGGCGCTCGGCGCCGTGGCGCAGCGTGACCTCGGCGCCGAGCGCGATCAGCACCGGGGGCGTGTCGCCGATGGGCGAGCCGTTGGCGATATTGCCGCCGATCGTGCCCATGTTGCGCACCTGCCAGCCGGCGATGCGGTCCCAGTAATCGGCGAGATGCGGCAGGTGTTCGGCGATGAGCGGCTGAAGTTCGGAATAACTGACACCGGCACCGACGGTGATTGCCTCGGACGAGACCTCGACCGCCTTCAGCTCGGGGAGATGCGCGATGAAGATCGCGGGCGAGATCGGGCGCAGGAACTTGGTCACCCAGAGGCCGACATCGGTCGAGCCGGCGATCACCGTGGCCTGCGGCTGCTCGGCATAGGCGGCGGCAAAATCGTCAAGATCGGCGGGCACGATGGCGCGGTTGTTCTCGGGGCCGGTCTCGACCCGGCGCGCATCCTTCAGCGCCACGAGCTCCGCCGTCACCCGGCCCCGCTCCTGCATAAGATGGTCCGCTTCGGGCGTGCCATACTGGCTCACCGCCACGGCGGCGCGGATGATCGGCGCATAGCCGGTGCAGCGGCAGAGGTTGCCCTGCAGTGCGGTCTCGACCTGCGCCTCGGTCGGCTGCGGGGCCTGCATCCAGAGCGCGTAGAGCGACATGACGATGCCCGGCGTGCAGAAGCCGCATTGCGCGCCGTGATGCTCGACCATCGCGCGCTGTACCGGGTGCAGTGCACCGTCCGGACCAGAGAGATGCTCGATGGTCACCACGTGGCAGCCGTCGAGCGAGGCGGTGAAGCGGATGCAGGCGTTGACCGCCTCGTAACGCAGCGCGCCCGCGTGCAGGCGTCCCACGAGCACGGTGCAGGCCCCGCAGTCGCCCTCGGCGCAACCCTCCTTGGTGCCGGTGAGCCGGCGGTCGAGGCGCAGGAAATCGAGCAGGGTCTGGTTGGCGGGGACCTCCGGCAGGGACAGGGCCCTCCCGTTCAGCAGAAAGCGGATCTCGCTCCGGTGCGTCATGCATCCCTCCGTGGCTGAGCATGTGGCTGGGTGATCGGAGGCGACGCTAGTGGAAGCAAATCTCAATGAATACGCGCGGTTTTGCCAAGGACTTTATACAAATCGTTGATAATAATCTGTCGCGCGCCGTAGTATGCCCGCGGTGGGAGGCCAGCTATGCAATATATCGAGAGTTTGCGGGTCTTCGTCCGGACGGTCGAGCTGGGCAGCATCACCTCGGGCGGGCGCGACCTGCGCCTGACCCCCGCGGTCGCCAGTAAGCGGATCAAGGAACTGGAAAGCCGCCTTGGTGTGCGCCTTTTCAACCGCACCACCCGGTCGATCAGCCCCACCGAGGTCGGCCGGGTGTTCTATGAGCAGGCCAAGACGGTGCTCGCCTCTGTCGACGAGGCCGAGGCAGTCGTGGCGAATTTCTCCGAGACCCCGCGCGGCGCGCTGCGGGTGACGGCACCGCTGGGGATCGGGCGGCGTATCATCGCGCCCCTGGTGCCGGAGTTCACCGACAGATACACCGAGGTCCAGGTGCAGATGCGCCTGTCAGACCGCCAGATCGACATGGTGGCTGAGCGGCTGGACCTGGCCTTCTTCCTTGGGGTTCCGAAGGATTCCAACCTCAAGCTGCGCCATATCTGTGACTGCCCGCGTGTGCTCTGTGCCGCTCCTTCCTATCTTGCGAAGCATGGGACCCCGAGGGCTCCCGAGGATTTGCTTGGCGGGCGGCACAATTGCCTGCTGCTGCGCTACCCGCGCTCACCAGAGTATTTCTGGCAGCTGAAGACCGGCAGCGGGCTGCGGCGGCTGGAAGTGGCGGGACGCTTCGATGCCGACGACGGAGACGTGCTGGTCCGATGGGCGCTGGACGGGCAGGGCATCGCCAACCGTCCGACGCTTGAGGTGGCAGAGCACCTGCGGAGCGGCGCGCTGGTCGAAGTTCTGCCGGACACGCCGCCACCGCCCTCGACCTTGGGGTGCCTCTTTCCGCATCGCAAGCTCCAGGACCCCAAGATCAGGCTCTTCGTCGATTACATGGCCGATGCGATCAGGGCGACGATTGCGGGGATGCAGAAGGCGTGAGCGCTCCTTGAAGCGAGCCTCCCATTCCCTGCGACGGGAGGGGCGTCGGCCGATTTCCTCCATCATCTTTTCGCGAAAGACCTCGGGCTGGGTCCTCGCTCCGAGGCATTTGCGGGGCGTCGTGTCGAGGCGTTGGCAAATCAAGCTCAACTATCGATTTGTCAGCGGTCGCCAACGGATGCGCCATCGGTACGAGCGACGATGGCGACGGCTCGGTCGAGCGGCGGAGGAATTTGCGCAGATGGTTGTTGGCGTTCTCGACCGTGCCTCAAAGGGAAACGGCGCCGGCATTGCGACCGTCAAGGACGCGATGCAACGCTTGAGCGAACAGTGACCTGCCACTGCTCTTTCATCCAGCCGCGAGCGGAGCCCGGTTCGCGGTTATGCCGATCGGCGCAGGGTGAGCAACCGCCCGACGCGCGGAGTTTTCATCTCGTGCAGCGGGACGGGCGATTGCGGTGTTCAGGGTCCGCGGGGGCTATCGCTCTGGCCGGCTTTGGATGAGCTGACCTCGCGCTGACCAGCCATAGTCTTGGTCATGTTGGCTCTCGTCGTCTCCAACTTTGAATGCTCATTCAGACACATCCGGCTAGTCGCCACAGAGCGCCATCCGTTGCCTTATCCCGGCAGGCCATGTTTGCCGTTGCGGTGGAGGCATCGAACGGCTCCATCGGGGCTGGCTCCGGTCTTGCTGAGCGCGTTGCCAAGCCGGCGGCCAGGCGCAGAAAGCGGAACCTGTCCGGTCGAACTGGGGTACCTCGGTTTACAGGCGCGCCCGGCCTGGAACAGCCATTCGCTCTATCCTACCGAACGCGGCGTTCCTCAATCGGCGGCAAGAACCAAACGGCCAGTCCCGCCAGCGGCAGGAAGGCACAAAGCCGGTAAACCGCCTCAACCCCGTAGCTGTCCGCCAGGATGCCGAGCAGCGCCGCCGCGATCCCTCCGAGGCCGAAGTTCAGGCCGTAGAAGAGCCCGCCGATCAGCCCGATGCGGTTCGGCAGCAGGTCCATTGCGTAGATCAGGATCGAGGCAAAGGCGCTGGCCATGATCAGGTTGATCGCTATCGTCAGCACGCCGGTCCAGAACAGGTCGGCGTATGGCAGGATCAGGGTCAGAGGCAGCGGTCCCAGAACCGAGATCCAGATGATCTGCCGCCGTCCGATTGCGTCGCCGACGATGCCGCCGATAAGCACGCCCACGGCCGCGGCCATGAGAAAGAGGAACAACATCATCTGCGAGGCGGGAATCGACAGGCCGAACTTCTCGATCAGATAGAAGGTGTAGAAGGACCGGAAGCTCTCGCCATAAGTGTTCTTGGTGAACATCAGGAAGGTGAGGACGAACAATCCCAAGGCGACCGTCGCCGCGCTCCGTTTCGATGCGGGGGCTTCTGCCTGCCTGCGGGCCGAGCGGTGGGTGAACTCTGCTCGGATCCGGTGCTGCTGGCTGCCGATCCAGGTCAGGATCAGCATCGCGAGCAGCGCGAGTACCGCAAACCAAGCGAGGCTTGGTTGCCCCCAAGGCACGATAATCAGTGCGGCAAGGACCGGCCCCAGCGCGCCGCCCGCCTGACCTCCCACCTGGAAGATTCCCTGCGCCAGCCCCTGCCGGTCGCCCGCGGCATAGCGCGCCGTCCGGGTAGCCTCCGGGTGGAAGATCGAGGAGCCGATGCCGATCAGCGCGACCGCTACAAGGATCCCACCATAGCTTCCCGCGAAAGCGAGGCAGATCAGCCCCGAAAGGGTGAAGGCCATGCCGACGACCGGCGAATAGGGCGCCGGATACCGATCGGTCACCATCCCCATGATCGGCTGCAGCAATGATCCGGCGATCTGGAAGGTCATCGTGATTAGCCCGATCTGCACGAAGTCGAGGCCGTATGCCTCCTTCAGGATCGGATAGGCTGCCGGGATCAGCGACTGCATCAGGTCGTTCAGAAGATGCGTCGCGCCGAGCGCGGTGAGCACGACGAGGTAGGTGCGGGCGGGCGTAGTGGTGGTCACGGCAATCACTTGGTACTGGTTGCGGCGGAGTATGCCCCTAATTTCGGGCGCGACAAGGGTCACGATGAAACGGCGGTCCTACGCAGTGTCGCGATTCCTACGCAGTGTCGCGATAAGGATGTCCTAGCCTCTGAAATCGTGCTGAGAAGATTGCAGAGTTTCAGAAAGCAGTCGCGGGCGCTGAGCCGGAGTTCGAGACTTCGGCCACTATCGCCACTCTCGGCCCCGTCCTGCCGTTCGTCGGGTTGGTCATCGCTGGTTGCAGCTTTTGTGTGCGCTATGTGGCGTGGCGGCGGCTCGCATAATTGGGGATCTCGTTAAACATGTTGCGGCTCAGTATGGTACAACTCAGCGGTGAACTGCCGATGGACCTGAAATTGTGCATCGCTCGGACTGTCTACTTATGGATGGCCTTCGAGCCGAGGCCTCTCGGCGTGCTTAGCGAAGGCAAAACCTGAACGATTTTTCCTCTAGCATGCGCAGGTCGGGATTTCGTGAAGCCCCAAGAACAGCAACGCGGCGGCACCGAACCCCGCTTGCGACAGCGCTTTTCGGGATATATCCAGCGTCAGACCGGCAAGCTGCCCGTCACGCAGCTACCGTTGCGCGGGGCAGTGTTGAAACACAAAGGACCAAGCAGGGTTCTAGGCACACTTGGTTGCCGATTTGTCCTGCAAGTACCTAACCAGAGCTATGCGCACCTATCTCGAGAAACGCCGCCCCGGGGTTGGGAACCTCTTCTGCCGGA
>NZ_NTHN02000066.1 GCF_002300555.2 Alloyangia mangrovi | reverse complement strand
CGCGCCGTCGCGGCGCAGGCCGATGCGCCCGCCATCGGCGGTCCAGGCGCGGCCCGCGCGGCGTCCTCGTAGCGCAGGGTCAGCGCATCCGCCTCGAGCGCGCGCAGGCCGGACAGGCGCGGGTCCGCGGCCAGCTTGTCGATCTGCGCCATGATCGTCGGGATATCCGGCGCCGGCGCCCCCGAGCCGAAAAGCTCGTCGAAGCCCATGGTCAGCCGCCCCTCGGCATCGCGGCGCGCGGTGAGCTGCACACCCGAGACCCGCGCCACGCGCAGCTCGTATTCGCCCTGCAGCAGCTTGGTTGGCGCGAGCCCAGCCTCGAGCAGGCCGAGCGTCAGCATCGGCGTGCCGTCGGTGCTGCGCAGCTCGACGTCGGTAAGCGCGATCCGCGCCAGCCAGTCCGGCTGCAGCCGCAGCCGCAGGTCGCCGAAATCCACCTCGGTGCCCGGCAGCGCTTCGGCCAGCCGCGCCTCGATGGCGCTGCGCAGCCAGGCTGGGGCCGAGACCGAGCGGCCCATCGCATACCAGATGCCGCCGCCCAGCAGCAGCGCCACAAGCAGCACCGCCCCCATGCCGCAGCCGCAACCCCAGATCACGACGCGGCGGCGTCTCGAGCGACGTTTCTTGCGGGTCGGGCCTTCTGTCACTGGCGGCGCGCTCTCATCTGGCTATTGTCCTATCCCGGGTTCTAGCCCAAGAACCCGGTAAAGCGAACCGCCCAAAGGAGATGCGCAATGACCGACATGGCCCCCGATTTCACCCTTCCCGTCAGCGGCGGCGGAGAGATCACCCTGTCCGCTCTGCGCCCGTCGAAGGTGGTTCTCTTTTTCTACCCGCGCGACGACACCTCGGGCTGCACCGTCGAGAACCAGGACTTCACCCGCCTTTTGCCCGAGTTCGAGGCGCTTGGCATAAAGGTCTTCGGCATTTCCGCGGACTCGTTGGAGAGCCACGAGAAATTCATGCTCAAGAAGGCGCTGACCGTGCCGCTGCTGTCCGACGAGACGGCGCAGACCTGTAGCGCCTTCGGCGTGTGGAAGGAAAAGAAGATGTACGGCAAGACCTTCATGGGGATCGAGCGCAGCACTTTCCTGATCGACGGCGAGGGCCGCATCGCGCGCGAATGGCGCAAGGTGAAGGTGCCCGGCCACGCCGACGAGGTGCTCGACGCTGCCAGGGACCTCTGAGCGAGGCCAACTCCCAGCGAAGGCAGATGCAGCGTCCCTCGAAGGAAGTTGCACCCCGCCCGGCACACGCGCACAGGGTCGCCTTGGGGCGGCCCACCTGTCGCAACGTCACCCTGCGCGGCACGAAGTGGCGCGAATCCGGGCATTCCCTATCCTAAAGAAGTACCTGAGATCGGCGAGTTTTCGCCGCTTGCGCGCGCTTCCGCCTTCCGTAACGAATCGCAAGCCCAAAATTGTTGCGATTTCGGGGGGGGTCTGTTAGTCCCTTTGCAGGTTTGGGAGATAGGGGACCCGGGCCGGAATTGGGACGGAACGAGGGACAGACACGTGCGCACGCGGCTCGCGATAAAATGGCACGCGCTTCTTGAGCGCTATTTTCCGGAACGCCGGCTCTTTCTCAGATCGGACACCGACACGCGGTTCATCCGCCTCCGATCGGGCACTCAGGCCATCGCGACGCTCGGCATCGCCCTCACCGTGGGCTGGACCATCGTCGCCACCTCGATCCTGCTGATGGACAGTATCAGCGCCGGCAACTTCCGCGAGCAGTCCCGCCGCGATCAGACCACCTACCAGCAGCGCCTCAACGAGCTTTCCCGCGAGCGCGACATCCGCGCCGCCGAAGCCAAGGCCGCCCAGGAGCGGTTCAACACCGCCCTCGCCCAGGTTTCCGAGATGCAGTCCCAGCTTCTCGACAGCGAAACCCGCCGCCGCGAACTCGAGACCGGCATCGACGTCATCCAGTCCACCCTCGGCACCACGATGAAGCAGCGCGAAGAGGCCAGCGACCGCGTGGCCGCGCTCGAAGAGCGGCTGAGCACCGGCGGCACCGCTCTTGCCGCCGCCAGTGGCGAAAGCGACGGCACGCTCGATCTGCTGACCGACATGCTCGCGCGCACCGCCGCCGAGCGCGATCAGGTGGTGGCCGACGCGCAGGACGCGCTGGTCCGCGCCGACGAGATCGCCACCGAGTTGCGCCTCCGCGAAGAGCAGAACGACATCATCTTCCGCCAGCTCGAGGACGCGATGACCATCTCGGTCGAGCCGCTGGACAAGATGTTCAAGGCCGCCGGCATGAACCCCGACAGTCTGATCAAGCAGGTGCGCAAGGGCTATTCCGGCCAGGGCGGCCCGCTCACCCCGCTGACCTTCAGCACCCGGGGCCAGGAGCCCTCGCTCGACGCAGAGCGCGCCAACCGCATTCTCGGCGAGATGGACAAGCTGAACCTCTACCGCATCGCCGCCGAGAAGGCCCCCTTCTCGGTGCCGCTGAAGGACCCCTTCCGCTTCACCTCGGGCTTCGGCCGCCGCTGGGGCCGCCTGCACGCGGGTACCGATTTCGCCGCGCCGCATGGCACGCCGATCTACGCCACCGCCGACGGCGTGGTCACCCACGCGGGCTGGATGTCCGGCTACGGTCGCCTGGTGAAGGTGCAGCACGAATTCGGGATCGAGACGCGCTACGCCCACATGTCCAAAATCAACGTGAAGGTCGGCCAAAGGGTCTCGCGCGGACAGCAGGTTGGTGCTATGGGAAATACAGGACGGTCAACCGGCACGCACCTGCACTACGAGGTCCGCGTTGGTGGGGAGCCCGTCAATCCCATGATCTACATCAAGGCTGCTAACGATGTTTTCTAAGAGCAAGATCAATGAACCCGGGCCCAAGGCCGAGGATACCGCGGCGAAACCCGCTGTCTCCGATGCGCCCCGGTCGACCGAGTTCAAACCGACCGCACCGAAAGCCAAGCCGCCGGCTTCGGTCCTGTCGAGCGATCTGCACATCACTGGCAACATCAAGACCACCGGCGACATCCAGGTCGAAGGCACCATCGAGGGCGACATCCGCGCCCACCTGCTGACCGTCGGCGAGAGCGCCACGATCAAGGGCGAGATCGTCGCCGATGACGTGGTGATCAATGGCCGCATCGTCGGCCGCGTGCGCGGCCTCAAGGTCCGGCTGACCGCCACCGCCCGCGTCGAGGGCGACATCATCCACAAGACCATCGCCATCGAGTCCGGCGCCCATTTCGAGGGGTCGGTGCAGCGCGCCGACGACCCGCTCTCGACCGGCAAGGGCAAGGTTGCAGCGCCCCCCGCGGCAGAGCCGACCGCCGGCTGAGCCTCTCGGCCTGCCCCAGAATAGCGAACGCCGGGCCCCTGCCCGGCGTTTTCGTTTTCGGCGGTCCGCGTGTGGGGCCGCATCAGGCCTCGAGAACCGCGTCCCAGTAGAGGAAATCCAGCCAGCTGTCGTGGAGGTGGTTGGGCGGGAACTTGCGGCCGACGTTGAGCAGCTCCCCGGCGGTGGGCTGGCGCGGCGCGCGGTAGAGCGACATGCCGGCCCGGCGCAGGCTCTTCGAGCCCTTGCGCAGGTTGCACGGCGAGCAGGCCGCCACCACGTTCTCCCAGCTGGTGATCCCGCCCGAGGCGCGGGGCACCACGTGGTCGAACGTGAGATCCCCCTTGCTGCCGCAGTACTGGCAGCGGAATTCGTCCCTCAGAAAAAGATTAAAGCGCGTGAAGGCCACGCGCTTTCTCGGTTTTACGTAGTCTTTCAGGACGACGACGCTCGGGATTTTCAGCACCATCGAGGGGCTTCGGACCTCTTCGTCGTATTCGGCGATGATATCCACCCTGTCGAGGAAGGCCGCCTTCACCGCTTCCTGCCAGGGCCAGAGCGACAGCGGGTAGTAGGAGAGCGGGCGATAGTCCGCGTTCAGCACCAGCGCCGGATGTTGGCGGAGCGCCGAGGGCTCTCGTACGAAATGTGTCCTGAAGTCGCCGTCCATGAGTGAGTCGTCCCTCGCTCTGTCTGCTCGTAAGGGCACCAGAGCGGGACCACCCGCCCCAGCTACAAGACCACTATATATCGCGGAAAAGCTCTGGCAAGCCTCGCTATATGCCCTGATGCCCCTGTGGATAGGTCATGCTCATGACATGAGCATGACACCACGCCGCGCCATCGGCTAGTCTTCTGACATGAGTGATTTGCCCCTGACCGACGTCGCCCCGCCCGCCTTCCTGCTCGAAGCCGCCCTCTACTGCCCGGATCTCGATGCTGCCGAGGCCTTCTACGGAGGGGTCATGGGTCTGGAGAAGATTTCCCGCGTCGACAGCCGCCACGTCTTCTACCGGGTCGGCACCGGCGTGCTGCTGATCTTCAATCCCGAGGAGACCGAGAGGCCGGCGCGCAACCCGGCCCTGCCGGTGCCGAGCCATGGCGCGCGCGGCCCCGGGCACGTCTGCCTCGCCATGCAGGGCGAGGCGCTGGAGCGCTGGCGGAAACGCCTGCAGGAGGCCGGCGTGGCGATCGAGGCCGACTTCACCTGGCCGAACGGCGCGCGCTCGATCTACGTCCGCGATCCGGCGGGGAATTCGGTGGAACTGGCCGAACCGAAGCTCTGGGCGTAGCGGTCCGACCTCCCGGCCCGCCTAGGGCTGGAAGCCCCAGGCAAGCGCGTCCACGGACCCGCTACACACGCGGCGCGTCAAGCGGGCACGCCCGCTTGCGCACTAGAACCCACACTTGTCGCGCAGGAAGGCCAGCGCCACGCCGAGCCCCTCGGGGTCGATGCCGTGTCCGGTGCCCTTCATCACGTGGGCATAGACCTCTTTCCAACCCGCGCCTTGCAGCGCCTCGGCTGCGGCGGGGAGCGACTCGGGCGGCACCACCTCGTCCTGATCGCCATGCACCAGCAGCACCGGCGGGCGGCTCACCACCTCGTCCGCCAGCAGCTCGGGCGAGATCAGCCGTCCCGAAAAGGCCACGACGCCCGCGACCTCATCCTCGCGCCGGGGCGCCACATGCAGCGACATCATCGAGCCCTGCGAGAAGCCGAAGAGCGCCACCTGCTCGGGCAGCAGATCCTCGTCGACCATCAGCGCGTCGAGGAAAGCGTTCAGATCCTCGACCGCCCGCGCCATGCCCTGCATGGATTCCTCTTCCGAGGAGCCGTCGATCCAGGGGATCGGGAACCACTGGAAGCCCATGGGCGAGCCGGCGCAGTCCTCGGGCGCGTCGGGGGCCACGAACATCGTGTCGGGCAGGTGCTCGGCCAGCGGATCGGCGAGGCCCAAGAGGTCGGCACCATTGGCGCCATAGCCGTGCAGGAAGACGACGCAGGAACGGGTCTCGCCCGATGGGGGGCCCTTGCGGCCGGCCTGGAGAACGCGGGTCATGCAATACCTTCTCTTTGCTTGCGCACATGGTAGTAGGCCCAGAGCGCGCGCGCCGCAACAGCCCGCCACGGCGACCACGCCTCGGCCATCTGCCGCAGGGCGCGTTCCTTGGGCCGTTCGTCGAGCTCGAAAAGCAGCCGCGCCGCCTCCTGCAACGCCAGATCCCCCGGCGCGAAGACATCCGCATGGCCGAGCGAGAACATGGCGTAGATCTCGGCGGTCCAGACGCCAATGCCCTTCACCGCTGTCAGCGTCTCGACCACCACCGGCGTCGGCGCCTCACGCAGCGCATCAAAGTCGATGCCCTCGGCCGCCAGCGCCTGCGCATAGGTCGCCTTCTGTCGCGACAGCCCCAGCGCGCGCAGCCCCTCGACATCGGTCCCCAGGATCGCCTCGGGCGCAGTCATCCCCGCCGCCTCGAGCCGCGCCCAGATCGCCCGCGCCGAGGCGACGCTGACCTGCTGGCTGACGATGGCCGAGAGGAGCTGCCCGAAGCCATCCTCGCGCCGCCGCAGCGGCAGCGGGCCGGTCAGCTCCAGTGCATGGGCAAAGCGCGGCTCGGCCGCCGCCAGCCAGTCGCAGCCCTCGGTCACGCAGGCATCCGAATGGATGATCCGTCCGACCGCTACCGTCTCGCTCTGTGCCATCTGCGCCTCGCCTTTCATGCTCCCCTCTCCTAGCGCAGTCGCGGCGCGCTGGCCACCATGGCGCGGAGCCACGCCAAGTCGCGTCTGCGGGGCCTTGTGCTTACCCGCACGCCGCCCTACCGATAGCAGCATGCAGGCATCCACCGCTTACCGCGCCCGGCGCAACGTCACCGTTCTGGTTCTCGCGCAGGCCTTCCTCGGCGCGCAGATGCCGATGATCTTCACCATCGGCGGGCTCGCCGGGCAGTCGCTCGCGCCGAACCCCTGCTTTGCGACGCTGCCGATCTCGCTGATCGTGCTGGGCTCGATGCTCTCGGCAACGCCGGTCTCGGCCTTCATGCAGCGTTTCGGTCGCCGCGCCGGGTTCTTCCTCGGAACCTTCGGTGGCACGCTGGGGGGGCATCGTGGGCGCAACGGGGCTCTACCTGCAGTCCTTCCCGATCTTCCTGCTCGGCAGCCTGCTCACCGGGCTCTACATGTCGGCGCAGGGCTTCTACCGCTTCGCCGCCGCCGACACCGCCAGCCCCGAGTTCCGGCCCAAGGCGATCTCCTACGTGATGGCGGGCGGTCTGGTCTCGGCCCTCATCGGCCCGCAACTGGTGAAGCTGACCGCCAACGCCTACGTGATCCCCTTCTTCGGCACCTATGCCACGGTGATCGCGGTGAACCTGCTCGGCTCGCTGCTCTTCCTCTTCCTCGACATCCCCCGGCCCCCGGCCCCGGCCCCCGGCAGCGACTACGGCCGCACCCGATGGCAGCTGCTCACCACCCCGCGCATTGCCGTGGCGGTGATCTGCGGCATGGTGAGCTACGCGCTGATGAACCTGGTGATGACCTCGACGCCGCTGGCGGTGGTCGGCTGCGGCTACGAGACCTCGGATGCCGCCAACGTGGTCAGCGCCCACGTTCTGGCGATGTTCGCGCCGTCGTTCTTCACCGGCCAGATCATCAACCGCTTCGGCGTCGAGAAGGTCATGGGCCTCGGGCTCTTCATTCTTGCCGGCGCCGGGGGCGTGGCGATGTCCGGGGTCGAACTGGAGAATTTCTTCCTTGCGCTGGTCCTGCTTGGCATCGGCTGGAACTTCGGCTTCATCGGCGCGACCACCATGCTCGCCGGTGCACACACCTCCGAGGAGCGCGGCCGCATGCAGGGGCTGAACGATCTGCTGGTGTTCGGCGGGGTGACCTTCGCCTCGCTGGCCTCGGGCGGGCTGATGAACTGCTCGGGCGGCACACCGCAGCAGGGCTGGAGCGCCGTGGTCATGGCGATGGCGCCCTTCCTGGTGCTTGCCGGCGGCGCGCTGATTTGGCTGGTGCTGCGCCCCGACGAGCAACCCGCGGAGTGAGGCTACTTGCTTCAAGGAAGTAGCACCTTCCTTCGAAGAGAGGTGCCCTACACCCGCCCGGTGAACCCCGCCTTCACCAACCGCGCCCGCTTCGAGAACTCGGACAGCTCAAGCGTGCCCTCGGCCACCCGCTGCGGCGCCTTCGCCGCCAGCGCCAGCACCGGCCCCGCCTGCCACCCGGCAAGCAGCGCCGGGCGCGACGCCTTTGGCACCCCGCCAAAGCCCTTGCGCGCCCGCTTCAGCCGTTCAAGACCTCCGCGCGCCAGCGCCGCCACACCCTCGGGCCGCCCGTCGAGCAGCGGCACCCGGCCCTTGCTCTCCAGCTCCGGCACCGCGCGCAGGAAGGCGGCGAGGCCGAAGGCATAGCCCGCGTCCAGCGCGACCCCTTCGTCGATCCCCCCCCAGCGCCCGTCCCGCCGCAAGCAGCAGCAGGCCCGAGGTCTCCTCGAAGTAGCGCGTCAGATGCGCCGCGTCCTCGAAGGGATCGCGGTAGATGTCCCAGCGCCGCGCGCCGACCAGCGGGTCGAGCCGCGCCGCCGTGTCCCGGTCGAGCACCTGCGACAGCGGCGTCACCACCTCGTGCCGCCGCACCTCGCCGCCCTTGGCGATCTCTTCCAGCGCGTCGCGCCACCACTGCAGGCGCATCTCGGCGATCATCGTCTCCTGCGTCACCCAGGGGGCGCGGGCGACCTCGAGGTTGAAGGCATAGAGCGGGAATAGCACGCGCCGCGCCTCGGGCGGCGCCGCCATGGCGGCGGTGAAACGGTCGGGATCCCCCCGTTCGATCAGCCCGGCACAGGCGATCAGGTCGTCACTGAGCTGCACGCGCCACCCCGCAGTCGCGGATCAGCTTCCAGCGCACCGCATCCAGCAGCGCCTCGAAGGACGCATCGACTATGTTCGCGCTGACGCCGACGGTCTGCCAGCGCCGCCCCGAGCCGTCCTCGCTGTCGATGATCACGCGGGTCACGGCCTCGGTGCCGCCCTGGGTGATGCGCACCTTGAAGTCGACCAGCCGCATGTCGTCGATCACCGACTGGTAGGGTCCGAGGTCCTTGGCCAGCGCCTTCGACAGCGCGTTGACCGGGCCGCGGTCGTGCCCGTCGGTGTCAAGGCTGTCCGACACCGAGAGCTTCTTCTCGCCGCCGATCTTGACCACCACCACAGCTTCCGACAGCGAGACCATCTGGTCGTATTTGTTCTTGCGCCGCTCGATGGTCACCCGGTAGCGCTTGACCTCGAAGAACTCCGGCAGGCAGCCAAGTTCGTCGCGCGCCAGCAACTCGAAGCTCGCCTGCGCGGTGTCATAGGTATAGCCCTCGGCCTCCTTGGCCTTGATCCGCTCGAGGATGCGCCCCAGCGCCGGATCGCCCGTCTCGACCTCCAGCCCCGCCTCGGTGAGACGGCGGCGCAGGTTCGACTGCCCGGCCTGGTTCGACATCGGGATTACCCGGCGGTTGCCGACGACGCCCGGATCGATGTGCTCATAGGTGGTGGGGTCCTTGAGGATCGCGCTCGCGTGCAGCCCCGCCTTGTGGGCAAAGGCCGAACTGCCCACGTAGGGCGCCTGCCGCATCGGCACGCGGTTGAGGATCTCGTCGAGCATCCGGCTCACCTGCGTGATGCCCTCGACCGCCTCGGGGCTCACCCCGGTCTCGTAGGCGCTCGCATAGGGCTCCTTCAGCAGCAGCGTCGGGATCAGCGTGGTGAGATTGGCATTGCCGCAGCGCTCGCCGAGGCCGTTCAATGTACCCTGCAGTTGCCGCACCCCCGCGTCGATCGCCGCCAGCGTGCAGGCCACGGCGTTCTCGGTGTCGTTATGGGTGTGGATGCCGAGCTTGTCGCCCGGAACGCCTGCCGCGATCACCTCGCGGACGATGCGCCCAACTTCCTCGGGCAGCGTGCCGCCGTTGGTGTCGCAAAGCACCACCCAGCGCGCGCCATTGTCCAGCGCGGCCTTCACGCAGCCGAGCGCGTAGCCGGGGTTGGACTTGTAGCCGTCGAAGAAGTGCTCCGCGTCGAACAGCGTCTCGCGCTGCTGCGAGACGCAATGGGCGATCGACGAGGAAATGGCCTCGAGGTTCTCCTCGAGCGTGATGCCGAGCGCGGTGGTGACGTGGAACTCGTGGGTCTTGCCGACAAGGCAGACCGAGGGCGTGCCGGCGTTCAGCACCGCCGCCAGCACGTCGTCATTCGCCGCCGAGCGCCCGGCCCGCTTGGTCATGCCGAAGGCGGTGACAGTGGCACGGGTCTGACCGACTTCGTCGAAGAAGGCGCTGTCGGTGGGGTTGGCACCGGGCCAGCCACCCTCGATGTAATCGACCCCCAAAGCGTCCAGCGCCGCGACGATGCGGTGCTTCTCGGCGGTGGAGAACTGCACGCCCTGAGTCTGTTGCCCGTCGCGGAGCGTGGTGTCGTAGATGTAGAGACGCTTCTTGCTCACAGCAGACCCTCCAGCTTGGCCGCATCGAAGCCTGCACCGGGCAGAAGCTCGACCCCCGCCTTCGACATGCGCACCTCGACCCCGGCCTCGATCAGCGCGGTCTTGAGCCGGTCGACCTCGGAGAAATCCTTGGTCTCCATGGCCGCGGCGCGGACACCGGCGAGATGATCGGCGAGGCCGGAAAGGTCCGGCCCGGCGCTGACCCAATCGCCCAGCTCCGGCGTGAGCAGTCCCAGCAACTGCGCCGACGCGAGCAAGTTGCTCTTCCCGCCCCTCACAAACGCAGAGAGGTCGTGCACCCCGCCTTTGCTATCTATCTCCTCAATGATGTCATCAGGAACGTTGAGAACATTCTTCGCGCCTGGAGTGGTCGCTTGTGCATTCCTAATCGCGTTATACATTCGGTGGAGTTCTGCAATCGCGCCGGATGTGTTGAGGTCGTCAGATAGGCATTCTAAAACCGTTGCCGGAACACGTCCCGGCTCTACGCCTTCGGTGATTTCCCTCCACTTGCGCAGCGTCGCCTCGGCCTGCGCCGCCTTCTCTGCGGTCCAGTCCATCGGCTTGCGGTAATGCGTCGAGAGCATCACGAAGCGGATCACCTCGCCCGGCACGCCCGGCAAGCCGTCGTGGCCGTCCAGCAGGTCGCGCACGGTGAAGAAGTTGCCCAAGGATTTGGACATCTTCTTGCCCTCGACCTGCAGCATCTCGTTGTGCAGCCAGACCTTGGCAAACTCCCCATGCGGGTGGGCGCAGCAGCTCTGGGCGATCTCGTTCTCGTGGTGCGGGAACATCAGGTCGTTGCCGCCGCCGTGGATATCGAAGCTCTCGCCCAAGAGATCGTAGGACATGGCCGAGCACTCGATGTGCCAGCCCGGACGGCCCCTGCCCCAAGGCGAGTCCCAACCCGGCAGGTCATCCGCAGAGGGCTTCCACAGCACGAAATCCATCGGGTTGCGCTTGTAGGGTGCCACCTCGACCCGCGCGCCGGCGATCATGTCGTCGACCGAACGGCCCGAGAGCGCGCCGTAATTCTTGTAGCTCTCGACCGCGAAGAGCACGTGCCCCTCGGCCTCGTAGGCATGGCCGTCCGCGATCAGCCCCTCGATCATCGCGATCATTTGCGGGATGAACTGCGTCGCGCGCGGCATGTGGTCGGGCTCGGCCACGCCGACCGCGCCCATATCCTGCAGGTACCAGCCGATCGTCTCCTCGGTGCGCTCGGCGATCAATTCCTCGAGGCTGCGCGGATCGCCCGCCGCCTTGCGCGCCTGCGCGGTGGCGTTGATCTTGTCGTCGACGTCGGTGAAGTTGCGCACATAGATCACGTGACCCGCGCCGAATTCGTGGCGCAGCAGCCGTGCCAAAACGTCGAACACGATGGCCGGGCGGGCGTTGCCGAGGTGGGCGCGGTCGTAGACCGTAGGCCCGCAGACATACATCCGGACGTTCTCGGGATCGATCGGCGTGAAAACCTCTTTGCGGCGGGTCTTCGTATTGGTCAGCGAGATGGTCATGTCGCGCTCCTTCGCGGCGGTCGCGGCGGGATTAGCAACTTCGTCTCTCGATTGGAATAGAAGACCGGCCCGCCGAAGAAATCAGCGGGTAATGCAGCAAATCAGGGTGGTGATGCGCAGGGTCATGCAAGGCTTCTAGCGCGTCTCTTCCCTTGCGTCCAGCATCTGCACGAGCTTGCCGAGCGACGACAGGTTCCGCGCAGTGAGCGGCGCCCCGGCAATGGCCTCGAGCCGCGGCGCGAGTTTCGAGCGCCCGAAACCGCCGGGCGTGTGCAGCCAGAGGAGGCCCTGCGCTGCAGCGACCTCGTCACCGGGCGCGGCGAAGCGCTCGAAGAGCGGGCGGTCGAGGCTTTCCGGGCCGAAGAGGAACCCCGCGTGGACCAGCCTCGGCTCTGCGGGCGCGAAGGGACAGGCGGTCACGGCGCGGCGGATCTCACCCGGCGGCAGCACCAGCACCGGCACGTCGAGGCCGCGCTCGGCCAGCGCCCCGCTCAGCGCCCCCGCCAAGGTGCCGCGCTCCTTCTCCGCCTCGAAGATCAGGTTCCCCGAGGCGAGGTGGCTCTGCACGCCCTGCCAGCCGAGCCCCTCGCAGAGCCTGCGCAGCTCGGCCATCGGCAGCGCGTTCGCCCCGCCCACATTCAAGCCGCGCAGCAGCGCCACATGCAGCCTCATCCGCGCCCCCTGCCCGGTCCCCGCGCAGGCAAAAGGCCCCGTCCTTGCGGCGGGGCCTTTGCACATTCTTTCAACGAGGTCATCTGCCCCGGATCACTCGGCCGCGTCGGGCGCCGAGCCACCGTCGGTGGCGGTTTGCTCGGGCTTCTTGCGCGGCTTGCGCGGACGCTTGGGCTTCTCGGCGGGCTGCGCCTCGGCGCCGGCCTCTGCCGCGGCTTCGGCCGGAGCCTCGCCGCCCTCGGGCTTCTTGCTGCGGCGCGCGCGCGGCTTGGGCTTGCTCTCGGCGCGGCTTTCCGGCGTCTCGACAAGGCCGCTGTCGTCCTCGTCGTCGCTGCCGCCGCCCATCACGTCGGGCTGATCGCCCAGACCCGGCACGCTGGCCTGTTCGGGCTCGGGCTGACGGGGCTGCGGCTGGGGCTCGTAGCTCGTGTCGGGCTGCTGGCTGCCGCCCTGATGGCCACCCTCGCCGCGCGTGTCGCCGCGGCTCTGGTCGCGATCCGAGCGGTCACGGTCGCGCTGCGCCTGGCGCTCGCGGTTCTCGCGCTCCTGCTGCTCGCGGCGCTGGTCGGCCTCTTTCTGCGCTTCGGAAAGCAGGCGCATATAGTGTTCGGCATGCTGCTGGAAGTTCTCGGCGGCCACGCGGTCGTTGGCCAGAGCCGCATCGCGGGCAAGCTGGTTGTACTTGTCGATGATCTGCTGCGGCGTACCGCGCACCTTGCCCTCCGGGCCCGAACTGTCGAACACGCGGTTGACGACGTTCCCAAGAGTATTGCGGTTGCGGTTGTTCTTCGACCGCGAGCGGGATTTCGAGGATCGCATCTTGTCTGCTATCAGCCTTGTGTCTGACTGTCCCTGTGATCTCGGCGCTGCACCTTGTCGGCGCGGTCTTGACCGTGATCACTCCAATGTCGGGTTAACGTCGAGCGGGACCGCTGTGAGGCATCCACCGCTCCGACCCCTCCTGCTAATCACTTGTGGCCACGCGTGACAAGAGAAAAATCGTCCGAAATCTGTCGATTTCCCTGCGAGCGGGTCGAATGCGCGGCTCAAAGCGCTTCCAGACGCCCGCTGACCACCCTGTCACGGCCATCGAGGTCGGTGATCACCGCAACGTCATGCAGCCCCGCCGCGGTGAAAAGCGCCGCCACATCCGCGCCCTGCGCCGGGCCGATCTCGACCAGCAGCCGCCCGCCCGGAAGCAGGTGCCGCGCCGCGCCGGCGGCAATGGCGCGATAGGCGGCGAGCCCGTCGCCTTCGTCGGTCAGCGCCATGCGCGGCTCGTGCTCGCGCACTTCGGGCGACAGAGAGGCCATCTCCGACAGCGCGATATAGGGCGGATTCGAGACGATCAGGTCGAAGCGCTCGGGCGCCTGCCCCAGCGCGCCCCACCAGTCGCCCTGCGCCAGCGCGGCGCGCGGCTCGAGGTGCAGCGCATTGCGGTTCCAGAAGGCCACCTCGAGCGCCTTTTCACTGAGATCGGTTCCGATTCCATTGGCCCCCTCGCGCTCGGCCAGCAGGGTCAGCAGGATACAGCCCGAGCCGGTGCCGAGGTCGAGCACCCGGGTGAAGGCGCCCGAGAGTGCCGCCTCGATCAGGATTTCCGTCTCGGGGCGCGGGTCGAGCACCTCAGGCGTGACGAGGAACTCGCGTCCGTAGAACTGCCGCCGGCCGATCAGATGCGAGACCGGCACCCGCGCCGCGCGGCGGTCGATGAGCGCGTCGAAGATCACCGCGTGCTCGGGCGCCACAGGTTCGGGCAGGAAGAGGGTCAGCCGCCCCGGCGGCACTTTCAGCACATGCGCCAGCAGCCGCCGGGCGTCGCGGCCCGGGTCGGCCACCCCGGCCTCGACGAGGCGCGCCGTGGCGCGGGCAAGGAGTGCAGAGCCCGTGGTCATGCAAGTTCCGCCAGAAGCGCCGCCTGCGCGTCGGCGGTCAGCGCGTCGATAATCTCGTCGAGATCGCCGCCGAGGATGGACTCAAGCCGGTAGAGCGTCAGCCCGATGCGGTGATCCGTCATCCGGCCCTGCGGGAAATTGTAGGTACGGATGCGCTCCGAGCGATCGCCCGAGCCCACCTGCGCCTTGCGGTCCGAGGCGCGGCTGTCTGCCGCCTTCTGCCGCTCCATGTCGAAGAGCCGGGCGCGCAGCACGTTCATCGCGATCTCTCGATTGCGGTGCTGGGATTTCTCGGACGAGGTGACCACCAGCCCGGTCGGAATGTGGGTGATGCGCACGGCGGAATCGGTGGTGTTGACGTGCTGGCCGCCCGCGCCCGAGCTGCGCATCGTGTCGATGCGGATGTCACTCGCGTTGATCTCGATATCCACCGCCTCGGCCTCGGGCAGCACCGCCACCGTCGCCGCCGAAGTATGGATGCGCCCGCCGCTCTCGGTCTCGGGCACGCGCTGCACGCGGTGCACGCCGCTTTCGAACTTGAGCCGGGCAAAGACGTTCTCGCCCTCGATCCGCACCACCAGTTCCTTGATGCCGCCAAGCTCGGACATCTGCTCTTCGATCACCTCCCAGCGCCAGCCGCGGGTCTCGGCGTAGCGCTGGTACATGCGGGCGAGGTCACCGGCGAAGAGCGCCGCCTCGTCGCCGCCGGTGCCGGGGCGGATCTCGAGGATCGCGGGCCGGGCGTCGGCGGCGTCGCGCGGCAGCAGCGCCAGTTGCAGCGCGCGTTCGGCCTCGGGGAGGCGCGCGCGGAGCTGCGGCAGCTCCTCCTCGGCCAGCGCCTTCATCTCGGGATCGGCGAGCATCTCCTCGGCCTCGGCGAGGTCGGACTGCAGGCTTTCCCACTCGGTGATCTGGTCGACCACCGGCTTGAGCTCTGAATATTCCCGTCCGAGCGCGGCAATGTCGCCGCGGCCCTCGGCCATGCAGGCCTGGACATATTCGAAACGGTCACGGATCTGGTGAAGGCGGTCTGCGGGGATCATGCCGACCTCCTTTCCCGATTGCCGCGCGGCGGTCAAGAGCGGGCAGCCGCCGGTGCCCACCCCGCCCGACGCGAAGGTTTGACGGACGGGCCATATGTTGATATCAACCTAACAGTTCATATCAACCTTTCCTTTCCCTCTCAGACATTCCGAAAGGTCCGCTTCCATGGCCGAGACATTGTCCGACACCCCGCTCACCGTCACCGCTTTCGACTGGGTTCCGCCCTTTGCACAGGGGCTGGTGCGCGACCTCCGGGTCCGCTGGGCGCTGAAGGAGGCCGCCCTGCCCTACGAGGTGGAACTGCTCGCCATGGGCACGCAGGGCGAGCCTGCGCATCTCGCCCGCCAGCCCTTCGGCCAGGTGCCGGTGCTGACCGTTGCGGACACACCGATGTTCGAAAGCGGCGCGATCCTCTGGCGGATCGCAGAAGCCGGTGGCAGCGCGCTACTGCCGGCCGACAAGGCCGGCCGCGACCGCACGCTGAGCTGGGTCTTTGCCGCGCTGAACACCATCGAGCCGCCGATCACCATGTACCAGCAGATGACCCGGCTCGCCGTGGACAAAGAGGCCGCCGAGACCATGGAGCGCGAGATCCGCAAGGCGATCGAGCGCCGATTGGGACAGCTTCAGGCGGTGATGGAGGGGCGGCAATGGCTTGCGGCCGAACAGTTCACCGTGGCCGACCTGCTGATGGCGACGGTGCTGCGCGGGCTGCGGGAGACGCAGATCGTCGCGCAATTCCCGAAGCTGGACGAATTTCTCGCGCGCTGCACAGCCCGCCCCGCCTTTGCCGAGGCGCTGGCGGAACAGCTCGCAGCCTTCGAGGAGAACGCCCCGCGCTACGCGGCGGAGTGATCCAAGTCTCTGCGAAGAGATTTGCAAGCTCCTTCCAAGGAGCTTGCCCTTCAGTTCTCCCGCGCTTCCAGATCCGCCAGCCAGGCGTCGACCCGGGCCTTGTTCACCCCCATGTCGGACTGTCCGAAGCGCTGGCGGGCGTAGAGCCCGAGTTGCCCCTCGCCCTTCTGCACGGTGGTGTAATCGGGAAAGCCCATCCATTTCGAGCGCGAGATATAGGTCACCCGCCCCTCGCCCGGGCTGCCCGCCAGCACCTCGGTGCGCGGGCTCTCGAGGATGATCCGGTGCAGCGCCTCGAAGGTCTCTTCGCCGCCCGGGATGCGCCGACGCACGCCACTGGCGAGATCCTGGTCGGCGCTCACCTGCGGGTCAACGTTCCAGACGGCGGGATCCGACGGCGCAAGCCGTATCCAGGCAAGCCCGGCGACCACCAACAGAAGCAGAACCCAGAATATCATCCGCACCACGCGTTCCTTTCGTCTCTTTCCACCCGCGGCCCCGGCGCGGCGGATGGTTCCTGATTTCACAAGTCCAGCGCCTTTTCAAAGCGCCTCACGCCCGGCTCGCGGGATTGTGCCAATGCGCCCGGCCGGCCTAGCGCCGCGTCCAGCCCCAGAGGCAGAGCAGTTCCGTCGCCACATGCGCGCCCGCGATGGCGGTCGCGCCGGAGGTGTCGAAGGGCGGCGAGACCTCGACGATATCGCCCCCGACAAGGTTGATCCCCGCCAGTTCGCGCAGGCAGACCGCGGCCTGATGGCTCGACAGCCCGCCCCAGACAGGCGTGCCGGTGCCCGGCGCGAAGGCCGGGTCGAGCGCGTCGATGTCGAAGCTCAGGTAGACCGGGTGGCCGCGCACGATCTCGCGCGCCTTGGCCGCGACGGCCTCGGGGCCGGTCCGGTGCAGCTCGCGCGCGTCGATGACGTTGAAGCCGAGCGTGTCGGGATTGTCCGTCCGGATGCCGATCTGCACCGAGCGGGCGGGGTCCACCAGCCCGAGCTTCACCGCCTTGTACATGAAGGTGCCGTGGTCGATCCGGCTGAAATCATCGTCCGCCCAGGTGTCGGTATGGGCGTCGAACTGGATCACCGACATGGGGCCATACTTGGCGGCATGGGCCTTGAGGATGGGCAGGGTGATCGAGTGATCGCCGCCCAGCGTCACCACCCCCGTCTCTGTGGCGAGAATGCCCGCGATATGCGCCTCGAGCGTTTCCGGGAAAGCGGCTACGTTGGCATAGTCGAAGGCGAGATCGCCATAGTCGGCGATGGCGAACTCCGACAGCACGTCGTAGCCCCAGCCATAGGGCGCGTCGCAGGGCTGTAGCAGCGAGGCCTCGCGGATCGCCCGCGGGCCGAAGCGGGTGCCGGTGCGGTTGGTCACCGCCTGGTCGAAGGGCACCCCGGTCACCGCGATATCGGCGCCCGCGAGATCCTTGGTGTAGCGCCGCCGCAGGAAGGAGGCCGCGCCCCCGAAGACATTTTCGAAACTCGGTCCCTTCAGCTCCTGCCGGGTGAAGGCGTGGTCGATCTGCGATTTTGCGTCTTCGAGGGCCATGGGATCACTCCTGCAAAGGCAGCGCGGTCTCGATCAGCCGCGCGAAGAAGCTGGCGCCGATCGGCGCGATCTCGTCGTTGAAGTCGTACTTGGGATGATGGCAGCCGAAGGTGTCGCCCTGCCCGAGGAAGAGGTAGGCGCCGGGCCGGGCCTCGAGCATGTAAGAGAAATCCTCGGCGGGCATGATCGGATCGCAATCATCGACCACCTTGTCTGCGCCGACGATCTCACGCGCCACCTGCGCGGCAAAGGCCGCCTGATCGGGATGGTTCACGGTCACCGGATAGCCGCGATGGTAGGTCAGCTCGGCGGTGCAGCCGTAGACCTGTGCCTGCGCCTCGACGATCTCGCGGATCCGCCGCTCGGCAAGATCCCGCGTCTCGCTCGAGAAGCAGCGCACGGTGCCCGTGAGGTAGGCGGTGCCGGGGATGATGTTGAAGGTGGTACCGGCGTGGAACTCGGTCACCGAGACCACGAGGCGGTCGAGCGCATTTACGTTGCGGCTGACAATCGTCTGCATGGCCTGCACGATGGCCGCCCCCGCCGGGATCGGGTCGATGCACTCCTGCGGCGAGGCGCCGTGGCCGCCCTTGCCGGTGATGTCGATGCGGAACTCGTCGGCCGAGGCCTGCAGCGGGCCGGAGGTGGTGAGGAAATGCCCCTGCGCGTCGCCCGGGGCGTTGTGCATGCCATAGACCTCGGAGACGTCGAAGCGGTCCATGATGCCCTCGTCGATCATCGCCTTGGCCCCGGCCCCGCCCTCTTCGGCGGGCTGGAAGATCAGCGCCACGCGACCGGCGAAATTGCGTGTCTCGGCAAGGTACTTGGCGGCGGCGAGCAGCATGGTGGTGTGGCCGTCATGGCCGCAAGTATGCGCCACGCCCGGCACCTTCGAGGCATAGTCGGTGCCCGAAAGATCCTCCATCGGCAGCGCGTCCATGTCGGCGCGCAGCCCGATTGTGCGCCCCGTGCCGCGCCCCTCGATGATCGCAACGACGCCGGACTGGGCGATGCCGGGATGGATCTCGGTGATGCCGAAACCCTGCAGCTTCTCGACCACGAATTTCGCCGTCTCGTGGCAGTCGTACTGCAACTCGGGGTGCTGGTGCAGGTGACGGCGCCAAGCCTTCAGCGTCTCGGCGTCGGCGGCGATGGAATTGATGACGGGCATTCGGGGTCTTCCCTCGGGTCTTTCCCCGGCCGGGATGGCCGGGGTCGTTGCTTGCCCGCAATGAAGACCGAAAAGCCTTACGCCCGCAAGGGTTGCCGAGTCTCGATCAGCTTCACGAAATAGGAGGCGCCGAGCGGCGCGGCCTCGTCGTTGAAATCGAACTTCGGATGGTGCACCGACGGCCCGATCCCCTGCCCGAGATAGAGGAAGGAGCCCGGCCGCGCCTCGAGCATGTAGGAAAAGTCCTCGGCCCCCATCGAGGGCGCGATCTCGTCCAGCACCTCGGGCACCACGCCAGAGGCCACCTTCACCGCGAAGTCGGTCTGCGCGGCATGGTTGACGGTCGGCGGGTAGTTCGGCTGGAAGTCCAGCGCCGCTTCGACACCATAGGCCATGGCCTGACCACCCACGATCTCGCGCAGCCGGCGCTCGGCCATGGCGCGGATATCCGGATCGAAGCTGCGGATTGTGCCGGCGAGGCGCACGGTCTCGGGGATCACGTTGGTGGCCGAGCCGCCCTGCACGGTGGTGAGCGAGACCACCAGGGATTTCAGCGGGTCCGCATTCCGCGACGGCACCGACAGCAGCGCCTGCCCGATCGCCAGCGCGCAGGGCACCGGGTCGATGCAAAGGTCGGGATGCGCCGCGTGGCCGCCCTTGCCGGTGAGCACCAGCTCGAAGTCGTCCACTGCCGCCATGATCGGCCCCTTGGTGGTCGCCATGGTACCGAGCGGCAGCGAGGGGTCGGTGTGGATGGCATAGACCTCGGAAATGCCGAAGCGGTCCATGATACCCTCCTCGACCATGATCCGGCCGCCGCCGATGGTCTCCTCGGCGGGCTGGAAGATCAGCGCCACCTTGCCCGCGAAGTTGCGGGTTTCCGACAGGTACTTCGCCGCGCCGAGCAGCATGGTGGTATGACCGTCATGGCCGCAGGCGTGCATCTTTCCGGGCACGAGGCTGGCGTGCTCCGCGCCGGTCTCCTCGTCCATCGGCAGCGCGTCCATGTCGGCGCGCAGCGCTGTCACCGGGCCCTCGCCCTGCCCCTCGATGATCGCAACGACGCCGGATTGGGCAATGCCCTCGTGAATCTCGGTAATCCCGAACTCGCGCAGCCGCGCCACGACGAAGGCCGCCGTCTCGTGGCAATCGAGGCTCAGCTCGGGGTTCTGGTGCAGATGGCGGCGCCAGGTGCGCATCTCGTCGGCGTAATCCGCGATCCGGTTCACGATGGGCATGGGTGGACTCCTGAAGGTCTTTGAAGCAGGAAAAGGTCAAATACCGATTTGCCGGAGATGTCCATGACCCTCGATCCGCATGACGATCTGATCCACGATCCCAAGGGTGGCATGCCCCGCCTGCTCGAGATCATGCGCCGCCTGCGTCACCCCGAGACCGGCTGTCCCTGGGATCTCGAGCAGGATTTCTCCACCATCGCCCCCTATACCATCGAGGAGGCCTACGAGGTTGCCGACGCCATCGAGCGCGAGGCCTGGGGCGAGCTGAAGGGCGAGCTGGGCGACCTTCTGTTCCAGTCGGTCTTCCATGCGCAGATGGCCGAGGAGCGCGGGCTTTTCAGCTTCGACGAGGTGGCCGACACCATGTCCGACAAGATGGTCGCCCGCCACCCGCATGTGTTCGGCGACGAAAGCAACGAAAAATCCCCTGACCAGCAGGTCGCCGACTGGGAGAAGATCAAGGCCGCCGAGCGCGCGGCCAAGGCGGAAAAGGGCGTTCTTGATGGGGTTGCCATGGGGCTGCCGGCGCTCTTGCGCGCGGTCAAGCTGCAGAACCGCGCCGCGCGTGTCGGCTTCGACTGGCCCTCGACCGACGAGGTGATCGACAAGCTCATCGAAGAGGCGCAAGAGCTGCGCGAGGCCACCGATCCCGACCACGCCGAGGAGGAATTCGGCGACCTGCTCTTCGTCATGGCCAACCTCGCCCGGCACATGAAGATCGACCCCGAGCAGGCGCTGCGCCGCGCCAATGCCAAGTTCACCCGCCGCTTCAAGTCGATCGAGGCCGCGCTCGAGGCCCGCGGCAAGCGCCCCGAGGACAGTGATCTCGCAGAGATGGACGCGCTCTGGGACGAAGCCAAGGCCGTCGAGAAAGCGCAGAAATCCGCACGCGCCAACGGGACGCAGCCGGAGAGCAATTCCTGATCTTTCCGATAGGGCATTGATCTGATAATTTTGCTCGGGTAATTGACCCCTCGCGAATAGCCAATCCCGACTTGCATGACCGGAGGACTTTGATGCTGCGTCTCGGAACCGCCCTCGCCCTGATCGCCACTGCCGCACCCGCGCTGGCCGAAGAGGTGAATCTCTACTCCTACCGTCAGCCCGAGCTGCTGCAGCCGCTGACCGACGCCTTCACCGAGGCCACCGGCATCGACGTGAACGTGGCCTATATCGACAAGGGCCTCGAGGAACGCCTCGTCGCCGAGGGCGACCGTTCGCCCGCGGACCTGATCTTCACCGTCGACATCTCGCGCCTCGCCGCCGCGGTGCAGGCCGGAGTCACCCAGCCGGTCGAAAGCGCCGTGCTCGAAGAGAACGTCCCCGCGCAATACCGCGACCCCGACGGGCAATGGTTCGGCCTGACCACGCGCGCGCGCATCGTCTACGCGTCGAAGGACCGCGTGGACCCTTCCGAGATCACCACCTACGAGGATCTCGCCGATCCGAAGTGGAAAGGCCGCATCTGCACCCGTTCGGGCACCCATGACTACAACGTCGCGCTGGTCGCGGCGATGATCCACCACCACGGCGAGGAATACGCCAAGGAATGGCTGCAGGGGCTGAAGGACAACCTCGCCCGCCGCCCGCAGGGAAACGACCGCGCACAGGTTAAGGCGATCTGGGCCGGTGAATGCGACATCAGCCTCGGCAACACCTACTACATGGGGCAGATGCTGAACGATCCCGAGCAGGTGGAATGGGCCGACTCGGTCAACGTGCTCTTCCCGGTCTTCGAGAACGGCGGCACCCATGTGAACATCTCCGGCGTGGCGATGACCAAGTCGGCGCCGAACCGCGAGAACGCGCTGAAGATGATGGAATACCTGACCTCGCCCGAGGCGCAGGAAATCTATGCCCACGCCAACTACGAGTATCCGATCGCGCCCGGCACCGAGGCTGACGAGCTGGTCAAGGGCTGGGGCAGCTTCACCGCCGACGACACCAATCTCATGACCCTCGCCGAGCAGCGCGGTGCGGCGCTGCGGCTGGTCGAAGAGGTCGATTACGACGGCTGACCTGCGCGCCGACGACGGGGCCGGTGAGGGGGCCGGTGAGGGGGCGCTGCCCCCTCGGCGCTGCGCGCCTCACCCCCGGGATATTTGGACCTAGAAGAAGGGCAGAGGCCGCGCGCCCCTGCCCTTCTTCTCTTTTCAAATACGCATGGCCCGCGTCTCAGGCCACGCGGCGCCCGTGGCTCCAGACCCCGCGCAGACAGGGCTGCCCCTCGATCCGGCGCAGCCGCACCACGTCGGCCAGCAGTCCCGGTGCAAGCCGACCCCGATCACCCAGCCCCGAGGCGGCGGCGGGGGCGGCGCTGACCGTCGCGATGCCGCGCGGCAGGTCGTCCCAGAGATCCGCGAGCAGGAAGGCCGCGCCCATCAGCGCCGCCGGCACGTAATCGGACGAGACGATGTCCAGCAGGTCGAGCCGCGCCAATTCCTCCGCCGCGACGTTGCCCGAATGCGAGCCGCCGCGGATGAGGTTGGGCGCGCCCATCATGACGGCGATGCCGGCCTCATTGCAGGCCCGCGCCGCCTCGACCGTGGTCGGGAACTCCGCCAGCCGCACGCCGTAGCCGCGGCTCACCTCGACATGCCCGGCGGTGGTGTCGTCATGGCTCGCCAGCACCGCGCCGAGCCGACGCGCCGCCGCGACGGCACCGGCCTCGTGCGCTTCGCCGAGCTCGGCACGCAGCCGGGTCAGCGTGTCGACATGCACGGCGAAATCCTCGTCCGACAACCCGTGCTTGCCGCAGACGTATTCCTTGAACTTGCCCATGTCGCGGAACTGCCGCTGCCCGGGCGTGTGGTCCATCAGCGAGACGATCCCCACCCGGTCCTCCGCGCCGAATTCCGCGAGCTCCTCGAGCAGGGTCTCCGAGCAAGTCTCGGCGCGCAGGTGCAGGAAGTGGCTGATCTTCAGCATGTCCCGCGCCCGCGCCTCGAGCAGCTCGCCCGCCAGCGCGCGGGCATACTTGCCGTAGCGCGCCTTGCGGTCGGTGATCACCGAGCCCACGCGCATCGCGTCGAAGACGGTGGTGATGCCCACCGAGGCCAGCTCGGCGTCATGCGCGAGGATCGCCGCCGCATGCGGCCAGTTCACCTTGGGGCGCGGCTGCATGTGGCGCTCGAGGTTGTCGGTGTGCAGCTCGATCAACCCGGGGATCAGCAGATCGCCGTCGCAGTCCTCGGCCCCCGCCACCGTCGTGGCGCCCGGATCGATCGCGGTGATGCGCCCCTCCTCCATCACCAGCGTGCCGGCGATCACCTCGTTCTCGAGCACGATCCGCGCATTGCTCAGGATGGTCCGTGCCATGGTCTACCTCTTTCTCTCGGCGCCCTTTGCGCCGTCATGCTTCTGTGACATGACGCTGTCATGACGCGCGCCATGCAAGATTATTCCCGCTTTGCCATCTACTACGCCCCGCAGCCGGGGCCGCTGGCAGATTTCGCCGCCGCCTGGCTGGGCTGGGACCCCGCCCGCGGCCTCTCCGTTCCGCATCCGGCCTTGCCCGGCCTGCCGCGCGCGGTAGCCGAGATCACCGAGGCACCGCGCAAATACGGCTTCCACGGCACGCTGAAGCCGCCGATGCGGCTCACCGGCAGCGCCGGGGCGCTGCACGCCGACCTCGGCGCGCTGGCCGCCCGGCTGGCGCCGGTGACCCTATCCGGCCTCGCGCTCACACGCATCGGCAGCTTCCTTGCGCTGACCATCGAGGGCGACGCGACGCCGCTGGCGCGCCTCGCCGCCGAGGTGGTCGAGACGCTGG
>NZ_NTHN02000065.1 GCF_002300555.2 Alloyangia mangrovi | reverse complement strand
CCCCGCCAGCAGCGCCGGGGCACCCCGCCGCGCCTGCCGGGTGACCGCCCAGGTCACCAGGACCAGCAGCGCGATCACCGCCAGCGGCAGCGCCAGCCGCGGCAGGTAGGGCGCGATCCGCGCGACGATGTCTCCTGCGACGTAGCCCATGCTGACGTGCACCAGCGCGTAGACGATGCCGCTCACGGCGTTCCAGGTGTGGAACCGCCGCCGGTCCATGCCCGAGAGCGCCGCGGCCAGGGCCGCGAGGCTCGCGACCGGCCCGAGGAAACGCCCCAAGAGCAGCGCCAAGGGACCGCGCCTGCCCACCAGCTCCTCCGCACGACGGAAGGCGGCATTGCGCGGTAGCGTCACCCGGGCTCCGAGCCAGCGCCCGCTGTGCCAGCTCGCCTCGCCGCCGAGGATCGCCCCGGCAGCGACGAACCAGACGAGGTCGAAGAAATCGAGATGCCCAAGCCGCACCAGCGCCCCGCCCGCATCGACGACCACCGTGCCGGGGATGACGACGCCGGTCACCCACCAGCCCTCGAGCAGGGCGGCGAGGGCGACGATCCAGTAGGACCAGACACCCAGAGAATCGAGCGTTGGCAAAATGTGGGAGGCAAATGAACTCATCAAGGATCGGTCCGGTCTGTCTGGCTGCGGCGTTCGGCGGCGCGGGGGCCTGCATCGCGCCGAGCTTAACAGGGCCGTCGCCCGCCGCGAGCCCCGATTTCCCCACGCGGACGCGCAACGCCCCGGCTCGCACCGCCAGGGGACAGGCGCGCGGCCGCGACAACAAGATTGAGGAAAAGTAATCTTCCGGTCAGCCAGGCAGAAACTTGCACCCCCATCTCAGCCAGCGTGGCAGGATGCCACGACACGCGAAAGGTCCGAGCCATGGAAATCACCACCCGCCACACCCGGTTGACCCGGTTGCTGCACGGCCCGCTGGCGCTTGCCGTCGTTGTGCAACTCGGCTCGTCGCTTGCCATGATCCCGGAGCGCGCGGACCGCCCCGGCAACGGGCTCTTCGAGCTGCAAGAAAGCATCGGGATCGCCTCGATGGCGCTGGTGCTGGCCTTCTGGCTATGGTCGCTGTCACGCCGCCGCGGCACGCCGCCCGGCGCGCTTTTTCCCTGGCTGTCGGGCCCGCGGCTGCGCGCGCTCAAGGTCGACGTCCTCCGCCACTTCGGCGAGCTGCGCCGGCTGCGGGTGCCCGCGCATCACCCCGACGCACCGCTGGCCTCGGCGATCCATGGGCTCGGCCTCTGCCTCGTGACCTTCATGGCCGCCAGCGGGACGCTCTACCTGCTCTCCGGCGCAACCAGTCCGCGCGACGCCGGGTTGACGATGGAGCTGCACGAGGCCTTCGGCTCTCTTGTCTGGGTCTATCTTATCGGTCATGCGGGGATGGGGGTGCTCCAGCACCTTGCAACCGAGTTCGATCTTCGCAGCATGTGGTCGCTGCACCCGAAGACCGACAAGGACTGACCGGCCGGGCGCTGCGGATCGTCTCCCAAGCGCCCTGCAACCTCGACGATGGACCGATACGTGACCGACACGACCCGCGCACGCGCAAGACTGCTCCTGCCCTACCTGATCACCGCCGCGCTCTTTGCCGCCGGGGGCTGGGCGCTCTACCGGCTGCTGGCGCCGGTCCACCTGCAAGACGTGATGGACATGGTCCGGGCCACGCCGAGGCCGACCATCGCGCTGGCGCTGCTGTGCACCTTCGGGGGCTACGCGGCGCTCATCGGCTATGACTGGTCGGCGCTGCGCTACATCGGCAAGCGCCTGCCGTTCCCGGTGGTCGCCTCGGGCGGCTTCCTCGGCTATGCCATCGGCAACAACCTCGGCGCGGGCCCGGTCACCGGCGGCGCGGTGCGCTACCGGATCTACTCGGCGCTGGGGCTCTCGCCCTATGACATCGCGGCGATCTCGGTCTTCGGCTCGGTGGCCTTCGGCACCGGCGCCTCGGTGATCGGGCTCACAGCGCTCGCCTGGCACCCGCACGCGCTGGACGCGCTGATCCACTGGCCGCCGCAGCTGATCCGCTGGGTCGCCATTTCCGGCATCGCGGCAATCTGCGGCCTGATGCTGGCCCTGTCGCTGCGGCAGGAGCCCTTCACCCTGCGCGGGCTGAGCTTCCGGCCGCCGTCGCCGGGGCTGATGGCCGGGCAATTCGTCTTCACCGCCGTCGAGACGCTGCTCTCGGCGCTGGTGCTCTACCTGCTGCTGCCCACCGGCGGAGGCGCCTTCCCGACCTTCCTCGCGGTCTTCTCGGTCGCGGTCATGGCCGGGGTGCTGTCGCATGTCCCGGGCGGGGTCGGGGTGTTCGAGACGATCATCATCGCCGCCCTGCCCCGTTCGGTGCCGGTGAGCGAGGCGGCGGCGGGGCTGCTGCTCTTCCGGCTGGTCTACTACCTGGTGCCCTTCGCCCTGGCGCTGATGCTGATGGCGCTGGCCGAGCTGCGCATGGCCAGCGGTCCGACCCGCGCGGTGATGCTGCCCGTGTTCCGCGCGATCAGCGCGCTGACCCCGCTGGCGATGGCGGCGATGGTCTTCGCCTCGGGAGCGACGATGATGATCGCCAGCCTCCTGCCCCCTACCAACGCCTGGACCGAGGAGCTGGAGCTTGTCCTGCCGCTCTTCTTCGTCGAGGGCGGGGCGCTGCTGTCGAGCGCGCTCGGCGCCTGCCTGCTGGTGATCGCGCACGGGCTGTTGCGCCGGGTCGAGGGGGCCTGGTGGCTGGCACTCTTCTCGCTGCTGGTCGGTGCCGGTGCAAGCATCGCGCATGGCGTCGACTACGACCGCGCGGTGCTGCTGGCGCTCTGCGCACTGGTCCTGCTGCCGACGCGGCGCGAGTTCTACCGGGCGACGCGCCTCACCCGCAACGTGCTCAGCCTGCGCTGGCTGCTGCTGATGCTCTCGCTCGGGCTGATGCTGGTGGGCGTGCTGTTCTTCGCCCACAAGGCGACGCCCTACAGCAGCGATCTGTGGTGGCAGTTCGCCGAGGACAGCGCCGCCCCCCGCGCCCTGCGCGCCATGCTGGTCGGGCTGATCGTCATGGGGCTCTTCCTGCTGCGCTATGCCCTGCGGCCGGGGCGCCTGTCGCTGACCCTGCCGAGCGCCGCCGATCTCGACCGCGCCGAGGCCGTCCTGCGCGGCAGCGACACCCCCGAGGCCAATATCGCGCTCACCGGGGACAAGTCGCTGCTCTTCTCGGCGAGCGGCGAGAGCTTCCTGATGTACCGCGTGCAGGGCCGCAGCTGGGTCGCCCTGCACGAGCCCGTCGGTCGCCCCGAGGAAGCCGCCGCGCTGGCCTGGGAGTTCCACGACGCCGCCTATGCCGCCAACGCCCGCCCGGTCTTCTACGCCGTCTCGGGCACCTCGGCATCACTCTGGATCGACATGGGGCTGGCCCTGCACAAGCTGGGCGAGGAGGCGGTGGTGGATCTCGCGGATTTCTCGCTCGAGGGCGGCGCCCGCAAGCGCCTGCGCACCACGCACAACCGCGCGCTGCGCGACGGGCTGAGCTTCGAGGTGTTGCCCCCGCCACATGCCCCGGCGCTCATCGCCGAGCTGCAGGCGATCTCGGAGGCCTGGCTGCGCGGCAAGGCGGGTGGGGAGAAGGGCTTCTCCGTCGGTGCCTTCGATCCGCGCTACCTCGACCGCACGCCGATCGCGGTGATCCGCCACGCGGGACGCATCGTCGCCTTCGCCAACCTCTGGCAGACCGACCGCCGCAGCGGCGCCACGCTGGACTTGATGCGCCACGTGGAGGATGCCCCGGCCGGGGTCATGGAGTTCCTCTTCACCGAGCTCCTGCTGCACTACAAGGCCGAGGGTTTTGCCGAGTTCAGCCTCGGCAACGCGCCCCTCTCGGGGCTCGAGACCCGGCGCGGGACAAGGCTCAGCAGCCAGCTTGGCGCCTTCGTCTACCAGCACGGCGGCGCCTTCTACAATTTCGAGGGGCTGCGGGCCTTCAAGGACAAGTTCGACCCCGACTGGCGGCCGGTCTACGTGGCCGTGCCGCCGCGGGTGAACCTCGTCGCGGTCACCGCTGATCTGGTGGCGCTGATCGGCCACGGCATGACCCGGTCGCTGGGACGGACGCAGGGCTGACACCCTGAGCGGCGAGGTCGGGTTGCTGGAGATTCCAACCGCAGCCAACACCTCCCACAAGGGGTGACGCGCATGTGCGCCTGAAGCCGGTTGAGCTGCATCGGCGCAGGTGATGAGAGACGCGCTCCAAGTAGCCCTCACGATGACCCTGACTATGTCGGCCATGTCGTGGCGGTTGAGGATTTCGACGCCGAACAGCCCATTTACGTCGTCCCGCGCCTGCTCCTGAATGACGGTGGCGGGAGCTTCTCGGATGCGCCTTTGGGGACCGTGGCCGGAGGCTTCGGCGGCGACTACTCCTTCACGCTCAACCGTCGTTGAACGTGGGCTCTTTCGACAAGTCCTACCCGACCGCCTGACCCACTGCCTGCGCGGGTACCCGGCCTGCAGCGATATGGGAACGCCGAGCCTTCGCGAGAGCAAGGGGGTCCGGGTGCTCTCCGGCATCCTGCGCAGGGCTCCGCTCGATCCCGAAGAGATTTCGATCAGCAGGCGCTGGCGCCCCCTTGTGGGGCTGGCATTGGCCTCCACGGCGGCCTTTCTCTGGTGAACACTGGGCGTGGCGGGCGGCTTGATGCAGCCCTGCACCGGGCCCCCATCTGACGGGGGTCTCTCCCTGCCCGCAACCGCAACGGCATTTGCCATATCCGCTTCGACGCACCGGCGCGGACCGCCCGATTTAGGGCAGCGTCGCCAAATAGCGCGCCAGCAGGTCGATCTCCGCTTCCGAGAGCGCCTGCGCGATCTCGACCATGGCGGCGCGGCTGCCGAGCCGCCGCTCGGCTTTGAAGTCCAGCAGGGCCTTGCGCAGGTAGTCCTCGCGCTGGTTTTTCAGCGGGGGGATCTGCTTGCCGCCGCGATAGTCCGCGCCGTGGCAGCTGTTGCAGCGATGCTCCTGAGCCAGCGCTGCAGCTTCTGCATCCGGGGGCGGCGGCGTGTCCGGCACCTGCGGCGGGGGCAGGCCGGCGATCCACGCCGCTGCCGCGCGCAGGTCATTGTCGGTCAGGTCGGTGGTCAGTGCCTGCATGGCATCGCCCGGCCGGTTGCCCGAGCGGAAGGCGACAAGCTGCAGGAGCGCGTAATAGGCATCGATGCCGCCCAGCGACGGCACCTCGTCGGTCAGCGAGACCCCGGTGCCGTGGCAGGCAACGCATTGCTCCTGCACGGCCTCGAAGCCCTCCTGGGCCGATGCAACCTGCACCGGCCCAAGAAGAAAGATCGCAAGCGCGGCGGCGCGGCGCCTACTCGCCATAGCTGACCCTGTAGATCGCCCCGTTCCAATCGTCCGAGACCAGCAGCGAGCCATCCGCCATGACCTCGACATCGACAGGGCGCCCCACGTACTCGTTGTCCTGGATGAGGCCGGTCAGGAAGGGCTCGATCCGGGTGACGTTGCCGGCGTCGTCGAGATAGGCCACGACCACATCTCCGCCGATCTTCTCGGTCCGGTTCCACGGGCCATGGCGGGCGATGAAGATCTGCCCGGCGTAGTCGGCGGGGAACATGTCCCCGGTGTAGAAGCGCATCCCGAGCGGCGCGCTATGCGGCCCGAGCAGGGCGATCGGCGCCTCGAAATCGGCGCAGGAATAGCCCCAGCCGTATTCCGGGTCGGTGAAGGTGCCGTTGTGGCAGAACGGGAAGCCGAAATGCTGCTCGCCCGGCTTGGTCAGGCGGTTGAGCTCGTCCTCGGGCAGGTCCTCGCTGAGCCAGTCGCGCTGGTTGTCGGTGAAATAGAGCTCGCCGGTCTCCGGGTGGAAGTCGAAGCCCACCGAGTTGCGCATCCCGCGCAGGACCGTCTCGGAGGTGCTGCCGTCGAGGCTGACCTTGCGGATCTCGCCGAAGCCCGGCTCGATCGCGCAGATATTGCAGGGCGCCGAGTTGGTGACGTAAAGGTTCTCGTCCGGCCCGACCGCAAGGTAGCGCCAGCCGTGCGGCCGGGGCTCGCCCAGATCGGTGTAGATCTCCTCGAGCTGCGGCGGGCTGTCGAGATGCGCGTCGATGTCGGCCGCCTTCACGATCCTCTGGTGCTCGGCGATGTAGAGATCCCCGCCGTGCAGTGCGATGCCGTTCGGCCAGTCGAGATTCTCGTAGATCATCTTCGGCGTGCCACCACTGGGGATCGCCCAGACTGCATTGCCTTCCCAGTTGGAGACGATCACCGTCCCCGCCTCGGTGAGACGCAGGGCGCGGGCATTGTTCACCCCGCTGGCGAAGACCTCGACCTTGAAACCCTCGGGAACCTTGATCAGGTCGAGCGGCAGGTCGCCCTCGGCGGTCGGCAGCGGCATCGGCGTCTGGATCGCCAGCGCCTGAGCGCCGGGGGTTTCCGGGCGGCCCTGCAACGGACCCTCGGCGGGTGCGACCGTTGCGGGGGCGGCAGGTGCAGGGGGGTCGGCCTGGGCAAGCACCATCTGGCCATGGCCGATAAATCCGGCCGCGAGGCCAGCAATCATGTAGGCTTTCATCTTCTCCTCCCATCGGCACCCCGCGCGGGGCACCTTCTCTTCAACGAAATGCGGCGGCCCGGTCCCCGGAAAGGTCTTCCGGTTTCCATGGCCACCCATGCGCCGGGGACGCCGCTCCTCTCAGCGGCCCCAGACATGTCCTTCCCACTCGACGGGCTGGCCGGCGAGCCAGCTTTCGCCGCAGGCATATAGCGCGGCCACCTTGTCGCCCCGCAGCCCGGGCATGTCGGTCTTGACCGGATAGCCGATCGAGGACTGCAGGTAGGCAAGGTGGCAATAGCCCACAGGGTAGCGCGCAAGCACTTCGGGATCGAGGGTGAGCCGCGCAGCGGGATCGACCGGGTCCATCCGGTCCTTCTCGTAGATCGGCTGGCGCAGGCAGAGCCCCCAGCGACCGGTGCGCCTTTCCCAGAAATCATGGAAGCGCCCGGTGCAGACCACGTCCACCTGCACGCCATGCACCTCGGCGCGCTGCGAGATCGTCATCTTGGTCTGAGTTATCGCCCGGTCTCCCTTGATCTCGATGGCCGAGCCGCCGAGGAAGTGCAGGATGCTCACCCCCTTGTCCCAGCCCGCCCGGTTCATCGCGATGAACTCGTCCGCCGTGCCCTGCGTCCAGGTCGCCATCATGCGCCCGTCGTCGTGCCAGACGGTGCGGAACTTCTCCCAGAAGCCGGCGTCGCGCCAAATCACCCAGTTCTCGACCAGTTCGCGGAGTTGCAGCATGTCCTCGCGCTTGCGAGAAACCTCGGAAATCACTGTGTTCATGGGACTCTCCTGCAATCAGACATGTGGAAGCTCGGCGGATGCATCGCCTTCGGCCGCGCGCTGGGTCAGCCCGGCGCGATGCTTGAGCATCGTCACTGCCCGGTCGATCACGCCCAGTGCCGTTTCCCGCAGCGCGTCGGTCATCCGCTCTGTTGGCACCGTCACGCTGAGCGAGGCCAGCGGCCTGCCCTGCGGCGACAGGATGACCCGAGCAATGCCGCCGATCCCGGGCGTGTATTCCTCTTCGACCGTGGCGTAGCCGGCGGCGGCGATCGCCTGCAGCTTGTCGCGCACAGCCTCGGCGCTCAGCAGCGAGTTCCGGGCAAAGCGCTGGTAGCGAGCCCGCGCGAGGTATTCCTCGCGCATCGGTTCGGGCAGGTTGGCAAGGATGACCTGCCCGCCCGAGGTGGCATGCAAGGGCGCGCGATCGCCAAGCCTGAGATGCGCGACGATCCGATGCGGACTGAGAACCGTGGCGGCGACGCGGTGATGGTCTCCCTCGCGCAGGTTCAGCGCCGAGCTTTCGCCGGTTTGCTCGGTGACCCATTCGAGCACCGGCGCCGCGGCCTCCGAAAGATCGCGACGGCCCCGCGACCGACCCGCGAGGTCGGTGATCGCCGGGCCCAGAAGATAGCCCCGGATTTCCGCGTCAATGGACAGGTAATCGTGGCGCAGCAGCGTTTTCAGAACCTGGGTCAGGCTACTCTTGGGTATGTTGAGCTCCTCGGCGATCTGCACATGCGTCCGCGCGCTGCCCCATTGCCCCAGCAGGTCGAGCACCTGGATCACCCGCAGGGCAGACTTGACGTCGCCAGAGGTGGCCGGCGGCCGCCGGAAGGAGGGCGCGACAGCGGCGTCTTCGTTCCGGACGCTCATGTGCGGCACGCGCTGGCAGGGGGGCATTTCCACGTTTTCCCCATTGGTCAGCCGCCAATGTCCGCTGCGAAGGCGGCAAGCTGTGCGCGGATCATCTCGCGGGTGGTCTCGTCTGCAATCCGGGTGCCGCTCTCGTCGACCTTGGACTTCGCGAAGGCCACGAAGACCTCGGGCTTGGTGAACACCTTCGCCTCGAGGAACACCATGATCTGCCGCAGGTGATACTGCATGCGCGCGCCGCCGAGCATCCCGCCCGCCGCCGATTGCAGCGCCACCTGCTTGCCCTTGAAGGGCTGGTCCGGCAGCCGCGAAATCCAGTCGATCGTGTTCTTGAGACCGCCCGGAACCGAGAAATTGTACTCCGGGCTGACGATCACCACGCCATCGGCCTTTGCGATCATCGCGGCGAGCTCAATCACCTGCTCCGGGAACCCTTCGGCCCCCTGCGTGTCGGCATTGTAGACCGGGATCCCGCCGAAGCTCGGCGCCTGGAGGATCTCGCAGCCCTCCGGCGCGAGGTCGGGCAGCGTGTTGCAGATCGCGCGATTGAACGATCCCGTTCTCAGGCTTCCGCAGATCACGAGCAATTGCATGGGGTTTCAGACCTTTCCTTCTTGCGCCGGCCCATCGGCGGGCCGGCGTTCCTTTTGGTTTGCATGCGTCAGTTCTGCGCGATGCCCGCGGCTTCGCGGACCGTCTTCCAGACGCCCACCGCATCGCGGAACTTCTGGGTGAAGGCCTCGGGAGAAGACGGGGCCAGAATGAATCCGCCCTCTTCCAGAGACTTTGCGAAGGCCTCCGATTTCGTCGCTTCCCCCACCGCGGCACTCGCGGCGCTCAGGATCGCCTCGTCGGTCCCGGCGGGCGCGGCGACGCCGTACCAGGTCGAGACGTCGAGATCGTAGCCCGCGGCCGTGAAGGTGCCGACCTCGGGGATCGCGGGATGCGGCTCGGTCGAGGTGACGCCGATGCCTCTCAGGTCTCCGGAGCCGATCTGACCGATCACCGTCGAGGCGACCTCGACCATCATGTCGACCTCGCCGGACATCACCGCGGCCAACCCCTCGGGGGTCTTGGCATAGGGAATTTCCAAGAGCTCGATGCCCAGTTCCGAGGCGATCAGCGCCGCGGTGAGATGCTGCGTCGAGCCGACCCCGACCGAGGCGATCGTCAGCCCGCCCGGGTCGGCCTTGGCCTTCTCGACCAGCGTGGCGACGCTGTCGATCTCCGAGTCGGGCCGGGTGATCAGCACCAGCGGCATGGTGGCAATGCCCGAGACGCCGACGAAGTCCTCGGCCGGATCATAGGGCAGTTCCTTGTACATCGCCGCGGCGACGCTGTGGCCGGCGGCCATCATGTAGAGCGTGTAGCCATCGGGCTCCGCCCCGGCGACGGCAGCCGCGCCGATCGTCCCCCCCCGCTCCAGCCAAGTTCTTCACTACGACCGGCTGGCCAAGGCTCGCCGACATCGGTTCTGCCAACTGGCGGGCGATGGTGTCGGTTCCGCCGCCCGCGCCGTAGGCCACGACCATGTCGACGGCGCGTTTCGGCCAGTCCTGAGCCGAGGCAGCTCCGGCCGTCGCCATGACCAGCCCGAGGGCTGCGGCAGTCATCAAGCGTGTCATCGTTGGTTCTCCTCCCAGTGAACGCTTTTGCATTTTTGATAGGCACGCGGGCGACAAGCTGTAAACAAGAATATGAACAGTTCACATATGTGAACAATAAAGCATTTGACACAGCGTCGAAGTACACAGAGCATCAACCCCGGAGAAGGGGAGGAAACGTGCGGATCAAGCTCGCAGCCATTGACTGGCGCGACGCTTCGGTGGCTGTCGCCGTCTTGGCGCTCGGCCTTACCGGCGTCGTGCTATCATCCAGATACAGCCTGGGGGAGATGCGCAATATCGGTCCGGGGGCCTTCCCGATGATCGTCAGCGTGCTCATCGTTCTGACCGGGCTCCTCATCGCGATCGAAAGCGTCGTGGCCCGTCACGAAGAGGGCGACGACCTGAGGGGCGAGCCGGTGCCCTTTCGCGTGTTGCTCTTCGTCACCGCGGGGCTGCTTGCCTTTGTCGCGCTCACGCCGCTGGCTGGCGCGGTGCCCGGGATCCTTGCCTGCGTATTTCTCGCGTCCATGGCGGACGGCAGCCTGAGGCTGTGGCAGGTGGCGCTGCTTGCCGCACTGGTCGCCGGGTTCTGCGCGCTGGTCTTCGTCGTCCTGCTCAAGCTTCCGATGACCCTGGTGACGTGGTGAGACCGTGACCTTCGTGGACAATATCGCGCTCGGCCTGTCGGTCATTCTGAACCTCTCGACGCTCGGCTACTGCGTGCTGGGCGTGACGGTGGGCATGTTCATCGGCGTGCTGCCCGGGCTGGGGCCGCTGGCCACGGTCGGGATGCTGCTGCCGCTGACCTTCTACGTGCCGCAGACCGACGCCATCGTCATGCTCGCCGGGATCTACTACGGCTCGATGTACGGCGGCTCGACCGCCGCGATCCTGCTCAACCTGCCGGGAACCGCCGGCGCGGCGGTGACCTGCCTCGACGGCAACCCGCTGGCCAAGTCGGGCCGCGCGGGGGTCGCGCTTTTCACCGCCACGCTGTCGTCCTTCTTCGGGGGCATCTTTGGACTTGTCGTCGTCGCCTCGTTCACCCCGCTTCTGGCCAGCGTCGCACTGAGCTTCGGCTCGCCGGAATACGCCTCTCTCATCGTCCTCGGGCTGCTTGCCGCCGCGATGGTCGGCAACGCGTCCAAGGGCAAGTCGCTGGCCATGGCGCTCTTCGGCCTGCTGATCGCCATGGTGGGCACCGACCCCAACTCGGGCGTCGACCGCATGACCTTCGGGCTGCTGTCGCTGGCTGACGGGGTGAACCTCGTGGTGGTGACAACCGGGCTTTTCGGCATCGCCGAGGTGCTGGCCAATGTCGGGCGGATTGGGGCACGCGATGCGAAAGTCGCGCAAATCCGGATGCGGGACATGCTGCCCACCGCCCGCGAGGCGCGCGGGGCGCTCTTTCCGGCGCTGCGCGGCAGTTCCATCGGTGCGATCCTCGGCATCCTGCCCGGCACCGGAGCGGCGCTGGCGACCTTCGTCGCCTACGCGGTGGAGAAACGCACCTCGAAGACGCCGGAGCGTTTCGGCAAGGGCGCGCTCGAAGGCATCGTCGCGCCGGAGTCTGCCAACAATTCCGCGGCGCAGACCGCCTTCGTGCCGACGCTGAGCCTCGGCATCCCGGGCGACGCCATCGTGGCGATCATGCTCGGCGCGCTGATCATCCACGGCATCGTGCCCGGGCCGCAGCTGATCCGCGACCATCCGGATCTCTTCTGGGGGCTGATCGCCAGTTTTCTGATCGGCAACGTCGTCCTGCTGTTTCTCAACCTGCCGCTGATCGGTATCTGGGTGCGCATCCTGCGCATTCCCTACTCGGTGCTTTATCCCGCGATCCTCGTCTTCATCTGCGTCGGCGTCTTCTCGATCCGTAGCTCGGTCTTCGACGTTGCGGTTGCCACGGTCTTCGGGCTGGGCGGCTACGTGATGCGCCGCTACGGCTTCCCCACCGCGCCGCTGCTGCTCGGCCTCGTCCTCGGTCCGCTGCTGGAACAGAACTTCCGGCGCTCGCTCATGCTCTCGCGCGGCGACCTTATGACCTTTGCCGATCGCCCGATCAGCGGATCGATCCTCGCGCTGACCCTGCTGATCGTCATCTTCCTGCTCGGGGCGGAACTCCGGCGGCGGAGGCCCCAGGCCGGGCTCAGGAAGGAGGAACAGCGATGATAGCCTTCCGGTACCAGGGAGCGCCGGGTCGCGTGATTTTCGGCCCCGGAGCCGTCGGCGAGGCAGGGGCCGAGATCGAAGCCCTGGGCTGTTCCCGCGCCCTGCTGCTGTCGACGCCCGCGCAGGCCGAGGAGGTCGCCGCGCTGGCGCGCCGGCTGGGCCGCTTGCAGCGGGCTGTTTCAGCGGGGCGGCCATGCACACGCCAACAGAGGTGACCGAGGCCGCGATGGCGGCCTATGACCAAAGCGGCGCGGACTGCGTCCTGGCGCTCGGCGGCGGCTCGACCATCGGGCTCGGCAAGGCGATGGCCTGGCGCAACGACGCGCCCCAGCTGGTGATTGCCACAACCTACGCCGGCTCGGAGGTCACGGATATTCTCGGCCAGACCGAGGCCGGGGTGAAGACCACCCTGCGCGACCCGAGAATCCGGCCGGAAACGGTGATCTACGACCCCGAACTGACGCTTGGCCTGCCGGTGGCGATGAGCGTCGCGAGCGGTCTCAACGCCATGGCCCATGCGGTCGAGGGGTTCTATGCGCCCGATGCCAACCCGATCACTTCGCTCATGGCGCTGGAAGGACTGCGCGCGCTGAAGGAAGCGCTGCCGGTCATCGCGACGGCGCCGCGCGATGTCGAGGCGCGGAGCCGTGCGCTCTACGGGTCCTGGCTCTGCGGGGTCGTGCTTGGGTCGGTCGCCATGTCGCTGCACCACAAGCTCTGCCACGTGCTCGGCGGCTCGTTCGACCTGCCCCACGCCGAGACCCACGCGATCCTCTTGCCGCACAGCGCGGGGTTCAACGCCGCGGCGGCGGCAGGGCAGCTTGCCGGGGCGGCGGCGCTCTTCGGCGGCGATCTGGGCGGAGGCCTCTGGGATTTCGCCGCCGGCCTCGGTGCGCCCCTGGCGCTGGCCGAGATCGGCTTTGCCGAAACCGACATTGCGGGCGCGGTCGAGATTGCCCTCGCCAAACCCTATGCGAATCCACGCGCCCTCACTCCTGCGGCGCTGCACACCCTGCTGCGCGGTGCCCAAGCGGGCATGCGGCCCGGCACCAGCTGACCCGTGAGACACCTGATGACGCAAGACAGCATGACTGGCCATTTCTCAGAGGACGGCTCGGCCGAAACGGTCAATGACCGGATCAGCGCGGAGGCGGACGCCCGGCTTGCCGAGGTCATGCGCGCGCTGGTCCGTCACCTGCATGAGTTCATCAAGGACGTGCATCTCACGCAGCCCGAGTGGGAGGCCGCGATCGGCTTCCTGACCCGCACGGGGCAGATCTGCGATGACACCCGGCAAGAGTTCATCCTGCTTTCGGACGTGCTCGGCGCCTCGATGCTGGTCGATGCGATCAACAACCGGCGCCCGCAGGGTGCGACCGAGAACACGGTGCTCGGCCCCTTCCACGTGGACGGCGCGCCGCGCTACGAGATGGGCGCGGACATCTCGCTGGAGGGCGGCGGCGAGCGCTGCCTTTTCGAGGGCCGGGTGCTCGACCTCGATGGTCGCCCGATCGAGGGAGCGGTGCTAGACGTCTGGTGCGACAACGAGGATGGCTTCTACGACGTCCAGCAACCCGGCATCCAACCTGCCTTCAACAACCGCGGTGTGTTCACCACCGGGGCCGACGGGCGCTACCGGTTTCGCGGCATCCGGCCGGTGTCCTATCCGATCCCGGATGACGGGCCCGTCGGGCAGTTGCTCGGCCAGCTCGGACGCCACCCCTACCGCCCCGCGCACATGCATTTCATCGTCTCCGCGGAGGGTTTCGAGACCGTGGTGACACATACTTTTGTCGAGGGCGACGGGTACTTGTCCTCCGATGCAGTCTTCGGGGTGAAGTCCTCGCTGATTGCCAGTTTCGAGCCGATGGATGACGGCGAAACCCGTTGGCGATCGACGTTCGATTTCGTGCTGGTCCCGGTGACGCCGGGCTGACCAACGCGTCGCAGTAGGAAAAGGAGAAGGAGAACAGGATCACGGTTACGCGCCCCCGGAACGCCTCTTGGGAGGGAGGCCGTCTCGGAGCAAAGGGCGGGTCGCCGTCAGGTGGCGGGCATCGCCAATGGATGCCCGCATCGCGCGTTCCCGGTCTGCCGACCGCGGCGCGCAAAAGACAGAAGAGCTGTCATCAAGGGAGGAACAAAGATGACGGAAGCTATGAAGATCGGCCGCCGGTCGTTCTTGAAGAGAACGGCGCTCGCGGGCGGCGCGATGGCGGGCAGCACGCTTGCCGCACCGGCCGTCCTGGCGCAGGCGCCGCTCGTGCTGAAGATGCAGACCTCGTGGTCGGCGTCCAACATCTGGCAGGAATTCGCGCAGGATTACGTCGATCGCGTGGAAGCGATGTCGGGCGGGCGACTGAAGATCGACCTGCTGCCCGCGGGCGCAGTCGTCGGGGCCTTTCAGGTTCTCGACGCGATCAACGACGGCCTGCTCGATGCAGCGCATTCGGTGCCGGTCTACTGGTACGGCAAGCACAAGGCGGCGTCGCTCTTCGGCACCGGCCCGGTGTTCGGCGGCTCGGCGACGACCATGCTCAGCTGGTTCTACGAGGGCGGCGGCGCCGATCTCTACCGCGAGCTGACGCAGGACATCATGGGGCTTGATGTCGAGGGCTACCTCGGCTTCCCGATGTTTGCCCAGCCCTTCGGCTGGTTCAAGGGCGAAGTGAACACCGCCGCCGATCTCAAGGGGTTCAAGTACCGTACCGTCGGACTTGCCGCCGACCTCATGCAGGCCATGGGCATGTCCGTGGCCCAGCTGCCCGGCGGCGAGATCGTGCCGGCGATGGAGCGAGGGGTGATCGACGCCTTCGAGTTCAACAACCCGTCGTCGGACAAGGACTTCGGCGCGCAGGACGTGGCCAAGAACTACTACCTGTCGTCCTACCACCAGGCTTCCGAGAGCTTCGAGTTCCTGTTCAACAAGCTGACGATGGAGGATCTCGAGCCGGATCTGCGGGCGATCCTCGTGCATTCGGTCGAAGCCGTCTCCACCGCCAACACCGCCAAGGCGATGCGACGCTACTCGGCCGACCTGAAGTGGCTGCAGGACGAGGCCGGGGTGAAGGTGCACCGCACCTCGAAGGACATTCTCGACGCCCAGATCAAGGCCTGGGACGGGCTGATCACCGATCTCGAGACTGATCCCTTCATGAAGAAGTGCCTCGACAGCCAGCGCGCCTGGGTCGAGCAAGTCACCTTCTACGAGCTGATGAACGCACCGGATTACGCGCTCGCCTACGAGCACTACTTCCCGGGCAAGCTGAAGCTCTGATCGGCATCTGAACGCAAGACGGCGGCCCCGGTCACTTTCGCGCGGGGCCGCCGGTATCCGTAAAGGGGGCCGCATGATCGGTTTCATCCGTTTTGCCGACAACCTGTCGGCCTGGTTCGGCAAGGCCTTTGCCTGGCTGATCATCCTGATGTCGGTAGGCACCGGCTACGAGGTGTTCGTGCGCTACGTGCTGAACAGTCCGACCGCCTGGGCGCTCGACGTGTCCTTCATCATGTATGGCGCGCTGTTCATGATGGGAGGCGCCTACACGCTCTCGCGCGGGGGGCATGTCCGGGGTGATTTTCTCTACCGGCTGTGGCAGCCGCGCACCCAGGGTGCGGTCGACCTGCTGCTCTATATCCTCTTCTTCTTCCCGGGGGTGCTCGCGCTGATCTTTGCCGGCTGGAAATACGCCGCGCGCTCCTGGCAGTATGGCGAGGTTTCGGTGAACAGCCCGGCGGGCGTGCCGATCTACCAGTTCAAGACCGTCATCGTGGTCGCCGGCGTACTGCTGTTCATTCAGGGGATCGCCCAGGTCATGCGCTGCATCATCGCGATCCGAACCAATGCCTGGATCGAGGCCGAGGAGGACGTGCGGGAAACCGAGGATCTGCTGATGCAAAAGGCCAGCGCGGCCGAGAAGGACAACCACATATGACCGACCCGCAAATCGCCCTGATGATGCTCGGGCTGTTCATCTGCTTCGTGTTTCTCGGATTTCCCATCGCCTTCACATTGATGGCAATGGGCATCGGCTTTGGCTACTACGCCTATTTCGACGCGCGCCGGATGTGGCGCGCCTTCGACCGGCTCGACGAGGCCGCCGGAACCTGGGATCAGTGGAGCACCTGGATAGAGGGCTTCTTCAACAACCGAATATTCGACCTCTTCGTCAACCAGACCTTCACGGTGATGTCGAACGAGGTGCTGACGGCGGTGCCGCTCTTCCTGTTCATGGGCTATATCGTCGAACGGGCCAATATCGTCGACCGCTTGTTCACCACGCTCAACATTGCCTCCAAGAACATCCCCGGCTCGATGGGCGTCGCGGCGCTGATCACCTGTGCGCTCTTCGCCACGGCGACCGGCATCGTCGGCGCGGTGGTGACGCTGATGGGCCTGCTGGCGCTGCCGGCGATGCTCAAGGCGCGCTACAACCCTTCCTTCGCCAGCGGTATCATCTGCGCCGGCGGTACGCTCGGCATCCTGATCCCGCCGTCGATCATGCTGATCGTCTACGCGGCGGCGGCGAACGTCTCGATCGTCCGGCTCTATGCGGGGGCGCTGCTGCCTGGGCTGACGCTCGTCGGGCTTTACCTCGTGTATGTCGTCGGTCGGTCGATCCTGCAGCCGTCCTCGGCGCCCCGGCCGACCGACGACGAGGTGCCCGACATCCCGATGAGCAGGCTGCTCGTAATGATCGTCACCTCCTTCCTTCCGCTGGCTTTCCTGATCCTCGCAGTGCTGGGCTCGATCCTCTTCGGCCTTGCGACACCCACCGAGGCGGCATCGATCGGCGCCCTGGGCGGGATCTTCCTGGCGGTGGTCTACCGCGCGATGACCTGGCAGCGGCTGCGCGAGAGCGTCTATCTCACCGTCCGCACCACGGCGATGGTCTGCTGGCTCTTCGTCGGCTCCTACACGTTCTCGGCGGTCTTCTCCTATCTCGGCGGCGAACAGGTGATCTCGGAATTCGTGCAGGGGATGAACCTCACCCCGATCCAGTTCCTGATCATGGCGCAGCTGATCATCTTCCTGCTCGGCTGGCCGCTCGAATGGTCCGAGATCATCATCATCTTCGTGCCGATCTTCCTGCCACTGCTGCGCTTCTTCGAAATCGACCCGCTGTTTTTCGGCATCCTCGTCGCGCTGAACCTGCAGACCAGCTTCCTGACGCCGCCGATGGCGATGTCGGCCTATTACCTCAAAGGCATCGCCCCGCCCGAGGTGCGGCTGACACAGATTTTCGCGGGCGTGATGCCGTTCCTTCTTTGTGTCTTCATTTCCATGATCCTGATGTATCTGTTCCCGCAGATCGTCTACTACCTTCCGGAGAAATTCTATGGCAGCTGATCGGGCAAACCTGCGACAAGGTGCAGGGCCGCTCCTGATGTCTCTCGGAGCTGTAGAACTGCGCGACCGGCTGGCCTCGGGTGCACTGTCGGCGCTCGAGCTGACCGAGGCCTGCATCACCCGGATCGGGTCGCGCGAAGGCGAGCTCCGAGCCTGGGCCTGGCACGACCCCGAGTTTGCCCGCGCGCAGGCAAGGCAGCTCGACGCGCACCGCGCCTCGGGCAAGGCCATCGGGCCGCTGCATGGGCTGCCCGTCGGCATCAAAGATGTCGTCGACACGGCGCGCATTCCCACCGAGAACGGCTGCCCGGTCGATGCCGGGAGGGTGCCGCTTCGCGATGCCTTCGTGGTCGAGCGATTGCGGCAGGCGGGGGCGGTGATCCTCGGCAAGACCGTGAGCACCGAGCTTGCATTCATGGACCCCGCCGCAACGCGCAATCCGCACAATCCCGAGCATACGCCCGGCGGGTCCTCGGCCGGCTCGGCGGCGGCGGTGGCCGACGGCATGGTGCCGCTGGCAATCGGCACGCAGACCGGCGGCTCGGTGATCCGGCCCGCCTCGTTCTGCGGCGTGACCGGCTACAAGCCCACGTTCGGCGCGATCCCGCGCCGCGGCGTGCTGCTGCAGTCGCAATCGCTCGACACCGTCGGCGTCTTCGCGAGCGATCCCGCCGGGGCCGCGATGCTGGCCGAGGTGCTCTTCGGCCACGACGCGGCCGACAGCGCGACCAGCCTCACCCCGCCGCCTCGGCTTCTGGAGACCGCGCTCTCTGCCCCGCCCTTCGCGCCGGTGCTCGCCTTCGTGAGGCCGCCGGGCTGGGACACCGCCGAGCCGCAGCTGCGCGCCGCCTTCGACGAACTGTGCGAGGCGCTGGGTGATCAGGTCTTCGAGGTCGACCTCCCGCGCGAGTTCGATGCCGCCGCGGCGCATCGCCGGTGCATCAACCTTGCCGAGATGGCGCGCAACTTCCATCGCTACGGGCGCGACGGGGGCGCGGCGCTGGGGCGAAGCGCTCGCGAGGCGCTGGCTGAGGGCGACGGCATCCGCGCCCGCGACTACCTAGCCGCGCTCGACTGGGCGCAGGTGCTGCAGGCCGGCCTCGCCGAGATTTTCGAGCGCTGCGACGCGATCCTCTGCCCCGCCGCACCGGGACCGGCCCCGGCGGGGCTCGGCTCGACCGGCGACCCCATCTTCAACGGGCTCTGGACCCTGCTTGGCACGCCCGCCGTCACCGTACCCATCCTGACCGCCGAAAACGGGCTTCCGATGGGGGTGCAGCTGGTCGGCGCGCGTGGCAACGACGCGCGGCTGCTGCGCACTGCCCGCTGGCTCCACGACTGGGCCGGCCAATGACCCGCAGACCAAGGAGAACGTCATGAACCGCCTTCTCGCGCTGATCGCCTTCCTGGCCTTCCTGGCCTTCGCCGGCTTCTTGCTGGTGCTGATTGTCAAGGTTCCGAGCCCAGACCTCATCGCCGTGTCGGTGCTGACGATCGGTCTCGCGGCCTATGATTTCCTGACCTCGAGCAGGGGGCGACGCTGGTGACAGGGTAACCGCCGCGCGCGAGCTCCGGGGACCCACATACTATCTCTGGCGTCGCCATGCTAGGAGGGCTGGCCTGAGCAAGCCAAAGGCCTTGAAAGGGCTACTGTCGACTAGTGGTGGTCATCGCCGCGCGCCGGAAGCACGCCTTGCGCTTTCAGGGATGCCCGATCCAAACGCTCCGAGTCACGGATCTAGATGCCAGGGGGCAGACGGCGACGAGGGCCTCGTGGACCTGCCAATCCGCCGTCTTCCGGCCCAGCATGTCCACATCTTTGCCCGCCGCGAGAGCCTGCTCGTACTCCGAGAGCAGGTGATGGGCCGCAACGATGACGGCACGCCAGTCGGCGTCGCCATAGGCGAAGGACTGGCGCATGGCGGCCGCCTCGAGCCGCAGGTGCAGCTCTGCGCTCTGCTCGAGATTGCGCAGCGACATGGGCGCGACCGAAAAGAACCGCTGGTTGTTCGCATTGGTGTGCCCCGTCCCGTTCAGACGCAGAAGCGCCTCGCGGATCGAGGGTGCGCCGGCACCGTGGCGCTCGGAAAGCTCCTGGACCGGGAGCTTCCGCTGCGGCTGGAATTCGCCCACGACGATGTCGTGCCGCAACCGCTCCAGCAACAGCTCCCCTGCGTTGATGCCCGCACGTTTCATGCAGCTTCCCCTCGGGAGGTCCGTGCCCGCGCCCGGGGGCGGCGCTCTTTCTCCAGCATCCGGTAGCCCAATCCGCAGCGGACGGCTTGTGCCGCCGGCTCGGCGGCGACGTCGCGGTATTCACTGTGCGGCTCTGCCAGGTCAAAGAGCGCCTCGCGACCGTCGGCGTGCAGCAGGGTACCGGTGCCGCTCCATGCACAGGCCGGCCTCGCTCGGCGCCTTCCACGCGGCCCTCTCCCCTGCACCTCATCGCCTCCGCCAGGCTCCGGCCATTCAGCTCGGCCGGTTTCCGGATGCCGGCGAGCCCCAGCAGCGTCGGCAGGAAGTCCACGGCCTCGGCGATCTGCGTGCGCCGCTTGGGGGCGATGCCCGGCGCGCTGATCGTTAGCGGCACGCGGCTGACAGCGTCCTGCGCGGGATAGGACTTGCCGTAGAGCAGATGCTCGCCGATCCACTCCCCGTGGTCCGAGGTGAAAACCACGATCGTCCGCTCGGTCGGCCCGGTTTCCTCGAGCACGCCCAGGAACTTCCCGACATGGCGATCAACCTCGCTGACCGCGGCATAACAGCCTCTCGCGCTTCGGCGCAGGTGGTCCCCGACCCGGTCGGCCACACAGGCTGAATGGGTGCACAGCTCATCCCCCCGAAACGGCACCCCGCGCGAGGAGGCAAAGCGGGTCGCCCCTTCGGTCAACCGGTAATTTTCGGGCTGCGCCTCGTCCGCGACGGGATGGGTAAGGTCCTCGGCGATGCCCAGGGCCCGGCGCCATGTCTGCGCGTGCCGCGGCATTCCCGCGCTGATCAGGCCCAGCTGGTCGGGCCTGCGCGCCGCCACCCAGGCGCGGTGGGCATCGTGGTAAGGCCCCTGCTCTTCGGAAAGCTCGAGCTGGCCGAACCCGAGCATCACCTAGATGTCGAAGAGCCGGTTGCTCGGGGCGAAGACCCCGACGATGCAGAGAGGATGATGGCCGGGGCGATGATCTCGGTTCGCGCCCGGGCGATACGGGCGGCGAGAACATCATGGCATAGACCACCTCGGGCTGGTCGCGGAACAACAGCGGGCCCGGCCGAACGCGTCTTTGCTGGAAGAACGGTTCTGCGCCATGGAGCAGGCGACGAGCGAGCCCACTTTAGCCCCGATACCGGGCAGGTTGCCGATCCAGGTGCCGATCCGCGACGAGCGGAGCATGTTGCCAGAATGCGACGCGCTCGCTCCCGGCGCGAAGACTTGCGCGGGCTCGATCTTGCGCGCCAGCGGTTAGCCCTTGATCGCGCTCATCATCGACGTCGGCGTGCCGGGGATGCGCAGCAGGATGGCGGTGAGCGGCCCGCCTCTGATCGATCCGACATATTGCGCCACCAGCTTCTTCACCGCGTGCGAGGGCGCCAAACCGAAAGTCGTAGACAGTGCCCGCGCGATGAGCATGACCCCGGAAAGACCCGGAATGGCGCCGGTCACGACGCCGGTGGATGTGCCGATCAGCAGGAACCGGATGTGCCCCGGGCTGAAGACGAGGTGCAGGATATCAAGGATGACGATGATTTCTGGCCTATGAGATTGGCGTCTGAGATTGGCGTCGGGCGGCTCGGCGTGGGCCAGGGACGGCTGAACGACAGATAGACGCGGAAGATGAATTCGAGCCCGAAGGAAAGCACGAGCGCGGATGCGATCACCCCCCGCATCTGGCGCAGGCTTCGGACGCGCCGATTCAGGAGCAGCATGGAGGCCCCTGGAAACAGCGGTGCCACGGCGTGGAATGGCCGCTCCCCGCCCGACAGCACCGCCGCGAAAAACACCGCCATGGCAAAGAGCGCGCCGGCGCGAAGCAGGGCCGCGCGCGGAGGAGCGGGTCTCGAACGAGACCGCCCCCCTGCTCGGCCGAGGTCGGCAGGTCCGGCAGCCTTTCCCAGCTTTCGCCACTGAGCATTGCCGGCGGGCGGATGTCGGGACCCTCGAAGGTCTGGTGGCTCGAGGCCGAGAAGGCGGCGACCTGCTTGCCGGCCAGCGCCGCGAAATTGTCGGCGTCACCGCCGATCTGGGCGATGAGGAACTTCGCCCCGTCTCGGGCATCCTCGCGCATCATCGCGACCATTTGGGTATTGACGCCAAGGTTGGCGCCCCAGACCAGCCTGTCCAGGTTCTCGGCCGGGGTATCCAGCGGCTCACCTGCGGCCTGGTAGGGTCTGCCCTTGGGAACCGCCAGAACGTGCGGGTAGAGGACAGTCCCGGCGAAATCCTCTTGGCTGAAATCTGCGAGACTGGCCGCCTGCTTCGACAGCAACGCAACGTGATGCATCAGGAATGTGTAGCCATCGCGGCGCGCGGCATGTTGATGATCGTCAGGGGCTCACCGAGGGTCCCCTGCTGCTCGGGTGCGACCATGCCGGACGCCCTGGGCCCGGGGTCGGTCGCAACCGGCCCCGGGCCATGGTCGGGACGTGCCACTGCGGCCTAGGCGGCGCGCCCTGCGAGGACTTCGGCGCTGTCGTGCTCGGGAATGTCGCCGATCTGCGCCATGCGCGCATCGAGCTTGGCCAGCATCTCGCGGAACACCCCGGCATAGGCCGGATCCGCGGCGACATTTGTCAGCTCGTTGGGATCGGTCTCGGTGTCGAAGAGCTCCCATTCGGGCGGCGCCCCGTTGGGGCGAGCCCCCGCCTGCCCGAGATCGTCGTTGTACCAGTAGACAAGCAGATAGCGCCCGTCGCGCACGCCGTAATGCGCCCAGGCCTCGTGGATCTCGTCGTTGTGCATCCAGTAGCGGTGATAGGCCACCTGTTCCCAGTCCTCGGGCGTGCGGCCCGCAAGCACGGGGCGCAGCGACTCGCCCTGCATGTAGTTCGGCGCGACCAGGCCCGCGTAATCGAGGAAGGTCTGCGCGAAATCGACGTTGCAGGCGATGTCGGCCGAGGTGCTGCCCGCCGCGATCTCGCGCGGGTAGCGCGCGAGGAACGGCATCTGGTGGCTCTCGCGGTACATGAAGCGCTTGTCGAACCAGCCGTGCTCGCCGAGGAAGAAGCCCTGGTCCGAGGTGTAGATCACCACGGTATCCTCGGCGAGCCCCTTCTCGTCGAGCCAGTCGAGCATCCGCCCGACCCCGTCGTCGATCGCCGCGATGGTGCGGAAGTAGCGCTTCATGTAGCGCTGGAACTTGAACTCGGCAAAACGGGCGGGATCATCGAAGGTGAACTTCTCGCCGGTCTCCGAGCAGATGACGGTGATCGTCTCACCCTCGCGCAGCTCGGGGATCTTCCGCATCGACCAGCCATCGACCATCAGCTCGCCGGCGAGCTCGGCGCCGCCCTCGGGCTGGACCAGCGCCAGGTCCTCGTAGAGCATGTCCGAGCGGACCCGCATCTTGGCGGCCTCGGCCGCCGCGGCGCGGTTGCGGTAGTCGTCGTAGAAGGTTTCGGGCAGCGGCACGTCGCGATCGGCCCAGAGGTCCTTGTAGCGCGGGTGGTACTGCCAGTTCCGGTGCGGCGCCTTGTGGTGGCACATCAGGAAGAAGGGCTGATCCGGGTCCTCCGAGACCGCGCGATCCATGAAGTCGATGGACATGTCGGTGATGATGTCGGTGGCATAGCCCGGGATGCGCCGGCGCCCCTCCGGTCCGATGAAGGCCGGATCCCAGTAGTCCCCCTGCCCGGGCACGATCTGCCATTCGTCGAAGCCGGTGGGTGTGTGCCCCTCGGTTTCCCCCAGGTGCCACTTGCCGAAGATCGCCGTGCGATACCCTCCCGAGCGCAGCGACTTGGCGACGTTGGGCAGGCGGTTGTCGATATGGGTGTCCAGCGTGGTGACGCAATTGGTGTGATTGTAGGTGCCGCACAGGATCGCCGCGCGCGAGGGCGTGCAGATCGAGTTGGTCACGTAGGTGGCGTCATGCCGCATGCCCTCGGTCGCCAGCCGGTCGAGGTTGGGCGTGTCGTTCAGCCCGTGACCATAGGCCGAGATCGCCTGCGCGGCGTGGTCGTCGGACATGATGAAGATGATGTTGGGTCGCTTGCTCATGGCAATGGCTCCTTTTTTTCTGGGGGGCGCAGGTGGCGGACGGGCGGGCGCTAGCGCGCCGCGGCCCCGCCGCGTGCGGCGAAAGTCATGCTCAGCCCGAAGCTGCGGCGCGTGCCCGGCGCGAGGGCCGGCAGCAGG
>NZ_NTHN02000064.1 GCF_002300555.2 Alloyangia mangrovi | reverse complement strand
ATCGCCAGCACCGCCCCCAGCGCGGCGCTCGCCGAGACGCCCAGCAGGCCCGGCTCGGCCAGCGGGTTGCGCAGGTAGCCCTGCATCGCCGCCCCTGCAAGCCCCAGCGTGCCGCCGATCATCAGCGCCAGCAGCACCCGCGGCAGGCGGATTTCGCGCATGACCATGGGCAGCGGGCCATCGCCGCCGAGGAGCAGCGCGCGCAGGCTTTCGGGCAGCGTCACATCCGCCGGGCCGAGCGACAGTGAAGCTGCCGCCAGGGCCACCACCAGAAGCAGGAGGATCGCAAGGGCGCGGGTCATTCGGTCTCCGTTTCGAGGCTCTTGCGGAATCCCGAGAGCGCCTCGATGGCCTGCAGCACGAAGGGCGTGCCGCAGATCCAGTCGGTGCCGGTATTGGCGGTGGCGGCATGGGCGGCGCGCAGGCGGCGAACGACGGGGTGCATCAGGATCTCCTCCGAGCGCGAGGCGCCGGGGTAGGGGCGGGCGGTGATCAGCGCCTCGGGTTCGGCCAAGGCCAGCGCCTCGAGCGGTAGCTGGCCGCCGCCCCGTGCCCCGGCGATATTGTCGAAGCCGGCGGCAAGCAGGATTTCCCCCGCAAGCGTCTGGTCGCCAGTGGTGTAACCATTGGCGTAGTAGAGCGCGGCAGAGGGGCGGCGGTCCACCTCTTCGCGCAGGGCGGCAAGGCGGGTTTCGAACGCGGCGATCAGTGCCTCGGCGCGCTCCTGCCGGCCCATCGCCGCACCCAGCGTGCGCAGCCGCGCCGGCACGTCCGCCAGCGCATGGGCGGGCTCGACCCGCAATACAGGCGTGCCGAGCCGCTCGAGCATCTGCGCCGCCGCCTGCGCGGTATAGCTGCCGACGACCACGAGATCGGGCTGCATCAGCCAGACTTCCTCGGCCTGCCCATGGTTGACCGGGTAGGCCATGGCCTCGTCGGCCATCGCCGAACTCATCGGGTCCCGCGCCAGTTTTGAAACCGAGACCAGCTGGCCGGGGGCCGCAAGCAGCATGGCCAACTGGTCGGTGCAGAGGTTCATCGACACGACGCGCGCCGGAGCCTCCTGCGCCACGGCCGGGGACAGGCCCGGAACCGCGAGCAGGGACAACAGCAGGATCAGCGCGCGCCGCAGCATCAGAAGCTCGCCCGGACGCCGAAATAGGCGGCGCGGTCCGAAGTGCCGTAGCCCTTCACCACCTGGTAGTCCTCGTCAAAGAGGTTTTCGACCCGCAGGTAGAGCTCGGCCTTATCGGTGAGCGCGTAGCGCAGGTTCATGTTGGCCACGGTGTAGTCGTCGAGATCGCCCGTGGAGTCGGTCAGCCCCGAGACATGCTGCACGGTGATCCCGGCGCGGAAGGCGTCTGTCACCTCGGCGTCGAGCGAGAGCGACAGGTCGCGCAGCGGCACTCGGATGAGCCGGTCCTTGGTCTGCGCATCCTCGCTGTCGGTCCATGTGTAAGCCCCAGCAAGCTCGATCCGGTCGGTCAGTTGCAGCCCGCCGGTCAGCTCAACGCCCTGCGTCCAGCTGTCGCCGTCGATCTGCACGTAACCTGGATAGTTGTAGTCGATGAGGTCGGTGATCTCGGTGCGGAACAGGGTCGCCCCGACAAAGCCGGTGCCGAAGCGCTGCTCGACGCCGAGCTCGTAGCTCACCGAGGTTTCGGGCTCGAGGTCCGGGTTGCCCGAGCCGGTCGAGTAGAGCTCGTAAGGAGAGGGCGCGCGGAAGCCGGTGCCGACGCTGGCACGCAGCGTGAGGTCGGGGTTCGGAAGGTAGGCCAGCGAGATCCGCCCGGTGGTCTTGCCGCCGAATTCGGAGTGGTCGTCATGGCGCAGGGCGGTGACCAGCTCCAGCTTTTCGTTCAGGTGCCAGTCGGCCTGTGCCCAGATGCCGAGAGTCTCGTAGTCGCCATCGCTGTCACCCCATGCGCTGAGAACCTCGAACTCCTCGCGCATATAGTCGGCGCCGAAGGTGAGGGTTGCGGCGCCGAGTTCGGTCTGGCCCTCGTAGCCGAGCCCGCGGCGCTGGCCGAGATACTCGGTATCCGACCCCTCGTAGGTGTCGGTGCGGTCGTTCTCGAAGATTTGCGCCGAGAATTCGTGGCTGACGGCGCCGGTCTCCACGCGCGCGAAGGCCCGCGCGCCATATTGCTCGCCCTCGACCTTCTCGTCATGTGTGACGCCGTCCATCGGGCCGAACTCGTCGTACTCGTGGGAGCTCTCTTCCCAGAAAGCCGCGCCGCCCACGGTCACCGTGTCAGTCAGCGCGTAATCGCCCGAGAAGCTGAGCCGAGTGGCCTCGTGGCCATCGGCCTCGTCGTTGCCGTCATCCTCGTCGGCGGCGGAATAGCCGTCGGTCTTGATGTAGCTCAGTGACGAGGCGAAGCTGCCGCGCGTGCCAAGGTAGCTGAGGTTGTAGCCCAGCTTGCGGGTATCATAGCTGCCGTATTCGGCTTCGACGCTCTGCGTCAGCCCTTCGTCGGTGGCGCGGTTGGTGGTGATGTTCACCACGCCGCCGATCGCCTCCGAGCCATAGAGCGCCGACTGCGAGCCCTTCAGCACCTCGATGCGGCTGATGCCGGCGGTGGTCAGCGTGCCGAAGTCGTACTGGATCTGCGGCGCCGAGGTGTCGGTGACGTCGATGCCGTCAACATAGACGCCGACATAGCGGCTCGAGAGGCCGCGAATGCGCATGTAGGTGAGCCCGCCGATGCCACCATAGCTCGAGACGCTGACGCCCGGCAGGCGGGCGAGGTAGTCGGCGAGCAGCGTCTCGCCGCTCTGCTCGAGGTCTTCCTTGGTCACGACTTCCACCGTCACGCCGCTGCGCGAAAGCTCGGTGCTCTCGCCGCGGTTGGCGCTGAGGGTGAGTGTGCCGAGGTCATAGTCGTCCTGCGCGAAGGCCGCGCCGCAGAGGCTGACTGCCGTAAGGGCAGTCGCGGCCCGCAGGCCGAATAGGTCAGGTCGCTTCATCGTCCCTTCTCCGTTTCTTATCTGTCGTCGGAAGGGAGTCCCCTGCCGCAGACGGTTAGCGTGATGCCACCTCTACGGAAGGTCCGTCGCCCGCGGCGCTCCCCGCGCCGGGACTGGGTGATCGGCTTCGGCAGGTCTCCTGACTCGCGGGTCATCGCTTGGCCGGGTCTTCCCGCCCCGAAAGGCAGTGACATGGTCCGGCGTCGCTCTCCGCCTACAGTTGCGGGGGCAGTCGCGGAGTTGGGCCGGGGCCCGCACCGCATTCCCTATTCACCGGGCGGCAGGCCGCCCGGAACCGAAGCAGGGACGGCATAGCGACTTGCCGCGCGCCGCGCAATGATCAGAAACGGTCGGGGATGTGGGGGGGCGGGTTCAGCTCCGCAGCCCGTCCACCACCGGCTGGCGCAGCACCACGGCGGCGGGCAGCAGCGAGAGCAGCAGGGCAAGCGAGACGAAGCCCGCCAGCAGGTGCAGCTCGGTCCAGCCGGGCAGGGCCGAGAGCGCGATATCGGTGCGAGCGCTCACCACGCGCGACAGCAGCTCCGCGGCGCCCCAGCCGACCGCCAGCCCAAGAAGCGCCCCGGCGAGCAGCAGCACCGCGCTGAACGCCCAGACCGTGGCAAAGACGAAGCGCCGCGGCGCGCCGAGCGCGCGCAGCAACGCAATTTGGCGGCGGAAGAGGCGGGTGAGGATGAAGAGCCCGGTGAGCACGCTCGCCGCCACCAGCCCCTGCGTGACCAGCGCCATGACCGACATCGCCTGCCGCACGTCGCCCATCACCCGGTAAAGCCCCGAGAGCACCGCGCCGGGGAAGAAGGCCATGGTCGCGCCGTCGCGGGTGAAGTCCGAGCGCAGCGCGTAATTGGCCCAGAGCTCCTTGGCGCGGACCACCACGGCGGGGGTGCCGGGGAAATACGCGGGGTCGAAGGGCGGGCCGATCCGCGCCTCGTGCTCCGGGGCGTGCCCGTTCGCGAGCCCGTGGATCTCCCAGACGTATTCGACGGGTATCAGGATCGCCCGGTCCCAGGGTGTGCCTGTAGGGGCCATGCGCCCGACCACGGTGAGTCCGTCGCCGTGGTCATGGTCCTCCGCCTCATGTGCATCCTTTGCGTCCGCCTCGTCATGGCTGCCGCCATGCGCCTCGGGGTCGGCGGCGTCGCCGGTGCCATGTGCGGGGGTGAAGCCCGCGCCGATCGCCAGCGGCACCAGCGCGCCGACCACCGCCTCGGCGTGATCTTCCCAGAGCCGCCCTTCAATCCGGTCCTCGGAAAGATGGCGCAGGAACTGCGGCGTGGTGCCGACCACCGGCGCGGTGCCGTAGCTGTCTCCGAAGGCCAGAGGCGCGGCGATGGAGACCTGCGGGTGTCCGGCGATCTCGGCATAGGCCGCGCCCGAGACCAGCCCCATGTCCGAGGGCTGCAGGAAGACCGAGGCGAAAAGCGCGGTCAGCTCGCTGCCCGGGGCGGCGACGATGAGGTCGAACTTGTCCGCCGCCTGCGCCGTGCCGCGGCGGAGGCCGCGCTCCTGCGCCAGCAGCCCGATGCCCATGCCGGTCGATATGGCGATGAGCAAAACGAAGAGCACAGCGCTCCAGCGAAAGCGTCCGAGGAAGCCGCGCAGCAATGGCCAGGGGGCGTAGCCGCGCAGGACCAAGAGCCCGGCCAGAAGCGCGGGAAGCAGCAGGAGCATAAGCAGCGCGATGTCCTGCGCCAGGGCCGGCAGCGCGTCCCAGATCAGGCGCATGTGCTCACCTCGTCGGCCACCAGTTTCCCGCCGGAGATGGTCAGCACCCGGTCCATGCGCTCCAACAGGGCCGCGTCGTGGCTAACTGCAATCAGTGTCGTGCCCTGGGCTCGGACCAGCCGCACGAGGTCGTCGATCAGCCGGTCGGCGTTGTCTCTGTCGAGGCTCGCGGTGGGCTCGTCGGCGAGCAGCACCGGCGCCTCGGCGGCCATGGCGCGGGCGATGGCGACGCGCTGGCGCTCGCCACCCGAGAAGCTGGTGACACCGCGGCCCATCTCGGTCAGCCCCAGCGCCTCGAGCCGGGCCTGCGCGCTGGCGCGGAGCGCCTTGCGCTCGGCGCGGGGGCGAAAGAGCGCGGTCAGCGCGGCGTTGTCGAGCGCGCCAAGCTCCTCGAAGAGCATGAAGTCCTGGAAGATCATGCCGATGGTCTCGGCGCGGAAGCGGGCGCGGCCTTCAGAGTCGAGCGTCACAAGGTCGGTTTTGCCCCAGCGCACCGCCCCCTCGGCGCGGTCGAGCAGCCCGGCGAGGGCGTAGAGCAGCGTGGTCTTGCCGGCGCCCGAGGCGCCGCGGATGCCGATCAACGCGCCGGGCGCGGCGTCGAGGGCAGGCAGGTCGAGCAGCAGGCGGCCGCGCGGGCTGTGCAGGCGCAGGTCCTTGACGTCGAGGGGCAGGCACATGGGCCGCTCAGCCGTAGGTCGCATCGACAAGCCGCATCATGCTGACGAAGCCGGTGGCGGGATCGGTGTAGGCGCCGAGTTCCAGCACGCCGCTGGTGACGATCTTCACGTTGAAGGGCCGCACCTCGACCACGCGCTTGGTGTAGACGGCGATGATGTCATTGGGCCATTCGGCCTCGGTCTCGCAGAAAGGACAGGTGGCCATGGGCATCTTGGTGAGCACGAAGAAGCGGCTCTCGGCCTTCAGGGGGGGGCGCCATGAAGCCTTCGATGTCGAGCCGCTGGCCGGCGCGCTGCTCGGCGAGCTCAGAAAGGCCGCGGCCCTTGGTCTGGTAGAGCTCGCGCAGCTTCAGCGCCTCGGCGTGGGCGGCGCTGGTCAGCAGGGGGGGTGGCGAGCGTGGAGGCAAGGAACGTGCGGCGGGTCAGCATGGGCAACCTATGGGTCGGAACGGCGACGGGGGCGGACAGCCCGCCCCCGGAAAGTCTGTCAGGAAAGGATCACTCGGCGGTGACGGCGTGGTTCATCACGTGGAAGATCACGTTCTGCTCGATGGTGCCGTCGAAGAGATGCGCCCAGGGGCCCTTGGCGTAGACCGCGACGTCCTCGCCCGAGTGGCTTTCCGACGACTTGGGGATCAGCGCCTGCTGCACGTAGTCGATGTCGGTGGCCTCTTCCTGGGTCAGCTCGGGGCGCGAACCGGAGTAGTCGTTCTCACCCTCGCCCTTGGTCAGCACCGAGCCGGCACCGTTCAAGTAGCCCACGACGGTGTAGGGCTTGCCGTCATCGGCCAGCACCAGATCGTCCGAATGCATCTCGCCGGTCTTGGCGACGTCGTAGCACAGGCCCTCGATCGGGGTGCCGCGGCCGCAATAGCCGTTGAAGGCGATGGAATGCTCGTGGTCGGCGGTGACGATGATCAGCGTGTCGGCGTCGTCGGTCAGCTCATCGGCCATCGCCACCGCATCGGCAAAGGCCATGCCGTCGATCATCGTGCGCTTGGCATTGCCTGCGTGGTTGGCGTGGTCGACCCGGCCGGCCTCGATCTCGAGGTAGTAGCCGTTCTCGTTGTTGCTCAGGTACTCGATGGCGGCCTTGGTCATCTCGGCGAGCGAGGGCTCGTCCTCCTCGGCGCGGTCGGCCTCGTATTCCATGTGGCTGTCGTTGAAGAGCGCCAGCACCGGGGCCGAGCCGTCGAGGTTCAGGCCGTTGAAGGTCTCGGTGTTCCAGGCGTATTGCGCGCCCATGCCGGTGGCTGCCTCGATCAGGTTGGCGCCGTCCGGGCGGTGGCCCTTGCCGCCCTCGTCGAGCGTGACCTCGGTGCCCGCGAAGTAGCGGCGACCGCCGCCCATGGCCAGATCGACGACGCCCGCCTGCATTTGGTCGATGAGTTGGCTGGCGATGTCCTTCTGGGCGGTGCAGCCCTCGGGAACCTCGTCTTCCCAGTTGCGGTTGGCGGTCTTGGCGTAGACACCTGCCGGGGTGGCGTGGGTCAGGCGCGCGGTCGAGATGACGCCGACCGATTTGTCCATGCCGGTGACGATCTCGGCAAAGGTGGTCAGCTCGTTGCCGGCCACGGTCGCGCAATCGTCATGGATCGCATCGCCGCCGAGGTTGATCAGGTTGAAGCGCTGCTTCACGCCGGTGTTCATCGCGCCCGCGGTCGGGGCCGAGTCCGGGGTCTGGGCGTTGATGTTGTAGGTCTTCACCAGCGCGCTGTGATAGCCGGGCTCCTCGTAGGGCAGCACGTGTTCTTCGCCGAGCTTGCCTTGCTGCTGACCGGCGTAGAGGCGGGTGGCGTAATTGGTGCCGACGCCGTTGCCGTCGGCGACGAGCAGGATGACGTTCTTGGCGCGGCCGGTGTTCGTTTCGCGGTCGATGATGGCCTGGATGGCCTCCTGACCGGCGGTGAACCAGGCATCATTGGCCTGCGGGATGTCCTGCGCGGCGGCACCGCCTGCGGCAAGGATAAGGGCGAGCGAGGTGGTGGAGAAGATCGTTTTCACGACAGGGAAGCTCCGAAGTCTGAAGGGCGGGGCCCGTTGCACGGTTGAGGGTGTCGGGGGCTTCAGACAGGAGGAGGATAACAGCGGCGTGATGGTTTCATGACACCTCTGCGACAGTTTGCGCGGGCCGCGGGCCGGGGATGCACAGCTGTGCAGGCAGGAGCCCGCGCTGCCGGTTCTATTGGAAGAAGTACTGCGCGTAGATCGGGGCGCAGCCGGCCCCGAGCGCGCGGGCATTGGCGCCGACGCGGGCCGCCTCGGGGCGGGGCGGCAGCATGCCGCGCGTGTCGAGCTGCGCCAGCGCCTGCCGGGTGCGCGCCACGACGCGGGTGCGCACGTCGGGGGGGCATGGCACCGTCGATCAGCGCCACCTCGAAGTCCAGAACCGAGCCGATCGAGCGGATTGCATGGGCGAGGGCATCTCCGGTGCGTTCAACCCAGGGGCCGATCTGCCGCTCGAAGGCGCGCCAGTCCTGCGGCTGCGTCCAGAGCGCCGTGGTGTCGAGCCCGTCCGCCGCGATGGCGGCCTCGAGCGGGTGCAGCGAGGCGGCATCGATCAGCGGCAGTTCACCGCCGCCGGGGGCGGGCACCCGCAGCGAGCCGAAGGCACCGGCGTTGTTCTGCGCGCCGACGGTGACACTGGAGCTCAGCACCACGCCGCCGCCGATGAAGGAGCCGATGAAGAAATACGCGTAATCGGCGAACTCGCGTCCCCGCCCGAACACATGCTCGGCGCGGCAGGCGGCGGTGCCGTCGTTCTCGGTGAAGAGCGGAAGGTCGCTGAGCCTGGCCACTTCCTGCGTCACGTCGATCTCGGCCCAGATGCTGAAGTCGATGGGGGCCCCGAGCACGTCGGTCCAGCTCCAGATTTCCGAGGGTGCGGCGATGCCGATGCCGCAGAGCCGCTCGCGCTGGTAGGGGGTGAGTGATTGGGTCAGCTCCGCTATGCCGCCCTCGAGATAGGTGAAAATCTCAGTGGGCATCGGGTAGGGATAGGTGGTCTGCGACGCGCCCAGCACCTCGCCCATCAGGTTCATCACCACGAGGTCCGCCGAGCGCCGGCCAATCTTCAGCCCGAAGGAGAGCGCCGCATCGGGGTTCAGCGCCATCGGCACCGAGGGCTTGCCCACCCGCCCGCGTGTCGGCTCGCGGCGCAGCAGGAACTCCTCGGCCTCGAGCTTGCGCAGGATGTTCGACACGGTCTGTGCCGAGAGCCCGGTGTGCTTGGCGATGTCGCTGCCGGGCAGGGCGCCGTGGCGCTGGATCATCGACAGGATCAGCCGCTCGTTATGCGCCCGCACGCCAAGCTGGTTGGCGCCGTCGCTGAGCTTCCTGACCTCCTGTCCGATCTCCTGCGTGTGCATGCCGTCTTCCCCCTTCCGACGCGGACCACATTACCGCCCGGCGTTAATAAATCAATTTTATTTATTTATTGACGCAAGGTCAGAATCGCCAGTATCAACATGGGCAATCCGTTGGAGGACGGAGGTTTCACGGGATGGCCCCGCGAGGCGACCCCATGACACGACAGGGAGGAGGAGACCCCATGAAGAAGCTGATTTCCGTCAGCGCATTTGCGCTGCTCGCATCGACCCTCGGCGCTCATGCCCAGGACGGCGGCAGCGCCTGCCTGATCACCAAGACCGACACCAACCCGTTCTTCGTGAAGATGCGCGAAGGCGCGGCGGCCAAGGCCGAGGAACTGGGCATGACGCTCAACTCCTACGCGGGCAAGGTGGATGGCGACAACGAGAGCCAGGTGGCCGCGATCGAGACCTGTATCGCGAATGGCGCGGACGGCATCCTGATCACCGCCTCCAGTACCTCGGCGATCGTGCCCTCGGTGCAGCAGGCGCGCGACGCGGGGATCCTTGTGATCGCGCTCGACACGCCGCTCGACCCGATCGACGCGGCCGATATGACCTTTGCCACCGATAACTTCCTTGCAGGCGAGTTGATCGGCCAATGGGCCGCCGCCAAGCTCGGCGATGCCGCGGCGGATGCGCGGGTGGCCTTCCTCGACCTGGACGTCAGCCAGCCTACCGTCGGCGTGCTGCGCGATCAGGGCTTCATGCAGGGCTTCGGCATCGACCTCGCCGACCGCAACAAGTGGGGCGACGAGGACGATAGCCGCATCGTCGGCCACGACGTGACCCAGGGCAACGAGGAGGGTGGGCGCAAGGCGATGGAAAACTTGCTCGCCACCGACCCGATGATCAACGTCGTCTACACGATCAACGAGCCCGCCGCCGCAGGCGCCTATGAGGCGCTGAAGGCCATCGGGCGCGAGAACGACGTGCTCATCGTCTCGGTCGATGGCGGCTGCCCGGGCGTGCAGAACATCGCCGACGGGGTGATCGGGGCGACCTCGCAGCAATACCCGCTGCTGATGGCGTCCAAGGGTATCGAGGCGATTGCCGCCTTTGCCAAGGACGGCAGCAAGCCCGAGGCCACCGAGGGCAAGAACTTCTTCGACACCGGCGTGAAGCTGGTCACCGACCAGCCGGTCGAGGGCGTGGAGTCGATCTCGGTCGACGAGGGCAAGGACCTCTGCTGGGGCTGACACCCGCAACAAGGGCCCGCGCCGCGCGGCGGGGCGGGCCTTTCTGAAGATACCGCAACCTGCGCGGACCATGGCCGGTGAGGGGCCGAGCCGCGCGCGTGAGAGGAGGGCGCGACATGGCCGAAGCGGACAGGTACGAAGACGTTGTCCGAACCCGGAGCGACGAGAAATTCGCCGAGTTCGAGGACACGGGAAAGGGGCTCTGGGGACGGTTCCACGAGCTCCTGCACACCACCCCGGCCATCGTGCCGCTGATCGTGTTGCTGGCGGCCTGCATCGTCTTCGGGCTGATCCTCGGCTCGAAGTTCTTCTCGCCCTTCGCGCTGACGCTGATCCTGCAGCAGGTGCAGATCGTCGGCGTGCTGGCGGCAGCGCAGGCGCTGATCATCCTGACCGCGGGGATCGATCTCTCTGTCGGAGCGGTGGCGGTGCTCTGCTCGGTGATCATGGGGCAGTTCACCTTCCGCTACGGGGTGCCGGCGGTGCTGTCGGTGCCCATCGGGCTGGCCTGCGGCACAGCGATCGGTGCGGTGAACGGCTGGCTGGTGAGCAAGGTGAAGCTGCCACCCTTCATCGTCACCCTGGGTATGTGGCAGATCGTGCTGGCGGTGAACTACCTATACTCCGCCAACGAGACGATCCGCGCCCAGGACATCGAGGCGCAGGCGCCCTTCCTGCAGTTCCTCGGCACCAAGTTCAACCTGGGCGGCGCGGTCTTCACCTTCGGCGTGGTGCTGATGCTGATCGTGGTGCTGGTGCTGGCCTACGTGTTGCGATCGACTGCCTGGGGCCGCCACGTCTACGCCGTCGGCGATGATCCCGAGGCGGCGCAACTTGCCGGCGTCGACCGCCACAGGACCATCATGTCGGTCTACATGCTGGTGGGCTTCATCTGCGGCCTCGCCGGCTGGGTGATGATTGGCCGCTTTGGCTCGGTCTCGCCCTCGGCCACGACCGGCGTCATCGGCAATATCCAGGCGATCACCGCCGTGGTGATCGGGGGCATCTCGCTCTTCGGCGGGCGCGGCTCGATCCTCGGGGCTTTCTTCGGGGCGCTGATCGTCGGCGTCTTCGAGCTGGGGCTGCGCATGGCCGGGGCCGACCCGCAATGGACCTATCTTCTTATCGGCGTGCTGATCATCGCCGCCGTGACCGTGGACCAATGGATCAGAAAGGTGACGGCATGAGCAAGGACACGCAGGGCACCCCCGTTCTCGAAGCTCGCGGCCTCGTCAAGCGCTACGGCAAGGTGACCGCCCTCGATCACTGCGACTTCGACCTGCAACCCGGCGAGATCCTCGCGGTGATCGGCGACAACGGCGCGGGCAAGTCCACCCTGATCAAGGCGCTCTCGGGGGCGATCCAGCCCAACGCCGGGGAGATCCTGCTCGAGGGCAGGCCGGTCTCCTTCGCCTCGCCCAACGACGCCCGGGCCGAGGGGATCGAGACCGTCTACCAGACCCTCGCCATGTCGCCGGCACTGTCGATCGCCGACAACATGTTCATGGGGCGCGAGCTGCGCATGCCGGGGTTGATGGGGCAGGTCTTCCGCAAGCTCGACCGCAAACGGATGGAGGATTTTTCGCGCCAGAAGCTTTCCGAGCTGGGTCTGATGACCATCCAGAACATCAACCAGCCGGTCGAGACGCTCTCGGGTGGCCAGCGCCAGGGCGTGGCGGTGGCGCGGGCGGCGGCCTTCGGCTCGCGGGTGGTGATCCTCGACGAGCCCACGGCGGCGCTTGGCGTGAAGGAGAGCCGGCGGGTGCTCGACCTCATTCAGGAGGTGCGGGCGCGGGGCATCCCGATCATCCTGATCTCGCACAATATGCCGCATGTCTTCGAGGTCGCCGACCGGGTGCACATCCACCGCCTCGGCAAGCGGCTCTGCGTGATCGATCCCAAGGACCACACGATGTCCGACGCCGTGGCCTACATGACCGGCGCCTCGGTGCCGGAAGGGGTAGCGGAGCCGGCATAGCGCACGCGCCAGGCGCGATGATGGAGGGCGGTTGGCGGCGAGGCTGTCAACCGCCAATTCGCGTTTTGATTGTACGAATTTCCAAGATGCACCTTATAAATGTTCGAATGTCGCCGATTTGTCTTTATTTCGAACAATGATTCTCGGAGAGACCCAAGATTTTTAACGGCCTGCCTGCTTCAGGCGTAAGCGCCAAGGCGCATGCCGGTATTTCCGTCTCGGACCCTGTAAGAATGAGGGCGTTTCAGCCATTTCTGAAGTGCTTGCCGCAAAGCGGCATTCCAGGTGCCTCTAGCAGCGGGCCGGGCAAGAGCCTGCGTGTGCCTGCCTTTTGTCCGCTCAGAATTCATGATGCGTTTATGGGCGGAAGGATGCAGGTAACGCAATGAATTGTATATATATTCCCCAAAATGCCCAAGGAGCGAACTGCACGTGTTGGAAATGTTCCACGGCCCTCAAAATGCCTGCGGAAGGCCGAATGTGTTCCTAAAAAGTTAAAAACCTATTGCAAGAAGGTCGCTCTATGGTAACACTTTACGGACGTGCATTGCCCTTTTTTTTGGGCGTGGGGTCTAACCTCTAGCGCGTTGTGTCTTACCTATTTGTGCCGATTTCATTTTTAGCTCTCACATTCTGGATCATTGCTGCGGCCCGACCATTTCATTCGCCGCGTTCTGAAACATCCCAAGGTTTGGCGGTATCCGGTTTTTCGGGTGCGTCTCGATTTTTTCCGGTTCGCTGAATTCGGATGAATTGACCCAAGCAATATCGCTCGGCCATGCGGCCGAAATTCTTTTTGCGCCCTTTTTGGCCTTCGCGCCGGAGGGCGGCTTCATTCGTGCGCCCTGGCGCAAAGTCCATTTTTCCGGGCCTTGAAGAGTGCTCGTAGTCTCTGGGGGAGGTTTGACATGCCGATCGATACCATTTTCATTCAGGGTGAAGCGCTCATCACGGACACGGTCGATGAACTGACCGGAGCGGATGCCAACGTAGCCCGCACCCGGAGCGGCAATCAGGAAGCTGCCGGTATCGGCAGCAGCTCCTCCACCACCAACACCGGACTTCCCAATTACGACGAATATGGCCTGCGCCCGGACTACACCGGAGACGGAGATGAAGCCACCTGGGGCTACTACGACATCAACGGCAATGACACCGGTGCGCAGGCTTCGACCACCTTCGATGCTGTTGCGGGAACATATGAAATCACCCTCCGCATTGCCAACGGGAACTCGAACGCGCGACCGATCTCGATCACGGTCGATGGCGTCACCTACGCGATCACCGATACAAGAACGGGCCAATTCTACTTTTGGGAAACCCGCACGGTCGAAGTGACGCTCTCGGGCAGCGGCACGCACGACTTGGTCATCAACCAGACAAGCACCGCCGGCTCCCCTAACATCGACGCGATTGCCATCCACGACGTTGGCGTGACCCCGAACTTCTCGCTCCCGACGTTCGAGTCCGAGGCCTCCTTCGTGGTTGCCGACGGAAGCATGTCTGTGGGCTCGGTGCTGGCCACCGACATTGCCAACGACACCTCGGCCGATGCCCCCTCCCGTCCGGGCATGACCTATGCGATCGCCGGGGGCGATGATGCCGCGGCCTTCACCATCGACGCGGCCACCGGTGCGCTGTCGCTGATTGCCGATGCGGATTTCGACGCACAGGCAAGCTATGCGGTCACCGTCTCGGCCACCGATGCCGAAGGCGGGGTGACCGAGCAGGCGCTGACCGTTTCCGTCGTGCCGCCCTTCGCGCCGATCTATCTCGGCGTGGATGACATCGAAGTTCTCGATCCTGTGGGCACCGGCACGCTCAAGCGCACCGTTGACGAGAATCCCGAGTCCGGGGCCGTTGAAGGCGGCACGGGCGACAACACTGGCCCCGAGGACGAAGGCAATCTTTTCGACGATTTCGGCCTGCGCCACAATTACAGCGGCAGCGGATATATCGATATCAACGGCACCACCGTCGGGGATCGGCTGAGCTTCACCTTCGACGCTCCCGCCGGCACCTATGACATCACTGTGCGCTATGCCAACGGGTCGGATGGGCAGAACCGGCCGATCTCGCTGGCTGTCGACGGCGGCGATGCACAGACGCTGACAAACACCAATACCGGCGACTGGAGCACATGGGCCAGCCACAGCTTCACGGTGACCGTGGGCGATGGCACCCATACCGTCGTTCTCGCCCAGACCGGCACGCAGGGTGCGCCCAACATCGACGCGGTGGCCATCGCGCTCCCCGGCGCCCCGATCAGCTTCGCCGCGCCCGAGATCCTGTCGGCCGCCGCGTTCGAGATTGCCGAGAATTCCACCGAGATCGGTCAGGTGGAGGTGGACGACCCCGAGCTCTCGGATCTCGACCCCGACCTGCTGACCTATACGCTGACCGGCGACGATGCCGACAAGGTCGAAGTCAGCGCCACGGGCCTTCTGACCCTCAAGGACCCTGCCGACTTCGAGAGCAGAACCGACGCCGACCTCGACGGCATCTTCGAGGTCACCCTCGAGGTCTCCGACGGCGTGCGCAGCGTGACGCAGGAGCTGTCGATCACCGTCACCGATGTCGAACCCGAACTCCCCTCTCCGACCATCGCGCCGATCGTGCTGCAGAGCGAAAGTGGGGTCATCCCCGACGGCGCAAGCACCTTCCACCGGGTGCAGAACGACCCGACCACCGCTGAAAGCGCCGGCAACCTGCCGCAGGACCTGTACGGCCTGCGCGAAGGGTATAGTGGCTTTGGCTACACCGACTTCGATGGCGCCGGGGCGGATGGCGACGAACTCATCACCTGGACCGTGACCGTCGCCGAGACCGGACTTTATGATCTGCACATCCGCTATGCCTCTGTGGAATCGACGCAGACCGACCGGCCGCTCGCGGTTCTGGTCAATGGCGCCGACGCGGTGGGCGGCACCATCGGCTTCCCCGAGCGCGACGGCTTTGACACCTGGGTGGTGCGCGCGCCGGTGCAGATCGCGCTGCAGGCCGGTGAGAACAGCCTGACCTTCGCGATCCCCTCGGGGGTGAGCAACGGGCCCAACATTGACGCCATCGCGATTACCAGCGTCGGCGACACGCCTGCCTTCCCGGCCACAAACTCCGCGCCCGAGTTCGACACCACCGCTGATGCCGTCTCGATCGCCGAGAATTCCACCGAGGTTGCCGTGGGTCTTACCGCCACCGATGGCGAGGGCGATGCGCTCAGCTACGAGTTGACCGGCGACGATGCGGCGCTCTTCGAGTTCAATGAAACCACCGGTGCTCTGGACTTCGTGACCGCCCCCGATTTCGAGGCCCCGTCGGACGTCGGCGCGGACAACGTCTACAACGTGACCCTGACCACCAGCGACGGTGTGCTGACCAAGTCGCAGAACATCTCCGTCACCGTCACCGACGTGGTCGAGGCGACGCAGCCCAATTCCATCGCCCTCGACGCCAGCGCGGTCGCCGAGAATGCGGCGGGCGCGGTGATCGGCACGCTCTCGGCGGTCGATCCCGACGGCGACGATGCCGCCATCACCTTCAGCGTCGATCCGGCCTCGGATTTCGAGGTCGTGGGCGGCCAGCTGAAGCTGAAGGACGGCGTAGCGCTGGACTTCGAGGCCACGCCTTCGGTCGATGTGGCAATCACCGCCACCGACGCGGCGAATGAGACCACCACCACCACGCTGACCATCACCGTCGGCGACGTGGACGAAGCCCCCTCGCAGCCGCAGATCACCGGCCTTGCGGTCGACTCCGGCGTCGCCGGCGCGATCATCGGCACGGTCTCCTCGGTCGATCCCGAGGGCACGGCGGTCTCCTTCACGGTCGATGACGCGCGCTTCCAGATCGACGGCGACGACCAGCTCACCCTGCGTCCGGGCGAGAGCCTCGACTTCGGCTCCGAGCCGACGGTGAGCGTCGAGGTCACCGCCTTCGACGATACCGGACAGCAATCCACCCAGACCTTCGTGATCACGGTGAACGATCCCGGCGCGAGCTTCGAGCCCATCGTGATCGAGGCCGAGGATGAGACCCAGGCCGTGCTGACCATCCTCGACAATGACGCGAATACCAATGACACCCAGATCCGCGACCCGGAGAACCCGGAGTCGAATGTCAACCTGGTCAACGGGTTGCGCCCGGGCTTCAGCGGCGACGGCTATCTCGATTTCGGTGACACGCCGGGCGATGCGATCACCTTCACGGTAACCGTCGCGGCCGGCGGCGACTATGATTTCAACGTGCGCTATGCCTCGAACACCGGGCGTCCGCTCGACCTCTCGGTCAACGGCGTCGGTGCGGGATCTCTGCCCTTCGCGAGCACCGATCCGGATGGCACCGGCCCCGAGGAGGGCTTCGATCACTGGCTCTTCGAGACCACCACCGTGACGCTCGTCGCGGGCAGCAACACGATTTCTCTGGCGATCCCTGCGGGCGCCAACACCGGTCCCAACGTCGACCGCATCGAGATCACCGAGGCAGGCACCGGCCCGATCCCCGAGCCGGACACCACCGCCGACGAGGGCGGTGATCTTGCCGCGGCGCCCGAGGCCACAACCATCGCGCCCGCCGGGCTCGGCGCGGTCGACTTCGCGCTGGCCGGGGTGGATGACGACATTACGCTGATCGAGGTCTCCACCGACGGCGGCGCCAGCTTCCAGACGGTGACCCCCGTGGGCGATAGCGTCACGCTCGATCTCTCGGCCTTCGCCGCCGAGACCTCTCTGACGGTGATCTTCCGCGTGACCGACGATGCGGAGAACACCGCCGAGACCTCCGCCGCCATCACCATCGGAGACGCGCCCGAGGCCTTCTCGACCACGATCCAGCTCGAGAACCGCGACGGTTCGATCATCATCCTCGACGACACCGGCACCGGCGAAGGGGATGTGGCCTCCACCCAGTTCCGCGATGCAAGCAACATCGAGGGGGTGACCGCCGACCGGCCCGAGGGCATCTGGTCGGGCTACACCGGCACCGGCTATCTCGACATGGGCAGCGACATCGGCGACGCGGTGCAATTCGACGTGACCGTGCCCGAGGCGGGCACCTACACGATGAGCTTCCGCTACGCCAACGCCTCGCCCACCATGCCCAGCCGGCCGATGGATCTGCAGGTCAATGGCCAGACGGTGACCGTGCCCTTCGGCATGACACCCGATTGGGACGTCTGGGAGGACCTCGAGGTCGAGGTGACCCTGCTCGCAGGCGCCAACACGGTGACGCTGGCCAACACCGTGGCGAACGGCCCCAACATCGACAGCGTCACGATCTTCAACGACGTGACCCCACCGCCGACCCCCTCGGAACCCGGGGTGCGCGAGACCATCCGCATCAACTTCCAGGATGGCAGCACACCGGTCGACCCCGACTACCTCGTCGGCAATTTCACCGACTACGGGCTGCAGTCCAACGGGCTCACTTACGGCTTTGTCACCGAGGACTCGGCGCTCGACGCCGATGGCACGACCAATACGCCTACCGGATCGACCTTCCCGGACATCGCGATCAACGAGCGCTCGGGCTCCGGCACCTTGCCCGATGACGGCTCGCTGCCCACCGAGAAGCTCAGCGTCAATTTCAATACCATGGACCCCCGTCTGACCGGCTACGCGCATTTCGATCTCAGCAGCTTCCCCGAGCGCACCGCCTGGGAGATCGAGCTCGAGAACGGCTGGTACGAGGTCACGGTCTCGGTCGGCGACACCGGCGGCGCCAACGACAGCGACAACCGGCTCTTCGTTGAAGGCGCGCTTGTCACCGAATGGAGCAGTACCTCGGCCTTCAAGACCGAACTTCTGACCACGCTGGCGCATGTGCAGGACGGCCATCTTACCCTCTCGGCACAGGGCGGCTCCATCACCGAGATGCAATATCTCGAGATCCGCGCGCTGCCGGACCTCACCCCGGGGGACGGCAACGAGGCCCCCGACGACTATGCCGCCTTCATCAACCCGCGCGCGGTCTCGACCGATGGCGAGGTGGAACTTGGCATCCATGACGGCGTCCTGCCCACCGACATCGATCCGACCTCGGACATCGTGCTCGGCGTCAGTGTCGTGGACGGTCGCGGCGGCGTGCTGCTCGAAAGCCTCGAAGACGGCTCGATCCGTATCTACGAGACACTGACCGGGCTCGAGGTGGCCTACAACGCCAACACGACGGGCGGCTTCGACTCCGTCACCATTGCACCGGTGACCGACCTCAAGCCCTACACCAGCTACACCGTGGTCATCGACGGCTTCCGCGACCGGGGCGACAACGATGACAGCGCGGCGCTGACCCGCGAGTTCCAGAAGTTCACCACCACCTTCACCACCGGCGCCGCGCCGCTGGTCGAGGCGCGCGAGGTGGCCTTCGTCGACACAGTCGAGCTGAGTTCGAACCCGATGCTCGGCGAGAGCTACACCTCGATCGAGATGTCGCCGGACAAGCAGTTCCTCTATGTCACCTCGATCACCGGCTCGATCACCCGCTGGGCGGTGAATGCGGACGGCTCGCTCGATGACGCGAGCAAGGAAGTCTATACTCCGCTCGGCGATTTCGTGGTCGGCGCCGAGCGGCGCGGGATCATCGGCATCGCCTTCGATCCCGAGGATGAGAACACCATCTGGATCACCGACAACTACCCGATCCCGCTCAACGGTCGGTCGAACTCGGTGCCGGACTTCTCGGGTCGTATTTCCAAGGTCACACTCGGCGACGGTGGCTCGCTCGAGGATGCGACCATCGAGACCTATATCACCGGCCTGCCGCGCTCGAACGGCGACCACGTGACCAACAGCCTCGAGTTCCGCCTCAACCCCGACTACGTGCCGGGTGGCGACGAGCCGCAGTACCTGCTCTATCTCACCCAGGGGTCGAACTCGGCCATGGGCGAGCCGGACAGCGCCTGGGGCAACCGGCCCGAGCGTCTGCTCAATGCGGCGATCCTCGAGATCGACCGCTCCCGAGAGGCACCGGAAGGCGGCTTTGACGTCTCCACCGAGCCGCTGCCCGCGGACGGGCAGAACCGCCGCTATGCCGACACCGACAATGACCTCAAGAACGGGGGCATCGCGATCACCGACGGCATCTACGTCGGCAACTACCTGCATTTCGACGAGAACGGCGTGGCGGAGGTGCGCACCGGCGAGGATGCCTCGTCCGAGCTGATCGTGCGTTACTACGATCCCTTCGCCGAGGACGCGGTGCTCAGCATCTTCGCCGAGGGCAACCGCAACGCCTATGACCTCGTGTGGCACAGCAACGGCTATCTCTACGTGCCAACCAATGGCTCGGCCGCCGGCGGCAACGTGCCCGACGATCCCTCGACCCCCGAGGACGAGAGCATCAACAACGTCGGGCTGCAGGCCGACTACCTGTTCCGCATGGTCGAGGATGGCTACTATGGCCACCCCAACCCGCTGCGCGACCGGTACATCCTGAACGGCGCCAACCCGACCTCCGGCACCGATCCCAACCAGGTGGGCAACTACCCGGTCGGCACGGATCCCGATCCCGATTACGATCTGGAAGGGGCCTACAACCTCGGCAACAACCGCTCGCCCAACGGTGCCATCGAGTACATGAGCGCCATCTTCGGCACCTCGCTGCAGCACGCGGTGATCTTCACCCAGTATTCCTCGGGCGACAACTTGCGGGCGGTGCTGCTGAACGAGGACGGCACTGTTGCAGAGGATTTCATCCTCACCGACGTCAACGGCAACGAGATCAATTACGTTGACCCCCTCGACGTGATCGAGGGCGCCGACGGGCGGCTCTACATGCTCACCCTCAACCGGGCCAACGGCGTCAGCCAGATCATCCGGCTCGAGGCGGCCCCGGGCGGCGAGGTCGAGGACACCACCGCCGACGAAGGCGGCAACCTCGGGCTGCTGGTGATCAGCGCCGCAGACGCCTCCTCGGTGCTGTTCCAGGTGGTCGGGCTCGACCCCGACATCCAGAGCCTCACCATCAGCTTCGACGGCGGTCCCGCGCAGGCGGTGACGCTCGACGCGCAGAACCGTTTCAGCCTCGACCTCAGCGGCCAGACCGAGCAGGTCTCGGCGACGCTGACCGTCAATGACGACGACGGCAACAGCGCCTCGACCAGCACCAGCTTCACCCCGGGCGACAGCGCCAGCGGCAACTTCATCGACGCCAGCGCCTTCACCGTGCTCGATACCGACGATGGCACACTGATCCGTCTGCTGAGCGATCCCAGCACCCACGAAGCGGGCGGCGGGACCTACGACACCAACGGCGACGGGATGAACGACGGCTACACCGGCGCCGGCTATCTCGACATGAACGGCGGGGCCGAGGACAAGGCGTCCTTTGTCTACGACGCGCCGAGCGCGGGTTCCTACACGCTGACCTTCCGCATGGCCAACGGCTCGGGCACTCCGCGCCCCGTTGCGATCATCGCGGGCATCCAGACGGTGCAGATCCCCACCACCGAGACCGGCAGCTTCGCCACCTGGCAGGAGTTCTCGGTCACGCTCGACCTCTCCGAGGGGCCGAACACGGTTGTGATCGAGCAGCTTGCCAGCAATGGCGGGCCGAACATCGACAGCGTGGCGGTGATCGCCAACGTGCCCTCCGCGCCGAATGACGGCAGCGAGACGGTGGGAGGCGTCACCTACATCAAGTACGAGGCCGAGAACGCGGTGCTCGACGGGGCGGTGGTCGCGGACGACAACCGCAACCAGAGCGGTGACTTCGTCGACTTCGACGGCACCGGCACGCAGAGCATCACCTGGACGGTCTCGGTCACCGAGGCGGGCATCTACGGCATCGACATTCTCTATGCGCTCGCCACCACCAAGGCGGCGCGCCCGGCCTCGCTCTTCGTCAACGGCGTCGATCAGGGCATTCTCGCCTTTGACCCCAACAGCTCGGCCGCCGAGGACGTCTGGGGACCGCAGAGTGCGCAGATTTCTCTGAACCCGGGGCTCAACACGATCTCGATCAGCGTGCCTGACGCGAATGGCGCCAATATCGACTACCTGCGCGTCTCCGAAGCGCCCGTGGACACCTTCGTACCCGCCTATGCGGCGATCGACGGCGAAGGGCGGATCGAGCTCGAAGCCACCGACGACACCACCCGCACGCTCGGTGCCACGCAGGTGGAGTTCTACTTCACCGTCTCGGAGGACGACACCTACGCGCTCGATCTCGCGGCCAACGCGGGGGCGCCGAATGGGGCCGGGTTGACGGTCTTCCTCAGTGCCAACGGCGCCCAGCCGGTCGAGATCGGCGACATCGCCTTCCCCGGGGAGGGGGACGCGGGCGAGACCTCGGCCTATGTCGAGCTGCTCGCCGGGGTGCAGTACAAGCTGACGGTCCTTTCGGACCAGGCAGGGGCCAGCTCGCTTGACTATCTCGACGTGCGCCCGGCTCCGGGCAACGACAATGCCGACATCGAGATCCAGAGCAACGATGCGGCCTATTTCGACAACCGGCTGCACTTCTCCTGGATCGATGACCCGGATGCGAAGGCGGAAACGGACCGCGACTACAAGGAGAATGCGACCGTCACCATCTCGAACTCCGGCACCGAACCGCTGGAGGTCCTCGATGCCACGATCACCGGCCCGTTCGAGCTGGCCAATCCCAACATCTTCGACGGGCTGATCCTCGCGGCGGGGCAGTCGATCAACGTCGAGGTGCTTTTCGATCGCTCCGCATATACGGCGGGCGGCGGCAATGTCAGCGGGGTCTTCAAGGGCGCGCTCGACATCCGCACCAATGACGCCGACACCCCGGTGGCGAGGGTCGATCTCGCCGGTTTCTGGCAATCGCAGGACGAGAACGGGCAGGAGCCGAACATCAACGAGGTCTGGGACGTCTTCGGCTTCGGCAACGAGATCTCGGGCCTCAGCTATTCCTCCGGCGGTGGCGGCGGGGTGCTGGACTTCTTCGATCTCTACCTCTCCTCCGATGAGACCGAGGTGCTGTCTCCCTACTGGCGGATCGCCGAAGGGGTGACCGAGGCGCGGATTACCCAGATCGCGGCCTTCCACAGCCCGTCCGGCGCGAGCATCCGCTTCCATGCGCCGGGTGACACCGGCTCCGACGTGGGCATGACCAGCCACATCAGCTCCAACAACCAGAGTCTCCTGCCGCTGAGCAGCAGCAGTGGTGCCTTTGCGACGCGGGTGTTCACCGCGGCGGATATTCCCGACGGCTGGGCGGGCAATGACCTCTTCGGGATCGAGATCAACAACCAGTCGACCGATCCCCGCCTCAACCCGACCGGCGAAGAAGTTCCGACGCAGGCACAGCTCGACGCACGCTATCCCGGCGCGGGCTACACGGTGGTGAGCGGGCAGGTCTTCGATGCGGAGGGCAACGAGGTCTCCGACGGCTATACGGTCCGCATGTTCCAGGCGGTGGACGAGGACGGCAACGTCATCGAGAATGTCTTCCTCGGCGTGATGGACTACACGGGCATCAACTACGACTACAACGACAACATGTTCGTCATCGAGGGTGTGGCGCCGGTCTACTACGGGGCGGTGACCACCATCGAGGGGCTCGACGATGCGGCGGCGGACGACCGGCTGGTCTTCTCGCGGATCGACAACCCCGCCAATGGTGACCAGGCCTTCCGGGACACCGCGGTGCTGACCATCACCAATGATGGCATCAGCAACCTGACCATCGACGACCTCGCGGTGAGCGGAAACTTCACTATCAGCGGTCTGACCGAGGGGCAGGTGATCGCCCCCGGTGCATCGGCGCAACTCACGGTCACCTTCATCGGCATCGACCCGAACGACGACGACCAGGCCACGGCCCACGAGGGTACGCTGACCATCGGCAGCAATGGCGAGGTGCGGCAGATCGCGCTCGCCGGCCTCGCCCAAATCCAGTCCGAGGGCGGCGAGGAGCCAACCGTCGCGCAGATTGTGCAGGCCTTCGGCTACTCGACCGACGTGGCGCAGGGACTCCTGTCCAACGGTGGCGTGGTCGAGACGGTGGGCGACGAGGTGCTGCTTCCCTATCTGCAGCGGCTCGACGACAGCAAGCCGATCGAGGTGATCCAGCTTGCCGCCTACCTGAGCGCGGGTGTCAGCCGCCTCAGCCTGCATGACGTCTCCAACGGCGCGCTGACAGAGCTCTATGCGCAGGACGACAACCAGTACCAGACCCTGCTGCCGGACGGGCTCATCTCGGGAGCGGGTGCGCAATCGGGCGTGGCACGGGCCAGCATCGACAGCGACGATCCCTTCGGGTTGCGGGTGACGGTGGACGGTCGTCCCACCTTCTCGGCCTGGAGCGATCCCGACGCCAACGTGGCGGATGAAATCTACGACATCTCGCCGCCGAACGAGGGCCACTACATCCGCTTCTTCCAGGCCAAGGACGCGCTCGGCAACGTCATCGAGGGCACCTTTATCGGCATCCAGGATTATCCCGGCGGGTCGAACTTCGACTACAACGACCACATGTTCCTCATCACCAACGTGCAGGGCTACGAGCTCTCTGCGGAGGAGGACGCGAATGGCGACGGGATCAACGATGCGCTGGTGACCGACAGCGACCTCGACGGCACGCCGGACTTCTTCGACGCCGACAGCAGCCCCGCCCCGGTGCAGGAGGCCTATCCGGGTCCGGCCCCGGTGCTCGACGACAGTCTCACCGTGCTCGCCGCGAACTTCGACAGCGGCGGTCAGGGCATCTCGTGGAACGACGATCCGGGCCGCGACGGAACCCATCCGCTGCGGGCGGACACCGACGTGGAACTTGTCGGCTCGACCAATGACATCGGCTACATCCAGTCCGGCGAATGGGTCGAATACACCATCGACGTGGCACAGGCGGGCAGCTACGCGCTGAGCGTCAACGCCAAGACCCCGATTGGAGGAAACTCGGTGGTCGTCACCCTCGAGGACGGCACGCCGCTCGCCACCTTCGCGCTGCCGGACAGCAACGGCACCTCGAATACCTTCAGCGGTACGGTCTTCGCGGCGACGGCAGCGACCAACGTCTCGCTGGCGGCCGGGCTGCAGACCCTGCGCTTCACCTTCGAGGGGGCACCGGCGTCGAACGGCTACATCCTCGACTTCCGCTCCTTCTCGCTGGAGCAGGTCTCGGTCGACCCCGAGCCCGAGGACAACGTGGCACCGGTGGTCGATGCGGTGATTGCCGCCGACATCACCGTCGCCGGGGCGGCCACGGCGAGCGTCGTGGTGACCTTCAGCGACGATGTGGCGCTCGATGCCTCGAGCATCGATGTGAGCGACATCACCGTGACCGGACCGAGCGGACCGCTCACCGTCACCGGTGTCAGCCTGGATGCCGCCGGCAACGGCAGCCCGCGCAGCGCGACCTATACGGTGGCGGCGCCGGGCGGCAGCTGGGACACCGCCGACAACGGTGCCTACACGGTGGCGCTGCAGGCGGGGCAGGTGCTCGACACCAGCGGCAACGCGGTGGCGGCGAACGGCGCGCTGACCAGCTTCGACGTCACGGTGCCGGACAGCCCGCCGCCCGAGGACAACGTGGTACCGGTGGTCGATGCGGTGATCGCCGCCGACATCACCGTCGCCGGGGCGGCCACGGCGAGCGTCGTGGTGACCTTCAGCGACGATGTGGCGCTCGATGCCTCGAGCATCGATGTGAGCGACATCACCGTGACCGGACCGAGCGGACCGCTCACCGTCACCGGTGTCAGCCTGGATGCCGCCGGCAACGGCAGCCCGCGCAGCGCGACCTATACGGTGGCGGCGCCGGGCGGCAGCTGGGA
>NZ_NTHN02000063.1 GCF_002300555.2 Alloyangia mangrovi | reverse complement strand
AGCGTGCCGATCTCCTCGCCGGTTGCGGCGCGCCAGGGTCGCGGCGCGCTCGCGCTCGGCAAACGCCGCATGGGCGTCGCGACCGCGCACGCCGTAGCTCTCGCCTGCATGGGTGAGCACGCCGCGCAGCAGGCCCGCGCCATTCAGCACTGCGGCAACCTCAAGCAACGCGGGGTCGTCGGGGAGCAGCCCGCCGCGGTGGCCGTCGCTGTCGATCTCGATGAGCGCGGGCACCCCGGCCTCGGTCACCGCGCGGGCCTGCCCGAGACTGTCGAGGATCACCACCAGATCGCAGCCCGCGGCGCGCAGCGCCTGCACCCGCGGCAGCTTCTGCGGGGCGATGCCCACGGCATAGAGGATGTCGGCATGCCCGGCGGCGTGGAAGGCCTCGGCCTCGGCCAGCGTGGAGACGGTGATCGGCCCGCCGAGGCGGCACGCGATCTCGAGGGATTTCGCGGTCTTCAGGTGCGGGCGCAGGGTGACGCCAAGCGCCCTTGCATGGCCCGCGAGTCTCTCGATGTTGCGCATCATCCGCGCCTCGTCGAGCAGCAGGGCGGGGGTGGCGAGCGTGTCGAGCGTTGGGAACAGGGGCGGCATGGGCGGACCTTTCGGAAACTTCGCCCCGGGCATAGCACCCCGCGGGGGGCGGCTCACCCTCAAATGATCACGGGCCGGCCCCGGGGAGAGCCGGCCCGCGACGGACCCGCTACATGCCGTAGACGAGATCCACCAGCGAGAGAGAGACCGCCGGCACGTAGGTGACGAGCAGCAGCACCAGCACCAGCACGCCTACGAAGGGCAGGTTGGTGACCGAGGTCCGCCACACGTCGGTGCGCGCAATCGAACAGGAGGTGATCAATACGCTCGCGACCGGCGGGGTCTGCTGGCCAAGCGCGATATTCAGCGTCAGCAGAATACCGAACTGGATGGGGTCGATGCCAAGCTCATGCACCAGCGGCATGAAAATCGGCACCGTCAGGATGATTGCCGCGGCGCCGTGCAGCACCATGCCCACGAAGAGCAGGAAAAGGTTGATGATCATCAGCACGGCGAGCGGGTTGGTGGTGATCTGGGTGATCCCCGCGGCCAGCCGCTGCGGCATCTCGGTCTCGGTGAGGTAAAGACCCAGCACCGCCGAGGCGGCCACCATCAGCATCACCACCGAGGTCTGCAGCACCCCGTCCACCAGCGCGCGGTAGAGGTGGCGCAGGTCGATCTCGCGGTAGATGAAGACCCCGATGAAGAGCGCCGCCACCACCGCGATCGCCGCGCCCTCGGTCGCCGTCACCACGCCGCCGAAGATGCCGCCCAGGATCACCACCGGCAGGATCAGCGCCCAGGACGCCTCCTTGGCGGTCTCGCCGAGGCGGCGCAGCGAGAAGGCCTCGTCGCGCGGCAGGTCGTAGCGCCGCGCCATGTAGTAGCACAGCGCCATCAGCAGGCCGCCGCCCAGCACGCCGGGCACGATGCCCGCGACGAAGAGCTTGACCACCGAGGTGTCGGACATGGCGCCATAGAGGATCATCGGGATCGACGGAGGGATGATGATCGCCAGCGAGGCCGAGGACGAGGTGATCGCCGCCGCCATGCGCGGCGTGTAGCCCTTCTGCTTCATCGCCGGGATCAGCACCGAACCGGTGGCGGCCACGTCCGCCACGGCCGAGCCCGAGATCTCGGCGAAGAACATCGACACGCCGACGTTGACCATGGCCAGACCGCCGCGCACGAAGCCGATCAGCGCCGAGACGAAGGCGATGAGCCGGGTCGAGATGCCGCCGGTGTTCATCAGTGCGCCGGCAAGAATGAAGAGCGGGATGGCGATCAGCGGGAAGCTGGTGGCACCGTCGTAGAGCGACAGCGCGGCGTTGAGGAACCCCAGCTCGCCGTTGAGCAGGAAGACCCCCAGCAGCGCCGAGCCGAGGATCGAGAAGGCGATGGGCATGCCGACGGCGATCAGCACGAACATGAACAGCAGGATACCGGCTTCGATCATTGGGTGGCCTCACGGGCTGAGGGGTGGCTGCGCTGGCTCCTGCCGCGGGCGTCGGCCAGCTCGGCCTCGGCGCGGGCGATCTCGTGTTCGATCTCGGCTGTGTCGGGGTCGACGCCGTCGCGCACCGCCTGCAGGCGTTCGGGCAGGGTCAGAAGCCGTCCCAGCGCCATCAGGCCGAAGCTCACCGGCAGGATGCCCTGCAGCACGGCACGCGGCACGAAGCGGACGGTGGTCATCACCTCGTCGCCGAAGATCTCGAGGATCGCCCAGCCGGCCCAGACGACGATCAGGCAAATGGTCAGGAACAGCAGCTCGACGATGCCGAAGAGCACGAAGCGCCCGGCCCCCGGCAGGCCGAACATCAGCCCGTTGAAGCCCATGTGGGAATTGCGCACCACGGCCAGCGCGGCCCCGGTGAAGGTGATCCAGGCGAGGAGCGCCGCGGCGACCTCGTCGTACCAGATCAGCGACTGGCCGCTGTAGCGGTAGGCGACGCCCAGAAGGACGACGCAGGCCAGCGCGACGATCATCGCGATGGTGGCGATCTGCAAGAACAGGTCGAGCCAGCGGGTGGGACGGGACAGCAAGGTTGCCTCCGGGAATTCAGCGAGGGGAGAGGCGGCGCGGGACACCCGCGCCGCCGGTTCACCTGTGCGGCTCAGGAGCCCGAGCCATCGGCCAGCGACAGCGCCTTGTCGATCATCTCCTGACCGCCCGTCACCTCTGCCGCGAACTTCTCGTAGATCGGCTTGGACGCCTCGACAAAGGCATCCCGGTCGGTCTTGTTGACCGCGAGCCCGCCTTCCTCGAGCTTGCCCACCAGCTCGCCGTCCTGCGCCTCGCCGGTGTCACGCGCCCAGAAGGCGACCTCCTTGGCTGTCTCCTCGATGATCTGCTGCACCTCGGGGTCGAGCTTCTCGAAGGCTTTCAGGCCGACGGTCGGATAGGCCGGGGAATAGACGTGGTTCGACAGCGACAGGTACTCCTGCACCTCGTTGAGCTTGCCGCCGTAGATGTTGGTCATCGGGTTTTCCTGCCCGTCGACCACGCCGGTCTGCAGCGCCACGAAAAGCTCGGAGAAGGGCATCGGCGTCGGGTTGGCGCCATACTCCTGGAACATCGCCACGCGCCAGCTCGAGTTCGGCGTGCGGATCTTCAGTCCCTTGAGGTCGGCGGGGGTGGTCACCGGGTGCTTGGAGTTGGTGATCTGGCGGAAGCCGTTCTCCCAGATCGCCAGCGGCTTGTAGCCCTTGGCCTCGGCGGCGGGCTTCAGCACGCTGTCGAAGAGCGCCTCGTCGATCTTGGCCAGATGCTGACGATCGGCAACGAGGAACGGCAGGTCGAAGAGCGCGTATTCCGGCGCGATCTCGGGCATGGTCGAGCTGGGCAGGGTGATGTGCATCGTGCCCAGCTTGATCTTCTGCAGCATGTCCTTGTCCTTGCCCAGCTGCGAGCTGTCAAAGACCTTCACCACCGCCTTGTCGCCGAGTTTCTCGTTGGCGCGGCGGGCAAATTCCTCGGCGGTCTGGTCCTGCAGCGAGCCGTCGGCGGCGCTGATGCCGAAGATGATCTCGGTCTGCGCCAGTGCGGGCGCGGCCTGCAGCGTGACGGCGACGGCGCCGATCAGTGCGATATGCTTGAGTTCCAAGTGTGTCTCCTCCCTGAGTGCTTGGTCCTGTTGGTGGGGGCGTCGCTCAGCCGGCCAGAACCTCCGGCTCGGTGAGCGCCGCGATGGCCCCGGCCGCGTGCTGGCGGTCCTCCTCCGTGGCGGGCGGACGGGGCTGCAGCCCGGCCAGCTTGCGGCCGAGAGCGATGGCGTTGAACGTGGCGCCGGTGTCGGCGCGGCCCTGGCCCGCGATGTCGAAGGCGGTGCCATGCGCCGGGGTCACGATCGGGAAGGGGTAGCCGGCGATCAGCGTCACCCCCCCGGTCGAAGCCGATCAGCTTCATCGCGATCTGCCCCTGGTCGTGGTACATGGTCATCACCGCGTCGAACTCGCCCCCCTTGATGGCCCGCACGAAGACGGTATCCGAGGGCACCGGGCCGGTCACGTTGATCCCTTGGGATTTGGCGATGTCGATGGCGGGGGCGATCACCTCGTCATCCTCGTGGCCGAAGTTGCCGCCATCCCCGGCATGGGGGTTGAGCGCGGCCACACCGATGCGCGGATTGGGAATGCCGGCGGCGGTCATCACGTCCGAGGTGAGCTTCAGGCTGTTCGCGACGCGCTCGGTGGTGATCGTGGCGGCGACCTTCCTCAGCGGGATGTGCGAGGTCACCCGCGCATTCCACACCTCGTCGAGCACGTTGAACTCGCGGCCTGACTGCTCGGCCTCGATCACCGCATCGACGAAGCCGATCTCGTCGACGTAGCTCGCCCGCGCGAGGCGCATGGAGTGCTTGTTGAACGGGGTGAAGGCGCAGACACCCGCGATCCCCGCCTTGCCGAGCAGCAGCGCCGTGGCGAAATTCTGCAGCGAGGCGCGGCCCCCGGCCTCCGAGGATTTGCCCGGCGGCACCGAGGCCGGATCGCAATTGCGCAGGTCGAGCAGTACGGAACCGGCGGGCAGGGGCCTTGCAAGGTCGGCGGTGGAGATCACCGGCAGGTCGATCTTCACCCCGGCGACCTGCGCGCCCTTCGCCAGCAGCCGTGCGTCCCCGATGACGATCAGGTCGCCAAGGTTCGCCTGCGCATCCGCCACGATCTTCGCGGCCAGTTCAGGCCCGATCCCGGCGGCATCCCCGATCGCCAATGCGACTCGCATATTCGATTCTCCTCCGCATGTATTTTGTATATTTTGTTTTCCGATACGGTATCGCATGGCAAGGAAAAACTTGCTAACCTAGGAAAAAGACAAGAACCGGAGGTGTCATGGACCTGTCTTCAGCTTCGGCCATGCCATTGCAAATCAAGAAAGAATCCCTCCACGATCAGGTCGCGAACCGGATCCGGGATCTCATCATCGAGGGCTATCTCGAGCCCGGCAGCCGCATCGACGAGGTGCAGCTGCTTGAACAACTGGGGGTTTCGCGCACGCCTTTCCGCGAAGCGTTGCGGACGCTCGCGGCCGAGGGGCTGATCGTCATCCAGCCGTCCCGCGGGGCGACGGTGCGCAAGCTCTCGTCGCAGGACGTCTTCTCGATGCTCGAGGTGCTGGGGCATCTGGAAAAGCTTGCCGGGCAGACCGCATGCGAACGGGCCAGCGACGCGGATATCGCGGGTATGCGGGCGCTGCACGAGGAGATGCTGGGCTACTATCGCAAGCGCGACCGGCTGCCCTATTACAAGCTCAACCAGGAGTTCCACTCTCGCCTCGCGGCGCTCTCGGGCAACGAGACGCTGCAGGAGATCCAGCAGAACATCCAGGGGCGGCTGAAGCGCATCCGCTTCGTCGGCAATGGCACCGAGGACTACTGGGCCGAGGCCGTCGCCGAGCACGAGGAGATGATCGCCGCGCTCGAGGCCCGCGATGGCGACCGGCTGGGCGAGGTCATGTCGCGCCACCTCACCAATACCTGGGACCGGGTGAAGGATTCGCTCTGAGCGGTCCTTCCCTCCGCCTCGTCATTGCCGAATCTTGGGCGCGCATGCTTGCGCGCGCAGCACGTGCTGGACGGGATCATCGAAGTGAGGGCGGCATCAGCCTGCGCAATAGGAGCGAGGTTGCAAACCCGGTGTTTCCTACTGTCTGGAAGACTGATGCGGAGGATTGGTGGAGCCTAGGGGGATCGAACCCCTGACCTCTTGCATGCCATGCAAGCGCTCTCCCAGCTGAGCTAAGGCCCCAATCACGGTGCTCGTCGCCTTGTCCATCCGGCCCTGTCGGGCGTTTCGGCTTCGGTCCGGAGCGTTGTCCGCTGCGCCGTCTCCGGCGCTGTGCGGCGGGATTTATGGGATGCTGCGGGCGGGTTCAAGCGAAAAAAATGACCGCCCGCAGAAAAAAACTTCAAAGCTTACTCGTCGTCATCGCCGGGAACGTCGGTGATCTCGTCGAGCGAGACGTTGTCGTCCTCGTCATCGTCGAGAACATCATCGTCATCGAGTTCGACCTCGACATCATCATCCAGCAGATCGACGTCTTCCGAATTCTCGGTCTGGGCACGGCGCGGGGCGCCATCCGGCTGGTCCGCCGACAGCATGGTGCGCTTGCCGGTATCGAGAGTCAGCACCTCGCCGGTGTACGGCGAGACGATCGGATCCTTGTTCAGGTCGTAGAAACGCTTCCCGGTGGTCGGGCAGATGCGCTTCGTGCCCCATTCTTCTTTGGGCATGGGTGGTCCCCTTCAGCTGGCTTGTACGGTCGACAATCTGAAGCCTCTGCCATAACACAAGGGGAGTGTCAAAACTTTTGGCCCATGCAGTCCAGAGGCGCAGAAAATGGGGCAGATCACCCTTCCGGGCAACCCGCCGATCTCAGTCACCCTGCGACGCTCCGCGCAGGCGCGGCGGCTGTCGCTGCGACTCTCGCAGCTCGACGGTCGGGTGACGCTAACGCTGCCGCGCCGCCTGCCCGAGGCCGAGGCGATCGGCTTCCTGCGCGAGAAGGAGGGCTGGCTGCGTGGCCACCTCGAGACCCGCGGTGCCGATGTGGCGGTGGGCTTCGGTGCCCAGCTGCCCTTCGAGGGGCGGGCGCATGAGATCCGTCCGGGGCAGGGGCGCAGCGTGAGATGTCTGGGCGGCGCGATCGAGGTGCCCGGCGCGGCCGAGCAGGTCCCGGCGCGGCTCATGGGCTGGCTGCGGGCCGAGGCGCGGGACCGGCTGGCCGAGGCTTCGGACCGGCATGCCGCCGCGCTGGGGCTGCCCTACAGCCGGCTGACCCTGCGCGACACGCGCTCGCGCTGGGGCTCCTGCACCGCCGAGGGCGGGCTGATGTATTCCTGGCGGCTGGTCATGGCGCCCCCCCGAGGTGCTCGATTACGTTGCGGCGCATGAAGTGGCGCACCTGGCCCAGATGAACCACTCCCCGGCCTTCTGGGCGGTGGTCGAGCAGCTTTACGGCGACTGGCGCCCGGCGCGGCGCTGGCTGCAGGGCGAGGGCGCCGCGCTGCACCGCTATCGTTTCGGAGATTGACGCCGCCCGCGCCGCGTCGGAGATTGCGCGGATCATGATCCAGCCCCAGCCCCGCACCTCCGACATCGTCCTTTCCGCCCATGAACGCGTCTACCGCGGGCTGCGCCAGCGCATCATGCTGGGGCAGATCGCGCCGGGCGAGTCGCTGACCCTGCGCGGCATCGGCCGCGAGTTCGGCGTCTCGATGACCCCCGCGCGCGAGGCGATCAACCGGCTGGTGGCCGAAGGCGCGCTGTCGATGTCCTCCTCGGGCCGGGTCTCGACGCCGGAGCTGTCGAACGAGCGGATCGAGGAGCTGGCGGCGCTGCGCGCCCTCATAGAGGTGGAATTGGCCTCGCGCGCGCTGCCGCGGGCGCACATGGCGCTGATCGACCGTCTGCAGACAATCAACGGCACCATCTCCGAGATGATCCAGGCGCGCGACGCGGTGGGCTACATCCGCACCAACCTCGAGTTCCACCGCACGCTCTACCTGCGCGCGCAGGCCCCCGCGATGCTGGCGATGACCGAGACCGTCTGGCTGCAGCTCGGCCCCACCATGCGCAAGCTCTACGGCCGCCTGCGCCGCACCGAGGCGCCGCAGTACCACCGGCTGATGATCGCCGCGCTCAAGGCCGGAGACGAGCCGGGGCTGCGGCTGGCGGTGCGCTCGGACGTCACGCAGGGGCTGCGGATGCTCGCCACCTGACACGGAGCCGCGGGGAACCCCGGCGGGGGCAGGGGCATTGAGGGGATATCCTTCAGCCAGCCCCGGAGCCCGCCATGACCCTCGCCGACTCGCTCTCGCTCAAGCCCGACTCGCGCCGCGCCCGCCGGCTGGAGGATGTGAACCCCGAGGATTTCGCCTGGTCGATTCCGATCATGCGTGCCGGCTACGCCGGGCGCGGGCTCGTCTACCTCGTGGTGGCGGGCGTCTCGCTCTGGTCGATCTTGCACGGCGGGCAGGCCGAGGGCACCTCGGAAGCGATGCGGAGCCTGCAGGGCGGCTGGGGCACGGCGGTGATCGTGCTGATTGCGCTTGGCATGTTCGCCTATGCGCTCTGGCGGCTTGTCGACTGCATCTGGGACCTCGAGGCCTATGGCCGCGGCGCCAAGGGGCTTGTGGCCCGCGCCGGCATGCTGGTCACCGGGGCGGCGCATCTCGGCATCGGCGGGCTCGCCCTGACGCTGCTCATCGGCCGCAGCGGCGGCAGCAGCGGTCGGCAGATGCTCGACACGGTGCTGCAGAACCCGGGTGGTCAGTTGGCGGTAGGCGCCGCCGGGCTGCTGACCATCGGGGCAGGGGGCTACTACCTGCACAAGGCGCTGACCGAGGAATACCGCAACCACCTGCGCGCCAACCGCGCCACCACCCATATGAACGGCGCGCTGAAGGCGGGGCTGGCGGCGCAGGGCGTTGTCATCGGCATCATCGGCATGCTGATCTGTTACGCGGCTCTGCAGGCCAATGCTTCCGAGGCCGGCGGGCTGGGGTCGGCCTTCGAATGGCTGCAGGGGCAGGTCTATGGCCGGGTCCTCGTCGGGCTGCTTTGCCTCGGCCTGCTCGGATTTGCGCTCTTCTGCTTCGTCAACGCGGGCTACCGGATCATCCCCAAGGCCGCGGACCGCGGGATCGAGTCGCTGGGCGCGCGGCTGCGCGCCGCGGCGGAGAATGCGACGGGATAAGGGCGTGCGCGCCTGCAAGAGCGGGGCTGCTCAGGGGTGGCCCCGCCTCGCATCATCCATCGCGTGAAGGTGACGGGAAAAGTGAGACCGCGCAGCGATTTGAACCGGAAAAGCGGGCGGCTTGTGAAGCTTGTCCAAGGCACCAATCCGAGGCGGCCGGGGACTATGATCTTGATGACTGGCTGGAAGGCGTGTCACAAATAGGGACTTCGAAATTATTGCGAATTTATTAAGGCGAAATTTGAGCGCTGTTGGCGATGCTTTGTGGGCGACCATTTTAAAAGATGCTGCCAGAGCAGATAATTGTCAGCTGACAATCATGCAAAGCGGAAAGCCATGATGTTGCCTTATAGCCTTGGGTGCGAGCTGCGGCGCAGCGAAGCCAGAAGATCAGATTTTGGGTTTAGTTAGTTGGAAGCATAGGGATTTCTGCGCCGAGAAAAGGAATGCGGAGCGTCGCGGATTCGCGCGCATATTCCGCCTCTTCCCGCTGGTCGCCCTCTAGGAGGTCTCCAAAGGCCCTGTAGACCAGCATGAAAGGCAAACTCGTCTCACGGGAAATACGCCGCAATGCCAATTCGATGCGAGGCGCTTCTCATCCTCTGACGTCAAAGCAAAATGCCCCGGCCTGCGAAGGAAACGCGGGCCGGGGCATTCTGAAATCAGCTATCGCACGCCACACCCGTTCCCGGGCGCGGCGCAGGATCAGGCGGCGAGGCCCTTGGAGCCCATCGACAGGAACTTCTGGCGGCGTGCCTTGATCAGCTCCGCCGGTTTCATGCCGTCCATCTCCTCGAGCAGGGCGGCGATGTTCTTGCCCACCGCGTCGATGGCATCCGCCGGCGCGCGATGCGCGCCGCCGAGCGGCTCGGGGATCACCTTGTCGGCAACGCCCAGCTTCAGCAGGTCCTGCGCGGTGAGGCGCAGCGCCTCGGCGGCCTCGCGCATCTTCTCGGCGTCCTTCCACAGGATCGAGGCGCAGCCCTCGGGCGAGATCACCGAGTAGACCGAATGTTCGAGCATCGCCACGCGGTTGGCGGTGGCAAAGGCCACGGCACCGCCGGAGCCGCCTTCACCGATGATCACGGTCACCAGCGGCACGCCGATCTGCAGGCATTTCTCGGTCGAGCGGGCGATCGCCTCGGACTGGCCGCGCTCTTCCGCGCCCTTGCCCGGATAGGCGCCGGGCGTGTCGACGAGGGTGATCACCGGCAGGCCGAACTTGTCGGCCATTTCCATCAGGCGGATCGCCTTGCGGTACCCTTCGGGCCGGGCCATGCCGAAGTTGCGCTCGATGCGCGACTGGGTGTCATTGCCCTTTTCGTGGCCGATCACCACCACCGGTTTGTCGTTGAAACGGGCAAGCCCGCCCATCACCGCGTGGTCGTCGGCAAAGCCGCGGTCGCCGGCGAGCGGCGTATACTCGGTGAACAGGGCGTCGATGTAGTCTTTGCAATGGGGACGGTCGGGATGCCGCGCCACCTGGCATTTCCGCCAGGGCGTCAGCTTCTTGTACAGATCCTTGAGCAGATCGTCGGCCTTGCGATCGAGCGCGGCCGCCTCGTCCTCCACATGCATCTCTTCGTTCTTCCGCGCCATGGCGCGCAGTTCTTCCGCCTTGCCTTCGATCTCGGCGAGGGGTTTTTCAAAGTCGAGATAATGCGTCATGCTCGGGCACTCTTGTTGGTCGCGGCCTATATGGCCTCGAAGGCGCGCGGATGCAACAAAGCAAGCTCGATTGCCACATCTGCGGGCCCTTGGGGGCTCTGGCCGGCGCTCAGCCCAGCAGCACCGGCAGCATCGAGGCGATCAGCAGCGCAGCCATGCTCCAGTTGAACAGCCGAAGCCGCGCGGGATTGGTGAGCACCCGGCGCAGGCTGCCGCCGAGCACCGCCCAGGTCGTGGTCGAGATGGCCCCCATGGCGACATAGGTGCCTGCCACCAGCAGCACGGCGGGCAGATCGCGGCTGACCGCGTAAAGGGTGATTGCCCCCAGCGCCATCGACCAGGCCTTGGGGTTCACCCATTGGAAGGCCGCCGCCTGCAGGAAGCCCATCGGCCGGGCCCCCGCCCGCGCCTCGCCCGGCGCGGCGGCATGGGCGATCTTCCACGCCAGCCAGAGCATGTAGAGCACCGACAGCACGGTCAGCGCGCCGCGCACCATCGGGAAGGCCTCGAAGACCCGCATCGCACCGAGCCCCACCAGCAGCACCATGGCCGGGAAGCCGAGCGCCACGCCGAGCATGTGCGGCACCGTCCGTGCGAGGCCGAAGTTGGCGCCCGAGGCCAGCAGCATGAGGTTGTTCGGCCCCGGCGAGATCACCGTGACGAAGGCGAATCCCGCCAGTGCGATGAGAAGATCCTGTGTCATGGCGCAAGACTTGCCCGTTTCATCTGGAGAAACATTGCAATCAGCGGCGCATTGTGGCCTCTATCGCAATGTATGAGCAATATTGATTACATCGACGACCGGATATTGCGTGTGCTTGCCGCCGAGGGGCGGATCAGCAACCTCGCGCTGGCCGAGCGGGTGGGGCTTTCGGCCTCGGCCTGCCTGCGGCGGGTGGCGGCGCTGGAGAAGTCCGGGGTGATCCGCGGCTACCGCGCCGTCCTCAGCCCCGAGAAGACCGGCATCGGCTTTGTCGCCTATGTCACCGTCGGGCTCGGGGTGCACACCAAGGAGTCGCAGCTGGCCTTCGAGCGGGTGATCACCCGCGCCCCCGAGGTGAAGGAGTGCCACAATATTACCGGGAACGTGGAATATCTTCTGCGCATCGAGGTGACCGATCTGGCCGCCTACAAGGAGTTCCACACGGAGGTGCTCGGCACCTTGCCACAGGTAAGTGCCATAACCTCCTATGTGGTCATGGGATCGCCAAAGGACGACAGAGCCTGAGCGCGCCCGATTCGGACGGCACCGGCCCGCCTTCGGGAAGGCCGGAGGAAAACGGAAAAGTTAGACCGGATTATGACCGAGGCGCAGGCGGGCGAATTCGATTACATCATCGTCGGGGCGGGGGCGGCGGGCAGTGTCCTGGCCGAACGGCTGTCGGCGGACCCCGAGACCCGGGTGCTCCTGCTCGAAGAGGGCAAGGGCGCCGGCGGGCATTGGGCCAGCAGCGTGCCGGGGGCCTCGGGCTGGCTGCTGCGCGATCCCTCGCGGGTCTATCGCTACCAGGTCGAGCCCGGTGCCCGCGGGCCCGCCGAACGCTGGCTGCGCGGGCGGATGCCCGGCGGCACCAGCGCGGTCGGGGCGATGCTCTGGCTGCGGGGCGGCGCGGCGGATTGGGCGCGCATGGCGCAGGTCACAGGCAGCGAGGATTGGGACTGGCCCGAGATGTCGGGCGCGCTGCGCCGGCTCGAGCACCACGCCTTTGGCGGCAGCGAACTGCGAGGCCGGGGCGGGCCGGTGTCGCTGCGGCTGGCCGGGCCGCTGCGACCCCTGATGCAGGCGGTGATGACGGCGGGCGCGGAATCGGGCTGGCGCCAGCGCGAGGATCCGAACGAGGCCGACCCCGAGGGGCTTGGCCCGGCCGCCTGGACCATCGACGACAAGGGACGCAGGGTCACCGCCTGGACCGCCTTCGTGCGCGGCGCCAAGGACCGGCAGAACCTCAGGATCGAGACCGGCGTGCGGGTCGACCGGGTGCTGGTCGACGAGGGCCGCGCCTATGGCATCGAGGGGCGCCGCGGCAGCGCCCAACTGCTGTTCCGCTGCCGCGGCGAGGTGATCCTCTGCGCCGGCGCGGTGATCACGCCGAAGATCCTCATGCTTTCGGGCATCGGCGACGGCATGGCGCTGCGCCGGGCCGGGATCGAGACACGCCACCACAGCCCCAACATCGGGCGCGGCCTGCGCGACCAGATGATGCTGGTGACCAACTGGCGGCTGCGCCACTGGCGCGACAGCGACAACCGCGCCTACAGCGGCGGGCGGCTCTGGGTGAACGCGCTGCGCTACCTGCTGTCGGGAAGCGGCGTGATGAGCCAGGGCGGGGCCGAGCTTGTGGGTTTCCTGAGCTCGCACAAGGCGGCCGAGCGGCCCGACATCATGATCACCGCGGCGGCCCATTCGCACGAGGTGGTCCCGGGAATCAGCGGGCTCGAAACCGAGCCGGGCATGCGGCTGACCGGACATGCGCTGCGCCCCGAGAGCTCGGGCTATGTCTTTGCCGACGGGCCCGATCCCGACATGGCGCCGCGGATCGAGGCCAACCACCTGGCCACCGAGCGCGACCGGGCCCGCGCCATCGCCGCGCTGCGCAGGCTGCGCGAGCTGGCCCGGCGGCCGGCCCTGTCGGAGTTCGTCGAGGGCGAGACGGTGATCTCGGCCTGGGCCAAGAGCGACGATGACATCCTCGATCTCTACCGCCGCTATGGCCGCTCGGCGGGGCACGCGGTGGGCAGCTGCGCCATGGGGCCCGACGATCTCGACCCGCTCGACAGCCGGCTGCGGCTGCGCGGCATCGAGCGGCTGCGGGTCTGCGATGCCTCGATCTTCCCCGAAGTCCCGGCGGGCGGCACGCTCGCCCCGGTGATGGCCGCGGCGCTGCGCGCGGCGGAATTCATCCTCGCCGATGCCGCCGAGCGGGATGGCGAGGCCGAGGAAGACGCAGAGCTCAAGGCGACATCGGAGACCGAAGACGAGGCCGGGGAGGTCGCGGCAGAGGCCGCGGTGGCGCAGCCAGAGACGCCGGACGACTCCCCGACGGAGACCCCGGCAGACAGCGCGGAGGCCCCCAGCGCACCCGCGCCGCGCCCCGCCGCCTGACCCGCCGCCCGCCCGCGGGTTCTTCTAGGCAGAAATATCCCGGGGGAGTCGCGCGCAGCGCGGCGGGGGCAGAGCCCCCTCTGTCCGAACCTGCCGCTCTGTGAGCGGCGGGGGCAGAGCCCCCTCTTTCCGAACATGCCGCTCTGTGGGCGGCGGGGGCAGAGCCCCCAATCCCCTTGGCCCGAAAGGGAAACGGCCGCCCCCGCAGGGCCGGCCGTTCGAAGTTTCGCCCGGGCGTGCCCGGCCTCAGATCTGCCGCACGGCGCCTTTCGCGGCCGAGGTGGTCAGCGCGGCATAGGCCTTGAGCGCCTTGGAGATCTTGCGCTTGCGCTTCTCCTCCGGCTGCCAGCCCTTGGCTTCGCGGATGGCGCGGCGCTCGGCGATCACCGCGTCGTCGACGGCGAGGTTGATCTTGCGGTTGGGGATGTCGATCTCGATCAGATCGCCTTCCTCGACCAGCCCGATGGTGCCGCCCTCTGCCGCCTCCGGCGAGACGTGACCGATCGACAGGCCCGAGGAGCCGCCCGAGAAACGCCCGTCGGTGACCAGGGCGCAGTCCTTCCCGAGGCCTTTCGACTTCAGGTAGGAGGTCGGGTAGAGCATCTCCTGCATGCCCGGACCGCCGCGCGGGCCTTCGTAGCGGATCAGCACCACGTCGCCCTTGTGCACCTTGCCGGTGAGGATCGCGCTGACCGCGGTGTCCTGCGATTCAAAGATGCGCGCCGGGCCGGTGAAGGTCAGGATCGACTCGTCGACGCCCGCGGTCTTCACGATGCAGCCGTCCTCGGCGAGGTTGCCGTAGAGCACCGCGAGGCCGCCGTCCTTCGAGAAGGCATGCTCGGCGTCGCGGATCACGCCGGTCTGGCGGTCGAGATCAAGGCTGTCGTAGCGCATCGACTGCGAGAAGGCGGTGGTCGAGCGCACGCCGCCCGGGGCGGCGCGGAAGAAGTCGTGCACCGATTCAGAGTTGGTCCGCGTCACGTCCCAGCGGTCGAGCGCATGCGCCATGGTCTCGGCGTGCACCGTGTGCACCGAGGTGTCGAGCAGGCCGGCACGGTCGAGCTGGCCGAGGATCGACATGATGCCGCCCGCGCGGTGGACGTCTTCCATGTGGACGTCGTCCTTGGCGGGCGCGACCTTGCACAGCACCGGCACGTTGCGCGACAGCCGGTCGATGTCGGTCATGTCGAAGGGCACCTCGCCCTCGTTCGCGGCGGCCAGCAGGTGCAGCACGGTGTTGGTCGAGCCGCCCATGGCGATGTCGAGCGTCATGGCGTTCTCGAAGGCCTTCACCGTGGCGATCGAGCGCGGCAGCACGGTGGCGTCCTCCTGCTCGTAGTAGCGCTTGGCGAGATCGACGATCAGGTGACCGGCCTCGACAAACAGGCGCTGGCGGTCCGAGTGGGTGGCCAGCGTCGAGCCATTGCCGGGCAGCGACAGGCCGAGCGCCTCGGTCAGGCAGTTCATCGAGTTGGCGGTGAACATGCCCGAGCAGGACCCGCAGGTCGGGCAGGCGGCTTCCTCGATCGCCTGAACCTGGGCGTCGGTGTACTTGTCGTCGGCGGCGGCAACCATGGCATCGACCAGGTCGAGCGCCTTTTCGGTGCCTTCCCAGTTGACCTTGCCCGCTTCCATCGGGCCGCCCGAGACGAAGACCACGGGGATGTTGAGGCGCATGGCGGCCATCAGCATGCCGGGGGTGATCTTGTCGCAGTTCGAGATGCAGACCATGGCGTCGGCGCAATGCGCGTTGACCATGTATTCGACAGAGTCGGCGATGATCTCGCGCGAGGGCAGCGAGTAGAGCATGCCGTCATGGCCCATGGCGATGCCGTCGTCGACCGCGATGGTGTTGAACTCCTTGGCGACGCCGCCGGCCTTCTCGACCTCGCGGGCGACCATCTGGCCCAGATCCTTGAGGTGCACGTGGCCCGGCACGAACTGGGTGAAGGAGTTCACGATGGCGATGATCGGCTTGTTCCAGTCTCCATCTGTCATGCCAGTGGCGCGCCACAGGCCGCGGGCGCCGGCCATGTTGCGGCCATGGGTGGTGGTGCGGGAGCGATAGGCAGGCATGGGGCATCCCCTCGGAGTTTTGGATTACCGGGGGTGTTTAACGCCCCTGCGGCGCAGCGGCAAGGGTCAGGGGATGCCGCGGCGCGGCATCACGCAAGAAGCTTGCGTATGGGCGTGGCGGGCTTTCCTTTAATGACCGCGCTGGGGTGCGACGGGAAATTTTGCGGAGCCGCGGCGGGCGCCCGGTCGCGGCTCCTCCCGGGTCAGACGCCCTTGCGCTTGCCCCGGCCCTTCGGGCGCGGCGGCTTCGGCGCGACCTTGGCCTCGATGTGCTCGATGATCAGCCCGGAGATATCCTTGCCCGAGACCTTCTCGATGCCCTCGAGGCCCGGCGAGCTGTTGACCTCGAGCACCTTGGGGCCGTCGGCCCCGCGCAGCAGGTCGACCCCCGCCACGTCGAGCTTCATCGCCCGCGCCGCCTTGATCGCCACCTCGCGCTCGGTCTTGGAAATGCGCACCGGCTCGGCGGTGCCGCCCTGGTGCAGGTTCGAGCGGAAGTCGTCGGGCTTGCCGCGGCGGCGCATGGTCGCGACCACCTTGCCGCCCACCACGAGGCAGCGGATGTCCTCGCCCGCGGCCTCCTTGACGAAGCTCTGCACGAGGAAGTCGGCCTTGAGCCCCTGGAAAGCCGAGATCACGCTCTCGGCGGCCTTGGGGGTCTCGGCCAGCACCACGCCCTTGCCCTGGCTGCTTTCCAGCAGCTTCAGCACCAGCGGCGCGCCGCCCACGAGATCCACGAGATTGCCCGAATCCTTGGGGCTACGGGCAAAGGCGGTGGTCGGCATGCCGATGCGGTGGCGCGCCAGCACCTGATGCGCGTGCAGCTTGTCGCGCGAGACGGTGATGCCCTCGGAGCAGGCAAGGCAATAGGTGCCCATGCTCTCGAACTGGCGCACCACGGCGGTGCCATAGCTGGTGATCGAGGCACCGATGCGCGGGATCACCGCGTCATAATGGGGCAGGCGGCGGCCGTCGTAATGGACCTCGCCACCGACGGCGCGGATGTTCATGTAGCAGCGCGAGGTGTCGATCACCTCCATCGTGTGGCCGCGGTGTTCGGCGGCCTCGATCAGCTTGCGGGTCGAGTAGTTGTCCGGCTCGCGGGTGAGCACGGCAAGGCGCAGGGCGCGGCGGTGCTGCTTGCCGCGCGGAATGCCGTGATAGGCCTCGTAGTCGAGCTCGGGCTGCTGCAGCCGCTGGCTCGGCGAGACCACCATGTCATCCAGCAACGCGCTGCGTCCGAGCAACATGCGATAGGCCATGCTGCCACGGTCGGTGAGGGTGATCTCGATCGGCCAGACCCGGTCACCCATCTCGACCTCGGTCTCGATGACGAAGCGCAGTTCGGTCTCGCCGTTCGACGAGGTCACCTCGCGGCGGTCCTTGAGCGGGGCCGAGCAGATCACCTCGAGCCCGGGCTCGGAGGGATCGGGGTGGATGGCGAAACGCACCATCGGCTTGTCGGAGGGGCCGAAGGGCTCGATGGCGAAGGCATGCAACGCCGAGGTCCGCGCGCCGGTGTCCACCTTGGCGCGGATCGCGGGCAGGCCGAGGCCGGGCAGCGCAAGCCATTCTTCCCATCCAAGCGTGAACTGCGTCATGTCTGCCTCCTTCGCGGGCCGGTGTCGGATTGACGGCCTCTATCCGCGCAATGTGACAGGCGCAATACGGCACTCTGCGCTCCCGCAAGGGAACGCTCATCTCGACAGGGCGTGACCTAGCGGCGGTTTCGCGAAGGGCAACGCGGGCCAGTGGCCCGCGTCGAGAATTTTGCGGGAGAGGCTGTCCCGTCGGGGACAGCGGTGCCGTGCCTCAGGCGCTTGCGATCATCTCGGACTGGCGCACGATCACCTCGGCCTGCTTGATCGAGGCGATGTCCACCAGACGGCCCTTGTAGACCGTTGCGCCCTCGCCCTTGGCCTTGGCGGTTTCCATCGCGGCGAGGATCTCGCGTGCCTCGGTCACCGCGACCTCGGAGGGGGTGAAGACCTCGTTGGCCAGCGCCACCTGCTTGGGGTGGATCGCCCATTTGCCGACCATGCCCAGCGTCGCCGAGCGCAGTGCCTGCGCGCGGAAGCCCTCGTCGTCCGAGAAATCTCCGAAGGGGCCATCCACCGGAAGCACGCCATGGGTGCGGCAGGCGGCGACGATGGCGGCCTGCGCCCAGTGCCACGGATCCGACCAGTGCTTCGCGCCCTCGTGCAGCATGTAGTAATTCTCCTGCGTGCCGCCGATGCCGGTGGTCGCCATGCCCATCGAGGCGGCGAAATCCGCCGCGCCGAGGCTCATCGCCTCGAGCCGGGGCGAGCCGGCGGCGATCTCTTCCACGTGGGCGATGCCGGCGGCGCTTTCGATGATCACCTCGAACTTGATCGGATTGCTGCGGCCCTTGGCGCGCTCCACCGCGGTCACCAGCGCATCGACGGCGTAGAGGTCGGCGGCGCAGCCCACCTTGGGGATCATGATCTGGTCGAGCCGGTCGCTGGCCTGCTCCAGCAGGTCCACCACGTCGCGGTACCACCAAGGGGTGTCGAGCCCGTTGATCCGCACCGAGAGGGTCTTCTTGCCCCAGTCGATGTCATGGGTCGCCTCGATGATGTTGGCGCGGGCGCTATCCTTGTCTGAAGGGGCCACCGAATCCTCGAGGTCGAGGTTGATCACATCTGCAGCCGAGGCGGCCATCTTCTCGAAGATCGCCGGACGCGAACCGGGGCCGAAGAGCTGGCAGCGGTTCGGACGGGCAGGCGCGGCGGGCTGGATGCGAAAGCTCATTCGGAGGGCTCCTGTGGGTAATGAAATTACACATGTGGCGATGTGAGAGTTATTAAATTGCGCGGTGCTGCGCAAGCGAAATTTGCCGCGCTGCGGCGCAAGCTTTGCGTGTCCCGCCCGGAGGCCGTGCACGATTCTTCGGCGGCGGCGCTGAAATGCGTGGAATTTTGGCGTCACGCCGGACGCTGGCGTGCAAATCGAGACGAACTTGCGCGCCACACAGGGCAGAGTGAGCGTCGAGAGCCAAGGCGGGGCAGCCTCCCATCGAACGTCCCGCGAGACAGCATACACGAGTACAGGGAATACAAGAATGATCGAGACGCCGTACCTCCTCTTCCTCGGTGACGCTCCCGACGGCCTGGCCGCCAAAGTGGCCCAGGGCATCAAGGACTGGCGCCCCGAGAACTGCGTCGGCCAGTTCCGCCTAGAAGGTTGCAAGGCCGATCTGGGCCTCAAGGACATGACTCTCGCCGAAGCCAAGGCCGCCGGCGCCAAGACGCTGGTGATCGGCGTGGCAAACCGCGGCGGCAAGATCTCCCAGACCTGGAAGAAGGTGCTGGTCGAGGCGCTGGAAGAGGGCTTCGACCTTGCCTCGGGCCTGCACAACCTGCTGCGCAACGAGGAAGACCTTGCCGCCGTGGCCAAGGCCACCGGCCAGACGCTGCACGACGTGCGCATTCCTTCCGTGGAATACCCGATCGCCAACGGCGAGAAGCGCACCGGCAAGCGCCTGCTGGCCGTGGGCACCGACTGCTCGGTCGGCAAGATGTATACCGCGCTGGCGATGGACGCCTGCATGCGCGAGAAGGGGATGAAGTCGACCTTCCGCGCCACCGGCCAGACCGGCATCCTGATCACCGGCGACGGTGTGCCGCTCGACGCGGTCATCGCCGACTTCATGGCCGGCTCGATCGAATACCTCACCCCCGACAACGATCCCGACCACTGGGACATCATCGAGGGCCAGGGCTCGCTGTTCCACGTCTCCTACTCGGGCGTGACGCTGGCGCTGGTGCACGGCGGTCAGCCCGACGCGCTGGTGCTTTGCCACGAGCCGACCCGCGCCCACATGCGCGGCCTGCCGGGCTACAAGCTGCCGACGCTGGAAGCGGTGCGCGACACAGCCCTGCAGCTCGCCAAGGTCGGCAACCCCGACTGCAAGGTGGTCGGCGTGTCGATCAACACCCAGCACATGGGCGACGAGGAGGCCAAGGCCTATTGCGCCGAGGTCGAGGAAAGCCTGGGCCTGCCCTGCGTCGACCCGTTCCGCCACGGTGCGGACCGGCTGGTCGAGGCGCTGGCAGCGGTCTGAGCCTTCTGGCAGAGTGACCACGCGACCCCGGCGGCGGTGCTTCCGGCGCTGGGGTTTCGAGTATTTATGGAAAGATGAAAGGGGCAGGGACGTGAGCATCGAGGTCACCCGCGACACCTTCAAGCTGGCGCAGGTTTTCACCATCTCGCGCGGCAGCCGCACCGAGGCACATGTGATCACCGTGAAGATCAGCCGCGGCGGTTTCACCGGCTACGGCGAATGCGTGCCCTACGCGCGCTACGACGAGACACTCGACAGCGTCGAGGCGCAGATCCGCTCGCTCCCCGAGGATGTGACCCGCGCCGCGCTGCAGGACCTGCTGCCCTCGGGTGCCGCCCGCAACGCCGTCGACTGCGCGCTCTGGGATCTCGAGGCCAAGACCGCCGGTAAGCGGGTCTGGGAGCTCTTGGACCTGCCCGCGCCGCAGCCAGAGGTGACCGCCTACACGCTCTCGCTCGCCGCCCCCGAGGAGATGCAGGCGCAGGCCGCCAAGAACGCCTTCCGGCCGCTACTGAAGGTCAAGCTCGGCACCCCCGAGGACCTGCCGCGCCTCGAGGCCGTTCGCGCCGGCGCGCCGGACAGCACCATCATCGTCGATGCCAACGAGGGCTGGACTCCCGAGGTCTATGCCGAACTGGCGCCGCACCTGCAGCGGCTCGGTGTCGCCATGGTCGAACAGCCGCTGCCCGCCGGGGCGGATGACGCGCTGCTCGGCATGGACCGCCCGGTGCCGATCTGCGCCGACGAGAGCTGCCACGACCGGGCCTCGCTGCCGAAGCTCAAGGGCAAGTACGACATCGTCAACATCAAGCTCGACAAGACCGGCGGGCTGACCGAGGCGCTGGAACTGCTCGAGGCGGCCAAGGCCGAGGGCTACGGCATCTTCGTCGGCTGCATGGTGGGCTCTTCGCTGGCCATGGCGCCTGCGGTGATCGTCGCGCAGGGCGCGCAATACGTCGATCTCGATGCACCGCTGCTGCTCGGCGAGGACCGCGCGCACGCAATGCTCTACGACGAGGCGGGCGTGCACGCTCCCGAGGCGGCGCTCTGGGGCTGAGACCCCGCGAAAAATACATGACCGGCATGATGGGGAGCCCGCTTATGCGGGCTTGACCCCGGGTCCGCTTTGGCGGAACTGACCGACAGCGAATTATGGAGAGAGCTGCAATGCGCACCGTTTACGTCAATGGCGAGTACCTGCCCGAGACCGAGGCCAAGGTGTCGATCTTCGACCGGGCCTTCCTGATGGCCGACGGGGTCTACGAGGTGACCTCGGTTCTTGGCGGCAAGCTGATCGATTTCGACGGCCACGCCAAGCGTCTCGCCCGCTCGCTGAAGGAGCTGGACATGAAGGCGCCCTGCACCGAGGACGAGCTGCTTGCGATCCACCGAGAGCTGGTGGCGCGCAACGAGATCACCGACGGTCTGGTGTACCTGCAGGTGACCCGCGGCTCCGCCGGCGATCGCGACTTCGCCTTCCCGGACCCCGAGACCACCGAGCCGACGCTGGTGCTCTTCACGCAGAACAAGCCCGGCCTCGCCGACAGCCCGGCCGCCAAGACCGGCATCAAGGTGATCTCGCTCGAGGACATCCGCTGGGGCCGCCGCGACATCAAGACCGTGCAGCTGCTCTACCCGTCGATGGCCAAGATGGCCGCCAAGAAGGCCGGCTGCGACGACGCCTGGTTCGTCGAGGACGGCAAGGTGACCGAGGGCTCGTCGAACAACGCCTATATCGTCAAGGGCGGCAAGATCATCACCCGCGAGCTGTCGCACGACATCCTGCACGGCATCACCCGCGCCGCGGTGCTGCGCTTCGCCAAGGAAGCGCAGATGGTCGTCGAGGAGCGCAGCTTCACCATCGAGGAAGCGCAGCAGGCCGACGAGGCCTTCGTCACCTCGGCCTCGAGCTTCGTGATGCCGGTGGTCGAGCTCGACGGTGCCCAGATCGGCACCGGCACCCCGGGCCCGGTCGCCGCGCGCCTGCGCGAGATCTACCTCGAGGAAAGCCTGAAGCTGGCCGTCTGAGGCTGGGCTGCGTGATTTGAAAAAGGCGCCGCTCCGCAAGGGGCGGCGCCTTCTGCATGTCCCGTGGGTCCGGCGCGGGTTTCAGCCCCGGCTCAGCCGTTCCGCAGCCGCCCGCCCGGCCCAGAGTCCGGTCGCAAGGCAGCCGGTCAGCAGGTAGCCGCCGGTCGGCGCCTCCCAGTCGAGCATCTCGCCCGCGACGAAGACCCCCGGCCGCGCCTTCAGCATCAGCCCGGCGTCCAGCGCCGCGAAGGGAACGCCGCCGGCCACCGAGATGGCCTCGTCGATCGGGCGCAGGCCGCTGTGCGGCACCGGCAGCGCCTTCAGCAGCGCCGCCAGCGTCGCGGGATCCTCGGGCAAGGGGCGGGCGCATTCCATCAGCAGGGCGCGGCTTGCGGGCGAGAGGGTCACCACCTTGCGCAGGTGGTTCGACAGGCTCTGCTTGCCGCGCGGCCGCGACAGGCGCTTGGTGAGCGTGGCCAGCTCGACATCGGGGCAGAGGTCCACGGTCAGCGCCGCCCCCTCACGCAGCGCCGGGGAGAGCGGGTAGAGCCCTCCGCCCTCGAGCCCGCGTGCCGAGATCACCGCCTCGCCGCGCGAGACCAGATCGCCCGCGTGGAAGGCCACGCCCTTCAGTGGCGCACCGAACTGCGCCTTCATATGCGCCGACCAATCCACGCAGAGCCCGGCGTTGGCGGGGGCGAAAGGCGTGACCGGCAGGCCCGCATCGCGGAAGATCCCGGCCCATTGCCCGTCCGACCCGAGCCGCGCCCAGCTCGCCCCGCCAAGCGCGAGCACGGTGACGTCAGGGGTGAGCCGCAGCGCGCCGTCGGGTGTTTCCATCGACACCGCCCCGGTGCCTTTTTCGTCCCATCCGGTCCAGCGCCAGCGCACATGCCGTTCCAGCCCCATGCCGTCGAGCCGCGCCAGCCAGGCGCGCAGCAGCGGCGAGGCCTTCATGCCATGTGGAAAGACACGCCCGGTGGAGCCGGTGAAGAGCGACTGCCCGAGCCCCTCGGCCCAATGCATCACCTCCTCGGGCGGGAAGGCCGAGAGCATCGGGCGCAGCGCAGGGGCAGCGGCGCCGTAGCGGGTCAGGAATTCGGACAGCGGCTCGGCCTTGGTCAGGTTCAGCCCCGACTTGCCCGCCATCAGCAGCTTGCGCCCGAGCGATGGCTTGGAGTCGGCCAGCATCACGGCATGCCCGGCCGAGAGCAGCGCATCCGCCGCCATCAACCCCGCCGGGCCGCCGCCGATCACCAGCGCGCCGCTCATGCGCCGGCCTCGGGCCGGGCACCCGCGCTCGGGCGGTGTCGGAGGGGGGATGTCCTGTCTCGCATCCCACCGTCTTGCCTCGCCGTGGCGCCGGGCGCAAGTTCAACGGAGGGAGGAGAGCAATCCCATCTCCCCGCTCTGCCTGCGCCCGATCCCGCCGGAGGCCAAGCAGCGCCTGCATCCCCTGATCCCGCGGTGGAAGGGCGGCAAGGGCGCGGCGGCGCCAGATCAGCCCCAACGTGATCCACGCGCCCTTTGCCGAGGGCGAGCTGGCGCGCGAGGCACGACGCGCTCAGCGCCGGGCACTGCCGCGGCTCTACTCGACCGGCGCGCCGAAGACCGCGATCACCAGCCCCAGCAGCGCCAGCGCCTCGAAGCCCCGCGCCCGGAGAGTGCGTCCCTCGGTCCGCGCGCCCATGGCCGCTATCCCCGCCTGCAGCGCGTAGTAGAGCGCGAAGGCGCGGCTGGCGAAGGCGATGATCTCGAAGACATCCAGCGTCCACGTGAGCCCCAGCCCCAGCCCGACCAGCAGCGCATAGGCCGAGCGCACCCGGATGCGGCGCCGCGTCAGCTCCTCGACCAGTCCGCCCGCGCCGCCGGTGTCGGCCACCGCGGCGCTGAACTGCGCCGCCAGCGCCGCGCCGGTCAGCATCAGCGGCAGGATCGGCGCCACCAGCCCCATGAGCCCGATGATCGCCGTCTCGCTTGCGTCACCGGTGCCGGGCGGGAAGACATAGGCGATGAGCCCGATATAGGCCATGTAGATCAGCGCCGAGAGCCCCTGCGCCAGCTTCATCGCGCGGATCCGGGTGGGGGCGGTGTACTCGGCACCGAGATAGCGCGTGGTCTCGAAGCCCTGCACGGTGACGATCAGCCCGAAACCCAGCGTCAGCGCCGCCCAGCCGGTCAGCGTCGGCGGGTTGGCGAGCAGCGCCCCGGCCCCGGCCTTCTCCGCGAAATAGACCGCGAGCCCGGCCAGCAGCCCGGCGATGATCGCCAGTTTCAGCCCCACGGCGACCTGTTCCATCCGCTCCAGCGCCGAGAAGCCCCGGGTCCAGCCGACCCCGAGCACCAAGAGGAACATCGCCGAGGTCAGCAGCTTGGCATGGATGGGATCGTGCCAGGGCGTGAGCCGCATGCCGAAGGCGCCGAAGAGGTTGAGGTAATAGGCCACCGAGATGACGTAGGCGAAGGCCAGCGCCCAGGAGGCGCCGGTCTCGAGCCGCTCCTCGCCGGGGCTGCGCGCACCGCGGCTGCGCCGGGCGATGTTGAAACGCACCGCGCCGCCGAAGAGCCAGGCGCCGAGGCAGAGCGCGGCCATCACCGCCGGTGCCCAGATGCCGTAGGCGCTCTCGAGGATGGGGCCGAGCACGAGAAAGCCGCTGCCGATGATCGAGGCGAGCGGGGTGACGGTGGCGCGCCAGAGCCGGGCGCGGGACAGCCGGGGCCAGAGCAGCAGGAGCGCGGCGCAAAGGCTCGCGGCGAGGATCAGGGAGGTCATCATGCCCGCACGCTAATCCTATGCGCCGCCGAAGGAAATGCGTCACGGCTGGCATCATCGCGGGCGCCGGAGGCGGACTTGCGGGCGGGTCCTGCGCGCACTAGGGTCGCGCCGCAACCACCAAGGAGCGGCGCATGGCCCACGAGTTTCCGGTGCGTGTCTACTACGAGGACACCGACATGGCGGGGATCGTCTACCACGCCAACTACCTCAAGTATATCGAGCGCGCCCGCTCGGACTGGGTGCGCGCCCGCGGCATCGACCAGAACGCCCTGCGCGAGGGAGAGGGCCTCGTCTTCGTGGTGCGCCGGCTCGAGGCCGACTATCTCGCCCCGGCCCGCTTCGACGAGGAGCTGGTGGTGCACACCGAGGTGAAATCGGTCTCCGGCGTGCGTCTTGGCCTCACCCAGGAAGTGCAGCGCGCCGGCAAGCCGCTGTTCCGCGCCGAGGTCACGCTGGTGGCGATCACCGCTGACGGCCATCCCGCGCGCCTGCCCGCCGCCATCCGCCAGCAGATGCACTGAACGCCGCCGCCGCGCGTTCTTCTAGGCATAAATATCCCGGGGGAGGCCGCGCGCAGGCGCGGGCGGGGGCAGCGCCCCCACCAGCGCAGGTCTCCCGGCGCGCCCGGGGCCGGGGTGACGCCGCGAAACCCTGGCCTTCCCCTGCGGAAATGGGCGACTTCCCGCGGGAATCCCCCGGTTTCGCCGCGCGGATGACGTCAATGTGTTGGAGGTGCGCCTGCAAATCGGCTACACAGGCCGGTAATCAGAGCCTCGGCACCAGAGGCCATTTCATAGCCCATGAGGAAGAGCAGGCTTATGGACGCAAATACCCTCGCGCTCGCGCAGGAGATCGATTTCTCCATGTGGGGGCTCTTCGCCCGCGCCACGCTGACCGTCAAACTGGTGATGCTGATGCTGATCCTGTCGTCGGTCTGGGCCTGGGCCATCATCTTCGAAAAGATCGTCGCCTATCGCAAGGCACGCCGCGAGGCCGCGGTCTTTGACCGTGCCTTCTGGTCCGGCGAGCCGCTCGACGAGCTCTTCGACCAGATCGGCCCCGAGCCGCGCGGTCGCGCGCAGCGGGTCTTTGCCGCGGGCATGACCGAATGGCGGCGCTCGCACCGCGGCGACGGCGGGATGATCGCCAATGCCTCGGCGCGGATCGACCGCTCGATGGACGTGGCGATCCAGAAAGAGGCCGAGGACCTGCAGCGCGGCCTGCCGGTGCTGGCCACGGTCGCCTCGGCGGCGCCTTTCGTCGGCCTCTTCGGCACGGTCTGGGGCATCATGCACGCCTTCATCGAGATCGCGCAGCAGCAGGACACCTCGCTGGTCGTCGTGGCCCCCGGCATCGCCGAGGCGCTCTTCGCCACGGCGCTGGGTCTGGTCGCGGCGATCCCGGCGGTGATCTTCTACAACAAGCTCTCGGCCGACTCGGACCGGGTGATCGCGGGCTACGAGGCCTTTGCCGACGAGTTCTCGACCATCCTCTCGCGCCAGCTGGATTCCTGATCCATGGCCGGGGGCGTGATGAAAAAGGGAGGCGGCGGGGGCCGCCGTCGGCGCGCCGCAGCGGCGGCGGCGGGGGCCAGCCCATGGCCGAGATCAACGTCACGCCGATGGTGGACGTGATGCTGGTGCTGCTGATCATCTTCATGGTCGCGGCGCCGCTGCTGACCGTCGGCGTGCCGGTGGAGCTGCCGAAGACCGCGGCGTCTTCCCTGCCGAACGAGGCCGAGGAGCCGCTGACCGTGACCATCGCCGCAGATGGCATGGTGATGATCCAGACCACCGAAGTGCCGATGGACGAGCTGACGCCGCGCCTGCAGGCGATTGCCGCCGAGCGCAGCGACGACCGCATTTTCCTGCGCGCGGATGGGGCTGTGCCCTATGACACGGTTGCCAAGGTGATGGGCGCGCTGAACCGCGGCGGCTTCTCGTCGATCGGCCTCGTGACCGACGCCGGTGGCCCGGCGCTGGACGGCACGGCCCCCGCGGCCGGAAACTGAGGGAGCGCCCTTGCGCAGGAACCTCTATATCTCGGGCGCATTGCACCTTGCCGTGATCCTCTGGGCGATCTTCGGCAACGTCTTCCGCCCCGATCCGCCGCAGGTCGAGACCTCGGCGGTCACGGTGATCTCGGAGGCCGAGTTCGCCGCGCTGACCCGTGCCGCGCAATCGCCGGAAACGGCGCAGGAGATCGACGCGCCGCCCGCGCCCGAGCCCGAGACGCGCCCCGCTGCGCGCCCGGCGCCTGCCGAGCCGGAG
>NZ_NTHN02000062.1 GCF_002300555.2 Alloyangia mangrovi | reverse complement strand
AAACCCGGTTCCAGCGCCGGCAAGCCCGGTGGCGCCCGCCGTCCGCGCGGGGGCCGTGGCCGTCGCAGCGGCGGTGGTGGCGGTGGTGGCCGCGGCAAGGCCCACGCCTCGGCCTGATCCAGAATGAGCAAAGGCGCGGAGCCCTCCGCGCCTTTTTCTTTGCCTCAACGGCTGGAGATCAACCCGGCGACGGTAGGGTCACTCGGCCTGCATCGCCGCATACATTGAATCCAGCAATTCGTGGCCCATTTCGGGATCGCCAAGGAACGGACGGTCGCGCAGTTCGGTCTTCTGTTCGCCCTCCGGGGCCTCGTAGATCACTTCACCATCCTTGATCGTCACCCGGATCTGGATCTGCGCCAGCGTCTCGGGATCGACCGCCGTCGGATCGTCCGACAGGATCACGAAATCGGCGAGCTTGCCGGTCTCGATCGAGCCCTTGCTGTCCTCCTCGAAATGCTGCCAGGCGGGCCAGATCGTCAGGGCCTTCAGCCCGTCCATCACGCTCACCCGCTGCGCCGGGCCCAGGATGTCGCCCGAACGCGTGCGCCGGGTCACCGTGGCCGAGAGGATCCGCATGCTGTCGGGGAAAGCGATCGGCGCATCATGGTGCGAGCCGAACATCATGCCACGCTCGCGCACCCAGCCGGTGGGCGAGATGTCCTCGGCATTCACCGGCCCGACCGTGTGATCACGGTGCCAGTCGCCCCAGTAGAAGGTGTGCATCGGGAATAGAGAGGGGAAAACATCCAGCGCCTTGATCGTGTCGATCTGATCCTCGCGCAGGAACTGGCCGTGCACCAAGACCGGGCGGTTGGTCGGCGGTCCATACTTCTCCTCCGCCGCCCCGATCGCCGCGAGAAGCATGTCCGAGGCCCCCTCGCCATTGGCATGGGTCAGGATTTGGAAACCGTGACCGAAGCACCAGTCGACCGAGTCGTTAACCTGCTCCTCGGTGACCGCCGCGTATCCCTTGTAGCCGGGCGGGTAATCCCCCACCGGGTCGTAGTAGGGTCGGTCACGCAGCGCGGTGAAGCCCTGCGGCGAGCCGTCGATGGTCAGCTTGCAGCCGCCCACCCGCACGTGCCCGTCATACTCCTGGCTGACGCTCGTCTCGATGAAATCGCGCGAGGTGAGCACGTCGGGGAAGGCGACTACGTCGATCGGCAGCTCGCCCCGCGCATCCACCGCCTTCAGCGCAGCGACGTTACCCTCGCTCGAGCGGCCCTCCTGCCCGGTGGTGTAGCCGAAGCGCGCCCACATCTCCGCCCCGGCCTTTGCAAAGGCCTCGAAGCCCTTCGGTCCGAGCTGGCTGATCAGGGGCAGCAGCGTATCGAAGAAGGCGTATTCCTCAAGCACCCCGTTCGGCGTGCCATCCGCGTCTCGGCGGATGACGCCTCCCGCGGGGTTCTCGGTCTCCGCGGTGACCCCGGCAAGCTCGAGCGCCTTGGAATTGGCGACCCCGAGGTGTCCCGACTGGTGAACAATGATGATCGGGATTTCCGACGACACCTCGTCGAGCTCGTCCCGTGTCGGGTGACGCAGTTCGGCCAGCTGCGCGTTGTCGTAGCCGAAACCGATGATCATGTTGACCGAGTCGACCACTGCCTGGTTGTCCGCGACCCAGTCGCGCAGCGCCTGCTGCAGGCGGGAAATGTCGTTCACGACGCCATCGGGCGGCGGCAGCAGGTTGGCCGACAGCGCCTGAATGCCGCCCAGCACCACGTGGCCGTGGCTGTCGACGAAGCCCGGCAGCATGGTGCGCCCGCCAAGCTCGAACATCTCGGTGCCCTCGCCCTTCAGCGCCGAGATCTCCTCCATCGTGCCGACCGCGAGGATCTTGCCGTCCTTCACCGCCACCGCCTCAGCGGTGGGGGCCTCGTCGTTGATGGTCAGGATCGGTCCGCCCGAGTAGATCGTATCGGCAATCTCCTGCGCCAGCGCCCCGCCGGAGGCCAGTACCGTCCCGAGCAGCAACGCCGCGCCGTGTGTTGCAATCCGCATCGAAAATTCCCTCCAGAAACGCTCGACCCGCGCACAATCCAAGCGCGAATCGGCGGCCCAGCAAGCGCCGCTACGCGAACGTTAACGTGGGGTAATATTTGCGTCATCCCAAAGCAGGGGTTTCTGGGGCCGCCGTCGGGATATCGCCCAATATGTGTCAGCTGCGCCGAAGATCGCCGACTTCACGCCAGAACAGCGGTGTCAGCAGCACGTAGACGGTGATCATCTCCAGCCGCCCCAGATACATCGCAAAGGAGAGCACCAGCTTCACCGGATCGCTCATCGTGGCGAAATTGCCTGCCGGGCCGATGATCGGCCCCACCCCCGGACCGACGTTGGCGAGCGCGGTCAACGCCCCGCTCGCCGAGGTCTCGAAGTCCAGCCCGAAGAAGTCGAGCACCACGGTGAACGCCCCGAAAGTCAGCCCGTAGAACATCATGAAGCTGATCACCCCCTTCATCACGTCCTCGTCGACCCGCGCGCCCTCGTAACGGATCGCGGTGACCGCGTGGGGCGCCCGGATGGTCTGCATCTTGGCCTTGAGCGCGCGCCCGAAGAGCAGCCAGCGCATCGCCTTGGCCCCGCCGGCGGTCGAACCGGTGCAGCCGCCCACCGCTGTCAGCAGGAAGAAGGCGACGGCGGCAAACGGTCCCCAGAGCGTGTAGTCGGTGGTGGCATAACCCGTGGTCGTCACCACCGAGACCACGTTGAAGGCCACCGCCGTGGCCGCCTCGAACGGCGGCATCCCCTCGTCGACCACGAGCCAGACGGACAGCACGGTGATCACCGCCACCAGCGACTTTAGCATCGCCGCCACCTGCTCGCTGCGGATCACCCCGCGCAGCACGATGCGTAGGTACCAGGCAAAGGGCAGCGAGCCGAGCAGCATGAAGATCGTCCCCGCCCATTGCAGGAACGGGCTGGTGAAATGCCCGAAGGAGGCGTCGTAGCCCGAGTAACCGCCTGTCGAGAGCGTGGTCATCGCGTGGGTGATCGCATCGAAGACGCTCATCCCGCCGACAAGGTAGACGAAGGCGCAGAGCGCCATGAGCCCAAGGTAGATGCGCAGCGTGGCCGAGGCGAAGGCGGCGGCGTTCTTCAGCTCCTTCTCGCCCTTGTCCGAGCTTTCGGTGCGGAAGAGCTGCATCCCGCCGACCTGCAGCAGTGGCAGCATGGCGATGCCGGTGACGATGAAGCCGACGCCCCCCACACCTTGCAACAGCGCCCGCCACAGGATCACCCCGCGCGGCGTTTCGTCGAGCCCGCTCATCACTGTCGAGCCGGTGGTGGTGATGCCCGACATGGCCTCGAAGAGCGCGTCCACCGGGGTCAGCCCCCACATCCACAACGGCACCGCCCCGGCAACGGCGGCGGTCACCCAGACCGAGGAGGTCAGCAGGAAGGTCAGCAGTCGGTTCTGTTCGTGGAAGTCCGACCATGTCGACAGGCTCACCCCGCCGCCAACCATGCCCACCAGCACCGCCGACAGTCCGAAGGTCGCGCCGGTGCCCGGGAAGAGCAGCGCCACCAGCGCCATGAGCAGCGCGAAGAAGACGCAAACCAGACCGTTGATGAAGTAGATAAAGGACATGACGGCTTTCTCTCGGCTTGCCGGCCCGGTGCTGACGCCGCGTCGACCCCGCAGCCATGCGGCGAGGGCGCGGAGAATTCAACTCCACTTTTGACCTCCCGGCAATCTGCAACGCAGCCAGAAGCTGCTCCGGACCGCGCGGGCGACCGGCATCCCCCGCGTCCGCACGCAGTGTGCATCGGATGTGCCCCCTTCCTCGGCCTCCTTCGATAGTCTACCTCTGGCGCCCAAGAAGACGCGCAGAGGCAGCAGCAGCATGAAACCAATCCGCCTGATCTCGGGCATTCTCACGGTCGGATTCTGGACCCTCGCAAGCCGCGTCCTCGGCGTCGCGCGCGAGATCTTCATCCTCGCCTACATCGGCCCGGGCCCGCTGATGGACGCCTTTGTGGCCGCCTTCCGCCTGCCCAACATGTTCCGCCGCTTCTTCGCCGAAGGCGCCTTCAACGCGGCCTTTGTTCCCATCTTTTCAAAGAAGTACGAGGGCGAGGAGAATCCGCTGAAGTTCGGCAGCGACGCGATGAACGGGCTGGCCTTCGTGCTGCTGGTGATCTCGGCGCTGGCGCTGATCTTCATGCCGGCGCTGGTATGGGCCACCGCCGGGGGCTTCGTCGCTGACGCGCGCTTCGACCTTACCGTCGGCTACGGACGCATCGTTTTCCCCTACATCCTCTTCATCTCCCTCGCCGCGCTCTTCTCGGGCGCGCTGAACGCCACCGGCCACTTCGCCGCCGCCGCCGCGGCACCGGTGCTGCTGAACATCTTCGTGATCATCGCCATGGTCACCGGCAAGGCCATGGGAGGCGAGATAATTCAATGGCTTGTCTGGGCGATTCCCTTCGCGGGCGTGGCCCAGCTGGTGCTCGTCTGGATTGCCGCCGAGCGCGCCGGGATCCGCCTGCGCCCCGGCCGCCCGGTCTGGACAAAGGATATGAAGCGGCTGCTACGGGTCGCCATCCCGGCGGCGCTGGCGGGCGGGGTAATGCAGGTGAACCTGCTGGTCGGCCAGCAGGTCGCCTCGACCTTCGAAAAGGCGGTGGGCTGGCTCTACGCCGCCGATCGGCTCTACCAGCTGCCGCTCGGCGTGGTCGGCATCGCGGTCGGCATCGTGCTGCTGCCGGACCTCTCGCGCCGCCTGAAAGCGCAGGACGACGCCGGGGCGCGCCACGCCTTTTCCCGCGCCGGCGAGCTTTCGCTGGCGCTGACCGTGCCCGCCGCCGTGGCGCTGGTGGTGGCACCCTTCCCGATCGTGTCGGTGCTGTTCCAGCGCGGCGCGACCTCGGTCGCCGACGCGCAGGCCATCGCTTTTGCCGTGGCCATCTACGGGCTCGGCCTACCCGCATTCGTCATGCAGAAGGTGCTGCAGCCGCTGTTCTTCGCCCGCGAGGACACCCGCACCCCCTTCCGCTACGCGCTCTGGTGCATGGCGGTGAATGCGGTGCTCGCGATCGGCCTCGCGCCGGTGCTGGGCTGGTACGCTCCTGCCATTGCCACCACCGTCGCCGCCTGGACCATGGTGGCGCAGCTTGCCTGGGGCGGGCGCAAACTGGGCGAGGTCGCCCGCTTCGACAGCCGCTTCCGCCAGCGCGTCCTGCGCATCTGCCTTGCCTCGGCGATCATGGGCGCGATTCTCTGGGGAACCATGTCGTTGCTCGGGCCGTTGCTTGAAAGAAGCTACTGGCGGAGCCTTGCGCTCGTCGGTCTGATCGGCGTCGGCATCCTTTCCTATGGCATCGCCGGCCAGGCCGTTGGGGCCTTCCGCCTGTCCGAGTTCCGATCCGCATTCCGCCGCAAGGGCTGACACATGACGCTGACATCGCTGATCACCGCCGCCGAGGGTTTCCCCGCCCTCGAACGGCTCTGCCATGCCTCGCAGCACGAGCTCGTGATGAGCTTCCGCATCCTCGATCCCCGCACCAAGCTCCGCAGCCCGGAGCTCCGTGAACAGGGTCTGGAAAACTGGGCCGATCTTCTGGCCGACGTGGCCGGGCGCGGCGTGACGCTGCGGATGATCATCTCGGATTTCGACCCGGTCTTCACCTCGTCCCTCCACCGGGGCGCCTGGCGCTCGGCCATGGGCTTTGCCGAACGGCTTTCGGGCGACGTGCAGATCCTCTGCGCGCCGCACGGGCAGAACGCCGGCTGGCTCTGGCGGTGGGCCATGCGCGGCAAGATCGCCCGCTACATCGCCGAGCTGCGCCGCGAGGACGACACCACCCTCACCCCCGTCCAGCGCACGGTGCTGAAGGGTGCCGTTCTGCTGCGCCCGGTAACGATCCACCAGAAATTCGCGGTGGCCGACGGCAAGGCCTGCGTGATCGGTGGGCTCGACATCAACGAGCGCCGCTTTGACACCCCCGAGCACGATCGCCCCGCCGATGAGACTTGGCACGACGTGTCGATGCAGGTGGACGACACCGATTTCGCGGCCGCCCTGCGCGGCCATTTCGACGATTGCTGGAACACCGCGCTCGACTACGACACGCCTTGCGTGACAGGCGAGGCCGAGCGCCGCGGCACCGGCGAGCGCTTGAAAGCGCCCGAGGACCTGCGCCTCGTACGCACCTTCTCCGCGCCCTGCCCGGGCGCCGCGCGGCTCTCTCCCCGCCCCTCGATCATCGAGCACGAGAAGGCGGTGCTCGGCATGATCGGAGAAGCGCAACGGCACATCTACATCGAGACCCAGTTCCTCCGACACCGCCCGGTCGCCGAGGCGCTGGCGAAGGCTGCGGAGCGCAACCCCGGGCTGCAGTTGGTCCTGCTCATGCCCTCCTTCCCCGACCGTGTGCTCTACGAAGGCAACGACGGCTGGGACACGCGCCACGGCCATGCGCTGCAGACCGAGGCGGTCACGCTGGTGCAGCGCGCCTTCGGCGACCGCGCCGCCATCGTCTCGCCCGGCCAACAGCAGGACTCGCCCGAGGAAATCCCGGATCTGCTCGGCTCGGGGCCGATCTACGTGCATTCGAAGGTGATGCTGGTCGATGACCGTGTCGGCCTTGTCGGCTCCGCCAACCTCAACGGGCGGAGCCTGCGCTGGGACACCGAGGCCTCGGTGCTCTTCCGCAAGCCCGACGCCGTGCATGACCTGCAGCGACGGCTGGCGAAGGCTTGGCTCCGCGATCACCTGAACGGCCACGACCCGGTCAGCGCCCGCACCTGGCGTCAGGCGGCGCTCAGCAATGCCGCGCAGCCGCCTGAGGATCGCGAGGGCTTCATCCTGCCCTACCCGCAGGCGGCGGGGCGGAAGTTTTCCCGCGCCCTGCCGATCCTGCCCGCCGACATGTTCTGATCCGCCGGGTTCAGCGCCGCTGGCGCAGCCGCTCGCGCAGCCGTGCCCAGCCGCCGGGCACCAGCACCATGGTCAGCACGAAGCCCGAGGCGAAACCCCCAAGATCCGCCACCCAATCAAGGCTGCCGCCGAAGAGCAGGCCGAAGAGCAGCTGGATCCCGAGCAGGATGCCGATCAGCGAGAAGGCCCGCGCCTGCTGCGCGCCCATCTGCCCCAGCCGCAGCCACAGCAGGTAGGTGAAGCCGCCGATCAGCCCGTAGACCGGCGGGAAGGCCCCGATCAGCGGGATCGGCGTGCTCAGGAAGCCATAGGCCAGCGCCCCGCCGAAGCACGAGACCGCGAGGATCGCCAGCGTGCGCGGGGTCCCCAGCGCCTCGCCGACCATCTTGCCGAGCGCCAGAAGCATCACCGCGGCAAAGAGGGCATGGCTGAAGCTGGCGTGCACGAAGGGGTAGCTGAAGAAGCGCAGCAGGTGCTGCGCGGGGAACTGCCCCGTGGACAGCATCCAATGCCAAATCTCATTCGAGAAGGCGAAGCGCTGCAGCGCATCGAGCCGCCAGCCCACCGCGCCCGGCCCGCCCAGCAGTCCGCGCGCGCCCAGCGAGAAGGCCGCCTCGACCCCGACGATCACCACGGCCAGCGCCACGATCGCGGGCGGCATCGAATTGAACGGCGAGACATTGTGGTTGTGCGCCATGTTGGCCTCTTTCTTGACGGCATGTCGGGGCATGGGTAAGCCAGCCGGGACCGAATTTCCAGACGGAGGAAGCCCATGTCCGACGCGGGCGACATCAATTCTGCCTTCACGCCGCGCGTGTTTTCCGGCATCCAGCCCTCGGGCGGGCTGACGCTGGGCAACTACCTCGGCGCGATCAAGCGTTTCGTCGACATGCAGGACAGCGGGATCGAGACGATCTACTGCGTCGTCGACATGCACGCGATCACCGTCTGGCAGGATCCCGAGGCGCTGCGCCGGCAGACCCGCGAGCTGACCGCGGGCTACCTTGCCTCCGGCCTCGACCCGGAAAAGTCGATCCTGTTCAACCAGAGCCAGGTCGCCGGCCACGCCCAGCTCGGCTGGATTTTCAACTGCGTCGCGCGGCTTGGCTGGATGAACCGGATGACCCAGTTCAAGGACAAGGCCGGCAAGAACGCCGAGAAGGCCTCGCTGGGCCTCTATGCCTACCCCGCGCTGATGGCCGCCGACATCCTGCTCTACCACGCCACCCACGTGCCCGTGGGCGAGGACCAGAAGCAGCACGTCGAGCTGACCCGCGACATCGCCGCGAAGTTCAACCACGACTACGGCACCGATTTCTTCCCGATGACCGAGCCGGTGATCGAGGGCGCCGCCACCCGCGTCATGAGCCTGCGCGATGGCTCGAAGAAGATGTCGAAGTCCGATCCCTCGGACGCCTCGCGCATCAACATGACCGATGACGCCGATGCCATCGCCAAGAAGATCCGCAAGGCCAAGACCGACCCGGACGGGCTGCCGTCGGAGGCCAAGGGCCTCGAAGGCCGCCCCGAGGCGCGCAATCTCGTCAACATCTACGCCGCCCTCGCCGGGCAAAGCGTCGACGAGGTGCTGGCCATGGCCGGCGGCAAGCAGTTCTCGGAATTCAAGCCGATGCTGGTCGATCTGGCAGTCGACAAGCTGGCGCCGATCTCCACCGAGATGGCCCGGCTTATGCAGGACCCGGCGCAGATCGACGCGATCCTCGCCGCAGGCAGCGAACGCGCCCGCGCCATCGCGGACCCGATCCTGCAGAAGACCTACGAGATCGTCGGCATGGTGGGCGCCAAGGCCTGATCCAGGGCCTGCCTCATGCTGGAGACCAAGTCGAAGGGCCGTCCGCATGGACGGCCCTTCGGCTTTCCGCCACCGCCGCACACAGGCCGCGGCGGCGCGCGCATTTCGTGCTACACTCGTGCCATCGCCCCGGGCTTTAGGGAGGACCAGCGCGATGACACTCAGCCCAGACCGCACCTGGATCGCCTGGACCGGGATGGAGACCGACCTGATCTTCAACCACGGCGTCGATCTTCCGCATTTCGCCGCCTTCCCGATGATCGACGAGACCGAGGGCCGCGCCCGTTTGCGGGGCTATGCCGAGGCGCTGATCGCCATCGGCCGCGAGACCGGTGCGGGGATCATCCTCGACACGCCGACCTGGATGGCCAACCCCGACCGCGCCGCGCCCGTGGGCTACGCCGCCGATGATCTGATCCGCGTCACCAAAGAGGCGGTGGCGCTGCTGCGCGAGATGGCCGCGACCCATCTCGACGTCTCCACCCGGATCAGCGTGCAGATCGGCCCGCAGGGCGACGGCTACCAGCCCGGCATGGCCGCCGCCGAAGCCTCGGCGGCCTACCACGGCCCGCAGGTCCGCGCCGCCGCCGAGGCCGGGGCCGACATGGTCAGCGCCTATACGCTCGGCGCCGCCGGAGAGGCGATCGGCATCGCCAGGGCGGCGGAAGAGGCGGGCATTCCCGCGCTCATCGCCTTCACCGTGGAAACCGATGGACGCCTCGCCGACGGCACATTGCTGTCCGAGGCGGTGCAGCGCCTCGCCGGGGCGGCGGAGCCCGCCGCTATCATGGTCAACTGCGCCCACCCCGACCACATCGCCGAGGCCTTCGACGGCGGCGAATGGGAGGCGCATCTGGCGGGCATCGTCGCCAATGCCTCTCGCCAGAGCCACGCCGAGCTCGACGCCTGCGACACGCTCGATGACGGCAACCCCGAAGAACTGGGTGCGCAACTCGCCGCCCTGCAGCGCAGCCATCCGGGACTGCGCGTGCTCGGCGGCTGCTGCGGCACCGACCTGCGCCACCTGCGCGAGATCGCGCGCCAGGTGTCAGGCTAGGCGCAGGGGCCTCAGGCGAGCCCGGTGCGCGCCGCCAGCCGCAGCGCGTGGCTCGGGTCGATGGCGGCAGGCGGCATCACCCGGTCATAGGCGGCGCGGATCAGCGCGCCGATCTCCGGCCGCAGCACCACGCGCCCGTCCCCGAGCCGCCCCAGCGGCGAGCGGGACGCAAAGGCGCCATTGCCCCAGGTCAGCATCACCTGCGCCACTTGCGCCAGCGCAAGGTCCTCGGCAGGCATCTGCGACAGGCTCTCGTCCATACGCAGGAAGACGAAGGCCGCCTTGATGGCGCCGTCCTTGTCGAATCGGAACACCCGGTACTGGTTCGCCCCGCCGGCCTGCAGCCGTTCCACCATCTCCGGCAGCCCGTCGATCATCCGCCCGAGATCCGGCAGTTCCATGAGCTCGGCCCAGTCGCGGAAGAAGAAAACCATCACGTTGGCGCCAAGCTCCGGGTCATGCTCGGCCATCTTGTGGCCGGACATGGCGCAGACCCCCTCGAAGGCGCCCTTCACCACCGAAAGTGTCGCATCCTCCACCCCGAAGACCACCGGCACCAGCGGCCGCCCCCAGCGCGCGCAGAGATAGCTTCCGTCCTCGCGGGTAAACAGCGCTTCGACCTCGGCCGCGTCCATGGCTCGCCCCTTCTTCTCTTTGACAAATACGCATGGCGCAGCACCCGCCACGCGGCGCTCCACCTGCCATGCCGGGGGCGCCCGCGCAAGCCCGGCGGCGCGTCAGCCGTCGAAGAGCGTGCCCTGCCCCGGCCCCTGCGGACGCGGCACCGGCAGGCCGAGGTGATCCCAGGCCCGCTGCGCCAGCATCCGCCCGCGCGGGGTGCGCTGGATCAGCCCCTGCTGCAGCAGGTAGGGCTCGATCACCTCCTCGAGCGCATCGCGGCTTTCCGAGAGTGCCGCCGAGAGCGTTTCGATCCCCACGGGCCCGCCCGAGTAATTCTCGGCCATCAGCGTCAGGTAGCGCCGGTCGGCCCCGTCGAGGCCGAGTTGGTCCACGCCGAGCCGGGTCAGCGCGCCGTCGGCCAGGTCACGGGTGACCACGCCGCCACCTTCCACGACGGCGAAATCCACCACCCTGCGCAACAGCCGCCCGGCGATGCGCGGTGTGCCACGCGCGCGGCGGGCGATCTCGCGCGCGCCCTCGGGCTCGGCGCGCACCCCCAGCTTCACGGCATTGCGGCTGACAATTTCGTGCAATTCATCCTCGGTGTAGAATTGCAGGCGGGTCGGGATGCCGAAGCGGTCGCGCAGCGGCGTCGTCAGCAGGCCAAGCCGGGTTGTCGCGCCGACCAGCGTGAAGGGCTGCAGCTCGATCCGCACCGTGCGCGCGGCCGGGCCTTCGCCAATCACCAGGTCGAGCTCGTAATCCTCCATCGCCGGGTAGAGCACCTCCTCGACTGCCGGGTTGAGCCGGTGGATCTCGTCGATGAAGAGCACGTCCCGCGCCTCGAGGTTGGTCAGGATCGCCGCCAGATCCCCGGCCTTGGCCAGCACCGGCCCCGAGGTCATGCGGAAGCCGACGCCCAGCTCGCGGGCCATGATCTGCGCCAGCGTCGTCTTGCCGAGGCCGGGCGGGCCGTGGAACAGCGTGTGGTCCATCGCCTCGCCGCGCGAGCGGGCCGACTGGATGAACACACGCAAGTTGGCGCGCGCCTCGGCCTGGCCGATGAAATCGCCCAGCATCTGCGGGCGCAGCGCGCGGCCTTCGTCCTCGGGCAGCGGCTCGGGACGCAGGGTGGGATCGGGTCCGACCATGGATTATCCCTTCGGCGCCAACAGTTTCAGCGCAGCACGGATCAGCGCGGGGGTCGCGGCCTCGGGATCCTCGCCCGCCGCCTGCGCCACCGCCGAAGCCGCCTCGCCCGGGGCGTAACCGAGGTTGCCGAGCGCAGACAGCGCCTCGGATTGCGCCGAGGCATTGGGCTTGGGCGCAGGTGCCTTGCGGGCCGCAGGCGCGGGTGTTGTCGCAGGCACATCCTCGATCACCACGTCATCCGCCGAGGTCACCTGTCCCGCGCCCATGGCCATGACCATCGGCGCCTTGTCCTTCAGCTCGTTGACCACGCGCTGCGCGGTCTTCGGGCCGATGCCCTTGGCTGCCTTGATCGCGTTCCAGTCGCCGAGCGCGATCGCCCGGCTCACCCCGTCCGGCCCCAGCGTGCCGAGGATGGCGAGCGAGGCCTTGGCGCCGACGCCCTGCACCGACATCAGCAGGCGGAACCATTCCTTTTCCACCAGCGAGGGAAAACCGTAGAGCTGCAGCAAATCCTCGCGCACCAGCAGGTCGGTGTAGAGCGCCGCCGCCTCACCCGGGGCCAGCGTCATCAGTACCCGCTCGGAGCAATAGACCACGTAGCCCACGCCCCGGACGTCGATCAGCGCGTGATCGTCACCCTTGTAATCCACCCGTCCGGCAATCCGTCCGATCATGCCTTCACCTTCATTCTCTGCGCGCCCTGATGATGCGCATGACATATCGCGATGGCCAGCGCATCCGCTGCGTCGGGGCTGTCGATGACGACGCCCGGCAGTTGCATCCGGACCATGTGGTCCACCTGCGCCTTTTCCGCGTGGCCAACGCCGACCACGGTCTTCTTGACCTTGTTGGGAGCGTATTCGCCGATCTCGAGACCGAATTGCGCCGGCACCAGCATGGCGATGCCACGCGCCTGACCGAGCTTCAGCGTGCCTGCCCCGTCGCGGTTGACGAAGGTCTGTTCCACTGCCGCGATCTCGGGCTGCCAGCGGTGCAGCACGTCAGTCAACTGCTCGTGGAGCGTGAGAAGCCGTGCGGCAAGCGTGCCCGGCCCCGAATCGCAAGTGCCGTTCGCGACATGCCGCAAGCGGCTGCCCTCCGCCTCGATCACCCCCCCAGCCCATGTGCCGGAGGCCGGGATCGATTCCGATCACCCGCATTTTTGCCTGCCCGTTCTTGTTTTTCTGCCTCCGAACTAGCACGAAACGCGAACATCCGCCAAGCCCTCGCCCCCCTGCATTTTTCGGCTTGCGACTGCCGGGGCACGGAAACGGCGCATTCGGAGGTCAAACGCGACATCTCACAGTCGAAGCGCGACATGATCTGCCTGAATTTTGGGTTATTTTACAAAGCTGTTGCACAATTTAGGTGCTATGTGAAAACCGCAGAGCCCCCATGCAATTTTGACCAGTTGTTAGAAATGCGCGGCGCCTCTATCTCCCGCTCAGAATTCAGGCACTTTAAAAACTTCAGGACAAGGACACTGACCCATGGCTGCTTATGACTACTCGCGCGACGCCACCGGCGCCGCCGGTCTTGCAGGTCGCATCGGCAACGTCTTCGTCACCGGCTTCGCGCCTGTCGCCGCTGATGAGACCCCCCGTTCGGCCGGCCTCTTTGCTACCCTCTTCGGCATGGTTGCCGAGTGGAACGACGCACGTCTGACCCGCAAGAGCCTGATGGCTCTGACCGACCGTGAACTCGACGATATCGGCCTGACCCGCGCCGACATCCCCGCGATTGCACGTCGCCGCTGATCTCTTCCGAGATCATGCATAAAGGCCGCTGTCCTGTTCGGGACAGCGGCCTTTCTTATGTCCGTCTGGCGGCGATCCGCCCGGCTGCGGGCAGAGGGCGGGGCCGAGGCCCCTAGGCCTCAGGCCAAGATTCCCTGAAGAAGCATGCCGATCCACAGCGTGACAGGATCAACGCCAAGCACCCAAGCGCCCAGCTTGTCGGCAACACTGCCGTCGGTCAGCAGGGCGACGTGCTCGCCGTAATGCGCCACGCCGAGGCTGGCGAGCATCGCGCCCTTGAAAACCAGGAAGCACATCAGCGCGATCAGAAGACCGCCGAGACGCGGCAGCTTCACCTTGCGGAGCGGCTTGTGTTCGATCACGCCGTTCCGGTTGAGCCTGGTGACATAGCCACGGGCCAGCTTGCGGTGCTTTTGCGTCACAGCACGCTGGCGACGCTCGAAACTTCTCAGAGCGCTTTCCATACCGCGAAACCCCTCGATACCATACAAATACAAGACGCATTTGCTCGGGAAGCACGGCAAAATTGAGGCATTAACGCGGCAATTGCGCCGCGTTTAGTTCACGAAGGCTTGCGCAGAGTCAGCGTGACCCACTCGCCGATCTCGTCGCGGCGCACCAGCTCGACGCCCTGTGCGGCATAGGCCTCGACGACCTCGTCTGCCTGACGGATCAGGATGCCCGAGAGGATCGCGTAGCCACCCGGGGCGAGATGCGCTGACATATCAGGGGCCAAATCGATCAGCGGCTGCTTGAGGATATTGGCAAAAACAAGGTCGAAGGGGGCGCGGGCAGCAAGGTCCGGGTGGCCGAAGCCGGCGGCCTCGACACAGATCACCTTGTCGGTCAGGTCGTTGGCCCGGACGTTTGCCTCGGCGACTTCCACGGCGACCTCGTCGATGTCCGACACGATCACCGGGTTCGGCCAGATGCGCGCGGCGGCCATGCCCAGCACCGCGGTGCCGCAGCCGATATCGGCGACGTTCTGGCCGACCATGCCCTCGTTGGCCAGCCGGTCGAGCGCCCGCAGGCAGCCCAGCGTGGTGCCGTGGTGGCCGGTGCCAAAGGCCATCGCGGCCTCGATCAGCAGCGGCTCGGCGCCCTCGGGGATCTTGTCGGCGTCATGCGATCCGTAGACGAAGAAGCGCCCGGCCTCGACCGGGGTCAGCTCGCGGCGCACCTTGTCGACCCAGTCCTGATCCGGCACTTCCGAGATCACGAAAGGCGCGGCGTTGAAGGCGGCGGCGAGCAGCGCCAGTTCCACCTCGTTCGGCTTGCCGAGGAAATAGCCCCCGATCTCCCAGGTGCCCGAGCCGTCCTCGATCTCGAAGACGCCCACACCGATGGGCTCGGGATCGATCTCTTCGATGGCCTCGCCCAGGGCCTCGGCAGCGGTCTTGTCGCTCAGCTTGGTGAAGGCGGTCCAGGTCTTGGCCATCTCGTGCTCTCCTATAGGGGTTGGCCTGCCCGATACAGCGTTTGCGCGTGGCGCGCCAGCCTGCATGCACCCCGAGGCACCCCCATGCGCCCCTGAAAAGCAACGCCCCGCCGGGGGGGGGCGGGGCGGATCGGAATGTCAGTCGGGGGTCAGACCCATTTCGCCAGCGGCGGCAGGCTCATCAGCACCGCGTCGGGATCATGCCCGGTAGCGAGGCCGAACTTCGTGCCCCGGTCGTAGACGAGGTTGTACTCGGCATAGAGCCCGCGATGCACGAGCTGCGCGTTCTTCTCGGCCTCGCCGAAGCCCATGGTCCGACGCTTTTCGACGAGCGGCAGGTAGGCCGGCAGGAAGGCTCGGCCGATGTCCTGCGTCAGGGCGAAATCCGCCTCCCAGTCGCCGGTGTTGCGGTCATCCATGAAGATGCCGCCGACGCCGCGCGCCCGCTTGCGGTGCGGGATGTAGAAATACTCGTCCGCCCAGGCCTTCAGCTCGGGATAGAGCGCCGCGCCGTGCGGATCGAGGTAGGCTTTCTGGATCGCGTGGAAATGCGCCGTATCCTCATCGTACTCGAGGCAGGGGTTGAGATCCGAGCCGCCGCCGAACCACCAGGCGCCCGGCGTCCAGAACATCCGGGTGTTCATGTGCACCGCAGGTGCGTGCGGGTTCTGCATGTGGGCGACAAGGCTAATGCCCGAGGCCCAGAAGCGCGGGTCCGCCTCGATCCCCGGCACACCACGCGCCGCCATGGACTTCTGCGCCGCCGCGCCGAGCGTGCCATAGACGGTCGAGACATTCACCCCGACCTTCTCGAACACCCGACCGCCGCGCATCACGCTCATTAGGCCGCCGCCCGCGTCGCTGCCGTCGTCGGCGGTGCGGGTGGTGGGTGTTACCTCGAAACGGCCCGGCGCCGCGTCCGAGAGCGGTCCCTCGGAATGGCTGTCCTCCAGCCCCTCGAAGGCCGCCACGATCTCGTCCCGCAGCGCGCGGAACCAGGCCGAGGCACGCGCCTTGCGTTCGTCGAATACGTCGCTCATCTGCATCCCCCCCGCCCCGGCTCAGTGCATCGGCGTGCCGACCGGGTCGATCAGCGTGCGGCCGCCATCCACGGTCATGATCTGGCCGGTCATGAAACCCGAGGCCTCGGAGGCGAGGAATTGCACCGCCTCGCAGACCTCGTCCGGCCCGGCGATACGACCCGCCGGCGTGTGCTTCTCGATCTCCTCGCGGTAGCCGGGGTGCTCCTTGAGGATGTTCTTCAGGCTCGAGGACATCAGCGAGCCGAAAGCCACCGAGTTCACCCGGATCTTCTGGTCGGCCAGCGACACTGCCATGGAACGGGTCAGCTGGTCGAGCGCCGCCACCGAGACCGAGTAGCCCAGCAGGTGCGGGTTGGTGCGCGCGGCGGCGATCGACGAGATGTTGATGATCGAGCCGGCGCAGCGGATCTCCTGCCCCTCGGCCTGCTTGATCATGCGCTTGGCGACGATCTGGCTAAGCCGCATCGCGGGCATAAGGTTCTGGCCGATCATCGTCTCGAGCGAGGCATCCTCGCAGTCGTGCACGTTGGTCGGCAGGATCTGCCGCGCGCCGTTCACCAGGATGTCGACCCGGTCATAGGCGTCGAGCGTCGCCGAGAGCAGGTTGGCCAGCGTCAGCTTCTCGCGCAGGTCGCCGGCGAAGTAGCGCATGGTGCTCTCTTCATCGACCTGCCCGCATTCCTTGGCCAGCCGGTTCTCGTCCATGTCGGCGAACATGACGTTGGCGCCACGTGCCGCAAAGTGCCGCGCGATCGCAAGGCCCACGCCATTGGCGGCGCCGGTGACGATGGCGGTCTTGCCTTCGATGGAAAAACTCATGGGAATCCCTTGAATGTTTGCGCCAAGCTAGCCGCGATCAGCGCCCCGGGCGAGAAGCGTGAAGGATCTTGAACCGCGTGTCCCCCGCAATTTCGTCGACGTTGCGGAAGCGTTCGGCAAGCCGGGTTTCGTAGGGCAGGTGCCGGTTGGCAACCAGCCAGAGCTGGCCCGAGGGTTTCAGCACCCGAGCGGCCGCATCGATGAAGGCCTGCCCGAGCGAGGGCTCGGCCTTGCGCCCGGTGTGGAACGGCGGGTTCATGACGACCGCATCGAGCAAGGCCGGCGGGCGCCAGTCGAGCGCGTTGGCCCAGTGGAACTTCGCGCGCGGGTCGGTAACATTGCGCCGCGCGCAGTCGAGCGCATCGTGATCGGCCTCGACCAGATGCAGCGCCGCGATCTTCTCGCGGCGCAGGATGCCATTTGACAGCCCGCCCCACCCCGCGCCGAGATCGGCGACATTGGCACCGAGTTTCTCGGGCAGCGCCGCGAGCAGCGCTTCGCTGGCCGGGTCCGGCCCGTCGGCCGAGAACACGCCGGGTGCGGTCCACTGCCCGCCGGGCAGCTGGGCCGGGCCCTTCGCCCAGTCGGCAAAGGCGTCGCTGGCGGCGAACCAGATGGTCTTGCCATGCGCCTTGGAGACCTGTCCCAGGATCTCGGTGCGCTTGCGCAGCGCCTTGAGGCAGGCGTCGATGCCGTCGGTCTTCTGGCCGTCGACAATGACCAGCCCACCCTTGGCGGCGGCATTGGCCTCGGCGATCCAGGCTTCGGCCCGGTCGCGGGCGCGCGGCAGGAAGACGATGGCGGCGGCGAAATCGCCCTCGGGCGCCAGTGCGACAGTCCAGCCGCGGCGCTCCCAGGCAGCGTAATCGGGGGCGAGGCGCTGGACGACGGTGCAGCGCTCGCGCGGCAGATCGTCGGCATCGAAATCGCCCAGGTTCAAATCGCCCGGCGCGCCGAGCAGCAGGATGCGCCCCTCGGAGGGCAGGTCGAGACCTCCCTCGAGCGCGAAACTCAATCGGGTATCAGACATGGCAGAACCGCCGCGGGGGGGGCGGATCACTCCTTTTCCATGGTGCATTGCAGCGGATGCTGGTGACGCCGGGCAAAATCCATGACCTGACCCACTTTGGTCTCGGCGATCTCGTGGCTGAACACGCCAACCACCGCGACCCCCTTCTTGTGGACGGTGAGCATCACTTCGAAAGCCTGCGCATGGGTCATGCCGAAGAACCGCTCGAGCACATGCACGACGAATTCCATCGGCGTGTAGTCGTCGTTCAGCAGCAACACCTTGTAGAGCGGCGGGCGTTTCGTCTTGGGCTTGGTCTGCAGCACGACACCGGCATCGCCCTCGCCATCGCGGGGGTCGTTCGGGTCGGACATGCGGAGTTTTTGGGCCGTGACGGACTGGATCATCTCGGGGACGCTTTTGCTTTGCGTGTGCTTTGCGGTTCCGGCTTTGAAGGGTCTATATAAATCCAAGGAGCCGCGGAGGAAAGACCCGCGGCGGGAAGAGGCGACAATATGGCCCGGAAACTGCAAACAATCGGCTTCGATGCCGACGATACGCTCTGGCACAACGAGCGCTTCTTCACCCTGACGCAGGAGCGATTCGCCGAATTGCTCGCCGATCATGCCGAGCGCGACCACCTCGACGCCCGGCTGCTCGCGGCCGAGAAACGCAACATCGGCCACTACGGCTTCGGCGTGAAGGGCTTCGTACTGTCGATGATCGAGACCGCCATCGAGGTCACCGAGGGCCGCGTGCCGGGCGCAGTCATCGGGCAGATTCTCGAGGCCGGGCAGGACATGCTCGCCCACCCCGTCGAACTGCTGCCGCACGCGCGGGAGGCAGTCGCGGCGCTGGCCCCGGAGCACCACCTCGTGCTGATCACCAAGGGCGACCTGCTGCACCAGGAGCGCAAGCTGGCGGCCTCGGGCCTGGGCGAGCTCTTCGACGCGGTCGAGATCGTCTCGGACAAGCAGCCGCAGACCTACGCCCGTATCTTCGGCGCCAGCCCCGGCGGGCCCGAGGCTTCGATGATGGTCGGCAACTCGCTGAAGTCCGACGTCAATCCGGCGATCCGCGCGGGCGGTTGGGGGGGTCTTCGTGCCGCAGGACCTGGCCTGGAGCCTCGAGCACGACGAAAAGCTCGACCATCCGCGATTTTGCGAGATTCCCGACCTCGGCGCGCTCGCCCAGCTTGTGGAGTCGATCGAATGACCCAAGGTCGCGCCTGACATTGCGCCGCCCCGCCGCATTCGCGCCGCAATCGCCCATATAGTGGTGAGTCGCGTGAAATCCCACAAAATGAAGGAATTCACGATCCAGATAACGACAGAAAATCAAGGCATTGCAGACTTTATTTTTTGCAGAACGCGTGGTACCGTTTTCGCAAACTAGAACAGTTGGCCACCGGAAAACCGGAGGCGAGAGGCAGAGAAGGCGAGAAACGTGACGGGACGGCGCAGGCAGCGACCGGGCCGAGCAGGCCTGTATATTCTCACATTCATTTGGCTTGCCCTCGTGGGGCCAATGGGCGCTTGGGCTGCCCCATACGCTGCCCTCGTGATGGACGCGCGATCGGGCGAAGTCCTCTTTTCCGAAAACGCCGAGACCCGCCTCCACCCGGCCTCGCTGACCAAGATGATGACGCTCTACATCGCCTTCGAGGCAGTCGAGCATGGCGAGATCACGATGGACACCATGGTGACCATCTCCAAGAATGCCGCCGCCGAGCCGCCCTCGAAACTGGGCCTGCGCTCCGGCCAGAAGATCGCGCTGCGCTACCTCGTGCGCGCCGCCGCGGTGAAATCCGCAAATGACGCCGCCACCGCCATCGGCGAGGCCATCGAGGGCTCCGAAGCCGCATTTGCCCGCCGTATGAACCGCACGGCCAAGGCTCTGGGGATGACCCGCACGACCTTCAAGAACGCCAACGGCCTCACCACCGACGGCCACTTGTCGACGGCGCACGACATGGCAATCATGGGCCGGCACATCCTGTATGATTACCCCGGCTACTATAACCTCTTCTCGCGCCGCACCACGGATGCGGGCATGCGCGAGGTGGCCAACACCAATCGCCGCTTCCTTGCCGCCTACAAGGGTGCCGACGGGATCAAGACCGGCTACACCCGCGCCGCGGGCTTCAACCTCGTCGCCTCTGCCGAGCGCGGCCGCGAACGGATCATCTCGGTGGTCTTCGGCGGCACCTCCACCGCCGCCCGCAACGCCAAGAGCGCCGAACTGCTGGACCTCGGCTTCAAGCGCGCCGCCACCAACGTCGCGCTGCGCCGCCCGGCCAAGCCGCCTTACATGGGCCGCGTCGGCGGCGGTGCCGACATGCTCGTGGCCAGCGCCGAGGCGGATGATTCCGGCCTGCGCGGCAAGTCGATCCGCGTTGCAGCCGCGGCCGTTTCCAAGAGCCTGCGCCCGCAAATCCGCCCCGGGGTGACCAGCTCCGACGTGGCGCCGCTGGTCGCCGGCGTCGAGGATGACATCACCAGCGTTCTGGAATCGGTGCAGGTGGCCGCCGTCGCCCCCGCCGTCTCCGAGGCTCCCAAGCCGATCGACATCGCAAAAGTCGCCGAAACCATGGTGGTCGCCGAGGGCGACACCGGCATCGCGCCCGATTCCTCGATCAAGCCCGTGCGCCGGCCGCAGGCGGTGGCCCTTGCCAGCGCCCCTGCCCCGACCACGGCACCTGTCGTCGCCGAACCCGAGCCTGCGGCAGTCGCCGTCGCTTCCGCCGAACCCGCGGCGCAGGAAGTGGTGACCCGCGTGTCGACTTCGGGTGGCCGTCACTGGGGAATCAACGTCGGTCGCTACCCCAGCCGCTATGCTGCCGAGAAGGTGCTGCTGCAGACGGCGCTGATGGAAACCGCCACGCTGGACGGCTCGCTGCGCAAGGTCGTCGACCGCTCGGGCGGCTTCGACGCGAACTTCATGGGTCTCACCCGCGAAACCGCGGATCTTGCCTGCCGCCGCCTGCAGGCCCGGCAAGTCACCTGCTTCATGATCGGGCCGAGCTGACGGCCAGCGACTGCGCCGGTTGCAAAGGAAAACCCCGGGCTCCGCGCCCGGGGTTTTCCTTTGGCGGAATCGAGCCGCCCGCGCCAGGCCCCAGGCCTGCCCCCAGATACGACAAACCCCCGAAAGGCAGAGCCCCGGGGGTCGTCAACTTCTTCGTGTCGGAAGGTCAGCTGCCTGACCTCACGAGAACGGTCTCAAGAGCGTAAACTCAGAGAAGACCTTCGCGCTGAGCCTTCTTGCGCGCCAGCTTGCGGGCGCGGCGGACGGCCTCGGCTTTCTCGCGAGCCTTCTTCTCGGACGGTTTCTCGAAATGCTGCCGAAGCTTCATTTCACGGAACACGCCTTCGCGTTGCAGCTTCTTCTTCAGGGCGCGGAGCGCCTGATCGACGTTGTTGTCGCGAACACTAACCTGCATGTGGTTTTCACCACCTTTCTAGTTTTGAGTTGCAAGGAAATTGCAGGAAGCCGGTCTATAGCAAGGGTTGCCAATCTTGTCTAGACTCCTACCCATTGAGTCGAAGGAGAGGCCCCATGAGTGAAAAAATTATCGGGCGCCTGCTGGATGCGGCGCTGAACCATGTCGCCTTCGACGGCTGGTCCGAGGCGACCTTCCGCGCGGCGGCAAGCGATGCCGGGGTTGACCCGGTGGTGGCCCGCGGACTCTATCCGCGCGGTGCGGTGGACATGGCGATCGCATTCCACCGCCGCGGCGACGAGGCTATGTCCGCGCGCCTCAAGGAAATCGACCAGTCCGAGATGCGCTTTCGCGACCGCGTGGCGCTGGCCGTGCGCACCCGGATCGAGGCGGTGGACGACCGCGAGGCGGTGCGCCGCGGCACCGCGCTCTTTGCCCTGCCGATATATGCGGCCGATGGCGCCAAGCTGATCTGGGGCACCGCCGACCGCATCTGGACCGAACTGGGCGACAGCTCGCGCGATTTCAACTGGTACACCAAGCGCGCCACGCTGAGTGCGGTTTATTCCTCGACGGTGCTCTACTGGCTGGGTGACGATTCGCCGGACAGTCACGCCACCTGGGAATTCCTCGACCGCCGGATCGAGGACGTCATGCGCTTCGAAAAGACCAAGGCGAAGGTGCGCGGCACCCCGGTGCTGGGCAAGATGCTGGCAGCCGGTCCCGAGAAGATGCTCGGCAGGCTGCGCGCCCCGAAGAGTCCGCGCCACGGTCTGCCGGGCGGCTGGACCGCGCCGCGCTGAGCCCCCTGCCCTTCCCGCACGACAGACAACAGGACTTCCGATGACCAAGACCATGCGCGCCGTCGAGATCTCGCAGCCCGGCGGCCCTGAGGTGCTGCGCCTGACCGAGCGCCCCGTTCCCGAACCCGGCCACGGGCAAGTGGTGATCCGCGTCGCCTATGCCGGGGTGAACCGCCCCGACGCGCTGCAGCGCGCGGGCAGCTATGCACCGCCGCCCGGCGCCTCCGACCTGCCCGGGCTCGAATGCTCGGGCGAGGTCATCGCCACCGGCCCCGGCGTCAGCTGGCCCGCGGTCGGAGAGCAGGTCTGCGCCCTGCTGCCCGGCGGCGGCTACGCCGAGTATGTCGCGACCCCAGCCGCCCATTGCCTTCCCGTGCCAGCCGGCATGGGGCTGCGCGAAGCCGCCTGCCTGCCCGAGACCTTCTTCACCGTCTGGAGCAACGTCTTCCAGCGCGGCGGGCTGCAGGCGGGCGAGCGCTTCCTTGTGCATGGTGGCTCCTCGGGCATCGGCACCACGGCGATCCAGCTCGCCAGCGCCCTCGGCGCGCGGGTCTTCGCAACCGCGGGCTCGGCCGACAAATGCACCGCTTGCGAAACGCTCGGTGCCGAGCGCGCCATCAACTACCGCGAGGAGGATTTCGTCGAGGTGATGCGCGGCCTCGGCGGCGCGAACCTGATCCTCGACATGGTCGGCGGCAACTACATCCCGCGCAACGTCAAGGCGCTGGCCGACGAGGGGCGTCTCGTGCAGATCGCCTTCCTGCAGGGCCCCAAGGCCGAGCTGAACTTCGCGCAAGTGATGATGCGGCGGCTGACGATCACCGGCTCGACCCTGCGCCCGCAGAGCGATCTCGCCAAGGCCCGCATCGCCGAGGCGCTGCGCGCACAAGTCTGGCCGCTGCTCGAGGCGGGCCGCGTCGCCCCGGTGATGGATTCCGACTTCGCGCTGGACCAGGCTTCCGAGGCGCATGCCCGCATGGAAGGCTCGACCCACATCGGCAAGATCGTTCTCAAGGTCGCCTGACCAACGGTTCCGGCTCGACAGCCCAAAACTGCCGAGCCGATCTCTCAGGCCACCGCGCGGCGGTAGAAGTGCCAGCTCGCATGGCCGAGCAGCGGCAGCACCAGCATCAGCCCCAGCAGCATCGGCAGCGAGCCCAGCACCAGCAGCGCAGCAATCAGCGCGCCCCAGGTCAGGACCACGCCCGGATTCTTCTGCAACACCCGCACCGAGGTCATGACCGCCACCGGCGCCCCCACGTGCCGGTGCAGCAGCAGCGGGAACGACACCACCGAGACCGCCAGCGCCACCAGCGCGAAGACAAAGCCCACGCCGCAGCCGAGCACGATCATCCACCAACCGCCCGAGGTGTTGAAGACCTGGTCGAGGAAGGCGCCCATGCTCTCGTGTTTTGCCGGTCCCATGGTCACCAAGTGAATGAAATGCGCCGTCAGCATCCAGGTGCAGAAGAGCGCGATGAGATAGAGCCCCATCACCAGCATCGCCCCGAAAGCCGGCGAGCTCAGCACCGCGAAGGCATCGCGCCAGCTCGCCTCGAGCCCCATCTCGCGCTTGCGGCTCATTTCGTAGAGCCCGACCGCCGCCATCGGCCCGAGGATGGCAAAGCCTGCCGCCATGGGAAATATCAGCGGCAGCAGTGCCTGGTGGAAGGCCATGCCCATCAGCAGCAGCCCCATCACGGGGTAGATGAGCACGATGAACAGCACGTCGCTGCGGCAGGCCTTGAAGTCTTCCCAGCCGGCGCGCAGCGACTCCGAGATGTCCGACATCGCCATGGTCCGCACCCGGCGCGGCGTGTGGGCGTGGTCCATTCCCAATTCCCGGGTCGAGGCGGACACATGCGTGCCTGCCGCCGACAGCTGCTGTGCCGCCCAGCTCAGCGGGTTTCCGATCGTATGAGGTGTCTGTGCCATGAGCCTCCTCCCTTGGCGTCGCGCGCAGCGCCAATCGCGGGTCTGGTCCTGGCACGCGCCGAAGACCAGACGGGCCGGCCGCGCGTATCTCCCCAGCCTAGCACGAAACAGGCTCGCGGTGAATCACGTCGATGAGACGCGCCCGCCCGGGCGACATGCCCCCTTGCCCCCGCCCGCGCCGCGTCGCAGGGTCTGGCGCAAACGCCAGACAGGAGGACAGGCCCATGGCCGAGACAGCGCGCACCGTCATCATCGAGGAAACTGGAGGCCCCGAGGCGCTCAAGCTGGTCGACTGGCCGGTGGGCGAGCCCGGGCCCGGCGAGATCCGCATCCGCCACAAGGCCTGCGGCCTCAATTTCATCGACTGCTACCAGCGCTCGGGCCTCTACCCGCTGCAGCTTCCCCATGCGCTCGGCATGGAGGCCTCGGGCGTGATCGAGGCCGTCGGCGAAGGCGTCACCCATCTTGCCCCCGGTGACCGTGCCGCCTATGCCGCCATGCCTCCGGGCGCCTATACCGAGGTGCGGGTGATGCCCGCCGCGCAGGTCTGCAAGCTGCCTGACGACATCTCTTTCGAGGATGGCGCGGCGATGATGCTCAAGGGCATGACGGTGCAATACCTCTTCCACCGCACCACGCCGCTCAAGAAGGGCGATACGGTGCTCTTCCACGCAGCGGCGGGGGGCGTCGGCCTCATCGCCTGCCAATGGGCCAAGTCCGAGGGGATCCGGCTGATCGGCACCGCCGGCTCGGACGAGAAGTGCCAGCTGGCGCTCGACCATGGCGCCGATGCCTGCATCAACTACAACACCCAGGATTTCACCAAGCGCACCCGCGAGTTGACTGACGGCAGGGGTGTCGACGTGGTGATGGATTCCATCGGCGCCTCGACCTTCATGGGCTCGCTCGACTGCCTGAAACCGCTCGGAATGATGATTTCCTTCGGCAATGCCTCCGGCCCGGTCGAGGCCTTCAACCTCGGCATCCTTGCGCAGAAAGGCTCGCTGAAGGTCACCCGGCCGACGCTCTTTGCCCATATCGCCGATCCGGTCGCCTGCCAGGAGATGGCCGCGATGCTGATGGGCAAGGTCTCCTCGGGCGCGGTGAAGATCCGCATCGACCAGCGCTTCCCGCTGGCCGAGGTCGCCGAGGCCCACCGCGCGCTCGAGGCGCGCAAGACCACCGGGCAGACGATCCTGACGCTTGAGTAAGGGCGGGAGCCGCCAGAAACGCCAAACGGCGCGGGAAACCCCGCGCCGTTTTCAATTCAACGGGAGCCGCAGCCCCGAATGATCGGCACCGATCAGGCGATCTCGACCAACTCGATGGCAAAGGTCAGGTCCTTGCCCGCGAGCGGGTGGTTGGCGTCGAGCGTGACTTCGGTGTCGGTCACCTCGACCACGGTCACCTGCACCACCTGGCCGGTCGGCGTCTGCATCTGCAGCGGGGTGCCCAGGTCGAGCGGGATGTTGTCGGGGATGTCGGCGCGCGGCACGGCCTGGCGCGCCTCGGCGTGGACCGGGCCATAGGCTTCCTCGGAGGAGACCTCGACGGTCTTCTTCTCGCCAACGGTCATCCCAGGCATCGCCTTGTCGAGGCCGGGAATGATCTGGCCCGAGCCGACTTGGAATTCCAGCGGATCACGGCCGGCACTGGAGTCGAAGGTGGTGCCGTCATTCAGGGTGCCGGTGTAATGAATACGGACGGTGTCGCCGGTCTTGACCTGCGTCATGGGGTTCTCCGATCTTTTGGGAAAGTTCTGTGGATGGGACGAGGCCACCTGTCGCGGCGGGTGCTCGTTTGCTCTCCCCTCTAACCTAAGCATCCCCGCCCCGGAATGCAAAGAGGATGTCCGGACGTCCTCACGCGCGCCTATCCACCCCTCCAAACCTCGACAAATTCACCCTTCCGACGGGCCCTTCCCCGTGCCACCCTGCGCCGGATCGCGAGGAGGACAGCGAGACCCATGACCCAAGCCGGCAAGATCACCACCTGCGTCTTCGACGCCTACGGCACGCTCTTCGACGTCTCGGCGGCCGCCCGCCGCGCCGCCGAGGCGCCGGGACAGCAGGCGCTGGCCGGGGTCTGGCCCGCCCTCTCCGCCGACTGGCGGCGCAAGCAACTCGAATACAGCTGGCTGCGCGCGGTGACCGGCGATCACTGCAGCTTCTGGCAGGTCACACAGGACGGGCTCGACTGGGCGATGGAGCGTCACGGGCTGGACGACCCAGAGCTGCGCGAAACCTTGCTCGGGCTCTACTGGGAACTCTCGGCATACCCCGAGGTGCCGAAGCTTCTCGCCACCCTCAAGGCGCAGGGGCAGACCTGCGCGATCCTGTCGAACGGCAGCCCCGACATGCTCGAGGGCGCGGTTTCCAGCGCCGGGATCGAGGGCTACCTCGACGCCGTGCTCTCGGTCGAGGACGTGGGGGTCTTCAAGCCCGCCCGCGCGGTCTACGACCTCGTCGGTCAGCGCTTCGGCACGGAACCCGGCGAGGTGCTCTTCGTTTCCTCCAACGGCTGGGATGCGGGCAGCGCGGCGGCCTACGGCTTTCACACCGTCTGGGTCAACCGCGCGGGCGAGCCCGTGGACCGCCTGCCCGGCCGCCCGCAGCACGTGATGCGCGATCTGACCACAATACCGGAGCTTCTGTGATGCCCGAGTTTACCACTTCCGACGGCCTGCAGGTCCATTACACCGACGAGGGCCACGGCATCCCGCTGCTCTGCCTTGCCGGGCTGACCCGCGACGGGAGGGATTTCGACTACCTCGCGCCGCATCTCGACCCTGCGAAAGTGCGCCTGATCCGCATGGACTACCGCGGCCGCGGCCAGTCGGACTGGACCGACCACGCCAGCTATACCATCCCCATCGAGGGGCGCGACGCGGTGGAGTTGATGGACCACCTCGGGCTGAAGCAGGTGGCGGTGCTCGGCACCTCGCGCGGCGGGCTGATCGCCATGGTGCTGGCGGCCACGGTGAAGGAGCGCCTGCTCGGCGTCGCCCTTAACGACATCGGTCCCGAGATCGGAGGCGAAGGGCTCGCGGTGATCAAGGATTACATCGGGCGCAACCCGGCGTGGAAAACCTACGACGAGGCCGCCGAGAAGATGGCCCTGGGGATGACCGCCTTCAGGGACGTGCCGCCGGGGCGCTGGATGGAAGAGGTGACGAAGTTCTACCGCGAGGCGCCCGAGGGTCTGCGCATCCAGTACGACCCGCGCCTGCGAGACGCGGTGCTCGAGGCGGGCGCGCAGCCCGCGCCGGACCTCTGGCCGCTCTTCGATGCCTTCAAAGGGCTGCCGCTCTGCGCCCTGCGGGGTGACGGCTCGACGCTCCTCACCGCCAAGACCTTCGCCGAGATGCAGCGCCGCCGCCCCGACATGATCGCTGCCGAGATCCCCGGCCGCGGCCACGTGCCGTTCCTTGACGAGCCCGAGTCACTGGACGCGCTGCGGCGCTGGCTGAAGATGCTGGGCTGAGCCTCAGTCCAGGTTGAATACCCGGCTCGGGTGCAGCTCGCCGGCCTTGAAGATGCCCACGGCGATCGGCTTGCCCTGGAACGATGCCCAGGCCTCATCGCCGTATTCGGCCTCGCCGGGGATGACCATGCCGGGGTTGCCGTTGCGCAGCCGCGCCGCGCCCTCGGGAGTGCAGCGCAGCTCGGGCAGATCGGCAAGACCCACCTGCAGCGGCAGCAGCTTCTCGTCGAGCTCGGGCGTTTTCGCCAGCGTGTCGATCTGCTCGACGGTGATCCCGTCCGAGGCCTCGAAAGGCCCGGACCAGACCCGGCGCAGGCGCAGCACGTGTCCGAAGCAGCCAAGCGCCTCGCCGAGGTCGCGGGCGATGGAGCGCACGTAGCCGCCCTTGCCGCAGACCATCTCGAGCTCGACGTGGTCGGCATCGATACGCTCGAGCATGATCAGCGATTCCACGAAGAGCGGACGGGCGGAAAGCTCCATCTCCTCGCCGTCACGGGCGCGCTTGTAGGCGCGCTCGCCATCCACCTTCACCGCCGAGAACTGCGGCGGCACCTGCTGGATGTCGCCGACGAACTGGTGCAGCGCTTCCTTGATCTCCTCGTCGGACGGACGTTCGGCGCTCTCACGCAGGATCTCGCCCTCGGCATCGTCGGTGTTGGTCGCCTGCCCCAGACGCACGATGAAGCGGTAGGCCTTCATCGCGTCGGTGATATAGGGCACCGTCTTGGTCGCCTCACCCAGAGCCACGGCAAGAACGCCGGTCGCCTCGGGGTCGAGCGTGCCCGCGTGGCCGGCCTTCTTCGCCGCCAGCGCCCAGCGGACCTTGTTGACCACCGAGGTCGAGGTCATGCCCGCCGGTTTGTCGACGATCAGCCAGCCGGAAATGTCGCGACCCTTCTTGCGTGCCATTGGTGTCCCCGCGCCTCTTCGTATGCCATCAAGGCGCGCCTGCTAGCAGGCGAGAGGCGCGGGAGTCAATCTGCGCCGGTGCCGCGTGATGCGCTTGGACGGTGCACGGACAGTGCATGGGATGTGCCTGCCCGATCGCCTTCCCTCTTGCTGCCCCGCCCGATAGGGTCCGCAGCAAGTACAACGGAGGCCCCGCCATGCTCATGGCCGATCTCGGCGATGTCCGACTTCACTACCGCATCGACGGCCCCGAGGAGGGCGCACCGCTGGTGCTGGCCAATTCGCTCGGCACCGACTTCCGGCTCTGGGACGGCCTGCTGCCGCACCTGCCCGAGGGGCTGCGGATCCTGCGCTACGACATGCGCGGACATGGCCTGTCGGACTGCCCCGAGCCGCCTTATTCCATGGGCGCGCTGGTGCGCGATGCCGAACGGCTGATGGAGCAGACGGGGTTCCGAGACGCGGTCTTCGTCGGCCTGTCGATCGGCGGCATGGTGGCACAGGGGCTGTCGGCCAAGCGCCACGACCTCGTGCGGGCCGCGGTGCTGTCGAACACGGCTGCCAAGATCGGTACAAGGCAGATCTGGGAAGCCCGCATCGCCGAGGTCGCGCAAGGTGGCGTCGAGGCCATTGCGGATGCCGTTCTGGAGCGCTGGTTCACCCGCAATTTCCGCACCTCGGAGGCGATCAAACCCTGGCGCAACATGCTCACCCGCACGCCGAAGAAGGGCTACATGGGCTGCGCCGCCGCCATCGCCGGGACCGATTTTCTCACCCCGACCTCGGGCCTGCGGTTGCCGCTGCTCGGCATCGCCGCCACCGAGGACGGCTCCACCCCGCCCGACATGGTGCGCGAGACGACCGACCTCGTGCCCGGCTCGCAATTCGCGCTGATCCGGGGCGCGGGACATCTTCCCTTCATCGAGAAACCCGCCGAGTACGGTCGAATTCTCACGGACTTCCTCAAGGGACAGGGGCACATCTGATGGCGAATTTCCTGCTGATCCACGGCGCCGCGCACGGGGCCTGGTGCTGGCGCGACGTGGTCCCGGCGCTGGAAGAGCGCGGCCACGCGGCCCGCGCCATCGACCTGCCCGGCCATGGCGCGGACACAACGCCACGCGACGAGGTCACCCTGAAGAGCTACGTCGATGCCATCCTGGCCGCACTCGACGCGCCGACCATCGTCGTTGCCCACTCCATGTCCGGCGTGCCAGCGACACAGGCGGCCGACCTGCATCCCGAGAAATTCGCCCGGCTCATCTACCTCTGCGCCTTCCTGCCCGGCGACGGTGACAGCGTCACCAGCCTCAGCCGCGCCTGGCCCGACCAGCCGCTGAACGAAGCGATCCGCCGAGACGAGGGAGGCGCGACCTTCCACTTCGACCCCGAGATGATCCGGGAAAAATTTTACCACGACTGCCCCGCCGCACTCATCGACCGCGCCGCGCGGCACCTTACGCCGCAGCCGATCCTCACCCAGAAGGAGCGGGTCTCGCTCACCGGCCAGGTCGAGCGGTTGCCGCGCAGCTACATCCTGTGTTCGCAGGACATGGCGGTGCCCCCCGACCACCAGCGTGCCATGGCGTCGGTCTTGCCAAGCGACGAGGTCTACGACATGAGCAGCGCGCATTCGCCTTTCCTGTCCGACCCCGAGGGCCTCGCCGCCCTTCTGGACCGTATCGCCCGGAGCTGACCCATGTCCGCCACGCCCTTCGACAGCGCCCACCTGCACCGCCTCTTTCCCGCCGGGGATCTCGCCAAGCTGTTCTCCGACAGCGCCGAGGTCCGGGCGATCATGATCGTGGCGGGCACGCTGGCCAAGGTGCAGGGCGAGGCCGGGCTGATCCCCGAGACCGCCGCCAAGGCGATCCACCGCGCCTCGCTCGAACTGCAGATAGACCCCGGCGCGCTGGCGCATGGCACAGCGGAGGCGGGCAGCGCGGTGCCGCCACTGCTGCACGCCTTCCAGTCGCTGATGCAGGCGCCGGATTATGCGCAATACCTCGGCCAGGGCGCCTTCCCCGGCGACCTTCAGGACTGCGCGCTGGCGCTGCGCCTGCGGCAGGTGCTGGCCCAGCTCGAGGCGAAGATCGAAGCGCTTCCTGAAGATAGCGATCTGGCCGCGTTCAAGGCGGAGCTGCCAGCGCTGCGCGCCGGCCTGCTCTGCGTGAGCTACGAGGGCGACCGCGCCGAGATCCTCCGCCCCGCGCTCGGCGCCGCGCTGAACCTCTCCGACCAGGGCTGGGGACCGAAGCGGACCGCCGTGACCACGCTGGCGGAGTGGGCCGCGCGGCTGGTCCGGGCGCTCG
>NZ_NTHN02000061.1 GCF_002300555.2 Alloyangia mangrovi | reverse complement strand
CCCGCGCCCGCGCCGGGCAGCGGCCAAAAGGCACAGACCGGCGGCGGTATCTGCAGAGCAAGCGGCAGCGCCTTGGCCGAGGCGTCATCGAGGGCGATCACGATATCCGCCGCCCGCCCCTCTGCCCCGCGCGGCACCGCACCCGGCGGAGGCAGCCCCCCAGACCTCGAGCAGCGCCAGCAGCAGCGGATCGAAGGCGCGCGCCGGGTCCAGCCCCGCCGCCTGCACCTGCGCCTTGCCCCAGAGCCGCCGCCGCGCCAGCGCGCCTGCAAATGGCGACAGGAGCGCCCCATCGGCGCAGAGAAGCAGCAACCGCACCCTGCCCGCCGTGACGCGCTCCGGGATACCGCCGGCCCGCCCCAGCGCCACATCGGCCCCGAGCCACTCGATCACATGTGCCAGCGCCCCCGGTACCGCGTGGTAGAGCCGCAGCGCACCTCGCGCCCGCTGCACCAGCAGCCCTGCCTCGCAGAGCGCTGCCAGATGCGCAGAGAGCGTCGAGGGCGGCACCGCCAGTGCCCGCGCCAGATCCCCTGCCGAGAGCGCATGTGGCAGGTGGCGCACCAGCAGCCGCAGCACCCGCAAGCGCAGCGGGTTGCCGAGCAGGGAAAGGCGGGTGAGACAGAGCGAATCCATGCGCCCCTGCATAGCGCAGCGCCCTTGAAGGCGGGGTTAACGATGTCCCTCCGCAACCGCCCCGCACGCGCCCACTTGACCTTTCCCCGGCGCGGCCCTAGCGCTCTGCGCATGGCACAGGCACCCCTTCTCCAGCTCTCCGACATCTCGCTCACCTTCGGCGGCGAGCCGGTCTTTTCCGGCCTCTCGCTCAACGTCCAGCCCGGCGACCGCGTCGCGCTGGTCGGCCGCAACGGCTCGGGCAAATCCACCTTGATGAAGGTCATGGCGGGCTTCGTCGAGCCCGACACCGGCGACCGCATCGTGCCGCCGGGCATCTCGGTGGGCTACATGGAGCAGGAGCCGGACCTCTCGGGCTTCGAGACGCTGGGCGATTATGCCGCCGAGGGCCTCGGCCCGGCGGAGATGTACAAGGTCGAGGCGGCGGGCGAAGGGCTTGGCTTCGATCCCGCGCGCCCCGTCGCCACCGCCTCGGGCGGCGAGCGCCGCCGCGCCGCGCTCGCGAAGCTGATGGCGCAGGACCCGGACGTCATGCTGCTCGACGAGCCGACCAACCACCTTGATATCAACGCCATCGGCTGGCTCGAGGACGAGCTGAAGCGCACCCGCAAGGCGTTCGTGCTGATCTCGCACGACCGGCGATTCCTCGAGAACCTGACCCGCGCGACGCTCTGGATCGACCGCGGCGCGGTGCGCCGGCAGGAGCAGGGCTTTGCCGGCTTCGAGGCCTGGCGCGACAAGACCTGGGCCGAGGAAGACGAGGCCCGCCACAAGCTCGACCGCAAGATCAAGGCCGAGGCGAAATGGGCGGTCGAGGGCATCTCGGCCCGCCGCACGCGCAACCAGGGCCGGGTGCGCGCGCTTCAGGCGCTGCGCGCCGACCGCGCCTCGCAGATCCGCCGCCAGGGCACCGCGGCGATGGAGCTGTCCTCCGGCCCGACCTCGGGCAAGAAGGTGATCGAAGCCCTGGGGCTCTCGAAGGGCTTCGGCGACAAGCAGATCGTCAAGGATTTCTCGCTGACCGTCATGCGCGGCGACCGCGTGGCCTTTGTCGGCCCGAACGGCGTCGGCAAGACCACCCTGATCCGCATGCTGATGGGCGAGATCGCCCCCGACGCGGGCAGCGTCAAGCTCGGCACCAACCTCGTGCCCGCGATCTTTGACCAGACCCGCGCCCGGCTCGATCCCGAGATGACGCTCTGGGAAAGCCTCACCGGCGATCCCGAGATGCGCGTTTCCGGCAAGGCCGACCAGGTGCTGGTCCGCGGCCAGCCGAAACACGTGGTCGGCTACCTCAAGGAATTCCTCTTCGACGAGCGCCAGGCGCGCGCCCCCGTCCGCTCGCTCTCGGGCGGCGAGAAGGCGCGGCTGCTGCTGGCCAAGATCATGGCCAGCGAGAGCAACATGCTGGTGCTCGACGAGCCGACCAACGATCTCGACGTGGAAACGCTGGACCTGCTGCAGGACCTGCTCGGCGACTATGACGGCACGGTGCTGCTGATCAGCCACGATCGCGACTTCCTCGACCGGGTGGCCAGCACGACCATCGCCATGGAGGGCGACGGCCGCGCGGTGACCTACGCCGGCGGCTGGAGCGACTACCAGGCGCAGAAGGCCGAAGCCGAGGCGGACGCCGCGCCGAAGGAGAAGGTCCCCGCCAAGCCCGCAAAAGACAGCGCTCCGCCGAAGCCCAAGGCCCCGGCCAAGGGCCTCAGCTTCAAGGACAAGCACCGGCTCGAGGAGCTTCCGGGGCTGATCGACCGGCTCGGCGCCGAGATCGGCAAGCTCGAGGGGCTGCTGGCCGATCCCGAGCTCTTCACCCGCGAGCCGGTGAAGTTCAAGAAGGCCACCGAGGCATTGAGCGAGCGGCAGGAAAAGCTCGCCGCAGCCGAGGAGGAATGGCTCGAACTGGCGGAAAAGGCCGAAGCGGCGGGCTGATGCCCGCAGCCCGGGGTCCCGCGACCAAGTCTCTTCGAGGAGAATTGCAAGAGCCTTCGAAGGCTCTTGCGCCCTACTCGCCCGCCTGCTGAAGCGGCAGGCGCTTCTCGGCGATCACCATCACTCCCACGGTCAGCAGGATGCGCACCACGTGGTGCAGGCTGACCAGCGCCGGGTTGGCAGCGAGCGAGAGCGCGATGATCGACATCTCGGTCACGCCCCCGGGCGCGTAGGAGATCATCAGGTGCAGGAAGGGAATATCCGTTGCCGCGGCCAGCGCCAGCGCGAAGGCCCCGCCGACCGCCAGCATCCAGCCCACCGAAAGCACGCTCAGGCCGAGCGAGCGGCGCAGCATGGCGCCGGTCATCCCGGTGAAGCGCACGCCGAGCGAGCTGCCCACCACCACCTGCGCCGCGGCGATCAGCCAGAATGGCAGGTGCATGTCGACCAGCCCCGAGAGGGTCAGCGCCGCCGAAAGCAGTAGCGGCCCGGTGATCTGCCCTGCCGGCAACTTGATGCGCGAGGCGACGAAGAGCCCCGCGAAGGCGGCCAGGACCACCACCAGCAGTTCCCCGGCACTGGCGGGCCCGGTCGGCATGACGCTCTGCCCCGCAGCGCTGCCCACCGGGTGACCGATCCAGAGCGACAGCGCCGACGGCAGGATCGAGATGACGAGGATGATGCGCAGGAACTGCTGCGCGGTCAGCAGCCGAAGGTCCGCCCCGGCCTTCTCGCCCAGCACCAGGCTCTCCATCAATCCGCCCGGCGCCCCCGCGTAGAAGGCCGTGGCCCGGTCATAGCCGCCGATCCGGTGGAAGATCAGGAAGTTCCCGCCCTGCGCCAGCACCACGAAGACCGCCAGCATCGACAGGGTCAGCGGCAACTCGGGGAGCAGCGCGAAAACCTCGGGTGTCACCTGCGTGCCGATCATCACTCCGATGAGGCCGATGAAGAGCGTGCGGAACTTCATCGGGTAGGCATAGTCGGCCAGTGCGCGCTTCTGGAACAGCGCGACGGCGATGCCGGAGGTGAAGAGCGAGCCCAGCATGTAGGGCATCGGGAAGTGGGCAAGCTGCGCGAGCCAGCCCCCGATCCCGCCCGCGATCAGCAGGCAGCCCGTGGTGAAGATCATGCGCAGGGAGAGCGTGGAGAGGGTCATCTGCCGACATAAATCCCATCGCGCTCGCCTGTGCAATGGCACGCGGGCCGGAGCCTGCGTGCCTGCTTACGGACCGCGCTCAGCGCGAGAGGTCCGCCGCGATGCGGTCCGCAAGTTGCGCGGTGGCACTGCCCGCCGCCGCGGCGATGCCTGCGGCGTTGGCCGCCTGCAGCGGCACGGTGATCTCGAAGCGGCTCACCCTTTCGCGGATCACCCGGTCGTAGGAGGAGAGCGCGTATTGGCCCTTGAGGCGGAAATAGCCGGTTTCATTGGCCACCGCCTCGGAGATGCGCACATGCACCGCCGCCTGCGCCGGCTCTTCCAGCGGCCAGGGCTCCGAGGCCACGGTGGCGCCGCTGATCGTCGCCGAGACGCTCGGCCAGCGCCTGGGTCATGGCGCGGCGCGGATCGTCGGCCCAGAGCGCGCCCTCGACCTGGGTCATCGCGCCGGCGGCATCCTCGAGCAGGATCTCCGAGGCGTCGGCATAGGCCGGCAGCGAGACCTCGCGCACCTCCAGCGTGGACACGGCGAGGCGCGCCGAGGAGGCGGGCGGCATGCTTTCCATCCGGTAGCGCGGCTCTGAGCCGCAGGCGGCGGCGAGCAGCGGCAGCAGCAGGATCGGAAGGGTCGTCTTGAGGCGCATGCGTGGTCTCCTGTCAGCGGCCGAAGAGCAGCGAGTTGGGGTTGCGTTCGATCGAGCGGGCAAGCTTGTTCAGCGCCTCGGCGGCGGTCTGCACCTCGCGCAGGGCCGAGACGGTCTGGCGATTGAAGGCGGAGTTGCCGTCATAGCCCGAGATCACCGATTCCGCCTCGGCCACCAGCCGCTGGATGCGGGCGGAGAGTTCGGGCAGCGTGGCTGCCGCCTCCTCGACCGCCGCGGCGGCATCGCGCGCCGAGGCGAGCGTGGCGTTGGTGTTCTCGATCACCCCGCCGGCGCGCAGCTCGGAAAGCGCGCCCTGCGCCTCCTGCAGCATGGCCGAGAGGTCGGCAGGCAACTGCCGGGTGCTGTCCTGGTCGACGAGCTTGCCCGCCCCGTCGAGGAAGGTCCCGGCGTCGGCAAGGAAGCTCTCGAGGTCGAGCGCGGTGGCCTTCTGGGTGAGCGCCCGCAGGTCGGCAAGCAGGTCGGGCACGCCGGCCATGCTCTCGTCGACCGACCCCGCGACGCCTGTGACCTCCGCGGCCGCGGCTTCCGCTGCCTCGAGGGTGGAGACAAGCTGCTGCACCGCGCCGGCGGCGCGCATGTCCTCGATCACCCCGCGCAGCTCGGCGACGGTGCCGCGCAGCTCGCCGGGGATCGCCTTGATCTCGTCGCTGCCGATCAGCCCGCGGGCGTCCTCGAGCAGGCCGATGACCGCGTCGGGCGCGTCGCGCAGGCGCGGATTGGCGGTGAAGTTCTCGATCGAGGCGAGCGTGTCGATGGCCTGGTCGAGCAGGTCCTCGACCGGCAGGTCGTTGATGCGCTGGAACAGGCCTTCGGCGGTGGCGGTGATGTCCGGCAGGTCCGACTCGACCGAGGGGATCAGCGGCGCGTCCTGCGCGAAAATGCCGAAGGTGGCGGGTTCGGCGTCGGGGATCTCGGCCAGTTCCACCACCAGCGACTGGCTGAAGAGGTTCTGCGAGGCGAGCCGCGCGCGCAGCCCGTTCTTCACCGCGTTGGACAGGAAGGCGATGGTTTCGGACTGTGGCGCCTCTTCCTCGAGACCCAGTGCGCGCGGGTCGATCGAGAGCGTGGTGCGCAGCCGCACGGTCTGGGTCTCGCCCTCGCCGTCGATGAACGCGCCGATGGCAGTGACGCGACCGACCCGCAGACCGCGGTAGGTGACGGCAGAGCCAACCTCGAGCCCGCGCACGGACTCGTCGAATTCGGCAGTCAGCTCAACCGCGTTGGAGATGGTTTCCGAAAACAGGCTGTCACGGGCCGAGGCCTCGTCGTCATAGAGGTCGAAGGCATATCCGGCGGGCACCGCGCTGCCGCCCGACACGACGGTGTCAAAGGCGATGCCGCCGCGGATCAGCGCCGCGACCGAGCCGACCGAGAGATTGAGCCCCGAGGGACCGATGTTCACCGAGAATCCCGAGGTATCCCAGAAGCGCGTGGCGGTGGTGATGCGGCGGTCGTTGGGGGCCTCGATGAAGGCGTCGACCACCACGCCGTTGCCGCGCTCGAGAAGGCGCGGCGTCTCGATCCGGCCGACCTCGATCCCCTGGTAGAAGATCGGCGCGCCGGCCGAGAGCTGCGTGCCATCGTCGGCGCGGATGGTGATGCGGGTGCCCTTGACGCCGGGGCGCACCAGCGGCGTCTGGTCGAGGCCACGGAACTTGCGGGCCGAGGCGCCCTCTTGCGGGGCAAAGCCGGCCTCGATGTAGACGCCCGAAAGCACGGTCGAGAGCCCGGTGATTCCCGAGGCCGAGACCTCGGGGCGGACCACCCAGAACTCGGCGTCCGCCGGCAGGGAGTCGGCGACATTGCGGTCGATCCGCGCGCTCACCCGCACCTCAGCCAGATCGTCCGAAAAGACCACCTCCTCGACAGTGCCGACGATCACGTCTCGGTACCGGATGGTGGTCTCGTCGGCGGTGATGCCGGCGGCATTCTCGAAGGTGATCTCGATCAGCGCGCCGCGTTCGGCAAGGCTCTGCCAGGCGATGAACACGGTCACCGCGATGGCGGCGAGCGGCACGAGCCAGACCAGCGAGAGGTTGCGCCAGACAGAGCGGCGCTTGGGCTCGATCTCCATCTTCGCGGGTTTGGGCTCACTCATTGCTCGGGTTCCTCGCTCGCATCCCAGATCAACCTCGGATCGAAGCTCTGTGCCGAAAGCATTGTGAATGCAACAGAAAGCGCAAAACTGATTGCTGCAATCCCGGGATTGATCGCGGCGGCAAAGTCCAGTTGCACCAGTGAGGCAAGAATGGCCACCACGAAGACGTCGATCATCGACCAGCGACCGACAAATTCCACCACCTCGTAGAGGTGCTGGCGCTTGCCGGGCGAGAGCTTCACCCGGTGGGTCACGCTCAGCGCGAGATAGGCGATGGCGATGAACTTGGCGACGGGGATCATGATCGAGGCGAAGAAGACGATCCCGGCGATGCCGTAGGACCCGTGGTGCACGAGGTCCACCACGCCGCCAAAGATCGTGCTGTTGGTGGTCTTGCCCAGAAGCGTTGTCTTCAACATCGGGTAGACATTGGCCGGCACATAGACCACCAGCCCCGCCCCGAGCCAGGCCCAGACACGCTGCAACGAAGTCTCGTCTCGGCTCGACAGGCGCGCACCGCAGCGCGTGCAGCGCTCGGGGCCCGGCACGTGGACCTTGCCGCATTCGGTGCAGGCGATCATCCCGGCGCGCCGGGCGGTGAGCACGGGCTGTGCGCTTTCGGAGGGGTGGCTCATTGGCGGCGCTGCTCCAGCGTCTTCCATACGGTGACCCTGCACATGAAGGTGTCCTTGAGCACGGTGACGATCACCAGTGCGACGAATGCCCAGAAGGCCGGGCCGATCGACAGATGCGCGAGGCCCGCCACCTTGACCAGCGCCACGGCGACGCCGACGATGAACACCTCGGCCATCGCCCAGGGGCGCAGGTGGTCGGCGAGCCGGAAGAAGAACTCGGCATGGCGCGCCGGGCGGTGGCCGAAGGCCATGGGCGCCAGCACGTAGACCAGCGACAGGAACCGCACCGAGGGCAGGACGACGATCAGCGAGGCCATGGCGATGGTCAGCGGCGCGGTCATCCCGCTCGAGAAGGCGAGGATCGTGTCGAGCAGCGAGCTGCGCTGCACCCGGCCTGCCACGGAGAGTTCGAGGAACGGAAAGAACATCGCCGCCACCATCAGCACCAGCGCCGAGAGCGCGAGCATGATGATCCGGGTCATCGCCAGGCTGCGCGGGGCTTCCAGCACCTCGTGGCAGCGCGCGCAGCGGGCGGTCTCGCCGGTGGCGACATCGCGCTCCTCGTGCAGCGTGTCACAGAGCGGGCAGGCAATGAGCTGCTCGGCCTGCTCCGCGGTGAAGGCGGGCGGCGGGAAGGCCGGGGTGATCTGCGGCGGCAGCTCGGAGGCGACAATGTCGGCGAGGCTCATGCTCCCAATCTAGAACGCGGCGGGTTGCAAGGAAAGGGCTGGCGGGACAAAGCCTTCGCCCTGCCCCCAAGCAGGCATCCGGGGCGCGTCGCCGGCCTGTCCCGGGCCGCTCCATCGACAAGCGCCGGGGCAGCCGCTACCAATCGGGCAGAACGCCAAGACACCATGGAGGTCGCGCCCGATGAAATGCTTCTACGCCCCCGAGACCGAGGGCCACGACCCGCAGTTCCGCCTCACCCATGGTACCGTGGTGCACAACGCCGAGCGCGCCGAGCGGGCAATGCTGCTGCTCGAGGGGCTTGGCCGGCTCGACCTCGGCACCGAGAGTCCGCCCGAGGCGCCGCGCGCCGCGCTCGAGGCAGTTCATACACCCGAGTTCCTGCGCTTTCTCGAGACCGGCTGGGACGCATGGCAGAAACTGCCGAACGCCGGACCCGAGGTGGTGCCCAACGTCTTTCCGCGCGGGCCGGTGACCACCTACCCCGAAACCATCGTCGCCCGCGCCGGCTGGCACATGTCCGACACCTCTGCCCCGATCGGCCCGAAGAGCTGGCTGGCCACCCGCCGCGCCGCCGATTGCGCCGTGGCCGCGGCCGAGGCGGTGATGGCCGGCGAGCGCGCCGCCTATGCGCTCTGCCGCCCGCCGGGGCACCACACCACCGCCGATGTCGCGGGCGGCCATTGCCTGATGAACGTCACCGCCATCGCCGCGCAGCACCTGCGCCAGGCGCACAGCCACGTGGCGGTGCTGGACATCGACGTGCACCATGGCAACGGCACGCAGGCGATCTTCTACGACCGCGCCGACGTGCTGATGGTCTCGGTGCATGCCGAGACCCATGACTACTACCCGTTCTATACCGGCTATGCCCATGAAACGGGCAGCGGCGCCGGTCAGGGCTTCAATCTCAACCTGCCACTTCCGCGCAGCACCACGACCCCCGGCTGGCTTGACGCCGTCGATCGCGGGATCGAGCGCATCAAGGCCTATGCGCCGGGCGCGCTGGTGGTCAGCCTTGGGCTCGATGCCCACGAAAATGACCCCCTTGACGGCATGAAGGTGAGCTTCGATGGTTTCGCCGAAGCGGGCCGCCGGATTGCCGAGGCGGGGCTCCCCACGGTGATCGTGCAGGAAGGCGGCTATCTCTCGCCCGACCTGAGCACGTCGCTGACCTCTTTCCTCGGAGGCTTTCTCGGCAAGGACCCGCGCGCGGCCTGACGGCGCGCACCACAGGAATTCGGAGTACCAGATGAACAAGATCCCCAACTCGCTGCATGCCTCGGACATCGCGCACAGCATGCACCCCTACACCAACATGCGCCTCCACGAGGAGCAGGGGCCGATGATCATCACCCGTGGCGAGGGCGTCCACGTCTACGATTCCGAGGGCAAGGAATACATCGAGGGGCTCGCCGGCCTCTGGTCGGTCGCCGTCGGCTTCTCGCAGCCGCGCCTCGTCGAGGCCGCCGCCAAGCAGATGGCCGAGCTGCCCTACTACCACAGCTTCGCGCACAAGGCGCATGAGCCCTCGATCCGCCTTGCGGAAAAGCTGGCCGAGATGACCCCCGAGGGGATGGACCGGGTGTTCTTCACCAACTCCGGCTCCGAGGCGAACGACACCGTCATCAAGATGGTCTGGTTCTACAACAACGCCCTCGGCCGCCCCGAGAAGAAGAAGTTCCTCGCCCGCAACAAGGCCTATCACGGCATCACCATCGCCTCGGGCTCGCTGACCGGCCTGCCGGCGAACCACAAGGACTTCGACCTGCCGGCGATCCCGGTCACCCACCTCACCTGCCCGCACTACTGGAAGTGGGCCGAGGAGGGCGAGACCGAGGCCGCGTTCACCGCGCGCCTGCTGAAGGAGGCCGAGGACACCATCCTCGCCGAGGGCCCCGAGACCATCGCCGCCTTCATCGGCGAGCCGGTGATGGGCGCGGGTGGCGTGATGACCCCGCCCGAAGGCTACTGGCCGGGCATCCGCGCGCTCTGCGACAAGTACGACATCCTGCTGGTCTCGGACGAGGTCATCAACGGCTTCGGCCGCTGCGGCGCGCCCTTCGGCTGCCAGAAATACGGCTTCACCCCCGACATCATGGTGACCTCGAAGCAGCTCACCTCCTCCTACATGCCGCTGGCCGCGATCATCGTGAACGACAAGGTCTATGGCACCATCGCCGATCACACCGCCAAGCTCGGCACCTTCGGCCACGGCTTCACCGGCTCGGGGCACCCGGTCGCCTGCGCGGTGGGGCTCGAGAACCTCAAGATCATCGAGGAACAGGACCTGATGGGCAACGCCGCCCGCCTCGAGGCGAAGTTCCAGGAGGGTCTGCGCAAGTTCGCCGATCACCCGCTGGTCGGCGAGGTCCGCGGCGTCGGCCTCATCGGCGGCGTCGAGCTGGCCAAGGACAAGGCCAAACGCCTCAGCTTCGAGCCCGCGGGCAAGGTCGCACCGCAGGTGGTGAAGTTCTGCGCCGAAGAGGGGCTGATCCTGCGCGCCGTCTACGAGACCGTCGCCCTCTGCCCGCCGCTGATCGTCACCGAGGAGGACATCGACGAGATCATGTCCCGTCTGGGCCGGGCGCTGGACCGCGGCTGGGAGTGGGCACAGGCCGAAGGTCTGGTCTGAGCCTCGGCTCCCCCAGGAAACAGCAGGGGCGCCCCGCGGGGCGCCCTTTTGCTTTCCCGCAGGGCGTGTGTCCGGAGCCGCCCCCTCCCCCCCATGCCCTCTGCGCCCCGAGCGCCGCACAATCACAGTGCGAAGCCCTGTCGCAAAATCCCGCCTGACGGTTCTGCCCGCCGTGCTATGCTGCGCAGAAACACCTTAGATGTATTCAAACAGAAATATATGTGTTTCAATCCCTTGTTCATCGAAGCACTTTTCAGCAATGACACGCCATGACATCCAGACAGGCACAACTCGACGAGGCATTGGCCCGCATCGCGGATGCGATTGACCACGACTCCAGCGTCGGTGTTCCCCAGCAGCTGCGCGGCGCGCTCGAGTTCGGCATCGCCTCGGGGGAACTGCCGATCGGCGCGCGGCTACCGTCGGTCCGGGCGCTGGCGCGGCAGCTGAACCTTTCACCGGTCACAGTGAGCAATGTCTACGCCGCGCTGCAGTCGGCGGGGCATGTCGAGGGGCGGGTCGGCTCCGGCACCTTCGTCAGCCCCAATGCGCCGGTCGCGGACCCCGAGAAGTTCCACGCGCTCGAGCGGGCGATCGCCAACCTCATTTCCCTCGCCCGCGACTGCGGCATCGACCGGGCCGACCTCGCCACGCGCATCGGCATGGACCGCCCGCGCAACACCCGCGCCGTGCGGGTTCTCATGCTGGGCAATTTCGCCGAGGCCACCCGCGCCTATGCCGCAGATGTGCGCCCGCATCTCGCGCCCGGCGACAGCATCGAGCCGATGCTGATCGACGAGGTCGCCGACGCCCCGCCGCAGGATTTCGACATCGTACTCTCGCCGCGAACCCTGCTGCCGCAGGCGCGCGCGCTGTTTCCTCAGGCCGAAGTGGTGGGGTTGACCGTCATCCCCAACGAGGCGACCCGCGTGGCGCTGGCCGCGATCCCCCCCCGAGGCCACGGTGGTCGGCTATTCCTACTTCCCCACCTACGTGTCGATGATGAAGGCCAACGTGATGCGCTACGCGCCGCATCTGAGCCGGCTGACCATGGTGGTGCGCGGCGACGAGAGCGAATCCGCCCGCGCCCAGATCGCCGCCGCGGACGTGCTGATCTACGCCACCGGGGCGGATTACCTCGCGGCACGGCTGGCCCCGGGTCAAAGCGCCTTCGAGTATCGCCACACCCCCGACAGCCAGGAGCTGCGCAGCGTCCTGCCGCCGCTGCTCGACCGCTGCCGCCGCCGCGAGCGGCCGGGATCGGAAGGGTAAGCCGGTCCCCCGGCACATGGGGGGGGCGCCGCTTTTGAACGGAAAACGGGCGGCCCGCTTGCGCGGTGCCGCCCGTGTCGTTCTTGGTCGTGTGCGGCTGGCGCGCGGCTCAACGATAGGCGTGAAGCACGCCCTCTGCCGAGATCACGTAGAGCGTGCCGTTGACCACGATCGGCCGGGTGGTCGCGCCGCCGGCGATTGCCGTGGTGCCGACCAACTGCCCCGAGGCCGGATCGAAAGAACGGATCTGCCCGTCCGAGGAGGCGACGATCAACCGCCCGCCCGCCAGGATCGGGCCATGGTTCACGAAGGAACTGTCGCGGCGCTTCTGCGGCGTGCGCACCGGCTTGTAGCCCGGCAGGTCCACCGCCCAGATCTGCGCCCCGCTTCGGGCATCGAGCCGCACCAGCTGGTTGAGGTCGGATACGAGGAACACCGAGTCCCCCGCCGGCCAGACCGGGTCCAAAGCGCCCATGCGCGCGGTCCAGAGCCGCTCGCCGCCCGAGAGCGACAGCGCCACCACCCGGCCCGAGTGGTTTCCTGCGTAGACCACGCCGTTCGAGATCAGCGGATCACCGGTGATGTCGGTGACCGTGGCCAACGCCTTGCCGTTGCGGCTGCCCGCCACATCGGCTGTCCAGCGGCGCAGGCCGCCCTGCTTGAAGGCCGCCTGCAGCGCGCCCGAGCCGAATGCGAAGACGACCATCTCGCCATCGGTGGCCGGGGCCGGAGCACCCGCGACGTTGTTGTAATCCTCGGGGTAGTCGATGCGCCAACGGATGCGGCCCGTAGCGGTCTCGATCGCCCAGCCGGTGGAATCCGACGAGGTGACATAGGCCAGCCCGCCGCGCACCGTCGGCGCGCCGGTGGCGGTGCCGCCAAGCTTCTGGGTCCAAATCTCGGCGCCGGTGGCCGCGTCGAGCGCGGTGAGCGTGCCGAAGCCCGAGGTGACGTAGAGCCGCCCGCCCTCGACCGCGAGCCCGCCGCCCTGCGCCTGGCTGGCCCGATCGCGCGGGGCGACCATGCTCTTTTGCCAGATCACTTGGCCGGAGCTGCTGACGGCGCTGACGGTATGGGCGGAATCCATCGTGAAGATGCGGCTGCCGTCCGAGACCGGATCGACGTTGAGCCGGTTCTGCCGGGTGTCGCCCTTGCCGATGTCCGTCGCGAAGACCGGCTGCAGCGGCAGCGAGAGCGCCGCGTGGTTGGTGCGGGCAAAGGGCGAGACCGGGCTCTGCGTGGCAAGGCCGTTGCTCATCGCGCCGAGCGAGATCGCCTGCGCGCGGTTCGCCGGCGTGGCTTCATCCGCCCCGCCGTTCTCGAGAATTTCCCGGGCGCCAAGGCGCTCTCCGGTCAGCACCGCCTCGGGGCGTTCGCAGGCGGCAAGCGCCGTAAGCCCCAGAAGCGCCGCGGAAATCGTGGTAATGCGCAAAACACTGCCCCCGTCGTACTTGATCCTTGCCGCGGCTCGGGCGTTTCGTCAGCCCGCATCGGGCGTGCCGCCGAGGGCCACAATCACCTGTGTCGCACGCTGGCGCAAGCCCGCGGTGATTTCGGCATCTTCAAGAATGCGTTGCAGCTTTTCCAGCGCGGCCTCGGTGTCGCCCGCCTTGATGTCGAGCAGCGCAAGCTGTTCCTCGGCAAGCAGGCGCAGCGGCTTGCCGGGCACCGCCAGCGCCTCGAGCCGGATGCGGCGCTCGTCGTCCGAGAGGCCCGAGTCCGTGCGGCTCACCGCCTTGAAGGCGGCTATCTCGCGGTAGATCTCCGGCAGATTGCCGTTGGCGGCCGCCTCGTCGAGCAGCTTGGTCGCGGCGGCGCCCTCCTCGGCGGAGGCCAGCTCGCTCGCCGCCAGCAGATCAGTCACCGCCCTCGCCTCGGCGCCGGGCGCCGTCACGTCGGTGAGCGCCCCGGCGCGGTCCGCCGGGGCATCCGCCTCGAGCGCGCCGCGCAGCGCGTCGCCGAAGGCTTCGGCCTGCGCCTGCCGCTGCACCGCGCTGTATTCGCGCCAGGCGGCGCCGCCGACGATGGCAAGCACCGCCAGAACGCCGATCCAGCCGTAGCGCTTGAGCAGTGCGAAGAGCTTGTCGCGGCGGACCTCCTCGGTCACCTCGTCGATGAAACTGTCGGTATTGCTCACGGGGCTGCCTCACCTTTCGATTGTTGCCCCCTCTTAACGCGGCAGGCGCAGGCTGCCAAGGCCAAGCCCGCGTCGCCATTGCCTGATCCGTCGCTTGCCGACTCGCCCGCACCAGCAGGCAGAACGCCGCTTGAACGGTTTCCCAAATCCTTTATTCTGAACTGAAGAGTTTAGTCACGTCTCCGCGCGTTCCCGGCTTTGCTTCTGTGCGTCAGGACCAGCTCCCGGTCCTGTCTCCGGCTGATCCGGCGGCGCAGGCTGCGCGTATTGATCCCCGGACTTGGGCCAGGACTTGGGAAGGCCAGCATGAAACTGATTTCGATCCTAACCGCCATCATCGTCGCGGCGGCTCTTTACGCGGTGGTTCTCGACCGCGAGCGGCTGATGGGCTGGGCCCGCGGCGGCGCGCCCGAGGAGACGGCGGTCGAAGCCGTTGCCGAGACCCCCGAAGCCGAGGAAGCCTCCCCCGAAACCACCCTCCCCGGCGGCGTCTCGGTCATGGCCCGTCATTCGCAGGCCCAGCAGATCGACGATGCGGTGCTGCTGCGCGGCGAGACCCAGCCCTCGCGCGAGGTCGAGGTGCTCTCGGAAGCCACCGGCCGGGTGATCTCGACGCCGCTGCGCAAGGGCACGCTGGTCAATGAGGGCGAGGTGCTCTGCAAGCTCGATCCCGGCACCACCGGCGCCGCGCTGATCGAGGCCGAGGCCCGGCTCGCCGAGGCGCGCGCGCAGCGTCCGCAGGTCGAGGCCGGCCTGCCCGAGGCCGAGGCGCTTCTTGCGCAGGCCGAAGCCGCCGTGGCCGAGGCCGAGATCAACCTCACCGCTGCCCGCGAGTTGTCGCAGGGCGGCTATTCATCGCGCACCTCCGTCGCCTCTGCCGAGGCCAAGATGCGCGCCGCCGAGGCCAGCGTGCGCAGCGCCGAGGCCGGGCTGGAAGCCGCCCGCGCCGGGACCGACAGTCTCGAGGCCTCGATCCAGAGCGCCGAGGCCGCTGTCGCCAGCGCCCGCAAGGCGGTCGAGAACCTGACCATCACCGCGCCCTTCGGTGGCGTGCTGGAAAGCGACACGGCCGAGCTTGGCCTGCTGATGAACCCGACCTCCAACGCGAGCTGCGCGCATATCCTGCAGCTCAATCCGATCCGGCTGGTGGGCTACGCGCCCGAGGCCGACGTGGCGCGCATCCATCTCGGCGCCCGCGCCGGGGCGCAGCTGACCGGCGGCGAAACGCGCGTCGGCACTGTCACCTTCGTGTCGCGGCAGGCCGACGAGACCACCCGCACCTTCCGCATCGAGGTCACGCTCGAGAACCCCGACCTGACCCTGCGCGCCGGCCAGACCGCGCGGATCCTCATCGAGGCCGATGGCGCCCTCGCCCACCTGCTGCCACAGAGCGCGCTGACGCTGAACGACGAGGGCCGCATGGGTCTGCGCACGGTGAGCGCCGAGCAGACCGCGCAATTCGTGCCGGTGAGCATCCTGCGCGACACCCCCGAGGGCGTCTGGATCGCCGGGCTGCCGGACAGCGTCGACGTGATCACCCTCGGGCAGGAATACGTCACCGACGGCGTGCCGGTGCGCCCGAGCTTCCAGGAGATCCTCCAGTGACCGGCATCGTCGACTGGGCGGCGCAGCGCGCCCGCATGGTGCTGGCCTTCATCGTCCTGTCGATCGTGGCGGGGGCCTTCGCCTATCTGACCCTGCCCAAGGAGGGCGAGCCGGACATCGAGATCCCGGCGCTCTTCGTGTCGGTTCCCTTCCCCGGCATCTCGGCCGAGGACGCCGAGACGCTGATGGTCAAGCCGATGGAGACCGAGCTTTCGGACATCGACGGGCTCGACAAGATCAGCGGCGTCGCGGCCGAGGGCTACGCCGGCGTCGCGATGGAGTTCGAATTCGGCTGGAACCGCACCGAGACCATGGCCGAGGTCCGCGACGCGATGACCAAGGCGCAGGCCAAGTTCCCCGAGGGGGCCGAGCAATACACCATCTCCGAGATCAACTTCTCGGAGTTCCCGATCATCATCGTCTCGCTCACCGGCCCGCTCCCCGAGCGCACCATGGCGCAGGTCGCCAAGGATCTGCAGGACCGGGTCGAGGCACTGGATTCGGTGCTGGAAGCGGGCATCGCCGGCAACCGCGACGAGATGGTCGAGGTGGTGATCGACCCGCTGAAGCTGGAGAGCTACAATGTCACCGCCAGCGAGCTGATCCAGACCGTCCAGAACAACAACCAGCTCATCGCCGCGGGCGAGGTGCGCTCCGAGCGCGGCACCTTCTCGGTGAAGATCCCCTCGAGCTTCCGCGAGCCGCAGGACATCTTCGACCTGCCGATCAAGGTGAACGGCGAGCGGGTGGTGACGCTGGGCGATCTTGCCGACATCCGCCTCACCTTCGAGGACCGCACCGGCACGGCGCGCTTCAACGGCGACACGGCGGTGGCGCTGCAGGTGGTCAAGCGGAAGGGGTTCAACCTCATCGACACCGCCAGCGCGGTGCGCGCGACCGTGGCCGAGGCGCAGCGGGGCTGGCCAGAGGAACTGCGCGCCACCGTCACCGTCGAGGAAAGCAACGACCAGTCGCGCATCGTCGACTCGATGGTCAGCCAGCTCGAGGGCGCGGTCCTGACCGCCATCGCACTGGTGATGATCGTGGTGCTGGGCTCGCTCGGCACCCGCGCGGCGCTGCTGGTGGGCTTCGCCATCCCGACCTCCTTCCTGCTGTGCTTCGTGCTCCTGGCGGTGATGGGCATCACCGTGTCGAATATCGTCATGTTCGGCCTGATCCTCGCCGTGGGCATGCTGGTCGACGGCGCCATCGTCGTGGTCGAGTATGCCGACAAGCGCATCTCCGACGGCGTCGGCCCGATGCACGCCTATGTCGAGGCGGCCAAGCGGATGTTCTGGCCGGTCGTCAGCTCCACCGCCACCACGCTCTGCGCCTTCCTGCCGATGCTGTTCTGGCCCGGGGTCGCGGGCGAGTTCATGGGCATGCTGCCGGTGACGCTGATCTTCGTGCTCTCGGCCTCGCTGATCGTGGCTCTGGTCTACCTGCCGGTGATGGGCGGGGTTTCGGGGCGCTTCTCGCGCGTGCTGCACAATGCCTCGCTGACCCTGCGCAAGCGCATCGAGGGCTGGCCCGCCCGCGCGGCGCTTGTGCCTGTGGCGCTTGGCGGGATGCTGCTGGGGGCGCTGCTGGTGCTGAATCCCTCCTTCCTCGGTTTCACGCTGATCGAGGGGCGCGGGGCACGGGTGCCGGGGATCGTGATCTTCGTGCTCTTTGCCGTCATGGCCTCGATCACGCTCGATGCGGCGCAGATCGAGCGCAAGCGGACCAAGGTCCGCAAGACCTACCGCCGGACGCTCTTCGGGCGGCTGATCCAATTCGTCACCGGCAATCCGGTGTTGCCGCTGGTGACCATCGGCGGGGTGATCTTCTTCGTCATCTCGGTCTTCGGCTACTACGGGCAGAACAACAACGGCACCGAGTTCTTCACCGAGAGCGAGCCCGAGCAGGCCATCGTCTACGTCCGCGCGCGCGGCAACCTCTCGCTGGCAGAGAAGGACGCGCTGGTGAAGCGGGCCGAGACCATCGTGCTGCAGCACCCGGGCATCGAGACCGCCTTTGCCTTTGCCGGCGACGGCGGGCTGGAGTCGAACACCGGCGGCGCGCAGCCGCCCACCGACACCATCGGGCAGATCCAGCTCGAGGTGGTGCCGTGGGAGAACCGCCGCGACCGCCCCGAGCTCGATGGCGACATCGTGCTGGCCGAGCTGAGCGCGGAGCTTGCGGCGATCCCCGGCATCGAGACAGAGATCCTCAACCTCGCCATGGGCCCTGCCTCTGCCAAGCCGGTACATCTGCGGATCAAGGGCGACAACTGGCAGGACCTGCTGGCCGCGACCGAAACGGCGCGGGCCGAGTTCGACGCCATGGACGGCCTGCGGCTGATCGAGGACACCCGTCCCCTGCCCGGTATCGACTGGCAGATCGACGTCGACGTCGAGGAGGCCGGGCGCTACGGCGCCGATGTCGCCACGGTCGGGGCAATGGTGCAGCTCGTCACCCGCGGCGTGACGCTCGACACCATGCCGGTGGACAGCTCCGACGAGGAGATCGACATCCGCGTGCGCCTGCCCGAAGCGGACCGCGTGCTCTCGACTCTCGACAACCTGCGGGTGCGCACCAACGACGGGCTGATCCCGCTGTCGCATTTCATCACCCGCACCCCGGTGCCCAAGCTGGCCGAGATCAACCGCGAGGGCCGCAAGCGCTACTTCGACGTCAAGGCGGGCGTGGCTGAGGGTCTGGTGAAGTTCACCTCCGGAGGCGAGACGCTCGGCTACGGGCGCGAGGCGGCGGCCGGCACGCTCACGGTCCACGGCACCGCCTACGAGATCACCCGCGCCGAGGAGGGCACCAGCAGCGAGGCGATCCGCGAGGCCGCCGCGGGCGGCGCGCTCTCGACCGTGCCGGTCACCCCCAACGAGCGCATCGCCACCCTCGCGGGCCTGCTCGAGAACACCGAGTTCCCCGCGGGCATCAGCTGGGAATGGACCGGCGACCAGGAGGAGGAGGCTGAAAGCCAGGCCTTCCTGACGCAGGCCTTCGCTGCCGCGCTGGGGCTGATGTTCATCATCCTGCTGGCGCAGTTCAACAGCTTCTACAACTCGGTGCTGGTGCTGCTGGCGGTGGTGCTGTCCACGGCGGGCGTGTTCCTCGGGATGATCGTGATGGACCAGACCTTCTCGATCATCATGTCGGGCACCGGGGTCGTGGCGCTTGCCGGGATCGTGGTGAACAACAACATCGTGCTGATCGACACCTTCCAGGATTACTCGCGCTACATGCCCCGGATCGAAGCGATCATCCGCACCGCCGAGGACCGCATCCGCCCGGTGCTGCTGACCACGATCACGACGATTGCCGGGCTCTTCCCGATGATGATCGGCCTCAGCCTCGATTTCTTCGGCGGCGGCTACTCGATCAACGCGCCGACCTCTCTGTGGTGGAAACCGCTGGCTTCGGCGGTGGTCTTCGGCCTGTCCATCGCGACGGTACTGACGCTGGTCTTCACCCCGGCGATGCTGGCGCTGCGGGTGTGGCTCTCGACCTATGCCCATTGGCTGGCGCGGCTTCTGGCCATCGCCTCTTTCGGACGCGGCAGCCGGGCTGCGCGGGACTGGGCGCTGCAGCGCGAGGCCCGCAAGGTGAAAGCGCCGCTGATCCTCTGGGACGATCCGGATGCCGAGGGCACAGGCACACCGGGGGCGAAAACCACCATGCGCGCGGCGGAATAGCGCAGCCCGGCGCGGCCCCGGGGTTTGGCGCCGCGGGCATCGCTTCCTATATCAAGGGGGAGCACCGGAGCCCGGTGCCCCCCATCGGGAGACCCGCCATGAAGTCCCTGCTCGCTGCCCTCGCCCTTGCGTCCGTCTCTGGCGCCCTGCCCGGCCCTCTTGCCGCCCAGATCAAGGGCTGCGTGCCGGATCCAAACGGAATCACCCGCTGTCCGGGTCCGTCGACCTTTTCGACCGATCACCTGGGGATCACGCGCGAGCGGCGGAGCGCGCCGCAGACCACGGACAGCAACGGCATCGTGCGCGACACCACCGATGGCGGCGCCTTCATCGCGCCGGGCGATCCGACAACTGACCGCGGCGGCGCGCTCGGAGCAACGCGCCCACCCGACACCACGCGCCGCGCGCAGCAGAATTGCGTGGCGGACGAAGACGGCGTGGTGCACTGCAACTGACAGCGCGCGCCGCGTCAGTCGGCGGGTGCTGCCGCGCCTTCCTGAGCCTCGGCTGCCGGGGCCGCGGCCTGACCCGGCTCGGGTGCCTCGCCATTCGTCGCATAGACCAGCCACCAGACAAGCAGCAGCGCCACGACAACCAGCGCGCCCCAGATCGCCAGCAGCGGCCCGCGGTGTTCTTTTTCCTGCGTCTTCGTGTTTGTGTCGGGTGCAGACATGTCATTCCTCCCTTGCGCGGCATATTTCACGAGATCCTCGCCAAAGCCTTCGCTCTCGCGTTCCTCGACGCCATGCCACGCGTCACTGGCATTTCACCGGCGCAGCGGTTGCCGCGCGTCTCTCATGGGCATAACGTCCCGCAGACGCGCCGGTTCCGGCAGGCGCCAGCCCCCCCACTTCAGGCAAGGAGACGCCCATGAAGGACGCAAGCCCCCAGACCATCTACCTCAAGGATTACACCCCCTTCGGCTGGACCGCCGAGGAGGTGCATCTGACCTTCGTGCTTGCGCCCACGGCGACCCGCGTCCGCTCGCGCATCCGCTTCGCGCCCAACAGCGACGCGCCGAAGCAGGACTTCTTCCTGCACGGTGAGCAACTCACGCCGATCTCCTTCGCCATCGACGGCGCCCCCGTCACCCCCGAGGTCACCGACACCGGCCTCACCTGCGCCGTGCCCGAGGGGGTCTTCACCTGGGAGGCCGAGGTCGAGATCGCGCCGGTGGAGAACTTCGCCCTCGAGGGGCTCTACATGTCGAACGGCATGTACTGCACGCAGTGCGAGGCCGAGGGCTTCCGCAAGATCACCTTCTACCCCGACCGCCCCGACGTGATGTCGGTCTTCACCGTGCGCATCGAAGGCGATGAGCGCGTGAAACTGTCGAACGGCAACCCGCAGGGCTCCGGCGAGGGCTGGGCCGAATGGCACGACCCCTGGCCGAAGCCCGCGTATCTCTTTGCGCTGGTCGCCGGGGATCTGGTCAACCATCCCGGCAGCTTCACCACCCTGTCGGGCCGCGAGGTCGAGCTGAACCTCTGGGTGCGTCCCGGCGACGAGTGTAAATGCGCCTTCGGCATGGAGGCGCTGAAGAAGTCGATGAAATGGGACGAGGAGGTCTATGGCCGCGAGTACGACCTCGACATCTTCAACATCGTTGCCGTGGACGATTTCAACATGGGCGCGATGGAGAACAAGGGGCTGAACATCTTCAACTCCTCCGCCGTACTCGCCTCGCCCGAGACCGCGACCGACGCCAACTTCGAGCGCATCGAGGCGATCATCGCGCATGAGTACTTCCACAACTGGACCGGCAACCGCATCACCTGCCGCGACTGGTTCCAGCTGTGCCTGAAAGAGGGTCTGACCGTCTTCCGCGACGCGCAGTTCACCTCCGACATGCGCGGCGAGGAGGTCAAGCGGATCTCCGACGTGATCGACTTGCGCGGCCGGCAGTTCCCCGAGGACCAGGGGCCGCTGTCGCACCCGGTGCGCCCCGAGAGCTTCCAGGAGATCAACAACTTCTACACAGCGACGGTCTACGAGAAGGGCGCCGAGGTGATCGGCATGCTCAAGACGCTGGTCGGAGACGAGGCCTATGCCAAGGCGCTCGACCTCTACTTCGAGCGGCACGACGGCGACGCGGCGACCATCGAGGACTGGCTGAAGGTCTTCGAGGATGCCACCGGGCGCGACCTGACGCAGTTCAAGCGCTGGTACTCACAGGCCGGGACACCGCATGTGGCTGTGTCCGAGGCCTTCTCGGATGGCACCTACACGCTGACCCTCAGGCAGCACACGCCCCCCACCCCCGGTCAGCCCGAGAAGGCGCCGCAGGTGATCCCGGTGGCTGTCGGCCTGCTCTCGCCGAACGGCGACGAGGTGGCGCCGACGACGGTGCTTGAGCTGACCGAGGCGGAGCAGAGCTTCACCTTCGACGGGCTCAGCGCAAAACCTGTGCCCTCGATCCTGCGCGGCTTTTCGGCCCCGGTGGTGCTGGAGCGTGAGAGCAGCAAAGAGGAACGTGCCTTCCTGCTGGCCCATGACACCGACAGCTTCAACCGCTGGGAAGCCAACCGCGACCTGGCGCGCGAGTGCCTCGTGGCCATGATCACCGAGGGCGCCGCGCCCGACACCGCCTGGCTCGACGGGCTCGAGGCGGTGATCCGCGACAGCGCGCTCGATCCCGCCTACCGCGCGCTGATGCTGGGCACGCCGACGCAATCCGAGCTGGCGCAGGTGCTGCACCAGCGCGGCGTGACGCCGGACCCCGACGCAATCTGGACCGCCACCGAGGTGCTCAAGAAGACCCGCGCCGAGCGCTGGTCCAAGCTGCTGCCGCAGCTCGCCGAAGAGGCGAAGGTGACGGAGCCCTACCAGCCCGACGCCGAGCAATCCGGCAAGCGTGCCCTTGGCGGCGCGGTGCTGGCGCTGACCTCGCGTCTCGATGGCGGTGACGCGGCCAGGACGCAGTTCGAGAGCGCCGACAACATGACGCTGCAGCTCTCGGCGCTGGCCTGCCTCGTGCAGGCGGGTGCGGGGGAAGACGCGCTCGCGAAATTCCGCGCCCAGTGGAACGGCGACCGGCTGGTGATGGACAAGTGGTTCGCCCTGCAGGTCGCGGCCTCGGGCCCCTCGGAAACCGCCGACCGGGCCAAGGCGCTGACCGAGGATCCGGACTTCGACTGGAAGAACCCCAACCGCTTCCGCGCGGTGATGGGCGGTCTGGCGATGAACCACGCGGGCTTCCACCGCATCGACGGCGCGGGCTACCGGTTGCTGGCCGACTGGCTGATCAGGCTCGACGAGAAGAACCCGCAGACCACCGCGCGCATGTGCTCGGCCTTCCAGACCTGGAAGCGCTACGACGAGACCCGCCGAGGCATGATGCAGGCCGAGCTCGAGAAGATCGCCGCCAAGCCCGGCCTCTCGCGCGACGTGACCGAAATGGTCACCCGGCTGCTGTCATGAGCCGGCTGCTGCTGGTCACCGGCGGCAGTGCCGGCATCGGGGCGGCGACCTGCCGCCTCGCCCCGGCCCGAGGCTGGGAGCGCGTCGTGGTCCACTACGGCCGTGACCGGGACGGCGCCGAAGCGGTGGCCGAGGAGGTCCGCGCCGAGGGCGCCGAGGCGCATGTGATCGGCGCGGATGTGTCCGACCACGCGCAGGTGGCCGAGCTCTTCGCCGAGCTGACCGCGCTGGCGCCGGGGCCGCTCGATCTTGTGAACAACGCCGGGATCGTCGCGCCCACGGGATCGCTCGCTGAGCTGACCCCCGACAGGGTCCGGCGGGTGTTCGAGGTCAACGTCTTCGGCGCCATCGAGGTGGCCCGGCAGGCGGTGGCCTACATGCGTGCCCATGCGGGCGGCGGCATCGTCAATGTCTCGTCGGTGGCGGCGCGGTTGGGATCGGCGCGGCAGTACATGGATTACGCCGCCTCCAAGGGCGCGATCGACACCTTCACGCTGGGCCTCGCCGACGAACTGGCCCCCGAGGGCATCAGGGTGAACGCGGTGCGTCCCGGGCTGATCGAAACCGCCATCCACGCCAAGGGCGGCGAGCCCGACCGGCTCGCCCGCATCGGCCACACCCCGCCGCTGGGCCGGGCCGGCACCGCCGAGGAGGTGGCCGAGAGCGTCCTGTGGCTGCTGTCGGACCGCGCGGGCTACGTGACGCGCAGCATCCTCGACGTCGGCGGCGGGCGCTGACGCCCCTCAACCCCCTGAAATGAAGAACGGGCGGAACCTTCCAAGGTCCCGCCCGTTCTTACACTGAAACGAACTTCAGCAGATCAGCCGTCACTCTCCAGAAGTTGGCCCTTGGTGGAGATGAAGGTGTTGGCATAGCTCGCATCGAGCGCACGCGACCGGGCAAGCGGACGGGTGCCCGCGCCAAGCTCGTTCGACGCCATGATGCCGGGCAGAAGGCTCACCGGGCGCTCGACCGGGCGCAGCGAGCGGCCCATGCCGGTGCAATAGGCCTGCGCGCGGGTCCAGCCGATCATGTCCTCGCGCTTCTTCTGCGAGTGGAACGGACCCCAGTCGGCGGCCACGCCGCGCATGTTGGCGCTGACCACGCCGTCTCGGGCGACGGTCCGCGCATGATGCGAAGACCGCAGGACAGGTTGGCGCGCGGGTCCTTGAGACCGTCCACCGTGGTGGCCTGGCAGCCGTAGAGGCGCGCAGTCGACGGCAGGATCTGCATGAGGCCGATCCACTTGCCGCCACCGCCGACGGCGGTGGGCTTGAAGGTGCTCTCGTGCTTGACCAGCGCCGAGACGAGACCGAGCCAGAAGGCCTCGCGCTGTTCGCGCGATCCGCTTTCATAGGCCGGACACCAGGTGTCGATATCCGCCGGCACTACGTCGGGCAGCGCGTTGGCATGGCCACGCAACGACGAGAGCACCGCGAGCGACCAGGTGCTGCGCCCCCCCCGAGGTGCCCCAGCGGGCCTTGGGGATGGCCATGCGCCGGGCCAGAGGGCGGGGCGAGGCGGACACTGCCAGCAGCGACTCCGGGGTCCCCGACATCGCATCGCGCGAGACCAGGGGCATCGTTGGGGCCGCAACCGCGAAGGCGGCCTGCGTGACAGGTGCAGGGCCGGTATTCGCTTGGGCCATCGGCGCTATCATGAGCGCCGCAAGGGCAGGAATGAAACGGTTCAGCATGGCGCAGAACTTGCCCACGAAGAACAATTCCGGCAAGCCTGACGCGGTATTATGCGCGGCGGATCGCCGACGGCGCATGGAGATGTCTGGAATCTTGCCGATTTTAGGTGGAATCTCAACTATAGCTTTTGAACAATTTGCCGCCGAAGCGCCCATTATGCGCCCCGGCCTCCTCGTGCCCGCGCCCCGGTCCGGCCCGAATCCCGGTCCAGCGTGGCGCGCATGGCACAGCACGTTCTCCGATTTCGGCCCAGTCTGCCCGCCCTCACCCGGCGCCTTCTGGCGCGGCATGCATCGGGCGGTGCGCCGGGATCGGGTGCGGACTCTGGCGCAAAAGCCTGTCCGGGCGGCGCTTCCCGCGCCGAGGCCCGCTGCCCGCCGGGGTTCGACCCGCCGCGCGTCCAGATCCCTGTCCGCGAGACCAGCGAAGAGGCAGAGGCCTGCGCCGAGATTGTCGGCCGCGGGTTGCGCCTCGCCCGGCAGGAGCGCTGGAGGGCGCTCGAGGAGGCGTTGAACGAGGCTGACCATTCCTCTGCTCTCACACCCGCGGGCACGCCCGCCGCCCGGCTGCTCTGCGACGGCGCGGCGCAGGACGTTCTCATGCGCGTCGCCGAAGCGATGGCCCGCGGCGATGCCGAGGCGGTGCGGTGCGCCCTTCAGGGCCATTCCGAAGTGCTCGGCCCCACCACCGAAGCCCCCATGCGCGCGCTGCTCGCCGCCTGGCCGCAGATCGGCGCCGCCCGGCTCTGGCGCGCGGGCAGCACCCCGCTCTCCGAGGCGGCGCGCGGGGATGCGGTCCGACATCACCTTGAGACGGCGCATCTTCTGCTCCGCCCGCACGACCCCGTAGAGCTCGGTTCCGCAGCGTTGCAGGCGGCCCGTTGCGCCGTGCTCGAGGTGCTGCCCACGCCGTCGGAGCATCTTGCCCGCAGCTACGAGACGCTGGTCGCCCTGCAACCCGCCTGCCCCGACCACCTGCGCGCCTATGGCCATGACCTTTCTCCACTGCGCTTCGGCACCTGGCCCGGATTGGACCGAACCGCCAGGCGCCTCGCGATGAGCACCGCAGGGAGCTGGGGCACCGGCGGCTACTGCTGGGTCTGGCTCGACGTGCTCGCGGCGCAACCCGAGGGATGGGGTCATGTGGACGCTGAACTTTTTGTCGCCGGGCTGCACGACCTCCTGCAACCGCAGCCGCCGGAGACCTGGCCGGATCAGCACAGGGCCAACCTGCTCGCCGCCCGGTGCGCCGAGCTGGCCCCGTTGGCCGAGCATGGCGCCGCCGCCCGCATCGCCGGATCGCTCGACTGGATCGTCGAGGACCACCTGCGCGAACTTCATCCCCAGCTCTGGGCGCCGCCTTCGCCCGATCTCTCCGCGCCGGACGAGGCCGCGCGCCGCGAGGCCGGGTGCGCCCGCGCGCATTCGGTGCTGAACACCCATTTTGTCCATCAGCTCTCGCGGGGGCGCTCGGTGATCTTTACCGATCAGGGCCTCGCGCTGCAGCCCTCGGGCTGCGCCTCCTGCACCCTTGCTCCCTGTGCCGCTCTGGCGTATCCCCGTCGCAACCTGAGAGACGAGGACCCCCCCATGCTTGACCTGAGCTTCGAGCCCCCCAAACCCAAGGTCATTGCCGGCGCCAAATACGATTGGGAGCTGGTGATCGGGATGGAAATCCACGCCCAGATTTCCACCGAGGCGAAGCTGTTCTCCGGCGCCTCGACCAAATTCGGCGCAGAGCCCAACTCGAACGTCGCCTTCGTCGACGCGGCGATGCCCGGCATGCTGCCGGTGATCAACGAGTATTGCATCGAGCAGGCCGTACGCACCGGGCTCGGCCTGAAGGCAGAGATCAACCTGAAGTCCGCCTTCGACCGCAAGAACTACTTCTATCCCGACCTGCCGCAGGGCTACCAGATTTCCCAGCTCTACCACCCGCTGGTGGGCGAAGGCGAAGTCATCGTCGACATGGAGCCGGGCGTCGCGCGCAAGGTGCGCATCGAGCGCATCCACGTCGAGCAGGACGCCGGCAAGTCGATCCACGACATGGATCCGTCCATGTCCTTCGTTGACCTCAACCGCACCGGTGTGGCGCTGATGGAGATCGTCTCGCGCCCCGACATCCGCGGCCCCGAGGAAGCAGCGGCCTACGTGGTCAAGCTGCGGCAGATCCTGCGCTATCTCGGCACCTGCGACGGCAACATGCAGAACGGCAACCTCCGGGCCGACGTCAACGTCTCGGTCTGTCGTCCCGGCCAGTACGAAAAGTACCAGGAGACGCAGGACTTCTCGCACCTCGGCACGCGCTGCGAGATCAAGAACATGAACTCGATGCGCTTCATCCAGCAGGCCATCGACTACGAGGCGCGGCGGCAGATCGCCATCCTCGAGAACGGTGGCAAGGTCGACCAGGAAACCCGTCTCTACGATCCGGACAAGGGCGAGACCCGCTCGATGCGGTCCAAGGAAGAAGCGCATGATTACCGCTATTTCCCAGACCCCGACCTGCTGCCGCTCGAGATCGAGCAGGCCTGGGTGGACGAGATCAAGGCCTCGCTGCCGGAGCTGCCGGACGAGAAGAAGGCACGCTTCGTCAAGGACTTCGGCCTGTCGGAATACGATGCCGGCGTGCTCACCGCCGAAGTGGTCAACTCGGCCTATTTCGAGGACGTGCTGAAGGGCTGCGACGACGGCAAGCTGGCCGCCAACTGGGTGATCAACGAGCTTTTCGGCCGCCTGAAGAAGGAAGGCCACGACATCACCGAGAGCCCGGTCTCGCCGGCGCAGCTCGCGGGGATCGTCTCGCTGATCAAGAAGGGCGACATCTCGGGCAAGATCGGCAAGGACGTCTTCGAGATCGTCTACACCGAGGGTGGCGATCCGGCGAAGATCGTCGAGGAGAAGGGCCTCAAGCAGGTCACCGACACCGGCGCCATCGAGGCCGCCGTGGACGAGGTGATCGCCGCCAACCCGGCACAGGTCGAGAAGGCCAAGCAGAACCCCAAGCTGGCGGGCTGGTTCGTCGGCCAGGTGATGAAGACCACCGGCGGCAAGGCCAACCCCAAGGCCGTCAACGACATCGTCGCGGCGAAGCTGGGCCTCTGAGCGCCCGGCTCGGTGAAAATGCAAAGGCCGCCCGATGGGGCGGCCTTTTTCGTCTGGGAAAATGCCCGGCGGCCTCGGCTTTGGTCAGGCCGGGCGAGCCCCCTACCCCCGCGCCGCGAGCAGCGCGCGAAGCTGGCTCGGGAAGAGCTGCAGGATCAGCGTCTCGGACATCGCCTCGCCCTCGTGCGAGACATAGACCCGCAGGTCGATCGGCTCGTCGTCCTCTGCCGCGATGGCCGAGAAATCGAGATCGAACACCGCCCGCCAGGCCTCTGTGCTGACCACCGGGTAAGCAACCTCGCCCGAGATCTCCCCGCGCGAGGCGGAGACCACCGGCAGCGCACCGGAGCTGCGGTCCAGCTCCTCCATGCCAAGACCGTCGAAATCGCAGACGATCTTCACCGTGTCCGCCGGGCGCGGCTGGCCGGGGATGCCGCCCTTGCCCATGCGCACCGCGATGAAGCGCGCCGCCAGTGGCGGCACCGGGCAATCCTCGAGCCAGCTGAGCTGGTAGTTCATGCTGTAGGAACTGCCCGCCGCCGCCGGTTCGGCCGGGGTCCAGAAGGCGACGATATTGTCGTGGATCTCGTCGTCGGTCGGCAGCTCGACCAGCGTCACGGCGCCCTGCCCCCAGCCCTCCTGCGGCTTGATCCAGGCCGAGGCGCGGCGCTCGTAGAACACGCCGTCGTCCTCGTATTCGCTGAAGTTGCGCTCACGCTGCATGAGCCCGAAGCCCGCGGGATCGGTGGTGCCGAAGGCATTGGCCATCACCCGCGGCGGGTTGTTGAGCGGGCGCCAGATGCGCTCGCCGCTGCCGGTGTGAATTTCCAGCCCGTCGCTGTCGTGCACCTCGGGGCGCCAGTCGGCGGCGACATGGCGGTTGTGCTTGCCGAACCAGAACATCGAGGTGAGCGGCGCGACTCCCAGCCGCTCGACGTCACCGCGCAGGAAGATCTCGGCCGAGACGTCCTGGATCACGCCCTTGTCGCGGCGCGAGGCGATGCGATAGGCGCCGGTGGCCCGGGGGCTTTCCAGGAGCGCGTAGGTGGTCACCTCGCCGCCCTCGCCCTGTTCGAGCCAGAAGCGGGTGAAGCGTGGGAATTCCTCGGGGCCATCGGGGATGGCCGTGTCCATGGCAAGCCCGCGCACCGACAGGCCGAACTGCCCCGAGTAGCCCGCCGTGCGCCAGTAGGAGGCGCCGAGGAAGGCCATCCAGTCGAGCCGCTCCTCGGGGTCCTGCACGGCAAAGCCGGCGAAGCCCTCGGTCTTTTCCAGGCGGTTGGCGGGGTTGCCCTGCGGGATGTCGAAAAGATCGCGCGAGAAGGGCACCTCGCGCGCGGTGCCGTCCTCGAGCGCGTAGACATGCACCGGCTCGGGGAAGTAGCGGCCCGGGAAGAAGAAGCGGACCGGCTGCGCTGTGCCCTGATCGGCCCAGAGCGCCCGGTCCTCGCGGAAGCTGATCGCGCCGTGGGCATCGTAGTCGATCTGCTGCAGGATATCGGCGTCGGGCACCGCCATCGGGGTGAACTCTTCCTTGGCGAGGCTCGCTGCCAGTTCGCGGAGCGTGTCGAAGGAGAAGGGCTTGGGAGGCCCGAGCGGGATGCCCGAGGCGATCGCGCCGCTCTGGGCGCGGGCGAAATCGGGCAGCAGGCTGAAGGCGCCTGTGGCAAGGGCGGATGCGAGGAAGGCGCGGCGGTCGGGCAGGTCGGCGGACATGCGGGTCTCCGGAAAGCGGACAGTCCCGAGCAAAATCTGCGTTTTTCCGCGTCGCAGCAACGCGTCTCGCCCCGGATGCGCAAGGCTTTGCCGATTTAGCGACGTTGCGTCAAGTAGGACACGCCCGATCAGGCGAGCGCGCGCGCCTCGAGACCGCGCGCGATCTCCTCGGCAAGCTGCGCCACCCTGACCCGCGAGTCGGTGCGCTGCGCATAGGCGCGCAGGCCGAAGATCTCGACCTGCAACCGGCTGGCGAGCTGCTGCGGATCGGCCTCCGGCCCGATCTCTCCCTGCTCCTGCGCCTCGCGGAAGGCACGGGCAAACATCGCCTCCATGCCGCGCATCAGCGCCTCGGTCTGGACGCGTAGCCTGGGATCATCGTCCGGGGTCTCGAGCAGCGTCTTGACCAGCATGCAGGCGCGCGACGGGCCGGGTTCACCGGCGCAGCCAAGTCGCCGGACGTGGTTCGCGAGCCCCTGAAGACGGCTCGGCGCGGCCCCAAGGGTCTCGAGGAACTGCATGCGCGAAAGCTCGGCATAGAGCGCCAGCGTCTCGGAAAACAGCGCTTCCTTCGAGCCGAAGGCGGCGTAGATCGAGCCCGGACGCATGTCGAGCGCCAGTTCAAGGTCCTTGAGCGAGGTGGCGTGATAGCCCTTGGACCAGAAGAGTTCGAGCGCCTTGCCGAGCACTTCCTGCCTGTCGTGTCGTGCCTGCCTGGCCATGCGCGTGTCCGTCTCCCGTTCCTGTCTGTTCCGGCCGTTCGTCGCGGCCGGATCTCGCCGGGCTGGAACAAGCGATGAAAATATATCTTGAGCAAACACTCAAGTAAAGCTACCCCTCCGTATGCAACTTGAGCAAACACTCAAGAATCAGAGGGAGAGACCCAGATGACCCAGTTCACCCGCCACACGCTCGAGTCCGCCCCCGAGGCGAGCCGCCCGCTTCTGGAGCATTCGCAAAAGGCCTTCGGCCGCCTGCCCGGCCTGCATGCTGTGATGGCCGAGGCGCCGGCGCTGCTTGACGGCTACAAGTACCTGCACCGGCTGTTCGCCGAGGAGACCAGCTTCGACAAGGACGAGATCACCGTGGTTTGGCAGACGATCAACGTCGAGCACGCCTGCCATTACTGCGTCCCCGCCCACACCGGTATCGCCAAGATGATGCAGGTGGATGACGCGATCACCACTGCGCTGCGCGACGAGACTCCGCTGCCGAACGCCCGGCTCGAGGCGCTGCGCGACTTCACGCTGCAGGTGGTGCGTCAGCGCGGCGCGCTCGAAGAGGCGCAGGTGCAGGCCTTCCTCGACGCGGGCTACACGCAGCGGCAGATTCTCGAGGTGATCCTCGCCGTGGCGCAGAAGGTCATGTCGAACTACACCAACCATCTGGCGAACACTCCGGTGGACCAGGTGATGCAGAAGTTCGCCTGGGAGAAGAAGGGCGCCGCAGCAGCCTAAGGACCCTCCGGGCCGGGGTCAGACGCGCCCCGGCCCGCCTGCCAGCCGCTTGAGCTGCCCCGCCTCGATGGCGCTCAGCCGCGCTGCCGCCGCCTCGGCG